>CP089984.1:2151000-2868000 GCA_037157815.1 Sorangiineae bacterium MSr11954
GTGGGCGGTGAGATCGTGCTGCCGGCCGAGCATCGCTTCCGCACCATGCGCCTCAAAGGCGACGTGCTCGACGAGTGGCCCATCTTCACCACCCTGGTCGACGCCGACAAGGTGATCAACGTGCCGGTGGCCAAGCACCACAACCTCGCCAAGTTCACGGCCGCCATGAAGAACTGGTACGGCGTTCTGGGCGGGCGCCGCAACCGATTGCACCAGAACATCGACACCTCGATCGCCGATCTGGCCACCTTCATGCGCCCCTCGCTCACCATCGTCGACGCCATCCGCGTCCTCGTTCGCAACGGCCCGCAAGGCGGAAACATCGACGACACGCGCGAGATGCACACCGTCATCGCCTCCGTCGACCAAGTCGCCGCCGACGCCTTTGCGTGCACCCTCATCGGCCAACACCGCGACAACCTTCCGTACCTCAAGATGGCCCACGAGCGCGGCATCGGCACGATGTACTGGGAGAACCTCCGCGTAAAGGAGGTGTGACCCCATGGCCGCATCCCCGTCCCCCGCGCACCCTCACGCGCACGCCGGCGTCGCCCTCGACGTCACCGCCGCCTCCGCGACCAAGCCGGCGCACATCCACCACGACATGGCGGACTTCCCGGAGCCCATCCCCTGGAAGACCGGCCAAGCCGGCACCGTCGCCCCCATCGACCGCGACACCACCTGGATCGTGGGGGGCGCCAAGACGCAACCCGTCGCTCCGGCCCCCATCGCGCAAGCTGCCGCCGTCGCGACCCCCGCCATCCCGGCCCCCGCCGCCAAGAAGAAGCCGAAAAAGAAGCTCCCCGGCTCCGGCATCCCCGCGCGTCTGAGCATTCGCAGCTTGGTCTGGGTCCGCCGCGCGTCGCAGGTGCTCTTCTTCGCGCTCTTCATGTATTTCCTCTTCCAGACGGCCTTCCGCGGCACCTTCGCCGCGCAGGCGGACACGCCGGTTCGTCTGCCGCTCCCCGTCGAAGCGTTCCTGCTCGCCGATCCCTTCGTCACGGCGATGACCGTGCTCTCCACGCACACGGTCTACCGCGGGCTGCTCTGGAGCTTCGGTCTCCTTGCGCTCACCTTGGTGTTCGGCCGCGTCTTCTGCGGCTGGATCTGCCCCTTCGGCACCCTCCATCACTTCTTCGGTTGGCTGCTCCCCTCGCGCCGCGGACGAGGCGCCGTTCGCGTCGAGGCGAACAAAACGCACGGCTACCAGCGCGCCAAGTACTACCTGCTCTACGCGTTCCTCGTGGCCGGCGTCTTTGGGAGCGCCATCGGCGGCCTCTTCGACCCGATTTGCATCGCGGTTCGATCCATCGGCCTCGGCGTCATCCCCGCCGCGCAGTACATCGGCGCGCGCACCTTGGGCGGCGCCTCGCTCCTTCATGCGCGCCCCGTGCAGAGCGCCGCCGACCATACGCAGGACTTCCTCGCGCAGGCCGTGTGGCAATCGCACCAGTTCTATTTCCACCAGACGTGGCTCATCGTCTTTCTCCTGGTCGCGGTCCTCTTCGCCAACCGCTTCATCCCGCGTTTCTGGTGCCGCGTCCTCTGCCCGCTCGGCGCCTTCCTCGGGGTCTTCGCCCGCTTCGCCCTGTTCGGCATGGAGAAAGACCATGCAAAGTGCACGGATTGCAACCTGTGCCTGGTGAACTGCCAAGGGGCCGATAGCCCGCAAGGCGGCGTGAAGTGGCGCCAGGACGAGTGCCATATGTGCCTCAATTGCGAGACGGCGTGCCCCGAGGACGTCATCAAGTTCCGCTTCCTCCCCAACCGGAGGAGCGCCGTCACCAAGCCCGACACCGAGCGCCGCACCGCCCTCGCCGCCGCCGGAGCGGGCGCGCTCTTTCTGCCGGCCTCCCGCATCGCCGACGCGCTCGACGTCAATTACCACTCCAAGGTCATTCGCCCGCCGGGCGCGGTGGAGGAGCGCGCCTTCCTCGAGCGCTGCATCCGCTGCGCCGAGTGCATGAAGGTGTGCCCCAACAACGCGCTCCACCCGGCCTTCCTCGAGTCGGGGCTCGAAGGCGTCTGGACGCCCATCTTGATCGCGCGCATCGGCTATTGCGAGCACTCGTGCGTGCTCTGCGGCCAAGTCTGCCCGACGGGCGCGATCCAAAAGATCACCGAGAAGGAAAAGCTCGGCATCGGCGTCGCGCCCGTGAAGATCGGCACGGCCTTCTACGACCACGGCCGCTGCTTGCCGTGGAGCATGCAGACGCCGTGCATCGTATGCGAAGAATTCTGCCCTACCTCGCCAAAGGCCATCTGGGTCGAGGAGGTGGAGGCACCCGTTCGCGACTCCAAGCCAGGTCCCAATGGCGAGCAGCCGGCCATGAAGACGGTAAAACTGCAGCGCCCCCATGTCGACCCCGCCCTTTGCATCGGGTGCGGCGCGTGCGAGAAGGTCTGCCCCGTGCAGGATCAGCCCGCGGTTTACGTGACCAGCGTCGGCGAATCGCGCAGCAAGACCAATGTCATCCTGCTCGAGAACACGAACTACAATCAGAAGAGTTGATGGCGCGAGCCGCTAACGTTTCGGTCGAACGTCGGCTAAAGTCGCACCCGTGAAGAAAAACGACCGATTCCTCCGCGCATGCCGGCGCGAGCCGACCGACGTTACCCCCGTGTGGTTCATGCGCCAAGCCGGGCGCTACATGCCCGAGTACCGCGCCCTGCGGGAAAAGCACACGTTGCTCGAGCTCTGCAAGAACGCGGAGCTGGCCTGCGAGGTGACCTTGCAGCCTCTGCGGCTCGGCGTCGACGCGGCGATTCTCTTCGCGGACATCCTTCTCCCGCTCGAGCCCATGGGCGCCGCCTTCGAGTTCGCCAAGGGCGAGGGCCCGGTCATCCACGAGCCCATCGCGAGCATGGCCCAAATCGAGAAGCTGCGCGTCATCGAGCCGCGCGAAGGGCTCGGCTATGTGCTCGAGTCGATCCGCACCATCCAGCGCGAGCTCGCGGGCAAGGTGCCCCTCATCGGCTTCGCCGGCGCGCCCTTCACCCTGGCGAGCTACCTGATCGAAGGCGGCGGCACCAAGCAGTTCGCCAAGACGAAAAAGATGATGTACGGCGCCCCCGACGCCTGGCACGCCCTCATGGGCAAGCTCGCCGAGGTGGTCCGCCGCTACCTGCGCGCGCAGGTCGAAGCCGGCGCCGACGCCGTGCAGCTGTTCGACTCGTGGGTGGGCCAGCTCTCGCCCGACGACTACCGCGAGTACGTGCAGCCCCACGTCCGCCATATCCTCCAAGACGTCATGACCGCCGGCGTCCCCGTCATCCACTTCGGAACGGGCACGCACACCTTGCTCCCCGCCATGCGCGACGCCGGCGGCCACGTGCTCGGCCTCGACTGGCGCACCCCGCTCGCCGAAGGATGGAGCATCGTGGGCCACGATCGCGCCGTGCAGGGCAACCTCGACCCCACCGTCCTCTTTGCGCCGCGCGAGGTGGCCGAAGCCCACGCCGCCCGCGTCCTCGCCGAGGCCGCAGGCCGGCCGGGCCACATCTTCAACTTGGGCCACGGCATCCTGCCCGAGACGCCCGTGGAGACGGTGCAAGCCGTCATCGACTTCGTGCACGAGAAGAGCGCACGCTCATGAGCGGGGTGGGGGACCCGCGCGATCCGCGGGACGAGCGCGACCAACGCGATCCGCGGGACGAGCGCGACTCGCGCGGCAAGCGAACCGCCGCGATTCTTTTTTCGCACGGTACCGTCGAACGCCTCGACGAGCTGCCGGCCTTCGTGACCAACATCCGCCGCGGCCATGCGCCGCCCCCCGAGGTCGTGGAGGAGCTGGTCCGGCGCTACACGGCCATCGGAGGTCGCTCCCCGCTGGGCGACATCACGCGCGAGCTGGCGAAGAAGGTCGAGGCTGCCGTTGGCCTCCCCACGCGCATGGCCATGCGCATGTGGCACCCGTACCCGGAAGAAGTGCTCGCCGAGCTGGTCGAAGACGGCATCGAGCGCGTTCTGGTCGTCCCCCTGGCGCAGCACTCCACCCCCGCGTACGCGCAAGCCATGCAGCGCGCCGCCGAAAAGCTCCAAAAGCCCCTCGAAATCCGCTGCGCCTCCAACTGGGGCACCTCCCCGAGCCTCACCGCCGCCTTCGCAGCATCCATCGGCGAAGCCTTGGCGCAGCTCCCCGAGCCCACCCGCGCCGCGACCGTCCTCGTCATGACGGCCCACAGCGTCCCCACCTCCGTGCTCCGCGCGGGCGATCCCTACGAGCGCGACGTCCGCGCCAGCGCCGAGGCCATTGCCGCGACCCTCGCGTCGAGCGCACCAAACGCCGCGGGCGCGCCCGCATCGAGCGGCCAAGCCATCCCGCACCTCGTCGCCTTTCAAAGCCAAGGCATGGGCGGAGGCGAGTGGCTCGGTCCCGATCTTCCCTCCACCCTCGATGCCATCGCAGCCCGCGGCCACCGCCACGTCCTCTTTGCGCCCATTGGCTTTTTGAGCGACCACGTCGAGGTCCTCTACGATCTCGACATCGAGGCCGCCGAGTGGGCACGCACCCGCGGCCTCACCACCAGCCGCGCCGCCTCCCTCAACGCGTCTCCCGCCTTCGTCGAGACCCTCGCCGCCATCATCACGGAGCTTGGCCGATGACCGAGCGCGCGCGCCACATCGCGATCATCGGTGGCGGCATCACCGGCCTCGCCTGCGCCCGCGCCGTCTCCAAGCTCGCCGCCGCGCAATCCCTCGCGCAGCCGCAAAGCGCGCCCGTCCGCGTCAGCCTCTTCGAACGCTCCGCGCGGGTCGGCGGAAACATCGTCACCGAAAACCGCAGCGGCTTCGTCCTCGACGGCGGCCCCGACTCCTGGCTCTCGACCAAGCCCGACGCCGAAAAGCTCGCGCGCGCCCTCCGTCTCGGCCCCGAGCTGATCGCCACCGTCGAGACCCACCGCGGCGCCTATGTTGCCTGGGGCAAGGACCTGCATCGCATCCCCGAGGGCCTCGTCCTCGGCGTGCCCACCGCCGTGGGCCCCATGATCACCACCGGCCTCTTCGACTGGGACGCCAAGCTGCGCATGGCCCTCGAGCCGCTGGTCCCCCGCCGCGTCTACCACGGCGACGAAGACGAATCGGTCGCCTCGTTCATGTCGCGCCGCCTCGGCGCCGAAATGGTCGACCGGCTCGCGGCCCCGCTCCTCGGCGGCATCTTCGCGGGCGACGCCGAGGCCATCTCCGTCCGCGCCGCGTTTCCCCAGTTCGTCGCCGCCGAGCGCGATCACGGCTCCCTCATCATGGCCATGCGCGCCCAACGCCGCGCGCGCGCCGAGAGCACCGAATCCCCCGACGACGCCAAGCCCAACAAAGGCGGCTTCCTCTCCCTCCGCGGGGGCCTCGGCTCCCTCATCCAAGCCATCGTCGACGATCTCCACGAGGTGGTCGTTCGCACCAGCTGCCCCATCCAGCGCATCGCCCGTCTCGACCCCGACGATCCGCGCGGCCGCTACGCCCTCGAGACCTCCCGCGGCCCCGAAATCGCCGACGACATCGTCTTTGCAGGGCCCACCCACGCGGCCGCCGACATCGTCCGCCACCTGGACGCCCCTCTGGCCGAAGCCTTCGACCGCGCCATGGACTATGCCTCCACGGCCACCGTCTTCCTCGCCTTCAAGCGCGCCCAAGTCGCCCACGATCTCGACGCCACCGGCTTCATCGTCCCGCGCACCCTCGGCCGCAAAATCCTCGCCGCTACCTGGGTCTCCAGCAAGTGGGACCACCGCGCCCCCGGCGGCCACGTCCTCATGCGCGCCTTCCTCGGCGGCGCCGGCCGCGACGAGATCCTCGCCACGGACGACGACGCCCTCGCCGACCTCGCCCTCCGCGAGCTCCGCATCTTCACCCCCATCGAAGGCCGCCCCCTCTTCACCCGCACCTTCCGCTTCCACCGCGCGAGCCCCCAGCCCTACCTCGGCCACCTCCCCCGCATCCGCGCCCTCACCGAAAAGCTCTCCCACCACCCCGGCCTCTACATCGCCGGCAGCGGCATCGACGGCGTCGGCATCCCCGACTGCATCCGCCAAGCCGAAACCATCGCCCGCCAACTCATGGCGTCCACCTAACCTTCGATTCGGCCCCCCAGCTCAGGCCCCAAGCCGCCCCTTTTCGCCTAACGTTGGCGCTTGAAGCGTTCGAGCTCCGCGCGAAGCTGCTGGAGCTCCTCTTCGGCGTGCTCGGCGCGTCGCGCTTCTTCCTCGGCGCGTCGCTCGGCCTCTTCGCGTTTCGCGATCGCCTCCGTGAGAAGGTGCTCGGCGCGCGCCGCGAGCTCCGCCGACTCGGGGAGGGGAGCGGTCCCCGAAAAAAATCGCACCCGCTCGGCCTCGAGCGATAAGTCCAACCCCAGCACCCGTGACGGCCACCGCCCGACCTGCGGAAGGATCGGTTGATACGTCGTTGCACCGGCCTCGGGCAGTGCATAGCCCACCAAGTGCACACGCTTGCGATCGTAGATGAAGTACTCCGAGATCCCCAATCGCGCGTAGCGCGCCACGTTGTACTCGTAGTCTTTCTTCTCGCTCCCCTCCGCGACGACTTCCATCACGAGATCGAGCCCTTTGCCTTCTGCGGCAACGACCCACTTTTGCCGGTCGTGGTGGTCGACGTCGGTGACCGCGAGGAGATCGGGCGAGAATCGACGCTCGTCCGGGTAGTAAACCGCAAGCTCCGCCGAGACGTAGATTCTACGGCCTATCCTGCGGAAGTAGCCATCGAGCGAATCGACGGCGCGTTCCTTGGCCTTGCGATGGAAATCGCCTTCCGGGGGCATGAGCTCCCACGGAACTTCGGCAGGCAACTCGTCGACCACGCGTTTGCGTTCCGCGGGGCTCAGGAGCTCCCAGATCTCCATCTTCGGCGCGCGTGGATCGGCAGGATTCACGCGGTATCGACGCGGCTGGCCCATGATGCTCATTGTAGCACCGTCCTTTCACGGCCACCCGTGTCCCCCTTGGACGAGCCATGTTACACGTCCTCGCGACTTCGAGAACGGCAATTCGCTGTGAACGCGAGATGGCTCGCGCGATTACGGCGCTTCGTCCGCCGCCGCAGCCTCGCGGTATCCGCGCAACGCCTTGAGCCGCGAACGAACGAACCAGACGCCGGCGATGACAATCACCGCGCCAATCACCGCGTCGAACTTGTGCATGAAGTGCTTGAGCGGCGAGCTCTCATCGAGCAAGGACAACCCGAGCCGCTGCCCCACGTATCCGAGCGCGTAGCACCACGGGAGCGAGCCCACGAACGTGTAGATGTGAAACTTCGTCCAGTTCATACGCGCCACCCCCGCGGGGAACGCGATGAATGTCCGCACCACCGGCAAGAGGCGCGCGACGAACACGATGATGTCCCCGCGCCGCTCGAACCAGCGATCCGCGATGGCCAGCTCGTGCTTGCTCAAAAGAACGTACTTCCCATAACGCTCGATGGCCCGCCGGCCACCCGTGGCGCCCACGCGGTACGCGAGCTCGCTGCCCAGGTTGCACCCGAGCGCCCCCGCGATGGCCGCAAAAAGAAGGTTGAACTGGGGGAGCTGAATCTTGAACTGCTCCGAGAGCGCGTCACGCACGCTCGGCTCGGTCATCGCCCCGGCGTATGGCATGATGAGCTCGCTCGGGAGCGGAATGCACGCGCTCTCGATGCCCATCAACAGCGCAATACCGATGTAGCTGAGCGTCCCCATGACGTAGACGCAGAAGCCGCCAAGAACGAGGAAGATGGCTTTGACCATGAATGATGGCGGTCTAACGTGGCGCGACCAACGGGTCAAGCGCGTGGGACACTCAACAGGAGCTCACACGCGCTATTTTTTCGGCTTCGCGCCCCCGCCCGCCGGCTCGCTTCCGCTCGATCCGACGCCAGCAGGTTCACCTTTGCTCGGGCTTGGTTTGCCCGCGGCAGGAACTGCGGCCGGCGAGGAAGCCTCGACCAGCCCCGGGTGGGTCGGCTCGTCGGCGAAGGCGCCCGGCGGATCGTCGTCGTCGCCGTCTTCTGGCGGGACGGGGGTCTTCTCGGTCTCCGAGCTGACGGAGTCCTCGTCGTCGCGCTCTTCGATCTTGATGAGCACCGCGGTGATGTTGTCCTCGCCCCCGTGCTCGTTGGCTTTCTCGATCAGCTTTCGGCACGCCTCGGAGATGTTGGCCGAGTGGGAGACGATTTTTTTGATCTCGTCGTCGACGATCATCCCGGACAGACCGTCCGAGCAGAGGATGTAGACGTCGCCGTCCTTGGGATCGTCGTGCTGCAGGTCGACCACCACTTGGTCCTGCATGCCCAGCGCGCGCGTGATGACGTTCTTCGGGAGCTCGCTGCGCTGCTCCTCGGTGAGGTCGGGCATCGCGAGCAGGTAGTCGTTGATGAGCGAGTGGTCCCGCGTGAGGAGGCGGATTTGGCCTTCGCGAATGCGGTAACAGCGCGAGTCGCCCACGTGGCCGATGTACATCCGCCTCTTGCTCGGGCTGAACATGGCCCCTACCACGGTGGTGCCCATGCCGTGGTATTCGCGGGAGCGCGTGCTTCGCTCAAAGATTTGGCGGTTGGCGACGCGGATGCCCGTGAGGAGGCGGTTTTCCTCCTCGGACAGGTTCGTGTCGAAGTGAAAGGGCCAGGTGACGTCTTCGTTGGCGGTCGACTTGAAAAACTCGCTGATCGTTTCGGTGGCCAGGCGCGAAGCCACGTCCCCCGCACGATGCCCACCCATGCCGTCGGCCACGACGAATAGGTCGTACTCTTTGAGTACGATGAAGGAGTCTTCGTTGTGCTCGCGCTGAAGCCCTACATCGCTCAGCCCGGCTGCTAAGGCCCGCATCAACCGAGTCGCTCCTGTGGAATAGAGCCCAAGAGTTTCATCGGCCCGGGAGTGTGTCAAGGTGGGCAAGCGCCGAGGCCCCAGAGTAGGAGGAGGACGTGGAGTCCATTTAATTCTGGTTTCTCACGAAGGCCGTCAAATTTCGAGAATATCTTTCTCTTTTGTCGCCACAAGGGCATCCACCTGCTTGACGCCGTCGGAGACGGTCTCCTCGGCCTTCTTTTTCGCCCGATCGACGTCATCTGAGCTTGCGCCCCCCTCGTTCTCGATCTCGTTCAGCATGTCGAGCGCGTCGTGACGCGCCTTGCGGATGGTGACCTTGCACTCTTCGCCGTACTTTTTCGCGATCTTCACGAACTCTTTGCGGCGCTCTTCGGTGAGCGGCGGGAGCGGGATGCGAATGAGGTCTCCGTCGACCTGCGGGTTGAGCCCCAAATCGCTCTCCCGTAGAGCTTTGTCGACGGCCTTGAGCTGCGTCTTGTCCCACGGCTTGACCGTGATCAGACGAGGCTCCGGCACGTTGATGTTGGCCATCTTGCTTAGCGACGTCGGCGTTCCGTAATAATCGACGCGGATGCTCTCGAGCAGGTTCGGGTTCGCGCGCCCCGCACGTAATTTCGCCAGATCGCGTCGAAGCGCGTCGTGCGCCCGGCCGATGGCTCCGAATAGCTCTTTGTGTATGTCCTCCAGCATCGCGCGGTCCTTTTCGCGGGCCCACGCAGCTGCGGGGCCAAATCAGGTGAGAAGAGGCACCTTAGCGCCATTCGACCCGGGACTTCCAGCCCGGATTGTTGGCTTTGCCATGGACGAGGTAAGACACTCGGGTGGTGAACCCTCGTTTTGGCTGGCGATTTTCCTTTTGTCTGGCTTGCCTCGTCTCCCTGTTCATGGCCCTCGCCGGCGGCCTGGGGTGCAAGAAATCGGATGCCACGCCCGATGCCGGGCAGGTAGCGGAGCCGCCGGTCCCCGCGCCCGAAGGGCTTTTGGCCGAGGCGGTGGTGGTCGACCCCAACGGCTCATGGGGTAAAGTTCAGCGCGGTACGGGTGGGGCGCTCTCGCTCATGCCCATGACCTTGGGCGGTCTGGTCACCTCGCTCGCCTCCCTCGACCCTGCGCTCGGGCCGGAAATCGATGGGACCGGGCCCGCGTTCGGCGCTTTGGCCGCGGGGCCCTCGGGGATGGAGAGCATCGGGTACGCGATCGCGGTGCACCTCCTCGACGAGCGCCGCACGCGCGGCACCCTGTTCGAAGGGCCCAACGCGCGCTACGCAGGCCGCGATGCCGCGGGTCTGACCTTGCTCGTCCCCAAGGCCGGGGCGCCCTTGCCGGTGGCCATCGCCCTGGCGCGCGGCGGGTTTCTGGTCCTGGCGCGCAACGAAGCCGATCTCGCCCGGCTCGGGCCTTACGTTGCGCGGACCTTGCCCGCGCGGCCGCTCCCCACGGGCTCCATCGTGATCGACGTGCCGCGCTCCGCCTTCACCGGACCGCTCGCGCCGTACCTCGCGTCACTCTGGTCGTCGTTTCGCGCGGAGATGGAGCAGAAGGACGCGCGCATGCGCGAGGCGCACGGCGGCAAGGCGCCCGACTTCGGCGATCCGCGCGCCATCGTGGAGATGAGCGACGCCTTCGTGAAAAGCAAGATGGGGATCTTGGGCGACCTTTCGCGCGCCCGCATCGTCATCGACGCCATCGACGAGGGGATCCGCGTGGTGGCCACCCTCGTTCCCGTCGCGGGCGATGGGCCGGCGGCGCGCGCGGTGCGTGCGATGCGCGTGGGCGACGCCGCCCCGCTGCTGGACGTGCCCAAGGCCTCGTCCATGGCGCTGCTCCTCCGAAGCGACGCGGAGGAGCGCAAGGAGACGGCGCACGATGCCGCGCAGGCCGTGATCAAGGCGCTGGGCGAGCGCATCGATGCAGACGGTCGCGAAAAGCTCGAGCGCGCGCTGGGCGATTGGGCGAAGGGGAGGGGCGATGACGTCTCCGGCGCTTGGCTCGGGGGCGAGCGCGGTGGATTGCTCGTGCGCGCGCCGGTGGCCGACGCGGAGAGCGCGGCGCGCGGGCTTCGCGGCTTGGTGGGCCTCGGCGAAAAGACCGCGTTCAAAGGCCCGCTGGAGACGTTCCTTCACGTGCAGAAGACGACGTCGTCGCAAGTCGACGTGCCTGGGCTCGGCAAGGTCGACCTGGTGCTGCTGACCCGCGGCGAGGCCAAGGACGCGAAAAGCGTGAAAGACGCGAAGGACGCGAAGGACGCAAAAGACCCGAAGGCGCTTTCGGCGCGTGTTCCGCCAGGCGGCGCGGGGCGGGGGGCATTGGCCGGGCCCGCGCAAGCTGGCGTGGCGTGGGCCATTGGCTCGAGCGCTCCCGATGCCGCGGCGCCGGCGCCGATTCAGGTGGCGCTGGCGGAGGATCCCATCGCGCTCCTCCGCGACGTGACCGAGAACCCGGGCAAGGCGGGGCAGGACGCCGACGTCGCGGCGGCCGTCAAGCGGCTCGGGTCCAAGGTGACCTTGGCGTTGGTGATGCGGCGCACGGCCATCGAGCCCGCGCGGTCGGGTGGTGGGCTTGCGCTCGTGGTGGGGTGGGGGCGCGAAGCGAATGACGGGAGCGACGCTCGCGCTTATCTCGAAGCGAGCCATGCCTTGGTGCGCGAAGGGATTCGACGCTTGGGTGGCTTTTGACGAGTGAACGAGTACCCTCGTTCGCGCATGTCTCGCCCGGGGTTCGATGAAGTGGTGCTGCTCACGGGGTATCCCTCCTTCAGCGCGCGCAAAATATGTGAAGAGATCCTGCTGTCGCCGAAGACCTTGGTGCACGCGGTGGTTCGCTCGAAGTCGACGGCCGACGCCATGGCGGCGCTCGACACCTTGCCGCTCGATCAGCGAAGGCGGGTCAACCTGCTCGAGGGCGACGCCGCCGCGATGGACCTCGGCCTCTCGGGCAAGGAGCTCGGCACCATCGTCAAGGAGGTGGACCGCATCCACCACGCCGCCGAGGTCTCGTACCTCGGGGTGGACACCTCGATGGCCGAGCAGATCAACGTGGTCGGCGCGCGCGAGATCCTGGAGATCGCCGAGGCGTGCTCGGACTTGAAGTGCCTCGTCTTCCACTCGACGGCCGCCGTCTCCGGCGATCGCGCTGGCTTCGTCAAGGAGGACGAGCTCGACAAGCAACAAGGCTTCCGCAACGTGGTCGAGCAGACGAAGGCGCGCGCCGAGCGCATGATGCGGGCCGCGATGCCGCGCGTGCCCATCGCGGTGGTGCGGCCATCCATCGTGGTGGGCGACTCGCAGACCGGGGAGGTCGATCGCTTCGACGGACCGTACATCCTCATTTTGCTCATGGTCACCTCCCCGCCGGACTTCGCGCTGCCCTTGCCGGGGCGCGGCGATTCGCCGCTTCATCTGGTCCCCATCGACTACGTGGCCAAGGCCGCGCGCGCCATCGGGCTCGATCCGCGCAGCCCCGGGCGCACCTTCCACATCGTCGACCCGCACCCCCTGACCGCGCGCCACATCTTCGAGCTGGTGGCCCGCGCGGGCGGACGTCGATTGCCGCGCGGCTTCATCCCCGCCAACTTGACGAAGGCGCTCCTGCGCACCCCGGGGCTCGACCGCTTCGCCAAGAGCCCGCGCGCCTTCCTCGATGCGCTGGCCACGCCGGTGGTCTACGGCACCGCGAACACCGACGAGGTTCTGGCGGGGACGGGGATCCAGTGCCCGCCGTTCGAGAGCTATGTCGAGCGCTTGGTGGAGTTCGTGCAAGTGCGGCTTCGTGAGAAGCGCGAGAAGAAGCTCGCCGATCGCGAGCTCGAGGATCCGCTGGGATGAGCGGCCGCGAACCGAAGGACCATCTGCGCGCGCCGGGCGTGACGAGCACGCCGAGCGTGAAGAGCGTGCCGCCCGCCATCGGGCCGGGGATGATCACCCGGCAAGTCCGTGTGCGCACGCGCGACGTCGTCTTCCTCAAGGGGATCGTGGAGGCGCTCGAGGGCGTCGCCCAAGTGTTCGCCGAGCGCGGCGGCGATCTGACCATCGCCGCGCCGGCCGGCCGTGAGCGCGAGCTCGACGGAATCATCGACGATCTTTGCCGGGAGCTCGGCGCCATGCGCGTCGATCCGCCCGCGCCCTCGTCCACCTAGTACACTCGCCGTACGCGCGGACGCACGTACGCGCGGCACCCGCAGCAGCGCACTCGGTCATCCTCGTCACCACGGTGAAATATGCCCTCGCTCATCACGTCGTACATCAACGGAAAGTCCGTCGCCGGCACCGCCGGTAAGCTCACCTCCACCAACCCCGCGCAGATCGCAGACGTCGTCGCCGAGGTGTCGCTGGCGAACGAAGCCGAGTTCGCGCAGGCGTTCGCCGCCGCCAAGAGCGCGCAAAAAGCGTGGGCCCAGACCCCCGCGCCGCGCCGCGGCCGCGTGATCGCCGCCGTTGGAAAGCTGGTGGAGGCGAACAAAGAGGCGCTGGCTGCCTTGGTCACGCGCGAGGTCGGAAAGCCCTACGCCGAGTCCTTGGGCGAGGTGCAAGAGATCATCGACACGTGCGACTTCTTCCTCGGCGAGGGGCGAAGGCTCTACGGGCACACGGTGCCCTCCGAGATGCCCGACAAGCAGCTCTTCACGTTCCGCGTTCCGGTGGGCGTGGCCGCGATCATCACCGCGGGCAATTTCCCGGTGGCGGTGCCCGCGTGGTACCTGGTGCCCGCGCTCCTCTGCGGCAACGCGGTGGTGTGGAAACCGGCGGAGTACGCGTCGGCGTTGGGCGATGCGCTCACCCGCCTCTTCGTCGCCGGCGGCGTGCCCGCGGGGGTGCTCAACACGGTCCACGCCGACGGCGCCACCACGTACCGGGCCCTGGAGGCCGCGCTCGAGCAAGCGCAGCTCCAGAAGATCGGCTTCACCGGCTCGACGGAGGTCGGTCGCCGCATCGGCGAGCTCGCCGGGCGGCACCTGCAAACGCCGTGTCTGGAGCTGGGCGGAAAGAACCCGCTGGTGGTGATGCCCGACGCCGATCTGGATCTCGCGGCCGAGGGCGCGCTCTTCTCCGGCTTCGGCACCGCCGGCCAGCGCTGCACGTCGCTCGGCGTGGCGCTGGTGCACGACAGCGTCTACGACGCGTTCCTCTCCCGCTTCGTGTCGCGCGTCGCCTCGGCGGTCATCGGCGATCCGACGAACCGCGCGGTGCTCTACGGTCCGCTGCTCTCATCGCGGTTCCTCGAGTCGTTCGAGCAGTGGATGGCGCACATTGGGCCGCACCACCAGGTGCACGGCTCCACCGGCCGCGGGCGCATCACCGCCAAGAACCCGCGCACCGGCTTCGTCGGCGATCCGGAGGCCGGCTACTACGCGCACCCCTCCATCGTCACCGGCGTGCGCGCGGACGACGCGCTCTACCGCAACGAGACGTTCGGCCCCCTCGTGTCGGTGATGCGCTTCTCGTCCTTCGACGAGGCCATCGAGCTCGCGAACGGCCACGGCTACGGGTTGTCCTCCGCGATCTACACGCGCAACCCCGTTCACGCGTTCCAGTTCCGCGAGCGCGTATCGGCGGGCATGGTCAGCATCAACAACTCCACCTCCGGCGCCGAGGCGCACCTCCCCTTCGGCGGCAACGGCAAATCCGGCAATGGCTCGCGCCAATCGGGCGTGTGGGTGCTCGACCAATTCACGCGCTGGCAATCGACCAACTGGGATTACGCCGGCAAGCTGCAAAAGGCGCAAATGGATATCGAGGAGCCCACGGTCGACGCGGGGTTCCGTCTCTAGGCGAAGGGTCGAGAGATAAACCGCCAGGGCGCAAGGGCCGCCAGCAGAAGAAGGAAGGGAGAGATGGACGAGCATCCATGTTCACTCTCCCTTGGCGCTCCGGCGCCCTGGCGGTTTCCAATTTTTGGCTGCGCTAGAACCCGCCGTTGCGATCGTCGTCGTCCGGAAGATCCGGCGGATCGATCACGGCGGGCAATGTGCCCGTGTCGTTCGGGAGCACCACGATGGGGAGCGCAGGGAGCTGCGCCGTGTCGCCCGCCAGGACGGCGTCGGTGACGGCGGGGAGCGCGCCCGTGTCGGTGACGCCGTGGATGTCGAGCGGCGCGCCGTGCTCGTGGTGCGCGTCGGGTGGCGGCGGAAGGCTCGATGCGGTGCCCAGCGCGTTCTTGTGATCCAGAAAGCGCAAGGTTCCGGGGCCGCCGGCGCGCTCCAGCACGGCGCGCAGATCGCCGGGGAGGGGCGCTTCGATGATCAGGCGCAGCCGCGTGGCCGGGTGATCGCACTCGAGCCGCACGCAGTGCATGAAGGTTCGATCGAGGCCGTTTCGCTCCTCGAAGAAGCGGTTCGTCGGCGCATGGCCGTAGCGATCGTCGCCGAGCACCGCGTGCCCGATGGCCGCCAGGTGCCGCCGGATCTGGTGCGTGCGCCCCTGCTCCGGGATGACCCGAAGCACGCTGTGCCCGCTGGCCACCGCCAGGCGCCGGTAGCGCGTGCGCGCCGGGTGCGAGACGCCGTCCTCGCGCAGATCGCGGGTGATGGCGCCCTTGGAGGGCGTGATTCCGCGCACCCCGACCACATAGATTTTGCGGGCCGTCGGGCTCGCAAAGGCGGCGGACCAGCGCGCCACCAGCTCGGGCCTTCGCACGAACAGAACGAGCCCGCTGGTGCCCACGTCGAGGCGGTGCACCGGCACGGCCTCCTCCGCGCCCGGGATCTTTCGCACGCGCACCACCAGCGACCCGCGGTACTCGCCTTGCGGCGTGGTCGGCTCGTACGGGCCCTTGTCGACGACCAGCACCTCTTCGTCTTCATAGACGACCCGCGCGCGCGGGACCGCGCTGCGACGCAGGATGGCGACCGTCTCCACCTCGTCGGTGAGCGGGATCATGTCGAGCGGGCGCAGGTGCGTGGTGGTGAAACCAAGGCGCGTAAAGTGGTCGAGATCGCGCGCCAGGGTATCGGGATCGCACGAGACGTACGCGATGCTCTCCACGTCCAGCCGCGAGAGCAGCTCGCGCGCCACCGGGCTCATACCCCGCCGCGGCGGATTCACCACCGCCGCGGTAAAGCGCGCGCCGCGCTGACCGAGCGTGCGCAAGGTGCCCGCCACGTCGCCGCACTCGGCCTCGAGCGGCAGCTGCTGCATCTCGGCAGCCGCTTTGGCCTGCGCCACCGCGGGCGCAAAGGACTCGACCAAGCGCACCTCGGCCCCTGCGGCCGCGAGGCTCAGCGCAATGGCGCCGGAGCCGCCATAGAGATCCAGAATGCGCGGGCGCGGCCCGCCCGGCGGGCCAGGGGGCTTCCCACCGAGGAGCGCGGCGGCCAGCATGCGGTGCACGCGGGCGGCTTGCTCGCGGTGCGCCTGCACGAACGAGCCGAAGGTGGCCAGGTGCGTGGAGTCGCCCACGCGATCGGGGGCCGATGTGGCGCCCCGCAAAACCACCGTTTCGTTGCCCAGGATTTGCGGCGCCTCGCCCTCGTGAAAATTGGCGGCCACGCCTGCGAGGAGCGGTTCCTCCGACACCAGCTCCGCCGCCGCCGCACGCAGGTGCGCGAGATCCGCTACCCGGGAGCGCTGCAGCACGAGCGTCAAAAGCACCCGCGACGGCCCCTCCAATGTTTCGCGCACCTCGCGCAGGTCCACGGCGCGCAGCGCGCCCGTGCCGATGACATCGAAGGGCGCGAGCGGCCCGCGCCGCGCTTCATCGCGGCCGACGATGCGCCGCAGCAACGCGGCCACCCGGGCCAGCGAAGGTGAGAGCACTTGGCAATTCGGAATGTCGACGATCTGGTGTCCGCCCCCTTTGGCATACAGCCCGATCTTGCCCCCCGGCGCGACAATGAGCTTTGCCCGCGTGCGGTACTCGGTGATGGAGTCGGCAAAGATGACCGGCTCCGTATAGAGCAGCTCGAGCGCCGAATACCGTGCAACCGACTGCACCACGCGCCCGCGCTTCAGCGAAAGCTGCTCGCCGTACGAGAGCCCGATGATGGGACAGCCGCCGCAAGGCTCGGCGTGTTCGCACAGCACGCGCAATCGTGCGTGCGTACTCGGCGCGGGGAGGGGTGCGGACTCTAAACGCGACGCCATGGTGAATCCCTAACGATAGCATAAGCAGAAAACGCTTCTCCACCTGAAACCATCCGGTCCGTCCAAGTGGGATGTCGGGACCACTCCACGACGAAGGGGGAGAAGGGAAGAGGATCGGTATCCGTATAAGGCGTGCGGCAACGAATGGAGACCTCCGCGCCGACAGAGCTCATGGAGACCGACCGGAGAAATGGCAGGCAGCGGAAACCGCTGCGGGCACGGCCGCGGCCGAATATGGGCAGCGTGCACGGAAATGGGACGGATGCAACGGCTGCGGGCGCCGTGAAGGGGATTTCCACTCCTACGAAACCAACGTCGGCGCCTTCCGTAGTGGTGGGTATGATAGAAGGGCGACGGTGCAGGACGAGCGGCGACCGCAGGAGGCTGGGCTCGACCTTGCGATGGACCGCTACGCGCAAGGCGATGACGCGGCCTTCGCGCAGGTCTACGACGAGCTTGCGCCTCGGCTTTACGGCTACCTGCTGCGGCAGACGCGCTCGCGCGAGCGGGCCGAAGATTTGGTGCAGCAGACGTTTTTGCGGATTCATCGGGCGCGAGGTCATTTCATGGCGGGGTCCGCAGTGACGCCTTGGGCCTTTGCCATTGCGCGACGGTTGCTCATCGATAGTGTGCGCCGAGGTCGTCGGGAGGTTCTCGGGTTCGAGGAGGACGAGGACGTTGGCGCCGAGACCGCCGGCACCGAGGTCGATCCCGAAGCTTGGGCCCGCGCCAACGAGGCTGCACGGACCCTCGGCCGCGAGCTGGCGCGGCTGCCCGAAAACCAACGGGTCGCATTCGAGCTGGTCAAGCAAGAGGGGCTCTCCCTTCGCGAGGCGGCCGCCGTGCTCGGCACCACCGTCGCCGCCGTCAAACTTCGCGCACACCGCGCGTACACCGCGCTCCGAGTCTCGCTGGGGGGCAGCGTGCTCGACGAGCAACCCGAAGGAAAAGAGACGCCATGATCTCCACGCGTCCCTCCCAAAAGCCCTCGTCGGATCTGCGCGCGCGCGTCCTGGCCGTCGCGCGGCAGACGCCCTCACCCAGCCGCGCCCGGGTCACCTGGGCGACGCGCTGGCTCGTGCTCGCCGCGGTGGTCTCCTCGCTCGCCGTCTTCTTCGCCTTGGGCGGATTTCAGCTGGGTAATCGGCCGGTGCCCTACGTGTACGCGACCACCGCGGGATGGGCCGTTCTCGCGCTGGTCGGCTTCCGCATCGCGTTCGTGCGGTCGCGCCGATCGATGCTGGGCCCCGCGCGGCAGTCGCTCGTGGCGCTCGCGGCCGGCATGCCGGTGGCGCTCCTCCTCTTTTCGCTCGTCTGTTGCAGCATCTGGCCCGAGGTGCAGCTCCTGGACGCACCGTTGTGGGGTTACCTCGCGTGCTTTGGATCGACGTCCATCATGGGCACTCTGCCGCTGGTGGCGCTGGCGATCGCGCGCCGCGGATCCGATCCCGTACATCCGCGCGCAACCGGCGCCGCCCTGGGTGCCGCCATGGGCGTATGGGGAGGCACGTTGATCGACCTGCATTGCCGGTGCGCGACGTTGCCCCACATCGCCTTCTCGCACGTCCTCCCCATGGTCGTCCTCGCGATCGTGGGAGCCGTCGTCGCGCCGCGCGTTTTGGGGTTTTGACCGCGAAAACGTCATGCGTTGAACGCAATCGACGAATGGCACGTGGCGACGATCGATTCGATTGTCGTCGAATTGACCATTTGTTGATGAATGCCAATCGAATAAATGATACTGAAATAGTCGTAGCTCAGCGGAGCGAACGAACAATCGATCGAACGGCTCGCGCCCACGGCCCATCGATCATTTGCGTATTTTCGCGCTGAGCGTGCTTGCGACTCCTCTTCATGATTGGGGGCCCGATCTTCCATTGGAGATCGTCTCGGACGTCGCCTTACCCATCGCACCAAGACCCTCACCACTCGGGAGGCCACACTCATGAAGATCACGGTACGATCCCACCGGCGGGCGACGTTCGCGCTGCTCCCGATCCTCGCATGCGCACCCTTGGCTTGCTCGGGAGGCTCCGATGCCGCGGGCCAGGATCCCGCTCGGCCTCCCGCGGTCGGAGACCCTGTCGAAGTCGTGGCGCGCGATGGGATTTCCCTGGCGCCCACGTATATCAAAGGAAATTTGGGCACCGCCCGCGCCGCGGCGGCGGTCGAATCGGTGGCCTCGCTCCTCGGCGCCCGCACATCGCGCTTCGAGCTCGCGAGCTCCGTTCGCGACGGCGCCGTTCATGATCGCTATACGCAATTCAGGAATGCACGGATCGTTTTGGGTGGCGAATTGGTGGTGCATAGCCGGAATGGTGTCATCTACGCGGCCAACGGCGACGGGCTCGGCGATCTCCCGGCGCCGGCCGAGGCCGCGATCGCCATATCGGCCCCCGCCGCCATATCGGCCGCCGTTTCCATCTATGCCCCCGAGCAGTACGCGGCCGCCGGCGCGAAGACGGAGCTCGCGTACCGCCGCGCCGCGAATGGCAAGGAGCTGCTCCTCGTTCATACGATCACGGTGACCGGCGCCCAAACGGACGGCACCCCCATCGTGGATACCGTGCTCGTCGACGCGGTGAGCGGCTCCATCGTCGATCGCATTCCGACCATTCATACGGCGCGCAATCGGGAGCTCCACGATTTGAAGAACAAAACATCGCTGCCGGGGGCGACGGTGCGGATCGAGGGGCAGGAGCCTACGTCGGATTCGGTGGTCAATACCAATTACGACCGATTGGGCACCACCTACGACGCCTACAAAGAGCTCTTTGGCCGCGACTCGCTCGACGACGCCGGCGGCAAGTTGATTAGCTCGGTCCACTACAGCACCAATTACAACAACGCCTATTGGAACGGGCGGCAGATGGTGTACGGCGACGGCGACGGTCGCACCTTCTCGAACCTGGCCAACTCGCTCGACGTGACCGCCCACGAGCTGACCCACGGTGTGACCTCGAAGACCTCGAACCTCACCTACTCGGGCGAATCCGGCGGCCTGAACGAGGCCATGTCCGACATCTTCGGCAATGTGGTCGAGTATTACGGCGCCGGAAAGGTCGTCAGCGACGATACGTGGAAGGTGGGCGAGGACGTGTACACGCCCTCCACCGCTGGCGATGCCCTTCGCTATTTGAACGATCCGGCCAAGGACAAACGGTCGCTCGACTACTATCCCGATTACTCCTCGGGGGTCGATGTGCACTACAGCTCGGGGATCGCCAACCTCGCCTTCTACCTTTTGTCCCAGGGCGGCACCCACCCGCGCGGCAAGACCGACGTCAAGGTGACGGGCATCGGCATCGAGAAGGCGGCCCAGGTCTTCTACCGCGCCAACACCACGATTTTCACCTCGTCCACCTCGTTCGCCAACGCCAAGACCTGGACGGAGCAGGCCGCCAAGGAGCTCGGCTACACGGACGACGAGGTCACCTCCGTGCGCAACGCCTGGCTGGCCGTTGGCGTCGGCACCGAGTAGACGCTGGGCCGAGCAGGCGTCGCACCGGGCAAGCGCGCGCGGAACGAACGCTGCGCCGAGCGCGTGCGCGCGGAACGAACGCTGCGCCGAGCGCGTGCGCGCGGAACGAACATCGCGCCGAGCGCGTGCGCGCGGAACGAACGCTGCGCCGAGCAAACGGCGGGCGCCGCGCTGAGCTGTCCAGCACGCCCCCGCATCCGCTAGTATGAGCCGCTGGCGGATGCGCATTGCCCTTCTTTATCCACCTCCCTGGAAGATTGCAGCGCGCGAGGAAACGCGCGACCACGGTCGCGACGGACCCCCGCCGGGGCATCGGCCGCAGGATCTCGACGCGGATTTTTACCAGACGCCCTACGGCCTTTTCACGTTGGGGGCCGAGGCCTTGCGCGCCGGGCATCGGGTCAAGGTGCTCAACCTCTCCGCCTATGCGTGGACCGCGGTCGAAGCGATCCTCCAGGGCCTGGACGCGGACGTCTTCGGCATGTCGTGCTGGACGGCCAACCGACGCGGCGTGGCGCTGGCGGCGCGCGCCATCCGCACCTACCACCCCAAGGCGCACATCGTGGTGGGCGGACCGCACGCCACGCCGTTTGCGAAGGAAATGTTGGAGCACTACCCCGAGATCGACACGGTGTCGCTCGGCGAGAGCGACGCCACGTTCCTGGAGCTGATCGGGCGGCTCGAGCTCGGTCAGCCCACCGCGGGCATCGCCGGGACGATGTACCGCGCCGGCGGCGTGGTGCAGAAGGGGCCCGAGCGTCGCGCGATCCACGATCTCGACACCTTGGCCTCGCCCCACGACTATTTCGATACGCACATCGTGATGACCTCGCGTGGCTGCCCCTGGGCGTGCACCTTCTGCGGCGCGGAGACCACGTGGGGCCGCGGCTTTCGCGGTCACTCGGTCCGCTACACGCTCGACGCCATCGAGCGCCTGCTCGCGCGGCTGCCCGTGAAGATGGTGCAGATCAAAGACGACACCTTCACGACCAACAAGAAGCGCGTGCTGGAGCTTTGCCACGGCATCCGCGAGCGGGGCCTCCAATTTTTCTGGAGCTGCGACACCCGCGTGGATCTGCTGACCGAGCCGCTCTTGCGCGAGATGCGCTTGGCCGGCTGCCAGCGTTTGAGCCTGGGGGTGGAGTCGGGCTCGCAGACCATTTTGGATGCCATCGACAAGAAGATCACGCCCGACGAGATCCTCGAATCGACCGAGATGGCCAAGCGGGTCGGCATCAAGGTTCGCTACTACATGATGCTCGGCAACCGCGGTGAGACCGAGCAGACCTTCCGCGAGACCCTCGACTTCCTCGATCGCGCCAAGCCCCACGAGTACATCTTCTCGTGCTTGTCGATCTACCCGGGCACGCGCGACTTCCACGACGCCGAGGAGGCCGGCTTCGTCGATCGCGAGGTCTTCTTCACCGAGACCTTCCAGGAGCTCAAGACCCCGTTCGACGCCTCCGAAGAGGACACGCAGCGGATGAACGCGTGGTTCTTCGCCAACAGCGGTCTACGGGTGGTGCATCGCGACAACGTGGCCGACTACCGCGCCATTTTGGAGCGCCTCGGCGACTACCACGCGGCGCACATGGATCTGGGCGCGGCGCTCTACCACGCGGGGGATCTGGATGGCGCCGAGCACCATGTCCGCCGCGCCCTCGAGCTGGGGTATCCGTTGCCGGGGCTCGTCTACAACCACCTCGCGTGCATCGCCAAGGCGCGCGGCGATCTCGATGGCATGATGAACCACTTCAGCCACGCCGCGAAGGTCGATCCGCAGCACTACGTCCTCATCCAAAACGTGAACGCGGCGCGCGCGTGGTTCAAGCAAGGCGGCCCGGGCCGGAATCTCCCGCTGTCGCTCTCGGTGCGCCATGATTTTCAGCTGCTCGAGCGCACCGTGCAGCCCACCTTGCCCGGCCCTCTGCCGGAGGATTGGAAGACGTGGAGCGCGGTGCCCGCACGAGCCCAGCCGAGCGCGACGTACTTGAGGACCCCCGATGTGGAAGGGAGCCAACACGTGCTCAAGACGCGCACCCGGCTGAAGGTCGTCGTTTAGTCGCGGTCCTCGCTTATTTCCGCTCCACCGCCACGAACTGCGTGGCGCCCTCGCGCCGCACCTTGAGGAGCACCGTGCCCTTGGGCGCCGACTGCAGCGCCTTGATCGCCTCCGTGGTGTTGCCCACGGGCTGGCGATTCACCTCCACGATCACGTCGCCCGGCATGAGCAGCTCGTCGGCCGCGCCCCCCGGTTGAACGCGCTGCACCTGCGCGCCGCCGCCGCGCGAGTCTCCGAGCACCAGCCCATAGCCTCCGGGGCCGCTCGGCGCGCTGGACGGGGCGGCCTCGGTGGCCACCGCCTCGTCCTTCAATTGATCGAGCGTGACGTCCACCGTTTGGGTGCTCTTGTTGCGCAGCACCTTGAGCGACACCTTCGAGCCCGGCGCATGCCGCGCGACCACCCGCGGGAGCTCGTGCGCATCGTCCACCGTTTCTTTGCCGACCTCGAGGATCACATCGCCGGAGCGCAAGCCCGCGCGCTCCGCAGGTCCGCCCGGCTCCACGTCACCCACCAGCGCGCCCGTGGGCCGCTCGAGCCCCAGCGCCTTGGCCAAGGTCGGGTCCATGCTCTGGATGCCCACGCCCAAACGCCCGCGCGCCACATGCCCGGTGCGGAGGAGCTGCGGCAGCACTTCCTTCAATGCATCGATGGGGATCGCAAAGCCGATGCCCCGGCCTTGCGGGTTGATGGCGGTGTTGATGCCGATCACTTGCCCCCGCAAATCGAACAGCGGTCCGCCGCTGTTGCCGGGGTTGATCGACGCGTCGGTTTGAATGAAGTCATCGTAGGGCCCCGCACCAATCGACCGCCCTTTGGCGCTCACGATGCCCATGGTCACCGTGTGCCCGAGCCCGAACGGATTGCCGATCGCCACCACGTACTCGCCCACGCGAAGCTTTTCGCTCGACCCGAGCGCGGCGACGGGGAGCTCGTTCACGTTCTTGATCCCTTGCAGCTCGAGCACGGCCAAGTCGAGCCGCGTATCGCGTCCGACCACCTTGGCATCGAGCTCGCGATCGTCGGCGAGGCGGACCCGGACCCGGTTCGCGTCCTCCACCACGTGCGCATTGGTGGCGACGTGCCCGCTGCCATCGATGATGAACCCCGTTCCGAGCGCGCGCTGGCGGGTGACGCCTTCTCCGCCGCCCCCGCGCGGCCCGGGGCTGCCGCGCTGCGGCATTGCGCCGCCAAAGGGATCGAAAAAGTCGAACGGGAAGGGGCTCCGGCGCGTCTTTACATCGTGCATGGCCACGATGTTCACGACCGAGGGGTTCACCTTGGCCACCAAGGTGGCGACATCGGGTGCGCCTGCAAGCACCGGCGGGCTGGCAAACGGCGCCGGGCTCTGCGTTGCCGAGCCCTGCTGCGCGGAAGATGCGGAAGATGATGAAGGCGGAGGCGCCGCGGCGTGGGCAGGCTGGCAACCAAGGCTCAGCGAAAGGAGCAGCGGCAAAAACGGTACAGCGCTGGAAACAACACGAGTGGCTTGCAACATGGTGGGTTCTCGATCGAAAGTGATCAGCACTCCTTGGTCCCCGAAACAAGGAGGATGGGCGGTTCCTTCCCTGCGTACTCGGCACACGTACGCCTGCGGATAACGTGTGCAGGTCCAGTGGCGACGCGGGCTTCCCTAGGGTAAAATGTAGGTCGCGCTGGACCTCGCTGGCGCGGGGCTTTGGGTGCTCTTCACGCGAAACACACGGGATCTCGTCGTCCCGTCGAGGTGAAGCGATGTTGACGAAGGATCCGCTGGGTGCGGCCGAGCAAATCGTCATGCTGGAGGAGCTGGCCTCGTCCGTTCGTCACGATCTGCGCAACCGGTTGGGAAATATCCGCAACGCCGCGTTCTGGCTCCGCCGCCGCTTCGAAGGCGTGCGCGAGTCCGAGGACCCCCGCGTCGCCACCTTCTTTTCCCTCATCGACGAAGAGGTCTTCGCCGCCGACGGCCTCCTCGAGCGCCTCCACGAACGTTTTCCTCCGGACCACGCCCTCGCCGACATCGATCCTCTGGTCGCCGTCGATCAAGCCGTAAAGTTCGTGCGCCTCGGTGACCTCGGCGGCCTGGGTGGCCTCGGCGGCGACGCCAACGGAGGCGAAAGCAACGGCGCGAGCCACCCGAACATCGAGGTCGTGGCCGAACACGATCCGCTCGCCCGCACCCGCTCCGACGCCCTGGTGATGGCCCTCTGCGCGGGAGGCGAAGCCCCCACCAACGGCTCCACCGTCGAATCGGCCCCCGGCGAAATCGCCGTCGTCGTCCGCGCCCTCATCGAGCTTCGCGCCAAAGAGATGGAACAAATGGACTGCGGCGGCCGCATCACCGTCCGCACCCACCGCGAAGCAAACCGCCTCACCATCTCCGTCCCTGCACCATCCGAGCGTCAGGGGGTCTGGATTGATATTGCGCGCCGCACGGCGCTCAAGTGCGGCGGCTCCTTTGCGTGGAGCGAGCACCACGGCGAGCCATGCGCTGCGCTGACGTTCCCGCTGGGGGCGCGGCGATCGCTGCTGATTGGCTTGCCGCGGCCGGCGGGGGAGTAGGGGGTAGCCCGCCGTAGGCAATAGAGGAGGAGACGGCGGAGCGGAAGTGGTCGGCCAAGGGCCGGAAAGCTCAGCGGATCTTGGCTTGACGGAATCCGGGAAGACGGAAAGATTGCGCGCATGTACACGGTGCGGGACTTCGGCGACATGATCGCGGACCGGGTGCGGACGGAGAGCTACGAGGCTGCGCTTCGCCGCACCGTAAAGCCGGGGAGCGTCGTGGTCGACGTGGGGGCAGGGACGGGGATCTTCTCGCTCCTGGCGTGCCGCTTCGGCGCGCGGAAGGTGTATGCGATCGAACCGAACCCGGCGCTCGATGTCGCGCGGGCGCTCGTCCGCGACAACGGCTTTCAGGACCGGGTGGAGTTCATCCCGAAGCTATCGACCGAGGTCGCGCTGCCGGAACAGGCGGATGTGATCGTGGCGGATCTGCGGGGGGTGATGCCGACCTTTTCAGGCAGTCTTGCTGCGCTCATCGATGCACGCTCCCGGTGGTTGCGGCCCGGGGGCGCGTTGATTCCGAAGCGGGACGTGTTTCGCGTGAGCGTCGCGGAGGCTCCCTCGTTGTACGACTCGATCGTGGCACCGTGGGAGAGGAGCCACTTTGGCTTCGACGCTTCGGCAGCACGTACCGAGGCCACGTCGGATTGGAGCTCCGATCGACGCTACCCCATCGAGCCCGAGCACCTCCTCGCGCCCGCACGGACGTGGGCGACGCTCGACTACGAGAACGACACGCGCACCGATGTCGATGGAACAGTCTCCTTGCCGATCGAGCGCAGTGGCGTTGGGCATGGGCTCGTCGTCTGGTTCGACGCGATCCTGACCGACGAGGATCGCTTCTCCTCCCAGCCCGGCACGAAGTGCATCTACTCGCGCGTGCTGTTTCCTTGGCCCTCGCCGGTCGCACTCGAGGCGGGAATGACTGTCGAGGCGCGGCTCCAAGCGATCCCCGCGGCGGACGACTATGTTCACTCGTGGACCACCCGGTTCACTTCGCGCACGGAATTTCGCCAGACGAACTTCTTTTCACGTTCGAAAGGGAGCGAATTGCTGGCAGGAGAAGAACACCGACCGACAAAGCTCGGTCCGCGTGGTCTCGCGGCCCAGAGGACGTTGGAGCTTCTGGGATCCGGCGCGTCGATCGGCGAGATCGCGACCATTCTGATCGCGGCGTTCCCAAATTTCTACGGTTCGCGGGATGCCGCGCTCGTCGAGGTTCGGGCCCTTGCTGGAAAATACGCATGAGTCGGGGGTCCCGCCTCGCGCGGAGACTGCGGCGAAAACCCCCAATATCGTTGCGCAGCGCGCCGCCGCATGCTTTGCTCCGCCCCGGCTTACTGGCAGCCGGCGTGGTGGTCTTCGCGAGCGTGAATTTTCCCTAGTGCGCTCGCATCCGAACTGCACACGCCGAGACTGAGGGAACGAATGGCTACCGAAGAACGAGCTTGGAGTGGATCAGCAGATGGTGAGATGGCGGACCAAGCCACTGGTGCATCTGTTGCATCTAAGGATGGCTTTACGTCGCGTCGTGTGTACGTGAGACCCCAGCTTCGCTACTTGGGCTCGGTGCGCCAGCTTACGCTGGGCGGAACCGGACGTCGGTCGGACGGACCCGCCATGGCGAAGCGGGTCTAAGCCCGGCTCCCTACGTTTCACAGGCGCGGAAAAGCTCGCGCTTGAGGTGATGGTTGTACCCGACCGCTCTTGCGCCGTCGAAGCTGGCAGAGACCGGCGTTCTCAGATACCCGCATGACGTCGTGCTCACGCGGCGCGCTCTGGCTGGGCCTATTTTTTATGCCGTCGAGGATGGAAGCGTCGTTGTCAGCTCGAAGCTAGCTCCGCTGGTTGCCGCTCTGCGCCGCCGTCCCATCATCTCGTCGCGGTATCTCGCATGGCTCCTGGCCACGGAGGCGCCGGAAGATCTGGCCTCCACGACCTACGAAGGCGTCTACCGCGTCCCCACGCATCACGTGGTTCATGTGTGGCCCGATGGCCGGCGTCAAAGTGCGCTCTGCACGCACGCCGTTTCGCCAGCCGATGGGATCACGGCGACCGAAGCCGCTCGAGAGATTCGCGCGCGCGTGATGCGCGTGGTCTCTCGCCACCTGTCGGGCAGGCGGCGGGTGGCGATCCTCGCGGGAGGCGGCGTCGACTCGAGCGCGGTCCTCGCGTCCGCCGTGGCCTTCGCGCGCGGCGCGCGAGGTCCCGAGATCGAAGCCATCGCGCTCCACTTTCGCGGCCCTGGGGATGATCGACCCTACATGCGGGAGCTTTGCCGCGCGCTCGGCATCGTACCGACCCAGGTTTCACCTTCCGCCGGTGGCTCGCTCGTACGACGCATGATGGTCCTCGATGGCGAGCCCGCGACCTCGCCGAACACCGCCTGCGAGGGCGCGGTGCTCCTCACCGCCCTTCAGCACGGGGCCGAGATCGCGATCGGCGGCGTCGGTGGCGACGACCTTTTCATGGGGAAGCCGGAGAGCCTCGCCACGTGGGCGACCGAGGGCGCGCCCCACCGCGCGATTCGAGCCGCCATTCGGTTGCGCGTCGACTGGCGAGATCCCGGCCTCGCGCAAGCGTGGCACTTCGTCGTGCGACCGCTCCTCGTCCGTCACGTACCGCACGCCGTTCGCAAGCTCCGGCGTCGTCTCCGGAGCAGGAGCAACTTTCCCTGGGCGCGCGGCGAGTTTCGATTCTGTGTGGACCGCGATCGCGATCCGCTGCTTACCCCGCCCGACTCCGCGTCCGCACGCTACACGCGCTTCGTCACGTTTCCGTATCTCATGGGAATCGTCGACGCGCGCGCGCAGGCTGCGGCGGATCTCGGGATCGAGCGGGTCGACCCTCTTCTGGACGACGAGCTCGTGGAGTTCGTGGCGAGCCTTCCGCCGCACCTTCTTCTGCATGGGGGGCGAACGCGTGGCCTCTTTCGCGAGGCGATGGAGGGGCTCGTTCCGGATGCGGTGCGCTTGCGGGTCGACAAGGCGTACTTCGAGCCTGCCATGGCAGCCACAGTCGACGCTGGCGGTGGCTTTCGCGCTTTGGATGACCTCGCCATGGTACGAAATTTGGAGCGACTCGGGTTCGTCGATGCAAAGGCCTTCCGCCGCGCGTTCGACGCGCTCGCGCGCGATCCCGAGGGGCGCGGCGAAGATTGGATCAACGTGTGGCCGACTCTGTCGGTGGAGGCGTTCCTTGCGGGCCAACCGTGATGCTAGCCTTCCGTCGATGACGGCGCCCTCCAACGTGCACTGGACCGGCGAGTTTCGCGAGGAGGGCGAGCTCTATTTTCGCGTCGGCCGCGATGGCGCTCGGTTCGTCGCGGAATGGTTGGGCGTCTGCACCCTGCACGCGGACGCGGATGGCACGGGGAGCGAGCTCGTTCCTGCGCCCGGCGCCGATCCCATGCTCGTCGACAAGGTGCATCGCGGTCTCGCCCGAGCGCTGGTGCGGCACCTGGAAGGAAAATTGACGCTGCACGCGTCCGCGTCTTCGTTCGGCGAGGTCGCGATCGCGTGCACGGGGGCGAGCCAGGCCGGCAAGTCGACCCTCGCGGCGAAGTTGGTCGCGGGCCACGGAGGAGAGCTCGTGGCCGACGACACGCTCGCCGTCGACCTCCGCGATGGCGCCGTCATCGTGCACCCGACGGAGCGATTGAGTTGGCTTCTACCGGACGCTTGCCGCGCGTTGGGCTCGATTCGGGAGGACGGTCTCGATGAACGGGGCTCCTCGGACGAGGATGACGGCGGATTGAAGTATCCCGTCGAACCCAAGAGAATCGCCGTGGGAGAGACGCGGCTCGCGGCGTTGGTGGTCCTCGTCTTCGACGATGCTCTCTCGGTACCGCGGCTGACCCGTCTGCGCGGGCTCGATGCCGTGAAACAACTGGTGGCGAGCGTCGTGCGCTTCGTCCTCGACGAGCCGGAGCGAAATCGGCGCGAGATGGAGCAGCTCGCCCGGCTGTCCGAAGCGGTTCCTATCTACGAGCTCGCGAGGCCGCGCGCGCTCGAGAAACTCGACGCAACGGCCGACGTTTTGCGCGAGCTCGCGCGTCATCGAGCTGGAGGTGCATAGTGGGGATCGACGCAGACGGCCGCGTTCTCATCGCTCAGAACGTGCATGTGCGCGAGTTCGACGGCGAGCTGGTGATCCTGGATCTCGCGAAGGGGGATTACTTCGGGATCAACGAGATTGGCGCGCGCCTTTGGCGCGGCTTGGAGATGGGGAAGTCTTGCGCGGAGCTCGCGCGGGATCTCGCCACCGAGTACGACGCCGACCCGGGTCTCCTTCTTGCCGATCTGGTGGCGCTCACCGATGACTTCATCGCCAAGGGATTGGTCGTGCCTCGCGCCAGCACCGGATGAGGAGACGGTTCGGGAAGCAAAGCCGACTCAACCGCTCGTGGATGAACGTGCGATGGCCATGCGCGTCGTATCGATTGCGTCATGGTCAAGTGCGAAGATCGCTTCGCCGTGAATGCCGATACCTAGGTAGGAGTCGAGCTCCTATTGACGTATTGGAGAGACGAGGTGGGCATTGCGAAGGTCGCTGCAATGAACGCCGTTGCCGTTCGGAGCAACGACAAGGCTGGCAATGATGAGCCGCGCGCGAATGAGGTCAACCTTTCGCTCGCGCGGGATGAGCGGTGACGACCATGGGGGTTCGCACGCGTCGTGTTTTCTTCCCGCGCTGCATGCTAATGTTGATCGTACCGAGGAGACGTCTTCATGAAGAACTTAGGTAGCCTAAAGTTGGTCATTTTCGCCGTGCTTGCGGGTGCTAGCGCCGGCGCGGGGCTCATGGTCGGTTGCGGCAGCGACGACTCCGTGGTCCATCCGCCTTTCGACGGCAGCATCGACGGCAACAAGCCCGATACCGGGCCCGTGGCAGACGCAGGGCCCGACGCGCGACGGGACTCAGGCATCCGTTACGATGCGGGGCCTCCGGTGTTCGAGTCGTACAGCCGGCAGATTACGAGCTTGTGGTGCCAGAAGCTTCAGGGTTGCTGCGCGCTTCCTCAAGGCTTCGATCTGAAACGGTGCGAAGACGTTTTCAACAACTCCGCCAACGTCGAGGGACCTGCACTCAATCGACCGCTCGCAAAATATTTGTATGACGGTGGAAATCCCAATATCGCGTTCAGCGCAACGAAGGCGCGGGAGTGCTTCGACGCCATCAACGATATTGGGTGTGGAGCTCAAAGTGCAGAGAGCTTCAAACGCATGTATGACATCTGCCTCGGTGCTGCCGAAGGCAAACTTGGCGCCAATGAATCGGGATGTGCAGGCTCGCCGGAGTGCAAACGGCCGAATCATTGCGAGAAGGTGGGAGACGCTTCCACGGGGGTGTGCTTAGGCCCGCGTGCGGAGGACGCTGGGTGCTCGCCCGCTGCCGACGACTACTACGAGCCGCAAGCCGAGTGCGGATACCTGATCACGGGTGATCCTCGATTCTGCGCCAACCTCGACACCTCCGCCGGAGCGGAAGTCGATGGGGGGCGGAACGTTTGCACCAAGCAAAGGCCGAACGGTGCCGACTGCAACGCAGCCGCAGAATGCGTGTCGGGTCTCTGCGGCAGCTCGTTGAAGTGCGTCGCGGCAGACAACATCGGCACGGAAGACGTCTGCAAATTCTACATTCCTGACGCAGGCGACGGCGGCTGATTGACGCGTCGCCGGTGAAGACCGTCGACACCCTTCGAAGGGCGCTCGCTTCGATCGATCGAGTCGGCGCCCGATGGGCCTTCGGTTATACGCTTCTTCATTTGACCGAGCGCGTTGTCCTGGTGGGCATCGCGCTTTGGTTTTTGCGTGGAAGTCGTATCCAAACGGCGCTCTTGGCGGGGGCGCTGGGGGCGCTGGTGTTGGTGCGGGCGGCGGTGCGCGCAGCGTTGATGCGCCACGTCGAGGCCGATCTCCATGGCCGGGTCGTCGACAAGCTCCTGGAAGGTAACCTGCTGTCGGCGAGTGCCGTGCGGGATGATGATCCCGAGGCATCACTCCTCGACGGCATCGTGAGCGGCTCGCGGTTGCTGGGTGAGATCGTTCCCGAGCTGGCGGCGGATCTGCTCGCGACCATCGGTATCTCCGTGATTCTCTTGTTCGTCGAGCCGGCACGGCTTCTGTACGTCGGCGGTCTGGCCATGGTCTTCGCGGGTGGGGGAGTCCTCGCCGCCCATCGCATCGCACGGCGTGAGGAGGAGCGCTCTTGGTCCGCGTATCGTCCCGTGATCGACGGGCTCGTGGCGGCAATTGGAGCGCGTCTCGAGATCGTGGCCAACGGTGTATCGGATTCGTTTCGCGAGGAACGGCACGCCGAGGTCGAGCGCTGGAAGCGAACGACGTTTCGCTCGTTCGCGCTGGTGTCTTTGGCGTCGCGGTTGCCCATTGGGGTGGCGGTCGTGGTGGTGGGGACCGTCGTCCTGTTCGAGCGTTCGTTGCACGACGAGCTATCTGCGACGATCTTTGCTCACGCCGCGCTGTTTGGTGCTTCCCTTCCGGCGATCGCCAGCCTCGGGCGCAATTTGTTGGAGGTGACGCGTCAAGGTGTGCACTTCGCGACGCTCGCCTCGCTGCTTGAAGCGCCCTCGCTTCCATCTGGAACCGGGCAATACGCGGTAACGCTTCCCGCGAGCATTGCATGGCAGAACGTGTCGGTTCGTTATGCCGGATCGCCGCGGAACGCTGTCGCGGATATCTCGATGACCTGGGAGCCGGGGACCGTGTTGATTCTCCGCGGGCCGAACGGTTCGGGAAAGTCGACGCTGCTGCGTAGCTTGCTCGCGGTCATGTTGCCCGCGGAGGGGAGCCTTCGATGCGCGGATCGCCGTTTGGATGAAACGGATCTGCACGAGTGGCGGAGGTCGATCGCTTACTTGGCGCAGCGGCCGTTTCTTCCGTCACGAGGAAATGTGCGAGAGGCCTTTGCCATCGTGGCCCCGGAGGCGGACGAGGAGACCGTCGAGCGTGCGTTGCAGCGCGTGGGGCTCCTCGATGTGCTGCGAGGTCGTATGCCCGACACTCCACTCGCCGCAGACGTCGGCGCGCTCTCGGTTGGCGAGCGGCAGCGGCTCGCCTTGGCGCGCGTGCTCGCGAACGAGAAGCCGCTCGTTCTGCTCGACGAGCCCGATGCGAACCTGGATCGCGCGGGCGTCGAGCTTCTCGCGGATATCGTTCGGGAGCTCGTACGCGACGGAAGTATGGTCGCCATTGCGGCGCACACGGACGAGATTGTCGCGCTGGGCGACCACGTCGTGACGCTCGAGCGTGGTCGCATCGTTTGATGCACGAGTTGCGCTACGGCAGCTCGAAAAGAGCCGAGATGACTCCGCTCTTACCAGGGGTCCCTGGGGTGCCGCGGGTCAATTCATCTGTCACTCCGGGGACGGGAGCTCCGCCGGGTCCACCCATTCCGCCGCTGACGCCGACAGCTGCGATGGTGATGCCATCGTAACTGGCGGCTGTTCGCGCGGGCCGACCGTCGATGGTCAGAGCGCTGCTGGTGAACAGAATGCCGACAGACAAACCACCGGCACCACCGGCACCGCCACCGCCCGAGCCTCCGGCTCCTCCGCGCCCGCCCGGGCATGCGTGCTCGTCGCTCCCGATGCCGCCTGCGCCGCCCGTTTGTCCCATCTGTCCTCCTCCTCCGGTTCCACCGATTCCTGCCGTGTCGGCCGAGAACCTACTGTCGCGGATCGTCACGTGCGCGCCGAATGCGATGAGCGCGAGGCTCGAACCGCCGCTCAAACCGCCGGAACCCCCAACCCCGCCACAACCTCCCGCGCCGCCGCTGGCGCCCCACCAAAAGCCGACAGCTGTACCGAGATTGGAGCCGCCTGCGCCACCCCCGCCTTGCGCCACGCCTCCCTTTCCTCCGGCACCGCCGGGGTCCGCGTGCCAGCCGTTCGCGTCCAGCACTCCATATCGCGTTGCGGGTTGGCCCGGTGCACCGCCCGAACCATTGGACCCCGTATGTGCGGCCGGATTGCAGCGGTCTACTCCGTAGTCTGCGCCGCCTGCGCCGTCGGTGCTGGTATCGGGGTGTGGAGTCGGCATGACGGGAGATCCTGCTTGCCCTCGCCCTTCGGACGCGCCACCTCCGCCGATGCTCTCTGGGCAAAGATCGTTTGCTTGATAAATCGGTTGGGGAAATCGCCGAAACTGCGCGCCCTTGCCATTTGGCGCGACGGCCGGATTGAATGTTCCGCCTTCCGCAGGACCCGATTCACCATCTCGACCGGCTCCAGCCGTGAACGACGTGCGCGTCAGGCTCACGGTGCTGTTCGCGATGAAGCCCGCGATGCTCGACGCGCCCTTTCCCGAAGCGCTCGGGGCTTCGAAATCCAAATCGGCCACCGCGACGTCTTTTGCGTTTGCGATGTGAAGCGCGATGCTGCCGGGGGCACTGCGGATCGTTGCGCGCTTGCCGATGTAGGCCCACGTTCCACAATCCAACCCACCGAAGTAGCTGAGGGCGCGCGGATGGGTGATGGATCCCTCGTAGACCCCTTCGCAGAAGTAAATGCGGGAGGTGGCGGACTCCACTCGTTGAAGAGCGGCTGCGATACTTCGGACGGGCTTCGCTTTCGTTCCTGGATTTGCATCGTCTCCCGTGGGCGAAACGAAAATTCCCACGCGGTCGACGACGCACTCCGGATAACCCTTTGGCTCCGATGGTCCGTAGCAAGGTGCGGGGATCACGAGCGGACCGGGCCCGCCATCGGTGGTAGGCTTGCTCTCCGAGCCCCCGCCGCAATGTGCGGACGCGATCACCATTCCGATCGCGAGCGCTCCCGCGGAGCCAAGTCTGCATCGTGCTGCCGTCCTCGTTTGCACGTGCTTCGCGTCTCGCATGCTTGTTCCTTCGGCCCATCATCGCTGCACGTTGCGTCGATCAAAAGTAGAGTCTGGCCTTGCAGGGACCATGGACGGCTCGGGTGTTCCCGGACCCGATTGGCGCGGTGCGAGCGAAGTTGCGATGGATGTTGATACGTCCTTCACCGACGCAAGCCCCCGCTGGTGCCTGCAACGCCGCGGCGGCCGTGCCGTCTTTTCCGACATTGCCCGCTTTGCCGCGGGTCGATTCGGATGCGCTGGGGGCAGGAGCGCCGCCGTTGCCGCCGTCTCCGCCGTCTCCGCCGTCTCCGCCGTCTCCGCCGTCTCCGCCGTCTCCGCCGTCTCCGCCGGATTTTGCTGTCGTTCCCGGGTTGGTGTCATCCCCCACGGGCCATACGAAAATGCTGATGCCGTCGACCGCGCACTCCGGATGATCCTTCGGCTCCAACGGGGCCATGACAGGCGCGTGGATCGTGATGGGATCCGGGCCATCGTTGCTTCCTTTGCCGGCTTTGTTCTCCGAGCCGCCACCGCCGTGTGCGGACGCGATGACGATCCCCGTGGGGACCACCCCTGCGGTGATCCCGGCCGATTCCAAGGTGCGCCGCGCCGTCGTGGCATTTCGCTGGCGTTGCGCGTTTTGCATGTTTTCGGCTACGTGCGGCCGCAAGTTGCGTCTCGTTACGGTGCTGCGTGTTGCTCCACCTTCGGGCACGCCGTGGTGACGGGGGCGCGTGACGCTGGGCGGATCTCCACCGACTCGGGTGCGCCGTAAGCCGCAATCCATGCGAAGTGCTCGTACGCGCACGGGGTCACCACCAGACGCGCGGCGCCGGCCTTGCGGAGCGCATAGCCTTGCTCCAGTTGCGCGCTTCGTGATTCTTCGACGCCGCGCTGCGCCGAAAACAGGTTCCACATGTCCGAGCGCGCGGCGCTCCACGCGAGGCCCGCGCCTGCAACCGCGGCCGTCGCCGCTGCCGCGCGCCAGGATGCTCGCCGTGTCATCCGCATCACCAGCTCGTGCGCGCCGTCGACGCCGAACGGGGCCAAGATCCACCAGATCGACACGAGCGCACGCGCGGCGTGGTGCGTCGGTGCGCCCTCTTGCGTCTCGCCGTAGACGAGGAACGCCAGGACGGACAGCGACGTCACCAGCGGCAGCGTCCAGCGCGCACGCACCGTCGGTGCGACCGCGAACGCCGCGAACCCTGCGAGCGATACGAGCAGGATCTCCGGCGCCTCGAGCAGCGCGCGCGGGTACACGGCGAGCTTCTCGCCCAGTGGCGCGCCGGCCGCGCCGATGGCATGCCGATACGCCGTGACGCGTGCGACGAAGTGGGTCGCGCTCCCGTGTGCGTGAAGGTTCCACGCCATCCACGCCACGCATCCGGCCACCGGCAGCAGCGCGAACGCCACGTTCTTCGCCTGCGTGCGCACCGCCCATTCACCTGGCACGAGCCGCCCCGTCGCCCGCGCCGCGCGCACGACCGCCACGATCCGCGCGAGCGCCACCACGCCACACGCGGGCCACACTTCGTACCGCGACAACGACGCGCACACGAGCACGGCACTGACCGCCACCCAGCATCGTCGCCCCGCCGCCCCCGCGCCACACGCCTGCGCGCCTATCGCCGTTGCAGCAACGAACGCCCCCGTAAACCCCTCCGGCACGGTGGTCGCGCCCAACCACGCATTCCACGGCGACGCCATCGCCAGCGCGATACCGGCCATCGCCGCAATCCGCCCGACCCCCGCGGCACGCAACGCCCTATGCGCGAGCACTGCACCGACGCCGCTCATGCCCAGCGCCACTGCCCGCGCCACATCGAGCGAGCGCCCGAACGCCATCATCGCGCCCCCCGTGACCCAGAACGGGAAGGGAAGCCAACTCGTCCCACTCGGATCGAGCCGCGGCGCATGCGCGAATTGCTCGGCGATCACCGTGCGCGCAAAGTCATCATCGGAAATATGACTCAGTCCACGCGCGACGAGCCAAACCCCGAACCCCACCTTCAACGCAAAAACAACGACCGCATCGACACCGCCGCCACGCAGCCACCCACCACGCGCCCGCAGCGCCTCATCCCCGGCGCCGCCCTCGTCCGTCACCGCCGCCTCGACGGCACCCTCCGGCGCCCGCAGCGCCTCATCCCCGGCGCGGCCCTCGTCCGTCACCGCCGCCTCGATGGCACCCTCCGGCGCCCGCAGCGCCTCATCCCGGGCGCCGCCCTCATCCCTCACCCCCGACGCCCCGACGGTGCCCTCACCCCGCCACTCACCCCGCGCGTCGCCGCCACCGCCATCCGGGCGCTCATGCCCGCCACGCACAAGATCGCGACTACTTCCCGCCCGACGACGATGCAGGAGCCGGCGCTTCCGGCGCTTTGTCCGTCGCGCCGGGGTTGTCGCCCGCGGGTGGCGCGTCCTTCGGCTTGTTCTCCTTCGGACGCGCCGTGCCCTTCTCGGCGCGCTTCTTCTCTTCCGCCTGCACCTTCGCGCGGATCGAGCGGTCGCCCGAGGACGACAGGTATGCCAGCGAAACGCTGGTAATCATGAAGATCGCTGCGCAGATGGATGTTGCGCGGGTCAAAATATTACCCGCCCCACGACCGCCGAAGACTTGGGCAGCGGCGCCGCCGCCGAACGCCGCCCCCATTCCGCCTCCGCGCCCCTGTTGGAGCAGCACGACGAACATGAGCACCAGGCACACGAACACGTGCACAATTTGGAGAAGTGTCTCGATAATCGACGATTGCATAGTGGTTCCGGTTACTTAGCGGCTTGGGGTCGACGACGGGTGTCGCTTACCGTGCGAGGGTTTCGGCCGCCTCCGCGATAGCACCGAATGAGGTGGCGTCCAAGCTCGCGCCGCCGATCAGCGCGCCGTCGACATTGGGTTCGGCCAGGAGCGCCTTGGCGTTGTCCGGTTTGACCGAGCCGCCGTAGAGAATACGGGTTCGCTTGGCTAGCTCAGCCGATTTTTCGGTGAGCCATTTGCGAATGGCGGCGTGGACCTCTTCCGCCTCGGCCGGGCCCGCGTTCTTGCCGGTTCCAATCGCCCAAACCGGCTCGTAGGCGATGGCGACCGCCTTGTCCGTGCCGGCGCCCGCAAGAATGATGTCGAGGAAGGCGCGGACCTGACGGCCCACCACCGCCAACGTTTCGCCAGCCTCCCGCTCCGCCAAGGTCTCGCCGACGCAGACGATGGGGAGCAGCCCGAATTGAAGCGCCGCCGCGGTCTTCTCCGCGACGGAGGCGTCGGTTTCGCCGAAGAGCTGGCGCCGCTCGCTGTGGCCGATGATCGCCCACGTGCAGCCGCTCTCCACGAGCATCGGCCCGCTCACCTCACCGGTGAAGGCGCCTTTGTCCTTGGAGTGGATGTTCTGCGCCGCCAGGGCCACCCGTTTGCCCTCGCACTCGTGCGAGCACGCGGCCAGCACGGTGTACGGAGGGGCAATCACCAGATCCACGTGCGGGACCCGCTGCGCGATTTGCGTGCAGTCGATCGCGAGCGCAAGGCCGGTGCCCCCGCCGTGGAACATCTTCCAGTTGCCTGCGATGAGGGGGCGAAGTCCCGGTCTCACTCGGGCCTCCGCAGCACCTCGATGCCAGGGAGCTTCTTGCCTTCGATGAGCTCCAGCGAGGCGCCGCCGCCGGTGGAGATGTGGCCCATCTTTTTGGCGACGGCATCCCCCGCGGCGTAGACGGCGGCCGCGCTGTCGCCGCCGCCCACCACGGTGAAGGCCGAGGATTCGGCCAGCGCACGGGCGACGCCGAAGGTGCCGGCCGCGAAGGGCTCCTTCTCGAAGAGCCCCATGGGGCCGTTCCAGAAGACCGTCTTGGCCTTGACGAAGCGTTGGGTGAAGTCGCGCAGGGAGCTCGGGCCGATGTCGAGCGCCATGGTTCCTTCGGGAACGGCGCCGGCGTTGACCACTTGGCCGGAGCTGGCCCCCAAGGAGCCCGCGACGACCACGTCCGTGGGGAGCACCACGTCGACCTTGAGCTCGCGCGCCTTCTCGAGGATGGTGCGCGCGAGCGGCAGCTTGTCGGTCTCGATCTTCGAGGCTTGCAGGTTGAGGCCCTTGGCCGCGAGGAACGTGTTGGCCATGGCGCCCCCGATGAGCAGCGCGTCGACCTTTTGCAGCAGCGCTTCGAGCACGGCGATTTTGTCGGAGACCTTGGCGCCGCCGAGCACGGCGACGTAAGGCTTGTCCGGGGCGGTCACCAGCTTGCCGAGCGCCAGGATTTCCTTCTCGAGGAGGAAGCCGCAGCCGCGGTCGCGGAACGTCTTGGCCATGCCGTGGACGCTCGCGTGGGCGCGGTGGACGGCGCCGAATGCGTCGTCCACGTACACCTCGGCGTGCTCGGCCAGCTCGCGGGCGAAGGCTTCGTCGTTCTTCTCTTCTTCGGCGTGGAAGCGCAGGTTCTCGAGGAGACAGACTTGCCCGGCCCGAAGATCGTAGACGACCTTCTTGGCCGCGTCGCCCACACAGTCCTCGGGCATCATCACCTCGGTGCCCAAGAGCCCCGCCAAGTGCGAGCCACAGGGCTCGAGCGAGAGCTTCTTCAGCTCGGCGTCGGTCATCTTGCCGGGCTTGGGGCGGCCGAGGTGGCTCGCCAGGATGACCCGCGCCCCGCGCTCGAGCGCGTGCTTGATGGTGGGCAGCGCTTCGCGGATGCGCGAGTCGTCGGTGATGGCGCCGTTTTCATCGAGCGGGACGTTGAAGTCCACGCGGATGAAGACGCGCTTGTTCTCGATTTCCAGATCGCGGATGGGCCGGATCCCTTCGAGGTAACCTTCCATGGCGACCCCGGCTCAGAGCGACTTGGCGACGAGCTGCGAGAGCTCGATCATGCGGTTGGAGAAGCCCCACTCGTTGTCGTACCAGCTGAAGACCTTGGCGAAGCGCTCGCCCATGACCTGCGTGATGGTCGCGTCGAAGATCGAGGAGTGCGGATCGCCGATGAAGTCGCTGGAGACGAGCGGCTCCTCGGTGTAGCCGAGGATCCCCTTGAAGGGGCCTTCGGCGGCTGCCTTCATCGCCGCGTGGATGGCGTCCTTGGTGATGGGCTTCTCGGTCTCCACCGCGAGGTCCACCAAGCTCACGTCCACCGTGGGGACGCGGATCGCCTGGCCGTCGAACTTGCCCTTGAGGGCCGGGATGACCTCGGACAGCGCCTTGGCCGCGCCCGTCGAGGACGGGATCATGTTGACGGCCGCCGCGCGCGCGCGACGCAGATCGCCCTTGCGGTGCGGGATGTCCAGGACCGGCTGATCGTTGGTGTACGAGTGGATCGTGGTCATCAAGCCGTGCTTGATGCCGAACTGATCCAAGAGGACCTTGGCCACCGGCGCGAGGCAGTTGGTGGTGCACGAGCCGCACGAGATGATGTGGTGCTCGGCCGGCTTGTACTGCGCCTGGTTCACGCCCAGCACGATGGTGACGTCGTGGTTCTTGGCGGGGGCGCTGATGATGACCTTCTTGGCGCCTGCATCGATGTGGGCCTGGGCCTTCTCTTTGTCGGTGAAGAGCCCGGTCGACTCGATCACGATGTCGACCCCCAGGGCCTTCCACGGGAGCTTCGCCGGATCCTTCTCGGCGAGGATCTTCACGTGCTGGCCGCCGATGTCGAACGCTCCCTCGACCGCCTTGGCGCGATGCTCGGCACGGCCGTGAATGGAGTCGTAGTTGTAGAGGTGGGCCAAGGTCTTTGCGTCGGCCAAGTCATTGACCGCCACTACCTCGAGGTCCTTCACCTGGCGCTCGTTGAGCGCCCGCACGATGCACCGCCCAATGCGACCGAAGCCGTTGATGCCGATCTTTACCGTCATGGAAAAGCTCCCTTGTCCTCGACCACGCTCCGATTTAGCCGGAGATTACCGTCCTAAAACACCGAACAGGTCGACCCCCGTCGGCCCGCGGATTCCTTCGCATGACTGCTCGGAAATCCTCGGAATCCTTGGTCCGTCAACCTGTTTTGGTGCTCTGGGGCCCGCAACGTAGTCTCATGCTGCGGGCCGAGCAAGGGTCGCTGTAACGTTACGCGTCGGACACGCCTGTCACGACGGCGTATCAACCCGACGTTGCGGGTTTCGGCGGGCCGCCGAAAATGCTAGCGACCTTGCGCTTCTCTTTGGCGGCCTTTTCCTTCTCCGCGTAGGTGGGGATGATCACCCGGTCGCGCTTGGGGAGCTCGCGGCCATCGAACACGGCCGAGATCTCTTCGGAGTCGAGCGTCTCGCGCTCGATGAGGGCGTTGGCCAAGGACTCGAGCTTCTCTTTGTGCAGCGCGAGCAGCTCGTACACCTTCTTGTATTGATCGCCCACGATGCGGCGCACCTCTTGGTCGATCTCCACCGCGGTCTGCTCGGAGTAGTCCTGCTGGCGCGAGCCGTAGTCGCGGCCCAAGAAGACTTGCTCTTCCTTCTTGCCGTAGGCCAGCGGGCCGAGTTTTTCGCTCATGCCCCACTCGCACACCATCTTGCGGGCGATGTCCGTCGCCTTCTCGATGTCGTTGCCCGCGCCGGTGGTGAGCCGCCCGAAGATGATCTCCTCGGCGATGCGGCCGCCCAAGGCCACCGCGATGCTGGACTCCGCCTGCTCCTTGCTCAGGTTGTGGCGATCGTCCTTCGGCAGGTACCAGGTGACGCCCAGGGCCGGGCCGCGCGGGATGATGGTGACCTTGTGCACCGGATCGTGGTGGCTGATGAGCACCGAGATGAGCGTGTGCCCCGCCTCGTGGATGGCGGTGTTGCGCTTCTCCTCGTCGCTGATGACCATCGAGCGACGCTCGGTCCCCATGTAGACCTTGTCCTTGGCCATCTCGAAGTCGGTCATCGAGACGGCGTCCTTGTCCTGACGGGCGGCGAGCAGCGCGGCCTCGTTGACGAGGTTCTCCAAGTCGGCGCCCGAGAAGCCCGGGGTGCCGCGCGCGATGGTCTCGAGGTCGACGTCGGGTGCGAGCGGGGTCTTCTTGGCGTGGACGCGGAGGATGGCTTCGCGGCCGCGCACGTCGGGACGGGTGACCGTGATGCGGCGGTCGAAACGACCGGGGCGCAGGATGGCCGGGTCGAGGACGTCGGGGCGGTTGGTGGCCGCGATGATGATGACGCCCTCGTTGGACTCGAAGCCGTCCATCTCGACCAGGAGCTGGTTCAGGGTCTGCTCACGCTCGTCGTGACCACCACCGAGGCCCGCGCCGCGATGACGGCCGACGGCGTCGATCTCGTCGATGAAGATGATGCAGGGCGCGTGCTTCTTGCCCTGCTCGAACAGATCGCGCACGCGGCTGGCGCCCACGCCCACGAACATCTCCACGAAGTCGGAGCCCGAGATGCTGAAGAAGGGCACGCCCGCCTCGCCGGCGATGGCGCGTGCGAGGAGCGTCTTGCCCGTGCCGGGGGGCCCGATCATGAGCACGCCCTTGGGGATGCGGCCGCCCAGGCGCTGGAACTTCTTCGGGTCCTTGAGGAAGGCGATGATCTCTTCGACCTCGTCCTTGGCCTCGTCGACGCCCGCGACGTCCGCGAACGTGACCTTGTTCTGCGAGTCGCTCAGCATGCGCGCCTTGGCCTTGCCGAAGCTCATGGCCTTGCCGCCGCCCGCCTGGAGCTGGCGCATGAAGAGGAAGAACATCACGCCGATGAAGAGCATCGGCAAAAGCGTGATGAGGGTGCTCGACCAGAAGGGCGAGGCGTCCTCGCGCTCGAACGAAATCTTCGGCGCGGGGGCTTCCTTCGAATCCGGCTTGAGGGTCGAGAGCAGGGCTTCGTCCGCGAGGGGGCCGACCGTCTCCTTCTGCACGGTGGCCTTGGTCGCGTCGCCCGTGTGAACGCGGAAGATGTACTCGCGCTCTTTGATCTTGATGTCGTCGACGTGGCCGGCGTGTACCTCGTTGAGGAACTCGCTGAACGCGACGGGCTGCCTTCTGTCTTCGGGGCTGAGAAACTTCCAGATCGCCAAAAACATGATGATCAGCAGCACCCACAGCAGCAGCGTTTTATGCGATTGCTTCACGTTTTTACCTCGAAGGCCGGCCAGAAAAAGAGTCCATTAACGAGTACCATCGAACCAACGACGCATCCACGGGGAACGCGGGATAGCAGAAAACACCGGGACATCAGTCTTCGGGAACGGGGTGCCTTGGTCGCCGTGCGGAAGGGGTTTCCCGCACGGATGCCTCAGCGGTCTCGGACCAAACGTGCGTCCGATCCGCCATGGCGACAAGGCCTCCAGGCAGTTGGATGCGTGTGGCGCGCGATTGGGTCCTGCGGAGTTCGTTGAGCGCAATCTGCGTCGCACGCGGCAGGGGATAGGCGTGTCCACGCTCCGCTGCAGCTTCGCCAAGAGGAGCGAGCTCGTCTGCTAAGTCGCAGAGATATTGGACGATTTTTGGGTTGAGGTCCCGCAGGACCGGCATGAGCTCACGGCGCACCCGCGCCCGCGCGAAGCGTGGGTTGGCGTTGGATGGGTCATCGGCATAGGGGATGTCGTGACGCGTTATGTGTGCGTCAATGGTTGTGCGATCGGCGCGGATCAGCGGGCGAATGCGCCCTTCGGCCTTGGGGGGCAACACCGCCAGACCGGCCGGACGAGATCCTTGGAGCAAGCGCAAAAGAAACGTTTCGGCGCGATCCTCGGCATGGTGAGCCGTGGCAATCACGGAGGCTCCAAAAGCAGAGGCGGCATTTTCCAACGCGTGGTAGCGCGCTTCGCGGGCGCGCGCCTGCAAGTTGCCGCCGGGATCCAGCCGAACGGAGGCCCGCTCGAATGGAATGTTCAAGGAGAGCGCGAAGGTTCGCGCGGTGTCGAGCTCGCGCCCGGCCTCGGGCCTTAGACCATGGTCGACGCCAAAGGCGAGCAGGCGGTAGCGCGCCCGGGGCTCGCGCGCAAGAAGGCTCATCACGTGCAGGAGCGCCATGGAGTCACGGCCCCCGCTGATCGCCAGGACCACGGCGTCGCCCGGTGCGAGGAGCTCCTCGTGCGCGATGGTGCGGCGCGCGAGGGTGAGCAAGGTCGGCGGGTGCGACGGGCCGCTCATCGGAGCTCGAACTCCTTGCAGAAGGTGATTTCCGCCTCCGGAGCGATGGGGGTCGCTCCTTCGCCCGCGCCGGTGAGGGCGCTGCGGCGCGGGGCAGGGGGGTAGCCGTGGGCGCATTGGTGCGAATCTAGGAAGTGAACGCAGTCTTCGCAGGCGAAGCGGAAGGCGAATCGCTGCGCTTCTTCGAGCAAGCGGGGCTCGACGCGGGTCTTCACGAGCGATGCCGCTCCAAAAGGACCACCGTTTCGAGGTGGCTCGTCTGCGGAAAGAGCTCGAACGCCTCGATGGCGCGGGGCCGGTAGACGGGCGCGAGGATCGCGAGATCGCGGCCGAGGGTGGCAAGGTCGCACGAGACGTAGAGGACGAAGCGGGCGGGCTGCGCGCGCAAGCGTTCGGCCACGGCGCGCGCGCCCGTTCGCGGCGGATCGAGCACCAGGAGCTGAAGCGACTTGGGCAGGGCGTAGCTCGAGGCATCCGCGAGAACGACCTTGGCCGCGAGCGAACGCGCGCTCAGGTTCTCTTGCGCCGCGCGGCAGGCGTCGGCGTTGGACTCCACGGCCACGGTTTGTGCGTGGGGGATGCGCGCGAGGAGCACCGTGAAGTTGCCCGCGCCGGCGTAGAGCTCGACGACATTGGTGCGATCGGTGGCCGCCGCCATCGCCTCCGATGCGAGCTCGGCGACGCGCTGGGCGAGCTTATGGTTGCCCTCCTCCGATGCTTGGGCAAAACCGCCCACGGCGAGCCGGAGGGGCGAGCCGTCGGGGCCGCGCATCCACGGGGTGGGATCGCCGATGATGGCGGGGCGGGTGGCCTCGCCGCATACGATGCTGGCGCCCGCCAGGCCCGCGGGCGAGAGGGCGCGCTCGAACCGCGCGTACACCTCCGGGGGCAGCACGGAGCTCCAGCGCACGGCCAGCACGTGGGGGCGCTCGCTCGCCGCGGGATGGCCCAGGGCGAGTTCGACCTCGCCGGTGCCGTGGGCGCGCTCGAACAGCGCGCCGAGGCCGAGGCGCGCGCGCTCGAGGCTCGGGTGGAGCACGCGGCAGGCGTCGACCTCCACCGGATCGTGGCTCGAGGGCGCGTGCATGCCGACGATGGCGCGTCCTCCGGAGGCGCGCACGTGAACGCGGGCCCGGGTGCGGTAGCCCAGCTCGCGGGTGACGGCGGGCACGGCGCGAACGTCGGTCTCGCGCCAGGCTTCGGGGAGGGCCGCGCGAAGTTGCTCCAGGTGGATGCGGGTCTGCGCGTTGGTTGTAAGATGCATCCAATTGCAGCCGCCGCAGCGCTGGGCGTGCGGGCACGCGGGATCCACGCGATCGGCGCCGGGGCTGAGCACGCGCTCGAGCTGGCCATGTGCGGGGCGCGAACGAAAGTCGACCTTGGCCTCGATGCGGTCGCCTTGGGCGGCGCCGCGGACGAAGACGGCGCGCCGTTCACCGGCGCGTTCGACGATGGCCACGCCATCGCCACCGGGCGCGACCTCGACGATGGCGAGCTCCATGGCCGGATCGAGGGAGCGCGCGCTTCGCATTTTCTTTCGCGGTGTCTGCACGGCCCTTCCTTAGCGCATGTTCTGCCCGGCGCCGCTCCTTTGGGCGATCCCGAGCTACCGGCAGGCCAGAACGGCGTATCCGCCGGTGGGATCGTGATCGGTGAGGGTGCGGGCGGTGGCCCAGACGACGGCCACGCGGGTGTCGGTGGCGGTGATGGCGAGGCGGCCGTCGCGCACCTGCTTGAGCGAGGGGACCCGCGGGTTTCGTGCGAGCTGCGCTTCGCGGAGGAAGGTCGGCTGGTCGGTCGTCATTTTATCGTAGGCGACGATGGTGATGGCGTCGGGCTGCTCCACGGCAAAGAAGGCGTGGGCCTTCTGATAGGCCACATCGGCGAAGAGGACCTTGCCGGCCGCCTCGGTGTTGAAGCTCTCCTCGACCTTCGGCGCGGGGGTGCCGAGCTCGAAGACGCGGAAGAGGAGCGATTGCCCGACCGCGGAGCCGTCGCTGGCCACGACCACGCGCGTTCCTTGTGCCGCCAACGAGCCCCAGGCCCCCAGCATTTCCACGGGGGCGGGGAGGCTCGACGGGTTGGTGCCGGCGGCGGCCATCTGCAGGCGAAGGATGGGGAGCTTTCCGCCGTCGGGCGGCGGGTTGGCGCCTGCGTCGCCCGAGGGCGCACCGCTGCTCGAGGCGACGAGCCAGGCGGAGAGCTTGTCGCTGGTGGCGACCCAGGCTTCACCGTGGGGGGCGCTCCCGCCGAAGGGGATGGGCGCGGCGGTGAAGCGCGCATCGGCCGCGGCGGTCACGATGGCTTGCCCGTTTTTGAGCGCCGCCACATAGAAGCCGTTCGCGCGCTCGCTGACGGCCACCGCGTGCGCGGGCGAGAGCGCGAGCTTGGCGCCGTTGAAGCTGGCGCTCGTGTCCTCGGCCGATTTGGTCACCGTTCCGGAGCTGTCGAGGTTGAAGAGATCGAAGCCCGATTTTTCGTTGCACGTCGCGCGCGCGACCACCGCGAGCCCCTGGCCCGCTTGGCCGCCTTGCCCGGGGGCGTAGGCGAGACCGACCGCGTCGGCTTCCTCGGAGGTGGCGCAGCGGCCGGGGAGATCTTTCGTGGTGATCCGGCCCATGCCGCCGCCGGGATCGAGCGGGATGAACGTGAGGCGCGAGAGCCCTTGGATGGCGTCGTATTCGCGGTAGGCGATCAGGAAGCCGCGCTCGGTGGGGACGATGGCGGGCTGGCTGACGATGGTGCCCGAGAGTCCCAGCGGGTTGCCGAGCGGGCCGGCGCCGAGGAGCTCGAGCGAGCACCCTGCGCCCACGCTGGGTTGGCCGTTGTCGTTCGAGGGGGCGCACTGCGCGTTGGTGCACACGGTGCCTTCGCCGCACCCGGGGGAGGGCGGGTTTTTCACGTTCAAGGCGATGGTGACGTCGTGGCTATCGCCCACGTCGACCGAGGTGCAGCCTGCCGCGAGGACGCTGCAGTTCTCGCCCTTGGCGACGGCCGCGAACGCGTACGAGCCGCGCGCCAGATCGCCGATGGCCGGGCGGGTGGGGCTGTCCCTGCGGAAGGCGGCGCGCGCGGTGGCGCCGGCGATGGGGATGCCGGCCGCGAGCTGTTCGTCCGTCGGACATGCCGCGTTGGCAAAGACGCCGATCTCGTACCACGCCGTTTGATCGCGGATGCCGGCGGGCGCGCGAAGGGTGAACGAGACCTCCGGCTTGCGGTCGCACGCCGCCCCTCCGACCACGGCGATCGCGCATGCGGCGACGAGAAAGACGCAAGGTCCGCGGAAGGCGCTCACGGTGTCATGGTCACTTGCTGGATATTGAGCTCGTCCGCCGCGACCGTCGTCCTTTGCGTCTTGGTGACGGGGGGGTTCGACGTCTTCAAGGTGAGCCGATGTTCGCCGACCGAGACGCTTTGCCGGTAGATGGGCGAGGCGCCGAGGGGCTTGCCGTTGTCGAACACTTCGTCGCACGGACTGGGCTTGCAGATCACCGTCAGGAGGCCCGTTTTCTCGGCGCGCCGCTCCACGGGACCGCTGTTTACGCGCGTGGGACCGTCGCTCTTCGCCAGGTCCGAACGGGTCGTCTCCGACTTGGGCTTGCCGCCCGGCGAGGTGGGCGTCGCCGCCGGCGACGTGGCAATCGGCGCGGGGGCCGCGCTCGCCGAAGCCGCCGCCGCCGATCCGCCGGCGCCCTTGCCCGTCGGATCGGCCGAGGGAGCCGGCGGCGCGGGCGCCGCGGGTTTGTCGTCCAGCGCGGGCGCGACAGGCTCCGTCGCCTTGGTCGTCGGGGCGATGGCGGCCGTGAACGCATCGCGCGCATTGCCGAACGGGCCTTGCGCGCCGGCGCTCGGCGGCGGAAGCGCCGTGGACTTTTCCGTCCCCGCGCCTGCCGCATTGGCCGCGCTTTTGTCCCCCACCAAGGTTCCGGAGAGGAGCACATAGATGGCGCCCACGAACAGGAGCGCCAGCAGCCCCGAGCCGAGCGCCACCACCCACATGGGGATGCCTTGCTTCGCCGAGCGTGCGGTCCGCGTTCGGTTGTCATGGTCCGGCGGAGCGACCGGCGGCGGCTGGGGAGGAGCGCCCATGGATGCCGGCCAACGCGGATCCGGCGCGGCCGCGGGGGCGAGCCCGAGCTCGGGCATGAAGGGGTTCGGCTGCGCGGGCACCGTGGGCTGATGGGCGAAGTCGCCCGGGAAGGGGCTCTGCTGCGGAAGGGCGAACGGTGAGGCCGCCGCCGGCGCTTGATCGGCGAAGGAGACGCGGGCATCGGGGACGTGAAAGGGATCCACCGGGCGCCCCGCGGCAGGGAGCGGCACCTGCCCCGGCTGCGTGGTGACCGCCGCGTTCTCTCCGGAGCGCGAGCCCTTGGCGACGAGGGTGTCGTCGTCGTCCAGCTCCTCGCCGCCTTGGTAGCCGAAGTCGGGGAGCGAGCCTTGCAAGGTTGGCCCATCGTCGTACGGGCGAACGCTGGTGGCCGGCGTTTCGAGGGACGGTGTCTCCGCGGTTCGGAGCATGCCTTGCTCGCGGCGCGCGGGCACACCCGCCGCCGGCCTCGGCGCCGGGAGCCGCGCGGGTCCGGGGCTCGAGACCTTGGCGTCGGGTTGGAAGGCCGGGTGCAGACCGTGATCGAAGCTGGAGACGCCGCCCTCGGGCAGGCGAAGGCTCTCGACATTGATGGTCTGCGTCACCTCCGCCGCCCAGCGCAGGTGCGCTTCGCGCTTCTGGATCCGCTCGGCGAAGATGGATTGAACGTAGGACGCCACCTCGTCGCTGGCGATGAAGAGCCCGCGCCGCATGAGCAGCGACTGCAGCGCGCGGGAGAGCTCGCGGGCGGTCTTGAAGCGCTCGTTGCGGTTGCGCGCGAGCACCTTCATCACGATCTTCTCGAGATCGATCGGGTAGCCGCGCACCAAGGTGCTCGGACGCGGGACGTTGCACTCTTGCACCTTGGCGAGGGTGTCCAGGTCGTTGTCCATGCGGAAGAGGCGCTGCCCGGTAGTGAGCTCCCAGAGCACCACGCCCAGCGCGAACAGATCGGTGCGCCGGTCGATCGGCTCGCCGTGCACCTGCTCCGGCGACATGTACGCGAGCTTGCCCTTCAAGGTGCCCGCGCGCGTGTTCGAGATGCGCGAGGCGAACTTGGCGATGCCGAAGTCCACGACCTTGGTGGTGCCGTCGTAGGTGACGAACAGGTTGTGCGGCGTCACGTCGCGGTGGACGAGCTGCAGCTTCTCGCCGTTCTTGCCCACCAGCTCGTGGGCGGCGTGCAGCCCTTCGGCGGCGTCGGCGATGACCCGGCACGCGATCTCGGGCGGCATGGGGGTGCCCAGCTCCTCGGTGCGGCGCATCAACTCGCGCAGCGGCTCGCCGTGCAGGTACTCCATGGCGATCCAGTAGCAGTCCTCGTGCTTGCCCAGCTCGAAGACGGTCGCCACGTTGGAGTGCGAGATGCGCGCGACGATGCGGGCCTCGTCGAGGAACATCTGGACGAACGACTCGTCCTCCAAGAGGTGCGCGTGGATCTTCTTGATGGCGACCCACTTCTGGAAGCCGCCGAGACCATCCATGCGCGCCAGGTGCACGCTGGCCATCCCGCCGATGCCAATTTCGTCGACCACCCGATAGCGGCCGAGAAAATACGTCCCCGCCCTCGGATCCGACGCAGCGCCGCTCCCACCGCCGCCCGAGGAGGCGCTGTTACCTGTGGAATCGGGACGGTGGACGCGATCGTTCGGCAACGTCTGGGATCTCCTTCACGGTGAGGCTTGAGCTTGCAGGCTTTGAACTTGGACGGGCGTGACGGTGACTTGGTCCGAGGGACGCAGCAGGAAATACGCGCCCGCGCCCGCCCCCGCGAGCACCGCGCCGCCGAGGATGTACGGCCAAGGCGTGGACCAGAAGCCCTTCGAGCTCGCCCCGCGGTCCTTGTCCGCCTTGTCGGCAGCCGGCGGGGGCGCGGAGAAGCGCGCGTCGATCACCCCCGCGCGGGGCATCTTGGCGACGGGGGCCGGGGGCGGCGGGACGGCCTCGGGGGCCAGCGGGATCGGTCCCTTTTGCGCGACCTCGCCCGGGGCGGCGCCGGTGACGTGCACTTGGATTTCGCTCGCCACTAGCTCGTTGCCGTGATCATCGAGCCCGCTGGCGCGCACGAACAAATGGGCGCCCTCGGTGGCCATCTTCTCGGGGACGTCGAAGCTCACATGCCCGCCCGCCGCTTGGTCGATCGTGTATCCGTTGGTCAGCCCGTCGCTCACGTGGAGCGCCGCGCGCAGGAGCACGAGCGCGCTCGGGCCCGCGGTGCGCGCAGGGTGCGAGACCAGCGATACCTCGACGCGAAAGGGACGTCCCGGCGGGATCTCGGAGGGGGCCTCGGCGCGGATGGACGGGGCTGGAAAGCGCTGTCTTCGTGCCGCCTCGGCGACGCGGGCGGCCTTCTTTCCCGCCTCCGACGGCACGCGGAACGAGGGATCGAGCGAGGCGGCGATGCGAAATGCGGCGGCCGCGTGCTGCGGCTTGTTCAACACGGCCCGGGCGGAGCCCAAGTAGATGTACGCCTTCAGAAAGTCTTTGCGTCCAAGGCCGCCCTTTTCGATGGCCTCTCGGAGCTGCGCTTCGGCGACGTCGAAGTCGCCGCGTCCCCATGCGGCTTGCCCTTGGTCGAAGGCCGCCGCGCCGCGGGCCGGCGGCCGAGCATCGCCGGGCGGATCGACGCTCTTGGGCGCCGCACCGGTCGCGGTGGGCGATTGCGCATGGACGGCGCCATTCCCCATCAGGCAAACGGCAAGGACCGCTCCCGCGCAACGCGCACAGAACGTCTGAAAATCTCGCACGATTGAAATCTCTACGGGAAGGTTATCGAGCCTGCCCCAACCACGCAAGCGACGCTACGTCGCGCATGGCGTGATACGGCGGAGCTCTACCCATGGCGCGGCTTGCCGCACCTCGCTGCGCTGGACCTGCAGGATGCCGGACCTACGCCGCGCCGGACGCAAACCGCTGCGCGCAGACGGCGGAGCTACGGGAAGGGTTGCCCAGGCTTTCCGCGCTCGAAGTAGAACTTGAAGCGGCCCTGCAAGTGCGCGCGACAGCGCGGCGGAGGACCCAAGCCGCCCGGGCAAATCTCGCGTGGATCGACCAGGTACACATCGAAGTTGCCCTCGCTCAAGCGCTCGGCCGCCTTCGTCTCGTGGGGCACGGCGTTGAAGAGATGGTTGAACGTGATGGTGCTGTAGCCGAGGCTCGGGGGTGTGGACGCACCGCCGTCCACTGAAGCGCCGCCGTCCACTGCGCCACCGCCGTCGGTGCCTCCATCGCCGCCTGGGGGCGGCGGGGGTGGTGCGGATCCTTGGCACGCGGGCACCGGGAAGTCCTCGCCCCCCGGCAGCGCATTGCAGGTGCCATCGGGGTTGAGCGATGCGACGGCCACGGCGTTCAGCGCGATGTTCTGCGTGCGGCACGTTCGCTGAAGGTACATGGTCATGTGCACGGTGGCCGGATCGGGATCGGGGATGACCGGGACGCCCGGCGGGGTGACCCCCACGGGGAGGCCGACCTTCAGCGGCTGCCCCAGCTTTCCGGGCTTGCCGCGATCCCCGCGGATGTCGTGCACGTCGTCGACGAGGATCATGACGCCGTCGCTGAACGTCTCGAAGTCGCCGCCCTTTTGAATGCGCAGCTGCAGGCTGTCGCGGTACGGAACGCCGGCGTAGAAGTCGGGCGCGAGATCGAAGTTGCCCGACCAACAATTGGCGACGTTGACCGTTCCTCGGATGGAGCCTTCCCCTTCACCGATGGATGCGCACGCGGGCGCGAGCACCACACCGAGCAGCGCGGTCGAGACGGCGACGGGAACGAGTCCTCGAAAGAGCCTCATGCGGATATCCTAGGGTAAGCGAGTCGTGTCGTTCGTTCTAGATCGGACCTCGCCAAGAGGCCACAACGTCCGAGCCGCCGATGACGATGACGCCGATGCTGCCGAAGACCGCCGAGGTAGCCGCTGGCGCCGCGGGTCAAGCCGGATCCGAGAGCGCCTGAAGCTCGGGGCCCGCATCGCGCAGCTTCGTGGCGACGCGCAGCCGTCCGCCGCCGAGGACGCGGTCGCCGTCGTAAAACACCGCGATTTGCCCGGGGGTGAGGGCGAGAACCGGCTCGCGAAAGGTGAGACGGGCCGAGCCGGGCTCGGGGGCAGACGTGATGCTCGCGTCGGCGCCGGGGTGGCGGTAACGAATGCGCACGCGCGCGGTGAGCGGCAGGGCGACGCCGGGGGCGAGGACCACGTCATCGAGGTACGCGCCGGTGGCGGCGAGGGCGCGCTCGTCGCCCAAGTGCACGGTGTTGGTGGCCGCGTCGATTTGCGTGACCCAGATGGGGCGGCCCAGCGCGACGCCGAGGCCTTTGCGCTGGCCTACGGTGAAGCGGTGCACGCCCCCGTGCTCTCCGACGGTGCGCCCGGCGTCGTCGACGATGGGCCCGGGCCTCACGCGGTGCGCGCTGCGCTCCTCGACGAAGCGCGTGTACGCGTGCTCGCCGCCGCCCACGAAGCACAGCTCCTGGCTCTCGCCTTTGCTGGCGCCCGGGAGCGCGCGCGCCAGCGCTTCGGCGCGCACCTCGGCCTTGGTGCTCTCGCCCAGCGGAAAGACCAGGCGTTCGAGCTTGGCGCGAGGCGTGGCGTAGAGGAAGTAGCTCTGGTCCTTCTTCTCGTCGCGCCCCGTGAGCAAGTACGGCGTGCCGTCCGCGTCGCGCCCGACGCGGGCGTAGTGGCCGGTGGCGACGGCGTGCGCGCCCAGGCGATCGGCGATGGCAAAGAGCTCGGCGAGCTTCACCTCGCGGTTGCACGTGGTGCACGGGCTGGGTGTCTCGCCGGTGACGTATGCATCGACGAAGGGCGCCACCACCTGCTCGGCGAAGAGCGCGCGCCGGTCGAAGGTGTAGTGCGGGAACCCGAGCGCGTCGGCCGTGCGCCGCGCATCGTATTGATCTTCGGGGGCGCAGCAGCGGCCGTGGCCGCCTTTGGCGTCGGGATCGTCGGGGTAGTCCCATAGGTGCAAGGTGACGCCGACCACCTCGTGCCCCGCATCGTGCAGCCGCGCGGCGGCCACGGCGGAGTCCACCCCGCCGCTCATGGCCACGACGATTCGCTGGCGCTCCTTCATGGCGCGCGTTGTAGCACCGAAGGTCGCGCGCGCCCTTACTCTTTGATGCCCGTGCGCCGCAGCTCGCGCGCGATCGCCTCGATGGCGCGCGCATGGAGGCGGCTCGCCCACGACTTGGAGAGCCCGATCTCGGCGGCCGCTTGCTCGAAGGTCACGCCGTCGAAGTAGTGGCGCTCGAGCAGGGTGCGCTCGTTCTCGGGGCGCTTGTCGATGGCCGCGCGGACGCGGTTCATGAGCTCGGCGTGCGCAAAGGCCTCCTCGGGCGACTCCGTGTCCGGGTGGATGATCTCATCGAGGCCCTGCGTTTGCGGCGCCAGGAACGCCGCGGCCATGGCCATCGCCATGCTGGCCAGGGCGTCGTCCAACTTTTCATCGGCGGCCTCCGCGCCCTTGGGTGGGTTGGCCGCCAGCTCCTCGGCCACCACCTCTTGAATGCGGTCGCCGGCCTCCAAGGCGCGGAGCTTTCGGTAGACCCGGCGGGGGAGCGAGCCATGGGCGCGGGCCCCGTCGATCATGGATCCGCGGATGCGCAGGCTCGCCCAGCGCAAGAAGGGGATGCCGCGCTCGCGGTCGAAGCTGCGGGCGGCGTCCAGCAGACCTTCGCGACCAATCGCCTCGAGATCTTCGAAGCCGAGGCTCGCGCCCAGGTGTTGGTGCATCTGACGCGCCAGGCTCACAACCAGCGACATGCCTTCGAGGACCCGGGCATGAACCTCCGGGGAATCGGCTGCGGCCTTAACGGGCGGCGTTGGAGCTGAGGAGAAAGGCGGAGATGGCATACGACGAGACCATCAGCGGGAGCGGCAAGTGCTGTCAAGAATGATACGGCAACCCTTGCTCTTCGCCCGCCATCGAGGCCGTGGAGGGTGTAGTTTAGCTAGGAACCGCGGGGGCGACGTACTAACCTCTGCCAGCTCTTCGATGTGCTGCGCACACGAAAGTGAGACCTGCTTTGCCTCCGACTGACCCACAAGAGCCCGCTCTCGGCGCTTGGCGGGTGTGGTTGCAGGCGCTCGCGAGCGATGCCGAGGCCGCGTGGGCCGCCGCGCTCACCTACGGCGATCTTCCGCGCGACATTCGGGAGACCTGGCTCGATGCCCTCGATGCCGACGTTCCCACCCTGGGCGTACCGCCCGTGGCGATTTACGCGCCACTCCTTGGCGTGGAGGGGGACGAGGAGCTTCGCCTTCGCATCGTGCGCGCGATGGGGCCGCTGGAGGGGGATTGCCCCTGGCGGGCATGGTTGGGCGAGACCTCGGCCGCGGCGCCGGACGACCGCAGCGCGTGCACCATCGTGCTGGTGCGCTCGCTCTACCTGCACTTCGTGGAGCTCTTGATCTGCCGGGTCGGCTCGGGCGACGAGCTCCACTCGGTGACCCACGAGCCGCTCTCCGACGGCCGCTCCTTCACCGACGGCGCCGAAATCGACGGCGCGCCCTACGGAGGAGGGACCTTGCGCCACGTTCCCCTGGACGACGCGGTCGAAGTCCTCGCGCACGCCATCGTGGCCCACCGCCGCCAGGGACACCCCGTGCCCGACGTGATGACCAAGTTCGTCGACTTGTTCACGTTCCGCGGATAGGGCCGGAAATAGGACGATCCGGCGCGGAACTCTTTCGATGCGAAAGCGCCTTCTTTGCTAGCCTTGCGCGCACAAGGCAGAAGGTGATCGGTGGACGAGCGGGACGCGAGCGCGGGCGAGAAAGAAGCGGCGGGGCTGTCGAACCGGTGCGGCACGTGCGCGCGGTTCGTGAGGGTGACCGAGTCGATCGACGCCAACGGTGAGGTGCACCGCACGGGCGATTGCTTGCTCGGCGTGTGGCCCTCGCCGCTGCGCGAGACGAACACGTGCTCGCAGTACGTGATGCGCGGCACGTTCGCCGCCTTCGCCAAGAGCGCGCGGCGCCCCGAGCGGACGCGCACGGAGCGCAGGGCGCGCACGGAGACGCGCGGCCCTGCGTCCGCCGAGGTGGATGGAGACGAGGACATCGCGGCAGCGGTGGAGATTCCGGAGGAGTTGCTCGATATGGATGCGGACGAATTTCGGCGGGTGCTTCGGTACGTGATTCGCGACGAGCTCGGGGTGAGCGAGGTCAAGCTGGGCGGTCGCTGGACCGGCGGCGAGGTGATCCTCAAGCCGGGCAAGGAGGGGACGGCGGAGAAGCGCGTCCCCATCGAATCGCTCTTCCACAAGATCGTGATGATCCGGGACCGGCTGCGCGTGCTCGAGCAAAAGATCAACGGCCACCCGCAGCTCTCCGACGAGGACAAGGTGCAGATGCAGCAGTACGTGACCCAGTGCTACGGCTCGCTCACCACCTTCAACGTGCTCTTCGCCGAGAAGGAAGACGGCTTCACCGGGCAAAAAGGCTCGAAAGAGGACTGATGCGGGCGCCTCGCGTGGCAGTCGCGGTGCTGGCTTTTCTGTTGGGCGGTTGCGCGCTCGGGTGCGGCAGCGAGAAGGCCTCCACGCCCGTCGGCGTCTCCCAGGTCCCGGTCGCCCCCGACAAGCCGCCGCCGATCTTCCAGTACGCCTCGCTCGACGGGCGCCCGGTGAGCTCCGCCGCCATGCGCGGGCGTCTGGCGGTGATCGCCTTCATCACCACCTGGGATCTCGCGAGCCAGGCGCAGGTCGACTTCCTGGTCGCCATGGCCAAGAACGACGGCGATCGCGTGGCCTACGCGCTGGTCACCTTGCAAGAGCGGCGGGACCGCGAGCTCATCGAGATGTATCGGAGCAAGCTGGGGGTGACCTTCCCCGTGGCCCTCGCGGACGCCGAGACCATCGCCGGCGGCGGCCCCTTCGGCGACGTGCACTCGGTGCCCACCGTGGTCGTGCTCGGTCGCGACGGCCGCATCCTCTGGCGCAACGTCGGCCTGGCCCGAAGCGATGAAATCCGTCGCGAAATGCGCGGTCGCTGATTTTTCGTAAGCCGTTGGGTTGATTTTCGATGGAAACATCGAACAATGCGCCATTGTGCTTTCGAATCGTAAGGCGGATCGCCTCGATGCAGTGGATATCAAGATTCTGCGCCTGTTGGCTGCGAACGGCCGTATGAGCTGGGCCGATATTGGCGCGGAGCTCGGGCTCTCGGGTCCGGCGGCGGCCGAGCGGGTCAAAAAGCTGGAGCAGCTGGGGCTCGTCCGCGGCTATGCGGCCCTCCTCGACCCGGGCGAGCTGGGGCTCGGGGTGACGGCCTACATCGCGGTGCGGCTCGATCGCCCGGCGCACCGCGCGGCGTTCTTGAAGCGCATCAAGCGGGAAGAAGCCGTGGTCGAGTGCCATCACATGGCGGGCGACGACGACTATTGGCTCAAGGTGCGCGTGCCCGATCTGCGCGCGCTCGAGATCCTGGTGAGCGACACGCTCAAGTCGATCGAAGGGGTGCTCGGCACCCGCACCTCCATCGTCATGTCCACGGTGAAGGAGAGCGCGACCCCGCCGCTCGATCATCTGGAGCAAGGCTAGGCGCGATGGTCCCCGTCTTCGTGAAGGCCCTTCTTCTGGGCTTCTCCGTGGCTGCGCCCGTGGGCCCCATCGGCGTTTTGTGCATCCGCCGCACCTTGACCGACGGGCGCCGCGTGGGCTTCTTCTGCGGTCTCGGCGCTGCCACCGCCGATGCCCTGTACGGCTTGGTGGCCGGTCTCGGCGTGGCCGCCATCTCCTCGTCGTTCTCCGCGCAACAGCGCATCTTCCGCGTCGTGGGCGCTTGCTACTTGGCGTACCTCGCTTACTGCACCGTGCGCGCCGAGGTGCCGCGCGAGGGCGCCAACGCGGCTAAGGTGGCTGGCGGCGGCGCGCTTTCGGCGTGGCTCTCCACCTTCGGCCTCACCGTGACGAACCCCATGACCATCGCGGCGTTCGCGGCCATGTTCTCGTCCTTCGGCATCGTGGCCGGCGCGAGCGTGTGGGATGGCACCTTGGCGTTGGTCGCGGGGGTGTTTCTGGGATCGGCGGCGTGGTGGTTCACCCTCAGCGGTGGGGTCAGCTTGGTGCGGCAGCGGCTTTCGCGGGCGCACCTGGTTTGGGTGAACCGCGCCTCGGGCGTGTGCCTCTTTGGATTTGCGCTGGCGGCGGTGCTTTCGCCGTAGCCAGCCTTAGCTCGCCTCGTGGGCCGGCAGCCACTCGGCGATCAGCCACCTCGTGAGCTCCGGCTTCTGCACCTTGCCCATGGCGTTGCGGGGCAGCTCGCCCAGGAGCGCGATCTGCTTCGGCACTTTGTACGGAGCGAGGCTTTGCTTGGCGAAGGCGCGGAGGGGCTCGGAGGCGCACTCGCCCTCGCGGCCTTCGTGGGGCACCACACAGGCGATGACCCGGTCGCCCCAGTTTTCGTCGGGCACGCCCACCACGGCCACCTCGCGGATGGCGGGGTGCTCGCGCAGCGCCTCTTCGATCTCGAGGGCGCTCAGTTTGTAGCCGCCGCTCTTGAGGATATCCACGCTGGTGCGGCCCAGGATCTTGAAGTAGCCGTCGCCGTCGCGGGTGACGGTGTCGCCCGTGCGAAACCAGGGGCCTTGGCCGTCGTCCGTGATCACGAACGCGTCGCGCGTCGCATCGGGGCGCTGGTAGTAGCCGGCGAAGACGCTGGGGCCCGCGATCCAGAGCTCGCCGCTCGCGGCCTCTGCGCCTTGGTCGTCGACGATGCGCGTTCGCACGGTGGGGAGCGGGAGGCCCACGTGACCCGGCTTGCGAACGCCGTGCACGGGGTTGGTCATGCCGACGCCGATTTCGGTCATCCCAAAGCGCTCCACGGGGATGATGCCGGCGATGCTCTGCCAGCGTTCGGCGAGGGTGACGGGCAGGGCGGCGCTGCCGCTGGTGGCCAGGCGAAGGGCGCGGGCCGCCTGCTGCCAACCGGCTCGAACCTCGGGCTCGGCTTTGTCGAAGGCCGCCAGAAGGCGCGTGTACATGGTCGGCACGGCCATGAGCACGGTGGCGCGCGGCAGCTCGTTCCAGATGCGCTGCGCGTCGAAGGTGGGGAGCATGCGAATGGTGGCGCCGGCGCCGAGCGCGGTCAGCAGCGCGATGGCCAAGCCGTGCATGTGATGCAGAGGCAGCGCGTGGAGCAAGGTGTCGCCCTCGCCAAAGCCCCAGGCCTCGGCCACCACCCGCTGTTGGGTGGCGAGGTTCTCGTGCGTGAGCACGGCGCCTTTGGGCTTGCCGGTGGTGCCGCTGGTGTAGAGCTGAAGGGCCGCCGCGTCGGGCGCGAGGGCCGGGAGCACCGCGTCGTCCGCCGGCTCGGAGAAGCGCGGATCGTCGGTGCCCAGCACGCGCCGGCCGCGTGCGACCTCCTCGAGGCGCGGGGCCAGATCGGGGGAGACGAGGACCGTCTTCACCCCGGCATCGTCGCAAAAGTAGAGCATTTCGCGCGAAGGGTGCAGCGGCGAGAGCACGGTAACCACGCCGCCGGCCATCAGCACGCCGAAGAACGCGGCGACGAAATGTCCACCGGGCGAGACGAACACGGCGACGCGTTCGCCGCCCAGGCTCGATGCGGCCGCCGGGCCATTTGCTCCGCGCGGGGCCTCGGCGAGCAATGTTTTCGCGATGGCGCGTGCGCGTGCATGAAGCGCGGAATAAGTCCAGGTGCCTTCGTCGTCCTCGATTGCGATTCGTAGGTCGTTGCGCAGTTCCATCGCTTGGCGTCGTAGCATGCGGGCCCGAATCTTGCGCCGTTGACGGGTCGATTTGAATTCCTATTATGCGGTGTTGTTCCCTCTGCCCGGTTCGATCTTGTCGGCATTCGTGACTCCTACAGGCGTGAATTCGGGGGATTAGCGGTCGCTCTGTGAGCACGCCGGGCCGCGCGTCAAAACGCGGATAACTCGGAAGCCTGATGCGCGACCATTGGTTTCCCACCTAGCCGTCAGGGCTAGGGGTCATGCAAGCCGGCGCCGGCCATGGCGGTACGGAACGCTTTTGAAATCCACGAGCGACGAGCTCGTGGATTTCGCTTTTTTGTGCCTCGATCGCGAGGCTGGTGCCGAGCTTCGGCGCGGTGCGGAGGGCTCCGCGCGGTGCGGAGGGCTCGGCGTGCGTGGAGGGGCTCGGGGTGCGCGGAGAGCTCGGCGCGGTGCGGAGGGCTCGGCGTGCGTGGAGGGGGCTCGGCGGGTAGCCGATGAACCTGCGGATGACGTCGCCCCATCCCAAACTCCGTCCCAAAAACGGAACGCGCCGACAGGCCCTCCGCGCGCAAGCTCGACCTGCCGCTGGTGGCCGCCCACGACGCCCACGACGCGTGCTCGGCCGCGCCGTGCTCGAGCATGTTCGTGCAGCCGATGAACTCGCCGGCTGAGACGCTCGGTGCAGGACGTGCGCGATTCGTTCGCGCCTCCGCGGGGCGCGTGCAGGAAAGCCGGCTCGACGTGGTGCGGTGAAGGGGATTAGAGTCGGCATGCTCATGGGGCGCGCACGCGCGGATGTTTTGGTCTTTGGGGCCACGGGATTCACTGGGAGGCTCGTCTGCGAGGCCCTTCGTGCGCGCGGGATTGCATTTGCCGTCGCCGGACGGAATCGGTCCAAGCTCGATGCGCTGTCGCGGGCGCTCGGGGGGGTCGAAACGGCGGTGGTCGATCTCAAGGACGCCGAGACCATCGTTCGGGCGCTCGGCGATCGGCGCGTGGTCTGCGCTTGTGCCGGCCCGTTCATCGAGGTGGGGGAGCCCATTCTGGCGAGCTGCGCGCGCATGGGGATCCACTATGCCGACACCACCGGCGAGCAAAGCTTCGTGGCGCTGGCGGTGCTTCGTTACCGTGCCACCGCAGAGGCGAGTGGAGCCTGCATCGCGCCCTCGATGGCCTACGAGATCGCGCCCGCGGATTGGGCGGCGCACGTGGCGGCCGAGCGGGTCGGCGGTGCGCCCGAGCGGCTCGACATCGTCTACATGCCCGGCGAGGGCGGGAGCCTGGTGGACACGACCACGCGGGGAACCAAGCTCAGTGTGATGTCCATCTTCGCGGGGGAGAGCCGGCAGTTCGTCGATGGCGCGCTCCGCCGGGAGGCACCGGCCACCGTCGTACAAACCTTCGACACCCTCGACGGCCGGCGGGTGACCGCGCTCTCCATCCCGAGCCCGGAGACCATCGTCGTTCCCGGCCACACGGGCGCCCGCACCGTCCGCACCTTCATGACCATGGGCCGGGGCCCCGCGCGCCTGCTCCAAAAGACGCGCTCCTTTGCGCCGGCCGCCGTTCGCCTCGCGCGCCCGCTGCTCGCGCGCGCCATCGGTCGCTCCAGCGAGGGCCCCGAGGGCGAAGCGCGCGCCATGCCGTTCCATCTGCTCGCCGAAGCGCACCGCGCCGGCCGCACGGCGCGCGTCTTCGTGTCGGGCCGCGATCCGTACGGGCTCACGGCCGAAATTCAGGCGCTCTATGTCGCGCGCGCGCTCGCCGGCGCCCTGGAGGTGCGCGGCATCGTGGCCCCGAGCCAAGCCATCGCGCCGCGCGATGCGATGGAGGCGCTTCGCCCGAGCGGCCTCGAGCTCGCCATCTTCGACAACGGCTCGCCGATCTAGCCGCGTCGCCTCGGGCCGCCTCGCCGGTTCCGGTGCCTAGCCGCGCGCGAGCGCCACCACCGAGTACGCCACCGCGGGTCGCTCGCCCGGGTTCGCGTAGGAGTGCCGCTGATCGCCGCGGAAGGCGACCAGATCGCCGGGCTCGAGCTGCCAGCGCTCGCCGGCGGCGACCAGCACGATGCTGCCGCTCTCGCACGTGAGGTACTCGCGCGTGCCGGGCGTGTGCGGCACGCCGCTCATCTGGCTCCGGGGCGGCAGCTCGAAGCGGTCGATTTCCATCCCCGGGATGGCGTCCGGAAGCAATTTGCGCACGGTCACGTCGCCGCGCTGGCGGGTGCGGAGCTCGTCGCGCGGGTAGAAGGCGCACGCGGCGCGCGGGGTGGAGATGAGCTCCTCCAAGGTGACTTGAAAGGCCTCGGCCACCGCGTGCATCACGGACAAGGTCGGGTTGGCGGTGCCGGATTCGACGTTCGCCCAGGTGGCCCTCGGTACATTGGCCATCTTGGCCATCTGCTGCTGCGTCAAGCCCCGCGCCTCGCGCAGCTGACGGATGTTCTTGCCCAGTCGGGTAGCCAGCTCCTCGGTCATGACGACACGATGGATCGCCGCCAATAGATTGGCAAGCTTGCCATCGGAGTGGCAGGCGAGGCGCACCATCGGGTCCAGGAGGACGCGATCATGGACTGGAATGGACGAGGCGTAGTGATCACGGGTGCGAGCCGGGGCCTTGGCGAACGGCTCGCACGTTGGTTTGCAAAGCGGGGCGCGCAGGTCGCCTTGGTGGCGCGCGGACGCGAGGAGCTCGAGCGGGTGACGGCATCCATCGTGGCCGAGGGCGGTCGCGCGCACGCCATCGCCGCCGATGTGGGCGACAAGGAGGCCATTTACGGCATCGCCGGCGCGGCGGCGGAGCTCGTGGGGCCCATCGACGTGGTGGTGCACGCCGCGAGCAGCCTGGGGCCTCTGCCGATGCCGCTCCTGCTCGACACCGCGTGTGAGGATCTTTTGGCGGTGCTCGAGACGAATTTGCTGGGGCCGTTCCGGCTCACCAAGGCGCTGGCGGGGCCCATGGTGCTGCGCGGCCGCGGGGTGGTGGTGTTCGTGAGCTCCGACGCGGCGGTGAACGGGTACCCGCGCTGGGGGGCCTACGGCGTGTCCAAGGCCGCGCAAGATCACCTCGGGCGCATTTGGGCCGCGGAGCTCGAAGGCACGGGGGTTCAGTTTCTGAGCATCGACCCCGGCGACATGAACACAAAGATGCACCGCGACGCGATCCCCGACGCCGATCCGGCGACCCTCCTGGATCCCGCGGTGGTGGCCGCCCGCATCGGCACCATCCTCGCGCATCGCCATCGCATTCCCAGCGGCACCCGCTTGGAGGCCCGCACCGCGGCCGCCGACGACGAGCACGCGAACGAGAACAAGGACGCGAACGCGAAGAAGAACGAGAACGAAAGGAGCTCCGTATGATGCACGCTGCAACGTGGCCACGGGAGCACCCGCTCGAGGAGCGACTGCTCCACATCGATCCAAAGGCGGGCACGATCCGCGACGCCAAGGTGGGCGATCTGCCGGCGATGATCCGGCCCGGCGATCTCGTGATCGTCAACGACGCGGCGACCCTGCCGGGATCCCTCTTCGGCCGCACAGCCTCCGGCGATCCCATCGAGCTTCGTCTGCTGGCGCGGCAAGGCGCTCCATCCCGATGGAAGGCGGTGCTCTTCGGCGCGGGCGACTGGCGGACGAAGACGGAGGACCGCCCCGCGCCCCCACGGCTCGAGGCGGGCGACACGCTGATCCTCGGTCGCTCCGACCTCCGCCTCGAAGGATGGCGCGATCCGCGCTCCGACCCGCACGTCGAAGCCCGCATCGAAGCGATCGACCCCGCATCGCCTCGTCTGGTCACCTTGCGGACGGACGCGACGTTGCACGATCTGTATCGCATCGGAAGGCCGGTTCAATACGCGTACCTGGAGCGCGATCTGGCGCTCTGGGACGTGCAGACCGCCTATGCCGCGCGCCCTTGGGCGGCGGAGATGCCCTCGGCGGGTCGTCCGCTCACCTGGGGTCTCTTGCTCGAGCTACGCCGGCGCGGCGCCAAGCTCGCATCGCTCACCCACGCCGCGGGGCTCTCGTCCACCGGCGATCCCGAGCTCGATGCGCGCCTTCCGCTGGCGGAGCGCTACGACATCCCGGCCGAGACGGCGGCGGCGATCCAAGCAGCGCGGCGCTCGGGGCAAAGGATCGTCGCCATCGGCACCACGGTGGTGCGCGCGCTCGAAGGTGCCGCCAGCGCCCACGACGGGCGCGTGCCGCCGGGCGAGGGCGAGACGAACCTGCGCATCGGGCCAGGGTTCGAGCCGCGGATCGTCGATGGGCTCCTCACGGGGGTGCACGATCCGGCGGCGAGCCACTTTGCGCTGCTCGCCGCCTTTGCGCCCCGGGAGTTGCTCGCCCGCGCCTACGAGCACGCCGAGCGGGGAGGGTACCTCGGTCACGAATTCGGTGATTCCTCGCTCATTCTGCCGGCCTGAGCGCGCTACCCCCTTGCATCCGAGCCGAAAGTGAGCTTCCTTCTCGCGCGATATGGCGACCACGAAAGCATCCACGTCCGAGCGTACCCTGGCAGATCTGCGAAAAGACGACCTGATCGAGGGCGAAGACGACGTCAGTGGTCCGAAGCTGGCCGTCATCGGCGCCATCGCCCTCGCGGTGGCCCTGGTGTTCCTCTACTCGATCAGCCCGTACAGCGGCATCGTCCTTCCCTGAGCGGGAAGGCTGGTTCCTGAGCTTCTTTAGCTCCTGAAGCTCCCGAGCGGCCCTCGCTACGGGAAGAACAGAACGGCGGGCTCGCCGTGGGCCGCGATTTTCTTGTCGATGGCGGCAAGAACGGCCGTGCGGCGAGCAAACACGCCTTGGAGGACCGCGGGGCTCAGCAAAGGCTCGCCGGGTGACTCGTCGCCGATGGCGCGCGCGAGCGCACCGGCATCCAGCTTGCGCAGGGCTTCGACGAAGCTCTTCGAAAAGCGCTCGGTGCGCTGGAGGAGGGCCGTTTGCCGCGCGAGAGGACCCGGCGGGACGGGGTCGAAGAAGGCGCCGTCGTTGTCGATGAAGAGCAGGTGCCCGCCCGGGCCATTGGCCCCCATGTTGCCGCCGCTGAATCGGTCCCAGTTGCCGGTGATGAGATCGAAGGCGATCACCGTGGAGATGTCGCCCGCAATGACTCGATCTTTCTCTGGAATGTCGGCCCCGGAGAAGAGCCAGCGCTCCCACTCGGCGCGGGTCTTTTCGCTCTCGATGGGGAAAAATTCCAGCTTTGGAATCCACGGAATGAGCGCGCCACGCACGCTCCCATCGGGCTCGCCGAGGAGCTCGGCCTCCAGCAAGGCGGAGTCTTTGCCCTGGGCGGCCTTGTTCAAATCCTCGCGGGCGATGCGGATCGGGAACGCGATGGGAACGTTGTAGTGGAGCCCCAGCTCTTGGGCGAGGCGGTAAGCCGCGACCTCGCCGCGGTAGCGCGTCTTTCCGCGCTTGGAACGAGGCTTCCACGCAGCCCGCTGGCCGTTCGAAAAATCGACCTTGAACACCACCGACGTGTGGCCAATCGACTTGATGGCCTTGGGGGTAGCCCCCGCAAAGGTACCTTCGTTCGGGTTCGCACCCGCCCGCATCTCCTCACCGTTGCGCGCCGCGACCCCCGCATCCTGCGCTTCTCCCGCCGCCGGTGGCGCGTTCGGCGCATGGGCAGCACCGCTTTGCGCCGCCGGTGCACCTTCGGTCGCCGATTCGGACTTGCGCGCATCCTTGCCGCACGCCGCCAGGAGCAGCATGAGCGCCACCAGGCTCGGGCGACATCCCCCACCGCGGGGCACGCGCACGCCCGTCATGTCCCGGGCTCGCGCTTCGCTGCCGGAAGGACGCGCGTCTCCAGAAACTCGCGGATCTTGGCGTCGACCATGTCGTGTTGTTCGAGGGCGGCCACGTGGGTGCCGTTCTTGACGACCATCAGCTCTGCGCCGGGGATCCCCTTTGCCATCGACTCGGCCAAGAAAGGTGGGGTGAAGGTATCGCGCTCGCCCGTGATGATCAGCGTGGGCACATCGATTTGCCCCAGGTAATCGCCCGCGGTGTGCTCCCCGGCGGCGCGAAGCATCCGCAGAAAGAGCGGGAAGTCGACGTGGGGCACGTGTTGCATGTACGGCATGATGTCTTCGCGCTGAACTTGGGTGAGATCGATCTCGCCGATGCGGGCCGCGACATTGAACGCCAGCTCGGGCGGGATCCGCGACCACAAGGCACGCACCACATCGGGGCGGTTGAGGGCGAGATCGAGGAGCTTCGGCAGCAGCATGTCCAGCAGAGGCAGCCCCTTGAAGGTGCTCGTCAGCTTGCCGAACGTTCCGCAGATGAGGATCAGTCCGCGAACGTTATCGGGGTGACGGCGATAGCCTTCGAGGGCCACTTGGCAGCCCATGGAGTGGCCCACGAGCACCGCGGGCGGATCGCCAACTTTGCGGCGCACGGCCATCAGATCGTCGGCGTGCGCCGCGATGTCGATCCGTTCTGGATCGTGCGGCGCTCCGCTTCGTCCGTGACCACGGTAGTGCCAGTGGGTCAGCGAAACGAGGTCAGCGAGATCGTTCCATAAGTACTTCCACACGAACCCGTCGCAGAGGATGCCATCGCAAAGGAAAACGCGAACCTCGTCCTCGGCTGCAGGCGGGAGGGCCTCTCCTTGGACGGTGTCCGAACGCGGGGCACGCGTTCTCGAGCGAACAAAAAGCTTCGTCTCGTCGTCGGCTACGGCGAACGATTGCTCTTCTTCGGCGGCCCCCACCGGTGCAGCCTCCGGGTTCACGGGAAGCGAATTACACTCGACCAGGATAGCTTACTCGTCGGTGTCGTCGTCGTCGCCCCCTTCGACGTCATTGACGCTAGGGAGCTTTTTGATTTCAAGACGCGAGATCTTCCACGCCCGCTGTACGACCCAGGAGAGTGAGCGGTCGAGGCGGGCGGCCTCTTCCTTAATCTCCTGGAGCATCGACTCTGGGAAGTAGAGGCTTTGCTTCCTTTTGTCGGTCTTGGATTCTACATTCCGAACGCTACCGGTCGGGTCTTTGTCACCAATGCCCAAGGTCGACCTCCATTTTCCGTCCAACTACCACCCCAGAGTACCAGCTATTTTTTGCGCCTGACTACGATAAACAGCGAGGACCAAAAGGTTTGCTAGCATCGATAGGTGAGGACGGACGAAGCAAGCCTGGGTGATCCCGTGAAATACAGCTCGAAATCGTCGGAGGATGAGCTTCCTAAGTCTGCCGAGATGCAGCAAGAACGACATCGGGCAGCCTTTTTAGAGGCCTTTTCGAGCAACGGCAACGGGCGCAGCAGACGACGAGCAAAGCTCTTCCGTGGCGCGTTGTTGGGCTTACTCGCTTTCGCCGGCGGGCTAGTCGGCACGGTTATCGCGTCGCCTCACGCAGCGGCCACCCCGCAGGGGGAGAACCCGTACGCGGCCACCCTGCAACTCGGGCGGGTGCTCGTGCAAGTCGAGAACAATTATGTCGATCCCGTAGAACGCACGCGCCTCGTCAACGGCGCGATTGCGGGGATGGTGCAGCAGCTCGATCCGCACTCGACGTACTTGCCGCCCCAGGAGTTCGCCGCGTTTCAAGACGATACCGAAGGAAAATTCGGCGGCATCGGCATCGAGGTCGATCTGCGCGGCGATGGCATCACGGTGCTGGCGCCCATCGAGGGGACCCCGGCCGAGCGCGCCGGCATCCGCAGCGGCGATCGCATCGTGGGCATCGACGGCGAACAGGTCGTGTCGTCATCCCTGGACACGATGATCAAGCGCATGCGCGGCAAGCCGGGCACCCACATCAAGCTCACGGTGCATCGCGAAGGGCACCGCGAGAACATCCCGTTCGATCTGGTGCGCGAGGTCATTCACGTGCCGAGCGTGGCATCGCGGCTGCTCGACGGAAATATCGCGTACGTGCGGATCAAACAGTTCCAGGACCGCACCCACGAGGAGCTGCTCCGCGCCGCGGGGCAACTGCGGGCGCAATTGCAGCAGCGGACGACCAACGGCGCCGCGGCCTCGGCAAAGGGCGTCCCGGCAAACAATGTGAACGGCGTGCTCCTGGACATGCGAAGCAACCCCGGTGGCTTGGTGGACGAGGCTGCGGCGGTGGCGGATGAATTTTTGAGCAGCGGTGGGATCTACACCACGCGCCACCGCGGGCAGACGGTCGACGATGTGCGCGCGCGGGGCGGTGGTGCGTTCAGCGATGTGCCCGTTGTCATTTTGGTGAACGAGTGGAGTGCCAGTGCGTCGGAGCTGGTGGCCGGGGCGCTGCAAGACAACCGCCGCGCGCTGGTGGTGGGCTCGAACACCTTTGGCAAGGGCAGCGTGCAATCCATCCTGGAGCTACCTGGCGGCGCCGGGCTGCGGCTGACCATCGCGCGGTATTACACGCCGAGCGGACACTCGATTCAGGCCGATGGAATTCACCCCGACGTGGTGCTCACCGCGGCCAAGCCGGCCGATCCCGGCGCGTTCAAGCCCTTGCACGAGCGCGATCTCGAGGGCCACTTGGCGGGCGAAGCGCGAAAAGGTCCTTCCGCGCCGGTGGGCGCGGTGCGCATGGCCCCCGCAGGAGCAACGCTCGACCCGACGGAGAGCCGCGAGGTGCCGGCCGATCCCACGAAGAGCAAGGACTTTGCCCTGCGCACGGGCTACGAGCTCTTGCGGGAGAAGGTGGGCAAGGGACCGCTGGTGCGGTGAGAGGCCCTTGTCGCGGCGACGGGAGCTCGTCGCGGTGAGAGGCTGGTCGCCGTGAGAGGCTGGGCGCCGTGAGTCTCGTCGCGGTGAGATGACGCCGTAGGGCGTCTCCCCAGTAGGGCGCTTACTCCCCGAACGCGATTCCGTCCGGGTACACGCCGACCGCCCATCGCCGCACCACGGCGAGGGTCTCGGGATCGAGCTGCAGCACGCTGCCCTTGTTCACATGGTCGCCCTCGCACACGAGGTACACGCGGCCATCGTTGGCGCGCCGGATGGCGTGGGGCGCTTGGCATGTCTCGCGGGGGAAGGTCACCCGCTTCTCGACGGCGCTGCGGGCGATGTCGATGCGCGCAACTCCATCGGGGCTCTGCAGGGGCGCGAGGATGACGTTGCCGCCCGTGTAGTCCGACATGAACACGCGGGCGCCGAGGGACAAGGTGCGCTCGGGGAGGAAGCGCCTGCGCTCGCGATCGAAGATGCGAACGTCGGTCCCTTCGAGGTTGGCCACGATGATCTCGCGCTCGTCGGGGGAGAGCAGCGCCGAGTAGGGACCGTAGCGCGGTGCGCCCAGCACGCCTTGCGTGGGGCCGAGCGGGTAGCGCGAGGTCGGTAGACCGGGGGCCGTGAGATCCACCAGCGCCAGCTCGTCGGATCCGTAGCACGCGACGATGGCGGTGCGGTCGTCGCGCGTGGTCACCACGCCATGCGGCGCGACGCAGATGGCGCGCGATCCGATGCGCTCCAGGGTGCGCGTATCCCAAATTTGCAAGGTGGCATAAAGGCTGGCCGGGGGCCCACCTGCGGCGGCGGCGGTCATCGCGCGCTTCATGTCGAAGTGGGTGACGAGGGCGCGGGCGCGATCGTGCGTGAGAACGATGTCGCCGGGGTTGTCGTCGACGTCCTGCGCCGTGTACGGGCCCCAATTGCCCAGCGCAAAGCGCGCGATCTGCCCCGCGGTGCTGGCGCGCCCGTGGGCGGCGTGCGGATCGTTCTTGGAGGCCGCCGCCTCGGCACCTGGTACGGGCGCATGGGCGAGCGCAACGAACAAGGCGCCCGACGTGGGATCGACGGCGAGGTGGTGCGGCGCCGGGTGCGTGCCCCATGCGCGGCCGCGCGCGGGATCGGCTGCGATAGGGACATCGGTGACGGTGGGGCCATCGCGATCGATGACGCTGATGGAGTCCGAGCCATTGTTGGTGATGTAGGCCGCGCGCGCGGGCGGCGTGCTCACCTCGACGCGGGGTGCGTCGACCTTCTGGTTGGAGCGCGAGCCCGACGAGCCCGACGCATTCGACGAGCCGGACGAGCCTTGCGATTCACGCGGGGTGCGCGAGCAACCCATCGTCTGTGCGAGCGCGAGGGTCATGGACGCGCAAGCTGTGTATGTGCAAAACGTGTAAAAGATGTCGGTGCGCAGCTTGTCGCGTTTATCGCATTTCATGCGTGTCATGCGTTCTAGACGGAATATGCGTTTCGAAGGTCGGGCGCGTTTCGTGGGGTTCGTGCGAGCTCTTCCTCCGCGTGCGACGATGCGGCTCGTCGTCATCCTGGCCTTACTTTACCCGGAGCGCGACGCGCGCCCAAATGGTCGCTTTCCCGAGGCGCAGGTGCTGCTCACCGTTCCCGGCGAGAACCCTGCGAAGACGCTCTACCTGCGGACCACGTTCGGTGTGTTGATGTCGCAAGACGCCGGTACGAGCTGGCGTCTCGTGTGCGAGGCGGCGCTCGGCTTCTCCGGCACATGGGATCCACCGCTCGCCGTTGCGCGCAATGGAAGCCTCTTCGTCGGTCTGTCCGATGGTTTGCGCACGATGCGGGACGGCTGCGCGGGGACCGACGTGGCCGCGCTGCATGGCGAGGTCATCGCCGATCTGACGACCGATGCGCGCGGCGAGCTCGTTGCCGGCATCACGGCCACGCCCAATCGACCAACGCGCATCTTCTGGATCGATCCGCGAACGATGGCCGTGCAAGCGCACCCCGCGGGCGCCGAGGGGTTCAAGCTGGAGACCCTGGAGGTGGCGCCCTCGCGGCCCACCCGGGTGTACGCCACCGGCGTTCCGACCGGTGGGGGACCGCGCGCTCACTTCTTTCGCGGTGAGCGCGGTCAGAAGCTCGTCGAAGTTCGTGCCGCGTGGCCCTTCGATGCGCTCCTCTACATCGCGGCCATCGACCCGCACCGGCCCGAGCGTGTGCTCGTTCGTGCGCTGTACGCCGAGGGGAGCGATGTGCTCCTGACGAACGACGGCGGCGCGACGTGGAAGAGCGTGCTGCACGTCCCCAGCTCGATGTTCGGCTTCGCCAAGAGCGAGGATGGCACCCGCTATTTTGCGGGCTCGGGCGATCCGCAGGACGGCGTGTACCGCTCGCGCGACAGCGGCGAGCACTGGGAGCCGATCGCCCACGTTCGCGTCTACTGCCTGCACTGGCACCAGCCGGATCTGTTCGCGTGCTCCACGCCTTACGGGAAGAGCGCGGCCTTTGCGGCGGCCGTCTCGCACGACGAAGGCGCGACCTTTGCGCGGCTCACGGGCTTCGACGACATCGCCGGACCGGTCGCGTGCGAAGGGAACGTGTGCGCGGAGCCATGGACGGCGATTCGCCCGACATTGGTGCCCCAAACGACGGAAGCTCCCGATGCCGGCGCAGCGGCCGAATCGCCATCGACGGCGTCGACTGCAGGCGATGCTTCGCTCCATGCGCCCGACGCGTCGTCTACGGGCGAGGGCTCGCGTGGACTTCGTGCTCTGGCCGCAGTGGCCGTCATCGTTGGTGCGTTGGTCGCGGGCTTCGCCGTTCGACGCGGGCGGCGGAGCGTGGATCGCCGTTAACCGGTGCAAAGGCGATCGGGTGCCCCAGTCGTGCGTGTGGAAGCGGATGAATTGCCGCCAAGGTCGAATGGATCATCAATTGCAAACCGCCCAGCACCATGCGGAAATCCATGATGACATTCGCCTTCGGCGTGGCTGCCGTATCGATGCTCGCCTGCGCGGGATATTCCGGGTCCGAGTTGGATAAAGACAATAGGGACAAGGGAGATATCTCCGGCGACGACGATTCTTCGTCGGGCAGCGGAAACAACGGTGGCAGTGGCAAGAACGGGGGGAACAACGGAGCAAATCCCGGGTCGGGCAACGGCACGGGCGGTGGTGGTGGCAATGGCACCGGCGGCGGTGGCGGCAACGGAGGAGGGGGCGGAGGCGGCACCGGTGGAGGGGGCGGAGGCGGAGGAGGCGGCGCCGCCAAGGGCTTCGACGTGGCGCTCGATAAAACGAGCAGCGACACGGAGCTTCTGCAGAAGTCGAGCTACACGGTGACCCTCACCGGCAAAGAGGGCTTTGCGGGCAACGCCACCTTGAGCGCCACGGGGCTCCCGGCGGGCGCCAAAGCGACCTTCACGCCTTCGTCGATCGCCATTGGGGCCGGCCCCGTCACGGTGAAGCTCGATATCGACGGCGCCAATACGACCGGCGCGTCGATGGTGAAGGTCATCGCCGCATCGGGTACCGTCACCCCCGAGGCGACCCTCGCGCTCAACGTGAAGCCGCGGCTGACGATCAACATCCCCAACAACGCGCCGTCGGCCCCCAACGTCTTTGGGTCGCGCGAGATCGTGGTGCATCACCCGACCATCGGCGCGGGCGCGAACGCCCTGGTGGTGACCTTCGTCAACAAGGACACCTCCAAGGACCACATCATTCACTCGAGCAACACCCGCAATGGCTTCGCCCATGGCGATGTCGGCCGGCCGATCGGGCTCAATGAAACGACGGTCCGCAACGTGAGCGGCACCGGCGATTACCCGGTCTACCTCCACGATGACAACAAAACCGACCCGAGCACCACCATCCGCATTCAGCCGTAACGAACCGGCGGCGCCGCCGCGAAGTCGTAACGATCCGGCGCCGCCGCGAAGCCGTAACGAACCGGCGCCGCCGCGAAGCCGTAACGAATCGGCGCCGCCGCGAAGCCGTAACGAATCGGCGCCGCCGCGAAGCCGTAACGAATCGGCGCCGCCGCGGAGCCGTAACGATCGGCGCCGCCGCGAAGCCGTAACGATCGGCGCCGCCGCGAAGCCGTAACGAATCGGCGCCGCCGCGAAGCCGTAACGAACCGGCGCCGCCGCCGCGAAGCCGTAACGAATCGGCGCCGCCGCGAAGCCGTAACGAATCGGCGCCGCCGCGAAGCCGTAACGAACCGGCGGTGTCCGCGAAGCCGTAACGAATCGGCGCCGCCGCGAAGCCGTAACGAATCGGCGTCGCCGCGCGAACCCGCCGTGAATCGGCGTCGTGAACCGGTGGCGCCGCGATTCAGTAACGAATCGATACGATGGTCAGCTCGATCTCGCCATTGGGCCTTCGCAGCATGACCACATCCCCCGCTTCTTTTTTGAGCAACGCACGCCCGATGGGCGAGCGCCAACTCACGTCCCCGCGATTCAGATCGATCTCGTCCTCGCCCACGATGCGGTAGGTCGAGCGAACCCCCTCTTCGTCCTCCACCTCGACCGTCGCACCGAAGAAGATTCGGTCGGTGCTGGCCGGGGTGGTGACGATTTGGACGGCCTCCAGCCGCTTGGTTAAAAAGCGCATGCGGCGATCGATCTCGCGCAGGCGCTTTTTCCCATAGATGTACTCGGCGTTTTCGCTTCGATCGCCTTGCGCGGCCGCGTCGGATACCTCTTGGACGACCTTGGGGCGCTCCTGCGATCGCAAATGCGCGAGCTCGTCTTGCAGGCGCTTGGCGCCCTGTTTCGTAATGTAGTTCGGCTCGGACATGAAGGCGGGCCGACAGGGCGGCGCGTTAAGGAGTTCGTTCGCGGTGGGCGCGGTTCTTGACCTCGAGGTAGTAGCTTACGAGATCGCGCTCGCGATGTCCCTGGGATAGAAAGCGCAGCACCCGGCCGAAGGGCCATACGCGCGTCTTGGGCGGAACGACCATGGCCCAGTAGCCAATTTCCGTGGGGGCGATGTCCACCCAGAGCGCTTCCAGGTTTCGCGCCAGGATCTCGCTCAAGAAGGCGCCATGGCGGCGCACGAAGCGGTTCTCTTCGCGGGTGCGGATGACCCCGTCGGGGAAGCGATCGCGCAGCACCATCTGCATCTGCTCGATGCCCTCCACCGTGGTGCGAAGGTTGGTTTGGTACTTTTCGCGGTACTCGCGGCCGAGACGGCGCGCCATGTGTGTAAAGAGGATGCGCGTCTCCAGCGAGGTGCGCGGCAGCTCGTCCTCGATGGGCGCGATCTGGCCGTGAAGGCCGGGCGGAAGGCTCAACGTCTCCGCCAGCTCGGCCGGTACCGGCTTGAGCGGCGGTAGGCGAAGGGTGGACGGAATGCGAACGAGCCCCGGCGGATCGCTTTGAAACGCGGGCCGCGATGCGCCGCGCATGGCCTGGGCCGGGTTCGTCGAGGGCAAACCCGTGGGGCCGCTCGGCGTGGGCCGCGATGGAATGACCGGCGGCGCCGGTGGGCTCGCCGGGAGCAGCTTTCGCTGGGTGACGAGCGCCAGCGGCGTGGAGGCTGACGGTTCGAGCTTGAGCGTTCGATCCGGATCGAGCTTCGGCGGCTGCGGAATGGGCGGGGGCCGGCTCGACACCGGTTTTCCGGTGGGCGAGGTGTCCTCCGCCACATTCATCTTTTCGGTCGGCGGACCGCTGCTGGCCGGGCCCGTCTTCTCCGTGGCCGGGCCCGATTTGTCGGACCCCGGTTCTTGGCTGCTCGCGAGGACCCGGCCCGCCTTTTTGCTCGACGGCGGTGCGGGCGCCTGGGAGAGGCGCGCCTCGATGGTGATCACCTTGGCGACCGGGACCATCGGCACCGTTTCGAGGTACGGCTTGCCGTTGAGCGCGCCGCCGGCCGCACCTGTGGAAGCCCATGCGCGCGTGCGCCGCGAGCGGAGCTCGTGCGACGGCGGCTCGCTGCAGACCGAAGGAACGGTGATGGGCGGGGGAGGCGGGCGCGAGAGCGAGGAGGGCCTTGGCACCGCGTGCCGCTTGCGGTGCAGCGCCAGCGCAAAGCGCGCCGAGGGGCGATCCGTGGACGCCACCTTGATGTTGCGCTGCGACGGTTTCACATGGGCCTCGCCTTTGGTTCCGTTGGACGGCGAGGCCTGTGGAATCTTCATGGAGGAGCGCTTGGCATCGTCCCACCCCATGTCGAGCGGCGAGAGGAGCGAGTCCCCGCGCTCGCGATGGTGCGGAGCATGGCTGCTCCGGGCCGATGCGGGCGGCGCACCGTTCAAGACCAGGATGTCATCGGCCCGATCGCGCGTGGTGCGCGACGACTGGGTGCTGAGCAAGACCGCGCGCGCAAAAGGCACCGCGCGATCGGGCTCGCCGGCGGCCAGCCAGGCCTGCGCCGCGAGCAGCGAGAGCTCGGGAAACGCTTGGGTCGCGCACAGCGACTCCACCCGCTCGGCGATGATGCGCGGCGGCTCGGAGCCGAGGAGCAAGGAGGCGCGCGATCGCAAGTACACGGTGACGGGCCGCTTGCCGCGGCTCTTCTCCAAGGTCTCGATGCGCTCGATGGCGTTCGACAAATCGCCGTTTCCAAGCCCTAGCTCGATGTCCCAAGCTTCGGGTTCGGAGAGCGGTCCTGCGGTGGGGGGCGATGACACGTTCAACGACTGTTGGATGCGCGAGAGCCGTTCCTGCGAAAGTCCTTTTTCGATCAACAGCTCCAAAAGATCTTCCGTTCGGCGCGGGGTCGGCTCCGCTTTCGCAGGCGCTTCCAGCTCCCGCATGGCTTTCACGACATCGACCACACGTCCTACATCGCCGCCTCGATTCGCTCCTGCCGTCGAATCTTCCAGTCCGGAAAGATGTACCGGTGTGTTCTCGGGTACGCCGCTCAAGTGACCTGCCAAGGCGAAGGCTTGCAAGGTGGTTGCCGCGCCCTGTCCCAGCCCCAGGCACTCCACCAGCGCGCGCAAATCGAGCAGCAGACCCTCGTAGCCGGGTGGCTCGTCGCCGCCGGCATGGTGGATATAGCCGTCGAAAAGCTCCGCGGGCCCCAGCTCGGGGAGCATCTGCCGCACCACATCGCCCCGCGCAAAGGGGTAGGCGATCGCGCGCACGGCCAGGGTGGCATCTTCGAGGACCTGCGGGGTGATACCCAGCGCGTTCAGTCGCGCGCGAGCATCGCCTGCGGTCGTGAAATATCCACCGTCACGGATTTCCCAGGGTACGAAGAGCGCGTGTTCGGCCTCCGGTGCACCTCCCTCTGCACGGAGCACCACGCGATCGCCAATTTGGAGTGTGCATACGGACATCGTTGCCGGAACCGTATAGTAGGCGAGAATTGTGGATCTTTGTAGGAGAGGGCGCCTATAACCTCGAAGGCACCCCTCATGAGACTAAGCTCCCTTTTTGGTCCAAACGTTACGACAAAACGGGCGATTCAGGCCGCGCTGATCTCGACGGCCATGCTCGGGTCGTTCGCGGCTTTCGGCGCAGGTTGCGGTAGCAAAAAGCCGCCCACTCCGCCGGAGCCCGCTCTCATCGAGACGGCCGATGCCGGGCCGCCCCCCGAGCCGGAAGATGCCGGTCCTCCCGCCCCCAAGTCGCTCTACGAGCGGCTCAACGGACGCGAGGGTATCGACAAACTGGTCGATGCTCTCGTGCAGAATGCGAGCGCCGACGGCAAGCTGAAAAAGTCGTTTGCGAAGTTGAAGGGCGAGAAGCTGGAGAACTTCAAGAAGAACCTCGCCGAGCACATCTGCGAAATCGCCGGCGGCCCTTGCAAATACACGGGCGGCGACGTGAAATCGCCCCACGACTCGGTGAACATCAACGACGCGCAGTGGGATGCGTTCGTCCAAGACTTCAACGCCGCCGTGGACGAGGCCAAGATCGACGAGAAGGACAAGAACGAGCTGATCGCCCTCTTCGCCGAGCTTCGCGGGGACGTGGTCGCGTCCAAAAAGTCGAAGAAGTAACCTTCGACCCCGCTCGCGCAGCAAAGCCCAAGACCGTCGAGCCGCCGCACGTCGCTGCGCCCATCGCTTTTCGAGACCTTTGCCATGAAAGCTGCGAGCGACGCCATCCTCCGCCCCGAGCAAGCGGCCTACCTCGAAGCGCTGGAGCCGCCGCGCGACGCGCTCCTGGCCAAAATGGAGGCGCGCGCGGCCGAGCGAGGCTACCCCGTGAGCGATCCCGAGGTGGCCTCGTTCCTGGCGGTCACCGCGCGGGGGGCGCGGCCCCGTTTCATCGTGGAGCTGGGCACGAACATCGGCTACGGGGCCATCGTTCTGGCGCGCGCGGCCGGTCCCGACGCGCGCGTGCTGACCTTCGAGCTCTCGCACGATCTCTGCGAGGAGGCCCGCGGCTTCATCGCCGAGGCGGGGCTCGAGGCGCGGATCACCGTGCGCCAGGGGGCCGCGCTGCACGAGCTCGAGAAGGTCGAGCAGCCCATCGACCTGGCGTACATCGATTGCGTGAAGGAAGAGTACCCGCGCTACTTGGAGCTGCTCGTGCCGCGTCTCTCGCCGCACGGCATCATCGTGGCCGATAACACGCTCTGGTATGGGCACGTGGCCCGCTCGGTGGTGCCCGAGGCCCAACGCGAACGCACCGAGGCGCTGCGCGCGTTCAACCTGGCGCTCGTGCAGCACCCGCTCCTGCGCGCGGTGGTGCTGCCGCTGGGCGATGGCGTGGCCTACGCCGTGAAGATGCCGGCGGTGTCGTAGGCCACGGCAACGTGTACGTGGACGGGGAGAGCGCGGAGCTCCCTCAAGGTTTGCGGCTCAAGGCGCTGGCGACGGCGTCGACGGCGGGCTCGGTGCCGCGCTTGGAGGTGCGCTGCAGGAGAAAGAGCTTGCGCGCGCCGAAGTCCGGGATGGGGCAGGGCTCGACGCCGCGCGCATCGCCCAGCCCGAGCTCGGGGATGATCGCCACGCCCTCGCCCGCGGCCACCAGCGCGAAGATCGCGGGGAACTCCTTGATGACATGGGCGATGTCGGGCTCGAACTTGCCGCGCTTGGCCAGCCGTTGGAGCGCATAGTCGCACGCGGTGTTCTCCGGCGCGGCCACCCAGCGCAGCCCCGCCAGCGACTTGGGGGTCTGCAAGGTGCGCGCGATGCTCGAAGGCGCCACCACGAAATAGGGATCGCGCCGGAACAGGCGAACGGCGATGCCGCTGGCGATCGGCTCGGGCTCGTCGTCGTCGCGCTCTTCGACCACCAAGTCGACCTCCCCGGTGCGCAGGGCGCGCTCGACCCCGATGCCGTGAAGCTCGATGACCATCGGGATCACGCCCGGCTGCTCGGCGCGCAAAATGGGGAGCGCCTCGATCACCAGCCAGCGGATGGCGCTTTGAAAGGCCGCGATGCGCACCACCCCCGAGACCCGCCCCGTCGCCTGCGCCACCGCGCGCCCGGCCGCCACCAGCTCCGCCTCGATGCGCTCGGCGTGCGCGGCCAGGGCGAGGCCCACGGCGGTGGGGGAGAGGCGCCGGCGCGTTCGATCGAAGAGCTCCACCCCCAGCTCCTCCTCGAGGCCGGTGATCTGTTGCGACACCGCCTGGGGCGTAAGGTGCAGCGCGCGCGATGCGCCGACCACGCCCTCGCAGCGAACGACCGTCAGGAGAACCCGCAATCTTCGGGGATCCACGTCCATGTAAGGAATGCTTACATGAGGCGTAAAATAATCTACCTTTTATTGAGCGTCCGTTTCGCCAGAATCGCAGCATGACCGAGCATCGTGCAGCGTTCGACTTTCGAATCACCTTCACCAACGGGGGCGATCTGGCGGGGACGGGCTTCCGCATCGACATACCCCGGCCCGACGTCACCCCCGAGGAGGTTGGCCAGCTTCTGGTGAAGAGCCTCGGTCTGCTCATGGCCGGCGACGTCGAGCTGCGGAACCTCTCCATCTTTCCGGAGGCCCACAAAGGCTCGCGCACGGTGGACGCTCCCGCGGTCCGGCGCCGCTTGGTCGAGTTGAGCCACCCCATCGCCCACGGCATGATCACGTACCCGGGCCTGCCGGCGCCGGAGATCTCCGATCACCTCACGCGCGACGCGTGCGAGACCTCGTACGGGCCCGGCGTGCGCTTTCAAATCGGCCGCATCTCCATGGTGGCCAACACCGGAACGTACGTGGACAGCCCCTTCCACCGCTTCGACGACGGCGCCGATCTCGCGCGCCTCCCGCTGGAGCGGCTCGCCGATCTCGAGGGCGTGGTCGTTCGCCTCGCGGGCTCGCGCCGCCGCGGCATCGAGGCGAGCGAACTCGCACCCTACGACGTGGCCGGGCGCGCGGTGCTCTTGCACACGGGCTGGGATCGTCACTGGGGCACCGATGCCTACGGCGTGGACGCGCCCTTCCTCACCAAGGGCGCCACGGAGTGGCTGATCGCAGAGGGCGCGGCGCTGGTGGGCATCGACTCGGTCAACATCGACGACATGGGCGATCGCTCCCGCCCCGCGCACACGGGGCTCTTGCGCGCCGGCATCCCCATCGTCGAGCACCTGCGCGGCCTCGATGCGCTGCCGCCGAGCGGCTTTCGTTTTCACGCGGCGCCGCCGCGCGTGGAGCGGTTCGGCACCTTCCCCGTGCGGGCGTACGCGGTCATACCATGAGCACCACCATCGCCGTGATCGGCTGGCTGAGCGCCGCCATCCTCCTCAGCGCCTATGCGTTGGTCTCCATGCGCAAGCTGGAGAGCGATGGGGCGACGTACCAGGTCCTGAACATCGTGGGCAGCGTGGGGCTCGCGACCAACTCCGCGGCCATGGGCGCGTGGCCCTCGGTGGTGACGAACCTCATTTGGATCGCCATCGGCCTGGTGGCCTTCGCCCGGATCATCCCGTCGCTTTTACGGGGATGGCACCTCCGAGGCCTCGCCGGTATTCGGCGGGGGTCTGACCGGTCCAGCGCTTGAACACCTTGAAGAAGGTGGTGGCGTCGCGGTAGCCGAGGCGGAAGGCGATCTCGGTCATCGTGAGCGTGCGATCGCTCAAGTACGCGCAGGCCGACTCGCGCCGCGCCGACTCCAGGAGATCTTTGTATCTTACACCCTCTTCCGAGAGGCGCCGGCGCAGGGTGCTGGGGGTGGTGGACAGGCGGCGCGCGATGCGGGTCATGGCCGGCGCGCCGCTTCGAAGCTCCTCGCACACGGCGCGCCGCACCTCATCGCAGGTGCTGGCGCGGCCGAGCTCCGACAGCATGCTCTCGGCTTGCTGGCCGATCAAATTGGCCAGGGTGGGATCGGCGCTGCGCGGGCGAAGCGCGAGCACCTCGGGCTGCATCAAGATGCCGTACTCGGGGGCGGAGAAGCGAAGGGGCGAGGAGAAGGCCTGCTCGTACGGGCTGCGATCGCGCGGCGAAGGGCAGCGGAGCCACAGCTCCCGCGACGGCAGCGCGGCGCCGAACAAGAAGCGGCTCGCGCGCGCGATGATCCCGATGACGTACTCGCTCATGATGCCGAGCAGCGGCTCGGGCCAATCCATGGTGAGCCGCCACAGGGAAAAGGCGCCGCAGGGATCCAGCCGGAAGTTGAACGAGTCGTCGATGAGCCGCGCGTAGCGGTTGGTGACCAGGATGGCATCGCCGACGGTCGCGCTGGAGCGCGCCGCATATTCGATCACCGCAAAGGTCTCGGGGCGAACGTAAGCTGCAAAGGCGAGACCCAGCGCCGGTCGATCGCAGGTGCCGCGAATCGAAAGATAGATGTTCGCCGCGCGCGAATGCGGCACACGAAGCGTAGGGTTGCGCAGCGCATCTTCGGTGTACCCGCCGTGCGCCAAAAGGGCATTCGGGTCTTTTCCGTGCGCCCGCAAGAAATCGATGACCGGCCACAACGCAGGGGCCGCGATCGTCGGTTCTCGCTCGACTTTTCCGACGGTCATCTCTGAAATCTTAGCGCCGCAAACGCATTGCCAACGCGAGAATCGCATTTCAACGCACTGCGTCGTTCGACGAGCGCGCACGGGTGACTACGTGCTCGCCATTGCCATGGCGCTCAAAAGATTGGCGATTCCACCCACGCCCGGAGTCTGCAATCGCCCGCCGAGTCGCATTCGGTAACTTCCTTCTTGGGTTTTAGGTCCTCGTTGGGAGCGACGCGGGACGACGGAGGGATCCATGATGCGATTTTTCATCCTGACAAGCTTGGCTGCAGCGCTCATTGGCTGTTCGGGCGACGGGACGACCGCCGACGGTGCCATTCGGAGCGAGCTCGATCCAAGCGACCCCGGCGCCAGGCCGGAGGCATCGAACGCCCAAGGCACAACCAATCCGGTGGTCATGACCAACCGGGGGGCAGTTCGCGGCAAAATCGATCGAGGGGTGCCGACCTTCCTGGGCATTCCCTTTGCGAAACCCCCCGTGGGCTCGCGGCGCTTCAAGGCACCGGAGCCGCTCGACGCGAACTGGGAGGGCGTTCGCGACGCGACCGAGGGGGCCAGCGCGTGCCTCCAGCTTCTGCCGCAAAAGGGCACCTTCGGTAGTGAGGATTGCCTCTACCTCAACGTGTTTACGCCGCCGAATGCGACGGCCGGGGCCAAGAAGCGCGTGATGTATTGGCTCTTTGGCGGCGGCTTCACCATCGGCGCCGGCGATCAGGACCTCGTCTTCGATGGAACGGGGAACCTCTACCACGGCGCGACCTTCGCGAAGGAGCAAGACGTGGTGGTGGTGACCATGAACTACCGGGTCGGAGAGCTCGGATTCACGGCCCACCCGGCGCTCTCGGCCGAAGATCCGCACGGCTCCTCGGGCAATTACGGGACGCTCGATCAGATCGCAGGCTTGCAGTGGGTGCGCGACAACATCGCCAACTTCGGCGGCGATCCGAACCAAGTGACCATCTTCGGCGAGTCGGCTGGCGCGGTGAGCGTGGGGCATCTTTTGGTCTCGCCGCTGGCGGCGGGCTTGTTCCACGCCGCCATCATGGAGAGCGGCGGCATCGGCGTGGCGCCGCGGGCGCGAAGGTACGCGCAAGGCCAGGACGTGGTGACGCGCGAAGGGTGCGCGGGCGCCAAAGACGTCCCCGCGTGCCTGCGCCATGTGCCGGGCTTCCACTTTCTCAACCCGCTCGGCAATGGCTTGGCCATCACCGAGCTTTTCCTGAAGGGGGTGCGCGAGGGGCGCATGTGGCAGCTCTGGTACGGGCCCAATGTCGACGACTACGCCTTCACCAGCGACGATCCGTACAAGATCATGCGCGAAGGGAAGCACAACAAGGTGCCGCTCATCGTGGGCAACAACTCCGATGAGGCGGCGCTCGTCCCGCTGCTCGGAGCGGATCTCGTCTCGTACGAGGCCGCCCTCGATTTGGTGGCGGGGCCGTTTGCGGCGGACGCGAAGAAGATGTATCCCTACTTCAATCCATTCCCGAATGGCCGCCGCGCCATCATCGATGCTGGAACGGACATCATCTTCGGATGCGACGAGCGCCGGGTGGCGCGCAATGCCATCAAAGGAGGGAGCTCCGCCGTTTACCGTTACGTTTGGACACACGGTTATCGCGCGCCGCACGTCCTTTCACTCCTCGATGGCGCCTTTCACGCCGCCGAGTTCCCCATCGTGTGGAACACCACCGACGCGTTCCTCTATTCGCAAACCTCGGCCGAGCGCCTGCTGGGGACGCGCGCGCGCTCGTACTGGACGAACCTGATCACCGGCAATCCCAATACCGCTAGCGCGCCCGCGTGGCCGAAATACGATCTCGAGACCGAAAAGACGATGATCCTCGATACCACCGTCACCACCCGGAGCAAACACCGCGACAGCTTCTGCAATTACTGGGATCAGGCGCTCAATCAAGAATAGCACGTTCGATCGTTCACCGGCCTTCGGGCCACGTTGAGCTTTTTGCCCATTCCGCTGTCCATCCCGATCCCGGGGCTTTACGAGGCTGGGGTCGGGGGCGGGAGGGGGAGGGATTTCGAGAATGTTCGAGAAGACGGATACGAAGTTGCTCGAGCGTGAATCGGTCGCCAGAAGGCCGGCGATCGCCATCACCCCGCATTGTAAGACGTTGCCCGAGTTGTTCCTCACGCGCGTGGCCAAGACGCCCGACAACGTGGCGTGGAAGCGCAAGTCGGGTGGAAACTGGATTGGCTCCACCTGGGCCGAGTTCTACGAGGCGGCGGCCTCGTTTGCGACGTGGCTGCTCGACGCAAAGCTGAACATCGGCGACAAGATCACCATCGTCGGGAGCACGCGGCCCGAGTGGTGCGTGGCCGACATGGGCGGGCTCTTGGCGGGCGCGGTAACGGTCGGCGCCTACCCAACCTTGGCGCCCGAGCAGCTCGCCTACATTTTGGAGCACTCCGACAGCCGCTTCATCATCGTCGAAGATGCGGAGCAGCTGGAGAAGGTGCTGGGCGCGCTGCCCCGCCTGCCCAAGGTCGAGGCGGTGCTGGTGTGGGAGACGCGCGGCCTGGAGCGGGTGATGGCGGAGGAGCCGCGGGTGCGTCCCTTTTCCGACTGCATCCTGTCGCGGGTCGACCGCGCGCGCATCGAGACGCGCGTGTCGCAAATCGACGAGAAGAACACGGCCATCATCGTCTACACCAGCGGGACCACGGGGCCGCCCAAGGGGGCGATGCTCTCCAACCGCAACATCGTGGCCCTGCTCACGGGGCTCAGCATGATCCCGCTGGCGGAGGGCGACATCTGTCTGAGCTTCCTCCCGATGGCGCACGCCGCTGAGCGCATCGTGGGGCACTACGTGCGCATCAACTACGGGACGGCCACCGCGTACGCGACCAGCACCTCGGCGGTGATCAACGAGCTGCGCGAGCTCCGGCCCTCGCTGTTCGGCAGCGTGCCGCGCATCTTCGAGAAGGCGTACGCGCGCATTCAAAACGAGGTGGCCAAGGCGCCGCCGCTCAAGCAGGGGATCTTTCGCTGGGCGGAGCGGGTGGCGGAGAGCACGGTGGCGCATTGGCAGGAGGGCAAGCCGATCCCGCGAACCTTGCGCCTTCAGTACCAGCTGGCCGATCGCCTGGTGTACCGCAAGCTGCGCGACATCTTCGGCGGGCGGGCGCGCTTCTTTTTGACGGGTGCGGCGCCCATCCCCAAGAAGATCCTGGAGTTCTTTTGGGGCATCGGCTTTCCCATCTACGAGGTGTACGGCATGACGGAGGCGACGGCCGTCACCCATATGAATCGGCCGGGCGGGGTTCGGCTTGGCTCGGTGGGGCGGGTCGTCGACTTCGTGGAGGAGAAGCTGGCGCCCGACGGCGAGATCCTGGTCCGCGGCGATGTGGTCTTTCAGGGGTACTACAAGGCGCCCGAGGCCACGGCCGAGATCATCGACAAGGATGGGTGGCTGCACACCGGGGACATCGGCAAGTACGACCGCGATGGGTACCTCTACATCATCGACCGCAAGAAGCACCTGATCATCACGGCCGGTGGCAAGAACCTCACGCCGAGCAACATCGAAAACGAGATCAAGTGCGAGGACTCGATCATCAGCCAGGTGCATGCGCACGGCGATCGGCGGGCGTACGTCACCGCGCTGGTGTCGATCAGCCCCATCGAGGGGATCGAGTGGGCGGTGCAAAAGGGCCTGGTGGAGCGCCCCGACATCTCCGAGCGGATGAAGAAGGCGCTCCTCGACAACCCGCTGTCGCAGCCCGAGGGGTTGGATGCGCTCATGAAGCGGCTCACCATGGAGGCCGACGTTCGACGGCGCATCGCCGAGGCCGTGCGCCGCGGCAATCAAAAGCTGTCGCGCGTGGAGCAGGTGAAACGGGTCTACATCCTGGACCGGGAGTTTTCGCTGGACCGGGATGAGATTACGCCGACGTTGAAGATCAAGCGGAAGAACGTGGAGAAAACGTTCGGTAGCGTGTTCGATCGGCTCTACGAGGATCCCTCCTTTGGCATCTCCGTCTCGGAGGCCGCGGAGAGGTGATACGGTGGGAGCCGTGGGCTCCAGCTCGTTTAGCTCGTTCATTCACGTCGAGGTCGAAGAGCACGATGCGCTTCCCAACGGGTGCAGCATGCGCTTCCACGCCACCGGCGAGCCTGTCGCCGTGCATCGCGTCCGTTACGAAGCCGAAGACGGACGCGATGGCATGTGGCGCGTGCACGCCCAAGGTGCGGATGGATCGGCGACGCGCGCGATGGCGGTGTCCGTGGATGATTCGGGCGCCGGATCGTGCACGTTGATCTATGCAGGCGAGCGCGGCGAGCACGGTCTGCGGCTCACGCCCGAAGACGGCGGCGAGCCCATCGCGGAGCCGTACCTGCTCGTGTCGCCCGACGCCGTGATCGCGTGACGGCGCGCTCGCGTCATGCTCGGTCACCAGCCCGTACACGTTCCCGTGACGCTCCGGCCGAGCGGCCGTCGTGGGCCTCTTCGAGACCCCCGCACCCGTTCCCGAGAGAAATCGGGAAGGGGATGGGAACGAGCACGGGAGCGCGAGCGCCGTACGTGAACGCTTTGGCGCTCCCGTGATCGAAGAGGTGTCGCGGCGCCGTTACTGGCGCACGAACTTGAACGGAATGTTGACGGTGGACGGACCGCCCGTGGCCGGGAACTGCCAGCTTCGCACGGACGTCTCGATGCACTTGGCGATGGCCGGCTCGTTGCCGTCGGAGCTGGCGCTGGTCACCTGACCCTGACCGTTGATGGTCATGTGCACGGTGACGCTCACCACCGATTGCTGGGCCTGTCCGCGCTCCCAGCAGTTGCGGCGCACGCCCGCCGAGTGCTGGTTCATCACGGCGCGGATCTGTTCCTCCGAGAGCGAAGCTCCGCCGCCCGGCTGGTTCGTGGGGCCGCTCGTGGTGCTCGGACCGGTGCTGCTGCCTCGGATGAGATCGCCGAGGTCCGCCACTTTTCCGCCGGTCGACGCGGGGGGCGGCTTCGGCGGGGTCGTCGTGGGCTTGGGGGATGACGGGGCCGGCTTGTTATCGGCCACCGCGCTGGGCGGCGTCGTCGTCTCCGGCAGCTCGATGTCGGCGGAGGCCGACGGCGGCGGGGCAGGGGGTGTCGAGGCGGCCGGCGGCGGGGTGGCCGCTTGCGCCGTGGGCTGCGCCGCGGGCGTCTGTTGGGGCTGCCGGAAGATCACGATGGCCGCCGTGATGCCAAAGGCCGCCGCCAGCGCCACCATGGCGATCGGAATCCAGGGAGGCCCCTTCTTTTGCGCCGGCTCCTCGGTGGCCAACATGGGCGGACCGAGGGACACGGAGGAGCGATCGCCGGATGCCGCGGCCGTGGTGGTGAAGCTCGGCGCCGTGCTGCTGGTGCTGCCCGCGGCGAACGGCGAGATGACGCTGCCCGACGCCGGTGAGATCTGCACGCTCAGCGGCGCGCGCGCCATACCCGGGCCGGGGGTTCCCGGTCGAAATGGATCGCTGAAGCTCGCGTCGGCCGGCGAATCGGCCGTGACGATGGGGAGCGCAAAGGGATCGACGCCACCGTCCACGGCCTCGGGCGGAACGGGCGACGTTCGCAAGGTCTGCTGCGGGAGCGCGTTGGCCGAGAACTCCGTCGCCTCCGGATCTTCCAGCTTTTCGGCGGCCGCGTTGCGCGGCGCGAACGGCAAGACGTTGCTCCGCCCCGTCACCGGGCGGCTCACGCCCGTGCCCGAGCCCGTGACCGGGCGCGGCGCGTAGCCTTTGGGCGGCGGCGGTGTGCTTTGCCGCACGTCGCCGGTGACCGCGAGCGGAGGGCGCCCGCTCTGCGCGGCCTCGCGCACCAAGGCGAGCAGCTCGGAGTACGCCTTGACCGGCCGCCACTCCTCCATGCCCTCTTGCCAGACCAGCGAGTCTTCCGTCACCGCCCCGAGGGAGGCCTTGCGCCGCAGCTCCGCGATGCGAACCGGGCCCACGGGCACCCCGTTGATGGCCACGTACCACTCGCGCAAGCCTGTGATGTCGCGCAGCGCGGGATCATCCTTGGCGATGCTCTTTTGAAAGGCGCCCGCCAGCGCGCCCGATCCGAGCGACGCTTCGGATGGTGTCGGCGGCGGCGTGATGACCGCGCGCGGCACGGCCGGCTTCTTGGCCGCGGCCAGCCCGGTGAGGGCGCCGCCCTTGGAGTTGCTCCCATCGATGGGCCGCGGCGCCGTGCCCGGACGGCTCGATGCCGGGCGCGGCGTTGCCTGCGTCGGGTGAGCACCGGAATGCGCCGCCAGCTGCGCGGCCATCCGCGCGGAGTCCGCGCGCACCGTGGGCGCCGGATCGGCGGCCGCGGCCGGGTGGGCACCGCTTCCGGCAGCTGGGGCGAGGTGCCCCGCTTGCGACGGGCCCTCCATCCGCGACTCCTTCGGCATACTGCGCGAAACACTCGTCTCAGTGACTTCAGCCCGCACTTCAATCATATGGCCGCACTTGCGGCATTTCATTCGCACAGTTTTTCCGGCGACCTTGTCGTCGGAAATTTGGTACTTGGCCTTGCACTGCTCGCAGAGAAACTTCACGAAAGGTCCGTGGAGGTTACCGATACTGGTTTTTGGTGGCGAGAACGTTTCGTCACAGTAAGTTCATCAGTCGTTCCTTCACTTGGGCTCGCGTCTCGGTGTCGGGAGCGACTTGGATGCACCGTTCCCACACCTCGACGGCCTTGTGTCGGAAGCCTGCCTTCTCGTAGAGCACCGCGAGGTTCTTCAGCGCTGCAAAGTTCTTCGGATGCAGCTCGATAGCGCGCTCGAGCTCGTGGATCCCTTCGTAGATAGCCCCTTTTTTCCCGTAAAGCAGCGCCAAGTGGAAGTGTAGCCGATACGCGAGCGGATCGATCTCGATACCGCGGCGAAGTGACGCGATGGCGTCGTCGATGTGCCCTGCGCGGTACGCTGCGACGCCTTGCTCGAGCATTTTTTCAGCGTCGGCGCTCATGGCCTCCACGCCCCGCTCGGGGTGCACCGAGCGCCGTGTGTCGCGTTCGGTGAGGGCGCGCGACACGGCATCCACCACCTCGTGGATGCGGAATGGCTTCTCGATGTAGGCGGCGATGCCGTAGTTGTCCTTCAGGTCCTGCGCAATCCGCCAGCCGCGGTAGACCGCGCTGACCATCACGATGGGGATCGCGCCGTATTTTTCGCTCCCGCGGATGCGCCGCGCGATGTCGAACCCGTGGAGCTCGGGGAGCATGGCGTCGAGCACGATGAGGTCGGGTACCTGTTCTTTGACGGTGCGCAGCGCCATGAAGCCTCGATCGGCTTCGATGACCCGATACCCCCGCTCCTGCAGCACCCTGCGAAGCATGAATCGAATCTCTTCCTCGTCGTCCACGACCAGGATGGTTTTTGCCGCAGGCCCGCCGCTCGAGGCGCCCGGCTTCGCGTTCGGATGGGGCGCTCCGCCCGAGGCGTCCGAGTGGTTCGTCGCCGGCCGCGCCAGGGTCGAGGGCGCAGCTTCGTCGTCGCCCATCGGTGGAAGCTCGATGTGCGCGGGTGGGGGCTCGTCCACACGAGAGGCATCGGGGCTCATGAGCCCGAACTCCATGGTCGACAACTGCGCATTCGATGAAACCCGCTGCATGGCGTCATCCACCACCACCGGCGGCGCTTCGTCTGCGGCCACCACATCCGGTTCGGTGGTCGGGGCCAGCCTCTCCGGGGGCGCGGGCGGCTCGAACGCGCGCGGCGAGGTTTGACGTGCCCTCGCCGGCAGAGGTGGAGCCGGTGGAGCGCCACCCGAACCCGCGCCCGCACTTACCTGAGGAGACGACGGAAGAGGTGGCGGCGGTGCGGGAATGGGCGGAACGGGCACCGCGGGCGCGATGCCCAGGCGCACCAAGGTTTCGCGCGGCACGCGTGGGCCCAGGTAGTACGATTCACCCGCGACCCGGGCCCCGTAGGCGGCCGCGATCGTCCGCCGCAACGGGTAGGCCAGGGCGACGTAGGCGTACACTTTTTTTCCGGTGACGAACTCGAGCTCGTCGATGCCGCGCTTGTCGGCCGGATTGGCGGTCGCCACGAAGAGGCGCTCGCCGCGCACGAGCACCGGCAAAATGAGCTGCGATTCCGCGAGCTCCCGCGGGATGATCGTCACGTGCTCCAGCAGGATGGCCAGCTGGCGAAGCTCGATGCCCGGCACCCCGAACTGCTCGGAGAGGGCGCGCAGCGCGTCTTCTTCACGCACGATTCCGCGCTCGACGAGGAACGATGCCAGCGGCATTCCGCTCCCACCACCGCTGCCCGACTGCCGTTGATCGCGCAGGGCCTGGGAAAGAACCTCGGGCGAGATGAGTTTGCGGGCGAGAAGGATGCTTCCAAGCGGCTTCTTCTCCTCGTTCGCCATCGGAGGAGAATCGTACACCATGGCGGCCCGCCGCCGCGACCCGCTTACCCGCTTGCTCGCTTCCGATGCGCCGCCTACAGCTCCATAGCCTCGAGGGAGCGCCGCTTGAACGAAGCGTAGGTCCCCTCCGAAATCGCCGCGCGCGCTCCGGCCACGAGCTCGCCGTAGTAGTGGAGGTTGTGCAAGGTGAGGAGCCGAAGCGCCAGGATCTCCCCCGACAGGTACAGGTGCCGCAAGTACGCGCGGCTAAAGCCACCGCGGCAAGCTGCGCACCCACATTGGGGGTCGATCGGTCCGGGATCGCGCGCGTGGCGTGCGTTCTTGATGATGAGACGACCGAAGCGCGTGAGCGCCTGCCCGTTGCGCGCGTTTCGCGTGGGCAGGACGCAGTCGAACATGTCCACGCCGTGCTCGATGCCCACGAGCAGATCGCGCGGGGTCCCCACGCCCATGAGATAGCGCGGCCTCTCCGGATCGAGGCAAAATGCGACCTCCGCGAGCGTCTCGTGCATGCGCTCGATGGGCTCGCCGACGGAGAAGCCCCCCAGCGCCAGCCCGTCGAAGCCGCCACCCACGTCGAGCGCCGCGAGCTCCTCGGCGTGCGCCTTTCGCAGATCGGGAAAGCATGCACCCTGCACGATTCCGAAGAGCGCTTGCGCCTCGGGCCTGGGCGATGCGAGCGCGCGCTTGGCCCACCGGGTGGTTCGCGCCACCGCCTCTTCGACGGTGGCGCGCGGTGACTCACCGGGCGGGCACACATCGAGCTGCATCTGAATATCGGCCCCGATGAGGCCCTGCACGCGCACCGCCTCCTCGGGCGTGAGGTGCCCCTTTCGTCCGTCCAAGTGCGAGCGAAAGGTGAAGCCCTCCTCCGTCAGCTTGGTGAGGCTCGAGAGCGAGAACGCTTGAAAGCCCCCCGAGTCGGTGAGCATGGCGTGCGGCCAGCGCGAAAATCCGTGCAGCCCTCCCAGCTCCGAAATCGTCTCCGGGCCCGGCCGCATCCACAGGTGGTACGTGTTGCCGAGCACGACGCGGGCCCCCGTCGATGCCACCTCCTCGGGCGCCAAGGTCTTGACGCTCCCCTGCGTCCCCACGGGCATGAACGTCGGCAAATCCACGTCGCCGTGCGGGGTCGAGAGCACGCTCCGCCGCGCGTGCCCGTCGTAGGCGAGCACGCGAAACCCTAACCCACGCGCGTGCGGCTTCACGAGGGGTCCTGCGCGAGCGACAACATCATCGCGTCCCCGTACGAAAAGAACCGATACCCCTCGCGAACCGCATACCGATACGCCTCGAGCACCCGTTCATATCCGCCGAACGCGCACACGAGCGCAAGCAAGGTCGAACGCGGCAGGTGAAAATTCGTCACCAGCTGGTCCACGATCCGAAACCGGTACCCCGGCTGAATGAGCAGCCGCGTCTCCCCCCGCGTGGCGAGCACCCGCCCCCGCTCCGCGTGAAAATCCGGATCGACCGCGCTCTCCAGCGCCCGCACCACCGTGGTCCCCACCGCCACCACCGGCGCGCCCCGATCGCGCGCCTTCGCGATGGCCGCCGCCGTCGTGCGCGAGATCTCGAACGTCTCGGAGTGCATCGGGTGCGCGTCGAGATCGTCCACCATCACCGGCTGGAACGTCCCGAGCCCCACGTGCAAGGTCACGCTGGCCAGCTCGCACCCGCGCACCGAGAGCCTCCCCAGCAGCGCCCGCGACAGATGGAGCCCCGCGGTGGGCGCGGCGAGCGCCCCCGGGACGCGCGCGAACACGGTTTGATACCGCTCTTGATCGAGCGCCTCGTCCTCGCGCTTGATGTACGGAGGGAGCGGCACGTGCCCCGCGGCCGCGAGCTCGTGCTCCGTCGACTCCTTCGTCAGGCTGCTGAGCCCCACCTCGAGCAAGCCATCTTCGCCGCGCCCGAAGAGGTGGATGCGCACGTTTCCTGCGATGACGTCGCTGCCGAATCGAAAGGGCTTCGATGCTTTGCCCATCGCGTGCCACACGTCGACCTCGCGCGTCCCGCCGCCGGGGGTGGGGATGGCCCGCTTCTCCGCGAAGCGCACGAGAAAGATCTCCACCTTGCCGCCGGTGTCGGCCTTCTGCCCGAGCAGCCGGGCCGGGATCACCCGCGTATCGTTGACCACCACCAGCGCGCCCTCGGGGATCGCGTCCGCCAGATCGGCCACCGTGCGATCCTGAAACGCCGTATCGGGCGAATCGCGCGGGGGCACGACGAGCAAGCGCGCCTGCTCACGCTCCGGCGTTGGATACTGAGCGATGCGGTCCGGCGGGAGGTCGTAGTCGAAGACGTCGATTCGCAAGGCGCGCGGACACTAATACTGGCCCCGCGCGAGCGGTGCCTTAATTGCCAGAGGCGCGGCGGAATTGGCGCGCGCTCTCCGGGCTCGAAGCGAGCTTGGCGCGTAAGAACTCGGCGAGCTCGTCGAGGCGGTAAGGCTTGGGCACGAAGCCGACGACCCCGCAATCGGCGCGGAGCAGCTGGCGCTCGCTGAGGTGGTACGCGCTGGTCAGCACCACGCGCATCTTCGGGTAGAGGCGGGTGAGGCGCCGCGCCAGCTCGATCCCGTTGATGCCCGGCAGCATCAGATCCACGATCGCGATGTCCGCGGGTGACACCAACAGCGAGGCGAGCGCCGCTTCGGCGTCCAGCGCGGTGGTCACTTCGAATCCCTCGAGCCTCAAGCCGAGGGCCAATGCCCGTCCTTGATTGACCTCGTCATCGACGACAAGAACCTTCGCGCTCAAGGACACCTCTCAACCTCCCACGTTCGAACCCGTTCGAAACCGCGTAGCGCGCGCTACACGATAGGGATCCTCTGCAGGTCGCAGAGGCCCGCCCCCTTGACCTTCCGAACTCGGAAGGCTCGAGGTCCCACGATTTTCAATGCCGCTCGGTCAGCAAGATCGATGCCGTCAAGATTGCCACGGTTCACCGTGAGAAAAGTTACTTGCACCGTGCAAGCGTGAAATCACGTCGCAAAAATGAAACCCCCAACCGAATTTTGGATGGGGACGTCAGCTCGCGCGCACGCTTCTACTTGGTGTCGAACACGATCCCGAGGCGGGTCATCTTTCGCCACAGCGTCGTGGGCGAGATGGCCAGCAGCTCTGCGGCCTTTTCACGGTTGCCGTCGCTCTCGCGCAACGCGCCCTCGATGGCCGTGCGCTCCGCTGTATCGACCACATCGGCCAAAGCTCGACCGCCGTGGTTGGCGCCCGCATTGGACTCATCGCCGTGGGGCGTCTGGATCAAGTCGTCGGCGGTGATGGTTCCGTTTTGCACGAGCGCGACCGCTTGCTCGACCATGTGCTCGAGCTCCCGGATGTTCCCCGGGAAATCGTAGTGCGCCAGGGCCTCGAGCACGCCCTCGTGGAGGCGGGCGCGCACGCCCATCTTCTTGTTGAACTTCTCGAGGAAGTGCATGACCAGCTCGGGGATGTCCTCGCGGCGCTCGCGAAGAGCTGGCAGCTGGAACCGTGCAACATTCAACCGGTAGTAAAGATCCTGACGAAACCGCTTCTCTTGCACCGCCCGAAGCAGATCCTGGTTGGTGGCGGCGATGATGCGGACGTCGACCCGGATAGGCTTGTTCTCGCCGACCCGGCGGACCTCGTTCTCCTGGATCACGCGCAGCAGCTTGGCTTGGAACGAGAGGGGCGTTTCGGCGATCTCGTCGAAGAAGAAGGTGCCGCCGTGCGCCTCCTCGAAGAGGCCTTTGCGGGCGGAGACCGCGCCGGTGAACGAGCCGCGCGCGTGGCCAAAGAGCTCGCTCTCGAGCAAGGTCTCGGTGATGGCCGCGCAGTTCACGGGCACGAACATGCGATCGCAGCGGCGCGAGTTGGCGTGGATCGCCTTGGCGACCAGCTCCTTGCCGGTGCCGCTCTCGCCCGTGATCAAGACGATGGCGTCGGTGGGGGCGATGCGCACGATGCGCCCGAGCAGATCGCGGATGGCGCCCGAGCGCCCCACGATGTTCTCGAAGCGGTAGCGATCCTTGAACTCGCTCGCCAGAAACGCGACCTCGCCGGCCAGCCGGCGGTTCTCCAGCGCCTTGTCGACTTTGACGAGCAGCTCCTGCTCGGTGAACGGCTTTTGAATGTAGTCGAACGCGCCCAGGCGCATGGCCTCCACGGCGCTCTCGATGGTGCCGTACGCGGTCATCACGATGACCTCGGTCATGGGCTGCGCGTCTTTGATGGCGCCGAGCACTTCCATGCCGTCCTTCGTGCCCATCCGCAGATCGGTGAGCACGATGTCGAACGCACCGGTGGCCCCGCGCTCTGCGCCTTCGTCGCCGTCGGCGGCCTCCTCGACTTCGTATCCCGCCCCCTTCAACATCATCGCGAGGGTGGTGCGCATATTGCGCTGATCATCGACGATCAGGATCTTCGGCATGATGACGTGCAGTGTAGACTAGTACGGCGCCCAGAAAATACATGCAGGGGTCCGATCAGGCGCGCGAAAAGTTCGTACCGGACCTTGGTCTTAGGGTCGCGGGCGGCCAGCGCAAGGCGTCGCCCGAAATCGGACGAAAATGAGCCTCGCACCCTAGGTCACCCCGCGCACCCCGAGCCGAGCGCGGTGAGACGCACACCCGTATGGCATCAATAGGCGATGCCGAGGAATAGACGCACCGTGTGTGCGCTCGACGTGCCGAAATCGCCGCCTAAGGTGGCCGGCTCGTTCGGCAGGTGATCCAAGCCGCCCATGGGGAAAAAGACGCCGTACTGGAGCATGGCGAAGAATCCGCCGAGCTTGTCCGGATCGTCGTTCAGGGAGCCGTCCTTGGCTTGGTAGTACAGGCTCAAATCGAGCTCGAGCCCGAGGTCGGCCTTGTGGCCGGGGGCCTGTACGGGCTGGCTCGCCCGGCTCCAGATGGCCGCCACGCTGCCGCCGAATTTCTGGCCGCCCGGGTTGCGGAGGAAGTCGTACTCCACCGAGGGCCGGAAGTAGTACGTGCCCTGCACCCGCGAGAGGATCCGGCGGTGCAAGATGAGGTCGACGTTGTAGGCGGGGTTGAATCGAAAGGTCGAAACCGGCCCGCGGCCGTTGAGCTCGTTCAGGCCATTCCCCGTGGGCTGCAGCGACTGTTGCCACGGATCGCCGCTCGCCCAGCCGAATCCAAACTGCATGCGGAGCTTGTCTTCGACCGCCTTGAACTCGGTCTGGGTGGCCAGACCCCACATGCGGATCTTGGTCGCCTCGACATTGGCGCCGGTGCCCGAGGTGTTCTGGTTGGCCGTGCGGTCGATGCTCCCGTACATGCTCGCGAACTCCGCCTCGAAGCGGAACTTCTTGAAGAGGATCTGAACCCAGAGGTCCGGGATGAGCATCTCGGCGCCGCGGCGCTCCAACCCGTTGTTGGGGTTGACCGCGCCCTGCGCGCCCCGGAAGAACGTCCACGGCGTCTGGGTGACGGGGATGTCGAGGTACTGGTTTCGGTAGAGCGCGTACAAGCCGCCGTTGATGACCACCTGGTTGCGCGAGAGCTGGAGGCGCTGAAGCTCGGGGTTGGTGCGGCGCGCGACGAACAGGGCCCACTCGCCGACGCTGGGCAGGTTCCCCGTGTTGTACGGCTGGCCGCCGTTGACGTCGTAGGCGCTGGCGTTGGTGGGGCCCGTGGACACGAAGTCCCACGCGCCGCCGAAGTACAGATCGAGCGCCTTGAGGCCCGAGGTGAACATGATGCGGTCGACGGTGCTGTGGTAGTCCGCGTCGATGTTGTCGCCGGAGTTCCACAGCATGCCCAAGCCCCAGTGGTGCGGCATGCGGCCGAAACGAAGCTGGCCGACGGGGGTCATGTACTCGCCCCACACCCGCTTCACGTCGACGGAGTTGCGGTAGCTGTTCACGCCCGCCGTGGGCGGTCCTTGGGTGGTGGAGAAGAACCCGAGGGGCGCGTAGGGATTGTTGCCGGCGCCGGACGGACGCATCACATACGCGTCGGGGGTGGAGCCCAGGACCAGATTGTCGAGCATGTCGATCTGCGACATGATCCGCAGGTTGTCCGAGATGTGGAGCTCGGGGTTGATGCGGAACCGCATGTTGGCGGTCGACTGCGTTTTGTCCTGGCAGGGCTCCGGGTTGTTCAAGTCGGAGCCGCAGAGTCGCAGGTCGTGCTGCTGCTGCAGGCCGTTGTAGCTGTTGTCGATCGGCTGCGGCCAAAGGCCCGTCCCCGGGGGATCGTGGCGGCCCAGCGACATATTGTGAAAGAGCTCGCCGCGCGTTCGGAAGTAACCGTGCAGTTCCAGCACCGGGCGGATGCGGCCCCACCAGTCCTCGCTGTACACGTCCTGCGGGCGCGAGCCCACCAAGCCATCTTGCGTGGGGCGCTGCTTGCCCTGATCCGCCAGCTCGCGCTGATCGCTCGCCGGGTCCACGTTCGATCCGGCGCTCGAACCGGGGAAGCTGGACGAGCTCGAGCTCGAGCTCGAGGAGGAGGGAGCGCTGGGGTCGGGTTGGGGAAGGAGGCTCCCGCGCGTGGGCGCGGTGCCCGGTTTTCCAGCTTCGGTGCTCGAGGGAGCCGTGGGAGCGTTCTTATCGTCGCTCTGCGCGTGCGCGCGGGTCGCTGTCGTCGCCGTCAAACCGAGGAGGCTCGAGAGCACGAAAGCAAAAGGCAAAGACCGGGATCGCGGGGAACGCGCGTAACCAAGCATCGTAGGTGGGCCTTGTAACACGCTTGGTTCCACCAGGTGCAGCAGGAAAACGGCTACCACTCTTCGGCTAGGAAGCCTTCGATCTCCGAGCGCAAGTCCACCAGTGCTTGGCGCATCTTATTCCCGGTCAGGTCGATTTCGAATGAGATGGGCGGGGCGGGTGCGACGGGTGCTCCCGATGCGACGGGTGCTGCCGGTGCTCCCGGTGCGGCGGGTGCTGCCGGTGCGACGGGTGCGACGGGCGACACAGTCGAGACGGTGGAGACGCCGGCGTGCTCCAACGATTCCGCCGAGGCGACCGCCAGAGGCTCCTGCCGCGCGGTTGCGAGCTGCTTCTTTGCGCCCGCAATGGTGAAGCCTTCTTTGTAAAGAAGGTCGCGAATGCGCAGCAAGTTCTCGAGATCGCGCCGCGAATAGACGCGCTGACCCTTCGCGCTCTTGGTGGGGCGAATGGTTCGAAACTCGCGCTCCCAGTAGCGGAGCACGTGCGACTCCACGCCGACGATGGCCGCGACCTCGCCAATGCGAAAATAGAGCTTCGATGATTCGATTCCAGCGAGCTCCGCGAGCGGCCGTGGCGCTTCGAGCGATGGCGGCGGGCGGGGGACGAGCGCCACGAGCGGTTACTCGTTGGTGGCGCTCGGGCCTGCGTCCGCGGTGCCCGCTTTACCCGAGGTACCCGAGCTGCTCGCGCTCGCTGGAGGTACAGGCGGCGTAGCGGCCGCGACATCGGCGCCGAGGGTTCCATTAATCGGCGCCGGTGCAGGTGCCGCCGCGGGAACCCGGCTGCTCCCGTCGGACGAACCAGGCGGGGCGGGCGGCGGGATCGACGTGCTGCCATCCGCGCGCGCGCGCGGACTATTGGTGCCGCTGGTGCCGCCGATGGACGCTGCGCCGTCGCGCGGGCTGACGCCGCTCGAGTTCAGCGCCTGCTTCAGGATCTGGCTCGCCTTGAAGGTGAGCACGCGGCGCTCGCTGATCTTGATCGGGTCTCCGGTCTGTGGGTTGCGGCCGGGCCGCTGCCTTTTGTCCCGCAGAACAAAGTTGCCGAAGCCGCTGATCTTGATCTTCTCGCCGCGGCCAAGGGTCTCCTTCATCATCTCGAAGACCAAATCGACGACATCCGCCGACTCTTTCTTGGAGAAGCCGCCTATCGCGTACACCGCCTGGACGATCTCAGCCTTCGTCATGATCGTCTCCACCCCCTGTCAGCACCTACCTCACTCGCCTTCTGGACGGGGCTAGCGTGCCCCAATCCAAAGGATAGTAAACGGCTTTCTTCGATAAGCGCTACCGGAAAACTCGCGCCTGGGGAAAATGGTTCAGCTCGGAACGCCGTTACTCGGGGATGGCTGCGTCCGCTGCGCTGGCAGCGAACTCACGCATGCTATCCGGGGCTTGCGCAAGAGCTGGCGCTTCGGCGGCCGCCTTGCGGCGCGCCATCTGTTCGCTGGCCACCAGGGACGCGACATAGCCGTAGCCGAAGGTGAAGAGCATCGCGAACGGCGTGGCGAACCAGTGGCCCGTCTCGATCGAGGCGACGGTGCTCGCCAGCGAGAACAAGCAGAGCCCCACCTCGACCATGGGCAGATCGGCGCGGGCGCGGTAGCGCGGGCTGCGCGCGGCCGGCGTGCCGACCTCGATGCCCTTCTTGGGGGTGCGCACGAACTCGCCCGCCATCGAGCCGAGCCCCTCGAGCACCGCTTTTGAGAGGTGCGGCGCCAAGCCTGCGCCGAGCGCCAGGAGCGCCGGGAGCTGCTTGAGCGCGTCGATGCGACGGCGACCTTGGGCGGCCTCCGCCATGGCGTAGAAGGCGGCGAGCGAGCCGGTGGTGCCGATGCACAGAGGCAGGTCGATGAGCAGCATGGTCTGCGGGTTGGTGGCCGGCATCAGCACCAACGCGGGCAGCAGCAAGAGGCTCAAAAACACCATGAGCGGGTAGGCGAAGTGCGGCGTGAGGTGGAAGAAGGCCTCGACCCGCTGCGAGAGCGTGAGGTTCGACGTCATCACGCGCTTCATCAATTTGCGCGAGGTCTGCACGGTGCCCTTGGCCCAGCGGAACTGCTGCGCGCGGAAGGCGCTCACGTCCTCCGGGAGCTCGGCGGGGCTCACCACGTTGTCGCGGTAGACGAACCTCCAGCCCGCGAGCTGCGCGCGGTAGGAAAGATCGAGATCTTCGGTGAGCGTGTCGTGCTGCCAGCCGCCGGCGCTGGCGATGGCTTCTTTGCGCCAGATGCCGCCGGTGCCGGAGAAGTTGAACAGCCAGCCCGCGGCCATGCGCGCGCGGTTCTCGACCAGGTGATGGCCGTCGAGCATGAGCGCCTGCACGCGGGTGAGCAGCGAGTAGCCGCGATTGAGGTGGCCCCAGCGCGCCTGCACCATGCCCACCTCGCGATCGAGGAAGTCGGGGACGACCTGCTCGAGGAACTCGGGCTGCGGCAAAAAGTCGGCGTCGAAGATGGCGATCAGCTCGCCCTTGGCCACCTTGAGGCCCGCGTCGAGCGCGCCCGCCTTGTAGCCCGTGCGATCGACGCGATGGATGTACGCGATGTCGAGCGAGGGATCCTTGGCCACCAGATCGGCCACGTGGTCGCGCACCAGGGCGCGCGTTTCATCGGTGGAGTCGTCGAGGACCTGGATCTCGAACAGCTCGCGCGGATAGCGGATGTTCACCACGTGGTCGAGCAGACGCGTGGCGACCGTTGCCTCGTTGTAGAGCGGGAGCTGAATGGTGACGTGCGGCAGTTTGTCGTGTTTGGTCACGTAGTCCGCGAGCGTGGGCGCGTTGTCGCGCATGGCGCGCAGCTTCTTTCGGTGGCGGATGACCGTGAGGACCAAATGCGAACGATGCAGGCCGTACATCGCGAGGCATAGCAAGACGACGAAGTATGCCGCGCAGAGAAACAGGTACATGCCCTGGAGCTAAGCACCCGTCGCCCTACACTTTGTCATCAACTTGTAAATCGTTGCACGTCGTTGTCTTGCTGCGTCATTCGCGGAACGTTTCAGCCTTACGGAAGGCTTGGCGGGGGAGGCATGGCGGCGGCGCTCTTCGCGGCGTCGGCGCGCTTATCGAGGTTGATATCGAAGTACCCGCCGAGGCCGAGCATCCACAGCGCGTGGCTCTCGTTGTCGTTCAATTTGGAGCCGGAGACGCTGGTGCCGGTGCTGCCGAAGGAGCCCACGCCCAAGTCGATGCGCGGCACCAGCCGCAGGACGTTGCCGGCCTTGAAGTGCATGCCGATGCCGACCAGAAACTCCGCGCTGTTGGCGTCGGTGTTGCGCTTGACGCCCGCGGCGGTCTGCTCGACGGAGAAGCTTCGGTAGCCCACGCCGATGTCGCCGAGGAAGGCGAAGCCGTCGGGGTTGGTGATGATGCCGAACTTGCCGCCCGCGAGGAACGAGGAGGCGGAGTTTTTGATGCCGCCCTCGCTCTTGTCGCCGTACTTCGCAGCCTCGAGCACGACGCTGAAGTAGAAGAGGCGCGCGAAGCGGATGCCGGCCTCGCCGCCGAAGGCCACGCCCGTGCTCGCGATGTCGCCCATGGCGACGCTGGTGCCGCTCACGACGTAGTTGCCCGATGCAAAGGCGGCCCCCAGGCGCGGGCCGAGGAAGATGCTCGTGCGCGAGCGCAGATCCACCGCCTTCGCTCGCTCTTCGGTGGTGTAGACGGGGGGCTTGTCGGGGGTGGCGCCCGCGGCCCCGGGCTGCCCGGAGATGGTGACGTAAGGGCTGCTCCCGCCGGCGCCGGCCGGGCCATAAATGACGCCGCCGGTGCTGATCAAGGTCAAGGTGACGGGCTTGCGTTCACGCTCCTTGATCTCGACCGTCTGCTCCGCGCGCGTGTAGCCGGGCGCGCTGGCCGCGATCTTGTGCACGCCCGGGTTGATGGGCCGCGAGACACCGACCAGCGCCGCGTTCAGCGGCTGCTCGTCGATGGTGACCGTGAGGGTCGGCACTTGAGGAGGCGCGACGTCGATCTTCAGCTCGGGGACGCGGGGCTCGACGGTCTTCATCTCCTCGCGCCCTTGCTCGACGGCTTGCACGAACACGGGCGGCGGGTTCGGCGGGAGCGGGTAGCGCTGGAGCGCGCGGTACATCTCCACCGCCTCGACCAAGTGACCGAGGGCCGCGTGGCACTCGGCGATGCGCAGCATGTTCGTGGGCGCGTTCACCACGGCGTTGGCGCGCGTAAAGTGATCGAGGGCGCCTTCGAACTTGCCGTTGTTCTGCAGCTCCACGCCCCGACGAAAGAGATCGCGCGCGGCCGCGCGATCCATGTCGCTGACCGGCTGGGCGAGGGCGGAGGAGGAAAGAGCGAGGGTGCCGAACGCGAGCGCGATCGTAAGAATGGACAGATGGGTTTTGCGCATGCGGGGTGCGGGTGCAGGTGACGATGAAGAAGATGAAGAAGATGATGAAGACGAAGACGATGAAGAAGCGATGAATCGGGGGTGACGAATCAGTAACCCGGGTTGTCGTCGGCTTTTCCGGCGGACGAGGTATGCGTCTTTCGGGGCGGAGGCTCGCTGGGGGGATGCGCATCCGGCCCTGGGGAGGACGCGGGGGGCGTGGTCGCCGTGCCCGTGGGATTCTCCTTCGAAGGCTTCGTTCGCGAGCGGGTGGTGCTCTTGGCCGCCGCCGGCGAGGTGGCGGAGGCGGCGCCGGCTTCCGAAGCTTTTTCGGCCATGGCCGCGGCTTCGGCCGCAGCCTTGTCGGCCATGATCGCCGCGCTGTCGGCGGCTTTGGTGGCCAGGCCCTCCGCGCGTTCGGCTGCTTTTTCGGCGGCCAACGCGGCCCGCTCGGCGGCTCGGTCGGCCGCGGTCGCGGCTTTCTCCGAAGCTCTCTCCGCCGCCGCCGCGGCCTTCTCGGAAGCTCGGTCGGCCGCGGACGTGGTTTTCTCCGAAGCGCGATCGGCGGCGGCTTGCGCCTTCTCCACCGTCTTGTCGGTCGCGGAGGCTCCAGCCCCAACCAGGGACGGGTGCCGCGCAGCGGCTTTGGCCTTGTCCTCCGTGGAGGGGCTCATGCGAAACGCGATCACCATGAGGACGATGGTCGTGACCACGCCCACCACGATCCCCAAGACGAGGGTGACCGAGGAGCTCTTGCCCCCGCGCGGCGTCGATGCGGCCAACCCCGTGGCCGTGACATTGGGGCGCGCCGAGGCATACGGGACGGCCGCCGTGGCGCCCGGACCCGGTGTCTGCACGCCATAGTTGGGCGGCGTGGCATGGGCCGGGGTGTGGTGCTGTGGATACGGTGGTGTGAAAGCTTGGGCGGCGGGCGGGGCGCTCGGCACCGTCTGGGGGCGATCGCCCGGGAACGAGGGTGAGGAGCGGAACGCGGGGTCGAGCTCGCGCCCGCTGGCCCCGGAGCTGGGGTTGCGGCGAACGCTCACCCCCGACAGATAGGCGAGGGCATCGGCCATCTCCGCCACATTGGCAAAGCGCCGCGCGGGCTCGCGATCGAGGGTGCGGGCGAACCATGCGTCGAACGACTGGGGAAGACCCGGCAGCACGTGCGAGGGGACCGGGAGCGGGGCCGTGCAGATCTTCACCAACAGATCGCCCAGCGACTCGCCCTCGAAGGGGAGCACGCCGGTCACGCACTTGAAGACGATGACCCCGAGGGACCACACATCGGTGCGGTGATCGATGTCGCGCAGGCCCCGCGCCTGCTCCGGGGACATGTAGTACGGCGTGCCGAGGACCGCGCCGGTCTTGGTGCTGTTCGACAGCGTTTGATCGGTGCTGCGGATCTTGGCGATGCCGAAGTCGAGGACCTTGGCCACCTCCTCGTCGTCGTCGGTCGACTGGGTGAGGAAGATGTTCTCCGGCTTCAAATCGCGGTGGATGATGTGCTCGGAGTGCGCGCGGGTCAGGCCGCGGGACACCTGGTGCAGGATGCGCGCGACGTCTTGGAGCGGCATGCGCCCGAGGCGCTCGAGGCGCTTATCGAGCGGCTCGCCCTCGAGCAGCTCCATGACGATGTACGGCTTGCCGTCGGGGGTGACCCCGTGGTCGAAGATCTTGATGAGGTGCTTCGACTGAATCTTGGCGGCCGCCTTGGCCTCGTTGTCGAAGCGGCTGCGCGCCTCTTTGCTGTCGGCGTACTCTTTTTCGATGAACTTGATGGCGACGCGCAGACCCAGGGTCTCGTGACGGGCCTCCCAGACGGAGCCCATTCCACCACGGCCGATTAAGCCGACGAGCCTGTACTTGTCGGCGATAAGGGCAGCGGAAGGGGGCGGGGAGCTTGGCGTCTTCGACATCTCGGCATCTCGAGGCGCATCGCGCAGAAAATCGATTCCAAGCGCAAGGGCGGTTGCAGCGTATCTCGGCGGCGACCCCACGTCCACCTGCGCGGCGTGGATGTGAGCAATGTCCGCGCCAACGCGTTCATGCTTGCTGGAATTGGGGGCTGGCTTCGACGATGTGAATTTTTACGAGGGAATCCTACGGACCGCGCGGGCGTTTTCTTCCAGCCCGCGCGGGATGCTGCGAACCATGGGCGTTCGCCGTGACGTTGGCTTCGCTGTGGCGTAATCAAAAGTGCACGGTGGGGGAGTCGCCCGCTTGCGGTGAACGCTCCGTCACGTAGGGTGGCGCGCATGGCCATTGCCAGCGCAGTCCTTCCGCCCTCCGCCGCCCCCGGCGTTCTCTATCTGATCGACTTGTCAGGGTACGTGTTTCGCGCGTACCACGCTATCGCACCTCTGTCCTCCTCCAAGGGGGAGCCCACGCACGCGGTGATGGGGACGGTGAACATGCTGCAGAAGGTGGTGAACGATCGCCGCCCCGAGATGCTCGCCGTGGCCATGGACTCGCGCGGCCCCAACTTCCGCCGCGACATCGACGCCCGCTACAAGTCCCACCGGCCGGCCCCGCCCCCCGATCTGAGCACCCAGATGGCGCGCTGCGAGGCCATCGTCAAGGCGTACAACATCCCCATCTACCAAGCCGAGGGCATCGAGGCCGACGACCTGATCGCGTGCGTGGTGGCGCGCGCCCGCACCAGCGGCATGCGCGTGGTCATCGTGAGCGCCGACAAAGACTTGATGCAGCTGGTCGACGACGAAAAAGACGATGTGGTGCTCTGGGACTCCATGCGCGACAAGGTGTACGGCCCCGCGGAGGTGCGCACCAAGTTCGGCGTTCCGCCCAGCCAAGTGCGCGATCTGCTCGCCCTCACCGGCGACACGTCGGACAACATCCCCGGGGTCCCCAGCGTGGGTCCCAAAACGGCGGCCGACCTCTTGACGGAGTTCGGCACCCTCGAGGGCATCTACGCGGGCCTGTCGACCATCAAGAAGAACAAGCTGCGCGAGGCGCTGACCAAGCACGAGGAGGACGCCCGTGTGAGCCAAAAGCTGGTCACCTTGCGCTCGGACTGTGAGATCGCCTGGGATCCGGCCCATCTGCGCTACGGCGGGGCCGACAACGCGGCGCTGCGCGAGCTCTTCCTGGACTTGGAGTTTCATCGCCTGCTCGACCAGCTGCAGGTGGCGGTGGCCGTGGAGCGCAACTACCAGAGCGTGCTCGATCCGGCGGGCCTGGCCAAGGTGCTCGACGCGGTGCGCGCGAAGAAGCGACTCGGCTTCGATCTGATCCTGAGCGATCCCGATCCCATGCGGGCCGCCATCGTGGGGGTGGCCCTCTCGAGCGAGCCGGGCGACGGCCACTACGTGCCCATTTCGCACCGCTACCTGGGCGCGCCGCCGCAATTGACGTGGGAGACGGTCAAGGAGGCGATGGCGCCGCTGTTCGCGGATCCGGCCATCGTGAAGACGTCGCACCATTTGAAGCTGGCGCACCTGGTGCTCGCGCGCCACGGGATCCGGGTGGAGGGCGCGGCCTTCGATACGATGCTGGGCGCGTACTTGCTCGATCCGGACGCGCCCGGCTCGCTGCGGGAGCTGGCGCGCAAGACGCTGGGGATCGAGCTCGCCGTGTACGGGGAGAAGAAGCCGGCCACGGGGGCGGCCGGCGCGGGCACCTCGACGGCGAAGGGGAAGGGGGCGCCGGTGCCGTTCGACAATTTGCCAATCGACGAAGCCACGCCCTTTGCGGCGGCGGAGGCCGAGGTGTGCGTGACCTTGGCCAGCCGGTATGCGCCGAGCCTGGAGCGCGAGGGGCTCTCGAGCCTCTTCCACGAGGTGGAGCTGCCGCTGGCGCGGGTGCTGGCCGACATGGAGCGCGCGGGCGTGCTGCTCGACGCGAGCGTCTTGGAGGCGCTGGGCAAGCGGGTGGAGGTGGAGCTCCGCAACCTGGAGGCCCAGGCGAAGGAGATCGCCAAGGCCGATTTTTCGGTGCGGTCGCGCGATCAGCTCGAGAAGATCTTGTTCGACGAGCTGAAATTGCCGGTGCTCAAACGCACGCCCAAGGGCGGGCGATCCACCGACGCCGAGGTGCTGGAGGAGCTGGCGGAGAAGCACCCGCTGCCCAAGGTGGTGGTGGAGTTTCGCGAGATCGACAAGCTGAAAGGCACGTACATCGACACCTTGCCGCGCGCGATCAACAAGAGCACGGGGCGCATTCACACGCGCTTTCACCAGACGGTGGCGGCCACCGGGCGCCTGGCGTCGAGCGATCCCAATTTGCAGAACATCCCCATCCGCACCGAGCTCGGTCGCGAGATCCGCGCGGCCTTCGTGGCGCCGCCTGGGCACCTCATCGTGAGCGCCGACTACTCGCAGATCGAGCTCCGGGTGCTCGCGCACCTGTCCGAGGATCCGGAGCTGATCGCGGCTTTTTCGAGCACGAAGGAGGACGTGCACACGCACACGGCGTCGCTCGTCTTCGACGTGCCGCGCGACCAAGTCACCGCCGAGATGCGCCGGCGCGCCAAGACCATCAACTTCGGCGTCATCTACGGCATGGGGGACTCGGCGCTGGCGCGGCAGCTCGATATCACGCGCGCCGAGGCCGCGAGCTTCATCGAGGCCTATTTCCGCAGGTATGCGGGGGTCGCGCGCTTCATGGAGGAGACCATCGCCGCCGCCGGCAAAGGGGAGGCGGTGCGCACGTTGCTCGGGCGCCGGCGCTTTTTGCCCAACCTGCACTCGGCCAACCGCGGGCTGCGCATGGAGGCGGAGCGCGTGGCCAAAAACACGCCGATTCAGGGGACGGCGGCCGACATCCTCAAGCTGGCGATGGTCAAGCTGGGGACGAAGCCCGTCGCCCCCGGCGCCACGATGATCCTCACCGTGCACGACGAGCTGGTGTTCGAGGTGCCCGAGGCGCACGTCGGCGAAGCCATGCGCCGCATCCGCGAAGAGATGGAGGGCGCCATCACGCTCCGTGTGCCGCTGGTGGTCGATATTGGCAGCGGCAAGAACTGGAATGAGGCGCATTAGCGAAATGCTGAGCCAATGCGGGGGCCGGTTGGCCCTGAGAGACACGCGATCACGGAAAGCATGATCGGGCTGTCAGGGAGCAAGGGGGCGATCCCCGCGATCCCGACCCGCGGGTGGACAGGCAGTCCGCCCCCGGGCTAGTGTCGCCAGACCGTTTTTTCCGCCAGATCCGAAGCGCGGCAGGCTAAAGCAGGAAAAGCAGGCACAACCATTTCACGAACGGCCGCGAATTTGCCTGGCAGTTCGGGTTTCTCTTTCAACCCCACTTCGTTCTAAAAGAGTCGTCCCCCCATTCTTTAGGAGTTACGGGTACATCCCCGAGCGGGACCCCCCATTCGCTTCATGCAGAAGATGGACCTCGTCGCCCCCGAATTTCCGGCATCGATCGGAGAGTCGGGCCCCTATTTGGGAGCAGTTCTCGGTCGGGTGCAGGCCTTCCTCCGGCGCCTGAGCGACCGTACGCTCGCGCTCGTCATTGGGGCAGTCCTCTTCGTCGTGGCGGCGTGGCCTCTCGGGTTGGTGGACGTCCCGCCGCTTCAGGATCTGCCGAACCATCTGGCGACGGTGACGGTCATCACGCACCCGGAGCGCTACCCCGAGTTCGTCGGCAATGGGTTCTTCAAGACCAACGCGGCGCTCTTCGGGTGGCTTTGCCTGGTGGGCAAGCTCACGGGGGTCAAGGTCGCGGCGCGGCTGTTCGTGCTGATGGTGCTCGGGCTCAACGCCGTGGTGTTTCCGCAGTTCATCCTGCGGTTCACGGACCGGCGGCGCCTCATCGTGGCGAGCTTCTTCATCTGGCCGGTCATCCACAATTGGTTCGTGTCGATGGGGATGCTCGACTTTGCGCTCGGCGTCCCGCTCTCGCTTTTGCTGCTCATGGCGGCCGATCGGCAACGGCTCGCGCCGGGGTGGCTGAACGCCACCTTGGTCGCGGTGATCGCGCTCGCGGATTGGTATGCGCACGTCTTCACCTTGATGGTGGCGTGCATGCTCCTGGTGATCCACGTGGCCGAGCGTCGCTCGTGGCGCGATCGGTTCTCGGAGGCGCTCCGGCTGTTCGTGCCGCTCGGGCCCGCCGCGGTGCTGACCCTCGTGTCGCTGTACAACCATATGACCGAGCCGGTGGGCGCGATGACCGGCTATGTCGACACGCGGATGCTCATCCCGCCGTGGGAGCTCGCCTACAACTTGTGGGCGGAGTGGTTCTGGGGCTTCACCTGGCTGTCGATCTCGTCGCTGGTGCCGGCGGCGCTCCTGGCCCTCTACGCCTACCTGCGCCGCAACGAATCGCCCACGTTCTTCTCTCCGTTCGCCTTCTTGGTGCTGGGCGGCCTCTTTCTCTTTTTGCCCTACGTGGCGACGAACTGGTTCCACGTCAACTCGCGCGTGATCCCCTACCTCTGGGTCGCGGCGTTCCTGCGCTTGCCGAGCCGCATCGACCCGCGCCTCTACAAGGTGCTGGGCGTCTCGGCGCTGCTCTACACGGTGGGTATGGGCATCGACTACCACCGGCTGGACAACGATCGATTGAAGTTCACGGCCGGGATGTCGGTGGTGCCCGAGGGCTCGAGGCTCTTGCCGCTGATCTTCCGGCGCAAGCTGACCAGCGAGAACACGCGCAGCCTGCAGCACGCGTGGGGCTTCTATGTCACCGAGAAGCAAACGAGCGCGCCGCTCTTGTTCGCGCACTCGCGCTCCTTCCCCGTGATGTACCGCGATCCGCCCGATCCGAGGTTCAACCACCTGGTGCTCGAGAGCTTCGCGCCCACCATGCTGTCGCCCGACTGGGGCTGCAACATCCTCCGCAGCGGGGGCATCTTCGAGCAAGACTGCGAGGGCATGTGGCGCCGTCAATGGGCGTCGTTCTGGCAGGCGGCCGCCCCGCAGTACGATCACGTCCTCATGTGGGACGCAACGCCCGAGGTGCAGGCGCTCGTTCCCCCCGAGTATCGGATGGTGCTCAAGCAGGAGCACCTCACCATCTACGAACGCTCCGACGCGCGGGTCAGCCGTCTCGCACCGGTGACGTCGGAAGTGGCGCGATGAGGCTCGGCGGCCTTTGCGCGAGCGATGACTAGGCGAGCGATGACTAGGCGAGCGATGACGCCGGGGTGAGTAGGGTTCGGAGGTGGGCGGCGAAGTCTTCGGGAGAGGTGAAGGCGGGCTGCGCGCGGAAGAGGGCGACGGAGTCGCGGATGGATTCGATTTCGCCCAGGGCTTGGATGACCTCGAGCGACGTCTTGCCGCGCGATACGGTGTAGCCCTCGTATTGGAGACGCGCGGGATCGAGGCGGCCCTCGGTGACGTTGTGGTTCACTTGGAAGGCGCATCGGCAGGAGGCCTTGGGGTTCGATACGCCGCAGTGCTTCGTCATGAAGCCGTCGAGGGTGGCCCGCGCGCGTGACAACCGCTTGCGAAAGGCGGCTTCGGTGATGCCGAGGATGGAAGCCGCCTCGGGGGACTCGAGCTCGCAGATGGCGCCGAGCACGAAGGCCATGCGGTGCGGCTTGTCGAGCGATTGCAGCATGGCGTGCGTGCAGCCGAGGAAGATCTCTTCCTCCAGGATGCGCCGGTCGGCGAGGGCCAGGGTGTCGGGCGCGATGGCGTTGGGCGGCTGGCCGAGGTGGCCTTCGGCGAGCTCTTCGAACGTCCAGCGCCGCGCGCGCTTTCGCTGGCGCACGAGGTAGCGGGTGGCGATCCGGTAGGCCCACGTTCGGACCGCGCTCTCGCCCCGGAAGGTCGAGAGCTGCGTGACGATGAGCACCAGGATCTCTTGCGTCGCGTCGCGCGCGGGCTCGGTCCGGCCCAGCACGCGCAGCGCGAGCCGGTACAGCGGATCTTGGAGACCGCGAACGAGCTGCTCGAGCGCGTCGCGATCGCCCTGCTGCGCGCGGTGGGCGAGGACGTCGAGGGTGGGGAGCGGGGCGCGTTCGGTGCGTTCGGTGCTCATGCAGACGGCGGCAAGGTGTCGAGCCAATCGGAGATGGCCTCCGCGATGGCGAGGGGGGAGTCCTCTTGCAGGAAGTGTAACCCGCGCACCGTCACCTCGCGCTGATTCGGCCAGCGCCGGCATGCCTCGCGCAGCTTCCCGACCAGCACCCGTCCGGGCTCGGCGTTGACGAACAGCTTCGGGATGGGCGATGCCGCCAGCCAATCGGCATATTGCTGCGCCACCTCGCACATGGCGGCGGGCTCGCCATCGATGGGAAGCAGCCGCGGGAACGACAGGGTCGGCCGGCGCGACTCGCCCGGCTCGAGGAACGGACGGCGGTAGGCGTCGTGCTCGACCTCGCTCAGCTTGCGCAAGATGCTGCCCGGTAGGATGCGCTCGATGAACACGTTGTCCTCGAGGATCATCTTCTCCCCGGCGGGCGAGCGCAGCGCCTGAAAGACCGCGCGCGAGCGATCGTCCCAGCCCTCGTACGACAGCGGCCCGACGATGGCTTCCATGTACGCGATGCCGCGCACCTTGTCCGGGTGCCGCCGTGCCCAGTCGAACCCGAGCGCCGAGCCCCAGTCGTGGACCACCAACGTGATCTTGCCGTCGGGCGGCGCCGCGCCCATCGCCTCGCCGGAGAAGAGCGCCTCGAGGAACGCGTCGAGGAACGCGCGGTGCCGAAAGAAGGAGTACGCGTCCGGCCCGGTCTCGTCGAGCTTGTCCGAATCGCCCATCCCGATCAGATCGGGCGCGATGCACCGCCCGCGCGCCGCGAGCGGATCGATGACGTTGCGCCAGAGATACGAGGACGTGGGGTTGCCGTGCAGAAAGACGATGGGATCGCCTTGGCCGCGGTCGACATAGGCGAGGGAGTGGCCGAGGACGTGGATGCGCTTTTTGGGGTGCTGGAGGTTCATGCTCGGTTAGGGACCGCGCCGCCCCGGGGTGTGACCGAAAATCGTACGAGCCCGTGCGAATCTGCGATTCGGGCTATTTTGCGTGGGTTTCGCCCGTTCCATAGATGGCGCGGCGCACGGCATCGGGGAACTCGCCCTCCATGCCCGCGACGGCCGTGTTGGTCAGGATCACGACGGTGAGCTTGTTCGTGGGGTCGACGAAGTAGTTGTGCCCCCAGGCGCCGCCCCACTGGTACGTGCCGGGCGCGGACGGGTTGTTCGGGATCGGCTTCTTGATGACCGAGAACCCCAGGCCAAAGCCCTTGGTGCCGCCGGAGCCAAACACATCGAGGTCGCCAATTTGATTGGTCGACAGGAGCGCGACGCTCTCGGGGCGCAAAATCTTGCCGCCGCCGGTGCGCAAGGTCTCGAGGAACTTCACGTACGCCTGCGCGGTGCCGTTCATGCCCGCCCCGCCCGACGCGTACGACTTCGGGTCGAACACGCGCGCCGGCGAGAAGGAGATCACCGCGGAGCCAAAGGGAACGAGCTGCGGATCGACCATGCGGACCGCCCGCGGCTTGCCATCGGCGTACGGGGTTGCGAGGCGCGCGGGATCGGGCGCGGCAAACGACGCTTCGAGATCGAGCGGCCCGGTGACATAGCGCTGCACGACCTCGGGCAAGGGCGCGCCGGCCGCCTTGGCGATGACGGCGCCGAGCACGTCGGTGGAGAGCGAGTAGTTCCATTGGGTGCCGGGCTCGAACAGGAGCGGCACCTTGTTCAACCGCGCGAGGTTCTCCTCGAGCGAGAGGCCCGGCTGATCGAGCCCATCGGAGACGCGCGCGCGGTGATACGGGCCATCTTTCCCTTCGAGGAAGCCATAGTTGATGCCCGACGTGTGGGTGAGCAGCTGCCGCACCGTGATGACGGGGATCTTGCCGCTGGCGAGGTGCGGTCGAAACTCGGGCAGCCACTTGGTGACGGGATCGTCGAGCCCGATGGCTCCCTTCTCCACCAGCGCGAGGGTCGTGGCCGACACGATGGCCTTGGTGGCCGAGGCCAGACGGAACACGGTGTCCTCACGCATCGGCTTTTTCGCCTCGCGATCGGCGAAGCCCGCGGCGCGCTGGTAGACGACCTTGCCGTCCTGCAGGGCGATCGTCACCGTGCCGACGATGCGGCCCTCGGCGATGGCCGTGTCGATGACCGCGTCGACCCGGCGCGTGCGGTCATCCGGCGCAGGGCGCTCACCCTGCGCATGGTAGCCGTCGACCTCCGAGGTGAGCGCCGCGGCGGAGAATACGCGGGACGAGGTGGCCGCCGGCGGGGGCTCGGTGGCCGCGCACGCGAGGAGCAAGGCGGGAAGAGAAAGGGCGGTCAGAGCGCCAGCGACGAATTTCATAGTGAACGCTACGTAAGGTTCGCTTGCCACCTTCGTCAAGCGGAATATGTATAGTGAGTGCTATGAAACAGGAGCGCATGCCGACCCAAACCGGCCGCCGCGCGGAGGCGCCCCCCGCGGGGGAGACACGCGTCACGCGCGGGCGACCCCGTTCCTTCGATCGCGACGCGGCCCTTCAGGCCGCTCTTCGCGTCTTCTGGCGTTATGGCTACGACGCCAGCTCGCTGGCCGTGCTCACGGCCGCCATGGGGATCACGCCTCCCAGCTTGTACGCGGCGTTCGGTAGCAAGAAGGAGTTGTTCTGCGAGGCGGTCGACCTCTACGAGCGCACGCATGGCGCGCGGACCAAGGAAGCTTTCCTCGAGCCGACCGCCTTGGGCGCCATCACCCGCCTCTTGATGTTGGGGGCGGAGTCGTTTTGCGCACCTGGAAACCCCTTCGGGTGTTTCATCGTGCTCGGGGCCGTCAACTGTAGTCCGGAGTCGGCAGATGTAGAGACGTTCCTGAGCAACTTCCGCCGCGCCAGCGAGAAGACGATCCGCGATCGCATCGCGCGCGGCATTCGAGAAGGCGAGCTTCCCAAAGGGACCGATGCGGCGGCCCTCGCGAAGTTCTATGGTGCCGTTGTGCAAGGCATGTCGGTGCAAGCGCGCGACGGCGCGACGCGCAAGGAGCTCGAGGGCATCGTGCATCACGCGCTCACCGCGTGGCCCGCGGGCGCGACCCCGCCAGGAGGCAAGGCGTGATGAACCAAGCGGACGCATTGGCGGAGCTCGCGAGGCTCGTTCCGGCGGAGGTGCTCTCCACGGACGCGGACATCGTGGAGAGCTACCGGCACGATCAATCGCGCTGGGGCGACGCGGGCACCCCGCTCTGTGTGGCGCGGCCGAAGTCGAAAGACGAGGTGGAGAGCGTCGTTCGATGGGCGGCGAAGCATCGGATCCCCATCGTTCCGCGCGGGGCGGGCTCCGGGTTGTCGGGCGGCGCCAGCGCCATCGCGGGGTGCGTGGTGCTCTCGCTCGAGCGCATGACGCGCATCGTGGAGATTCAGCGCGACGCCATGTATGCGGTGGTGGAGCCCGGCGTCTTGAATGGGCAATTGAAGGCGGCCACCAAGGAGCTCGGACTTTGGTATCCCCCCGATCCGGCCAGCTTCGAGTTCTCCACCCTCGGCGGGAACGTGGCGACCAACGCGGGCGGATTGTGCTGCGTGAAGTACGGCGTCACCGTCGACTACGTCCTCGGGCTCGAGGTGGTGCTGGCCGATGGCTCGCGCATCCGGACCGGCGGCCGCACGCGCAAGAACGTCGCGGGCTACGACTTGACCCGTCTGTTCGTCGGATCGGAAGGCACCCTGGGGGTGGTGACGGAGATCACCCTGCGGCTTCGCCCGGCGCCGCCGCCCGCGCAGACCCTGGTGGCGACCTTCGATTCACTGGCCGCGGCGGGGCAGGCGGTCGCCCACATCGTCAAGTCGTGCGATCCCTCGCTGCTCGAGATCATGGACCAGGCCTCCATCCGCGCCGTGGAGGCGCACCAGCCGATGGACCTCGATACCTCCGCGGCGGCCATGCTGTTCGCGCGCTCGGATGCTCCCAAGGGCGCCGAGCCGCGCCGCATCCGCGAGGCGTGCGAGGCGGCGGGCGCCACCACCGTGTTCGTGACCGAGGAAGAGTGGGAGGGGGACATGTTCCTCCACGCGCGCAGGCTCGCATTTCCGGCGCTCGAGAAGCTGGGCGCCACGTTGGTGGACGACGTGGCGGTGCCCGTTCACCTGCTGACCGAGATGATCCGCCGCATCGAGCGGGTGGCGCGCGAAACGGGGGCGCGGGTCGCGACGGTGGGGCACGCGGGCGATGGGAATTTGCACCCGCTGGTGCTCTACGACGCCAAGGATCCCGCCGACGAGGCGCGCGCGCAAAAGGCGTTTCGGACGATCATGATGGAGGCCATCGCGCTCGGCGGGACCATCACCGGCGAGCACGGCGTGGGCACCTTGAAGAAGGGCTTTCTGCCGCTGCAGCTGGGGGAAGAGTCCTTGGCGGTGCAGCGCCGGGTGAAGGAGACGTTCGATCCGCTCGGGATCATGAACCCGGGCAAGGTGATTTAAGGCTCGCGTGCCGCGGCGCCGGGGCTCGCGTGCCGCGGGGCGCGCGAGGTCGGGTCGCGGTCCGGGCTGCGCGGCGCGCCCTAGTTCCCCGTGAGATCGAAGAAGCGATCGGTCGCGGCGCCCTCGCGATGCACCCGCACCGTGACGTGGATCGTCTGCGGGCGGTCCGCGGTGATGGCGAGGCTCGCGCTGGCGATGCCGTAAGGCTCGAGCGCGGCGAGCGGGATCGTTGCATCGCCGAGGATCCGGACCCCCGCGTTCCCCGTCGTCACCGAGATGGTGGTGCCGGGGAGGCGCGTCCATCCGGCGTTGCGGAAGCGCACGGTGAGGGTGGAGTCGGTGGCGCGGGCCTCGGCCAAGGCCAGCTCGCCCTCGGTCTCGAAATTGGGGATGGCCTCGTCGAGGCTTTCGGACGACGTGGGCGGCGCGACGGCGCGAATTCCAAAGCCGCGCTTGGCGAAGCCTTGGGCGATGGCGTCGAAGTCGGCGGCGCGGCCCGCGGCGCGGACGACGGCGAGGAGCGCGTCCCGCTGCTCCGTAAAGCTCGGCTCGGGGGGCGCCGCCTTCATGCTGGCGACCACGTAGTTGGCCATGGTGCGTTTGCTCTGCTCGAAGCTGCGCCCGGAGGCGGCGCCGGCCTGGAGAAGGCGGACATAGCCTTCGAAGAGCGCGCTGGCCCAAACCTCGCCGACGTTGTGCACCTCGGCCATGTCGGTGGAGGCGATGGCGAGGGGAACGCCCTTGGGGGGATGCGCGGCATTTCGCACGTGGGCGAAGGTGAATGGGTTCTTCGCCATATCGGTCGAATAAGGCGCGCGGCGGATACCGAAGTAGTGCGCGCGGGGGACCACGCCCGTCGTCGCATATTGGGCAATGGGATAGGCTCCGCCGTCCAAGCTGCCGTTCTGCAGATCCTTCTCGCGCACCATCATCATGAGCGCGTTGAAATCGCCCCACCCCTCGCTCATGCCGAGGCACCCCGGCGTGGTACAGGGGACGAGCCGGTGGTGCATGTAGTGCGCCCACTCGTGGGCGATGATCGTATTGTCGATGGTGCCATCGTGCTGCGGCTCGCGCCCTCGCCGCATATGGGCCGCGGTGGCGCCGCAGTCGAGGAGGTACTTGAGGATGGTCCCGTCCTCGTAGCTCAACGAAAGAAACGGGATCGCGATCCCTTCGTTGCGAACGTCGGGCTCCACCACCTGATGGCCGCGCCGATCGTTGAGGAGCAGCATGCCCACGCCGCCGGCGGCCTGCACATTGGCCGCCTTCTGCGTAAAAGGACAGTTCCCGCGGTCGACGACGGCGATCTTGCCCGCCACGTTGATCGGCGGCTCGCACGCGTCGGTCGCGGCGCCGCTCGGGGCCTTGGCCAGCACCATATCGCCCTTGGCGTCGAAGATTTGGGGCCCGAAGGTCGACGCGCCAAAGCCGTCGGCGAGGGCAAAGGGAGGAAACGTCTCCAAGGAGCGGTTGCGCGGCCCCGTCCACACTTGCATCTCCAAGCGCGGCGAGGTGCCATCGGCGAAGGTCGTGATGTGCGCGTTGTTCGCCCGGCCGAAATCGGCACCATCTTGCGCCTCGGCCAGCAGCGGATCGCCCTCGACCCCGCCGCGCCCGTAGTTGGAGACCTGCGCCACCCCCGAGGCCTCGTCGAAGCCCGAATCGTACCAATAGTCGTGCATCCAATTGGTGACGTAAAACAGCTGCGTGGTGGCGGCCTTGATCTGATCGCGGCTGCTGTCCGGCCCGCGCGTCACGTCGTAGGCGCGATCGAAGGTGCTCGGCGAGGTGACGTCGGCCACGATATCGAACTTGGGCTCGTACCCATCGCCGGAGCTCTCGCCCTCGGTCTCGCTGTCCGCGTGCCGATCGTTGCGATCGCTGTAGGCCCGCACGTTGTTGCCGAAGGTGCGGCTCTCGCCGGGAGGGAGCCAGGGATCCGCTCGGCCCTCGGGGTTCGTGTTGAACCCGTTCATCGATACGAGAATGGGCTCCGCGTACGACTCGCGCGCAAAGGGCGTCTCCGCTCGGCCATCGCGGTGGGGCGAGTCATCGATGTGCGGACCGTCGGCGGGAATGTGATTCCCATCCGGCTCGGCCCAAACGCGGTAACGAAAGGAGTCGCTGGCGGTGAGCGACGTCTTGGAGAGCACATGCCCGTCGGCGGCGTCGATCGTGTACGCATACGCCTCGGTCTCCCCCGAGCCCGCGGCCCGCCCGAGCATCTCCACGTAATACGCCGGCCCCACCGCGCGCGCCGTGGCGAACAAAACCGGCTTGGCCGCCGCATCGAGCACGCGCGGGGCATGCTTGGGCGTCACCACCGCCATGCCATGAAAATCGGCGGTCAGGCCACGCGGCCCCAGGTCGCGAACGGCCGCCGTGGGGAGCGAGAGGCCAAAGTGCTCCGCGTACACGTGGGCCAGCGCCGACTCGGCGCTCCGGGGAAATACCACGCTATGCTTCGCGCGAAGCTCCTCGGCCTGGGCGCTCAACTGGGCGGAGATGGAGACGAGGTTCTTCGACGCATTCAGCACCACGCTCACCCGGGACTGAAAGACATCGACCCCGCCGACCTTCTGCGCAAACTGCAGCACGGTCGCACCATCGCCGAACGCTTGTTCACCGGTTCGTACGAGCTGGCGCGCCGTTTCCTCCTCCACCCCCAGGAGCGCGGCATGCCGGACCAAGTGCAGCCGCGCCGCCGTCTCCTTCTTCACCGGCAGCACGGCGGGCGCCGCCTCCGTCCCCGCGAGAATCAGCCGCGCCGCCCCGCGCGCATCGCGCGAGGCAACATGACCGAGCGGCGTGGAGGCCAGCGCGGCCAGGGCCGCGGCTTCATCCTCCACATCCGCGGCGGGGGGCGCGTCGCCGCGGGAACAAGCGCATAAGGATGCTCCCGCGAGCCATGCAATGCCTGCGACCCGCCATCGAAGAAACTGCATGACTGACCCTTACGTATGGCCAGACTGCTTTCTTCCTGTCTCAATTCAACTCATACGACCGATTTCCGATATTGGCGGACTTCGCCCGAAGCATGCGGGGCCGCGGGCGAAGTTCGGGGTGACTCGCGAATTGTCCGGGTGACTCAGTTGATGATCTGCGCGCAGCGGTTGTTCAAGCACCGGATATCGCCGCCGCCGGCGCAGCAATCCGATGTGGTCGTGCAGCTCTCGTACTCTTGGGCGCACCCGGAGGGTTTGTCGGTGCACACCAGTCCACCGCCCGGTGTGTTCTCGCGGCAGAAGCCGTTGCAGCACTCGTCGCCCGTTTGGCAGCTTGTCCCGTTTTGATGGCACGGGTCGACGGACCAGAAGCCGCGCAGGTTGCCCGCGTTTAGCTCTTGACCGGGCAGATAAAATGCGGGGTGGCTGGGGTCCGTGCCGGCGGGGGCGTTGATGTCGATGGCGGCCACCCAGAGCTTCTTCGGGGTCGGGTTGTCACCGGTGCCGAGATCGTACGGGTCGCCCGGGGCAACGTTCCCGTACATGCGGCGCGAGGTGAACACGACCCAGTAGTAACCGCCGGATGCAATGGGGTTGACCGTGGGCTCGTAGTTGAGGAGCTCGTCGTTCGGGTGCTGCGCGTTCGTGGGGAGATACCGGTTCGAGCCGTCCGGGTTCGCGCCGTTGAGGGCGCGGAGCGCGTTCGAAGCACCGTTCATGTCGACATACGAAATTTGCGCTTGCGCGCCGTGCCAGGTGGAGATCACGGAGCCGCTGGTCGGCACCTTCATCACGTTGTGAAAGACGAGGGCCTTGCCGTCCGGGAGCCACGCCGGCCATCCGACGAAGCCCTTGTCCGCCGGGGCGTCCGGGTTGCGGAAGATTTCGCGGAGCCCCGAGAACGCAAAGCTGCCGCACGACGGTCCGCCGGTGGTGCTGCCGCCCGCGCCGCAAGCGAAGTCCATCACCGCCAGCGAGCGGCCATTGCCGGCCTTGGGGGTGATCGAATCGTTTTCCGCCGTCCAGTAGTTGAACGCGACCTTCTTCCCATCGGGGGAGAACGCCGGGGTGACCGCTTGTTTGACCACCGCATCGAAGCCCGTCGCGGGCATCGCGCGCCCGTCGTCGCGCGCGAAGATTTGGGACTCGTTGGGATAAGACTCCTGCGTGTACCCCGAGCTTTGCAGCGCGAAGGTGCCATCGCGGTAGACACCCGACCACAGGAACTTGCGGTTGTTGGTGGTGCCACCGGGCGCGTCACCCGTGTAGTTCTTGATGACCGCCGCGCCATTCCTCAGGTTGTACGAGGCGCCATCGGCGTAGTTGGTTTGCTGCGAGAACAAGGTGGAACCATCGTCCGAAACCGTGTGGCAAACGATGCACTTGTCCTTGGCGCCCGGGACGGTCAGGACCGGAAAGGTTTGTCCGGGCTTGATGCTGAGGATCCCACCGCTGTTGCCGTCGACCTTGTAGGTCACCAATTTCGTGTTGTACGAGTTGTAATAGACGGTGCCCTTGAGCACGCCGGCGGCCACCTTCCAGGTGCGGGTGATCGTGCCGTAGGTCTTGGATCCATCGTCGATTCGCAGCTCGACCTTCAGGGCATCTCCGCGGTTGCCGTAGGTGGCCTTATCCCACGCCGATTGGAGGATTGGCTGGTTTACGAGGTTATTTCCTGCGAAGTAGCCTTTGAAGTCGAAGCCGGTCGAGGACAGGTGAATCGAGACCGCCTTGGCCGCGCGCCCCGACTGCCACTGAAGAAGAGGAGCAAAGAGGCCGCGCGGCCATACGGTGCCGTCATAAGGATAGAGCCACACCAGATCGGCCGCCGGGGTGGCCGGGCCATCGAGCCGGCCCTTGGTGGCGCCGTCGACCGGACCGCCGAGAGGACTGCCGCCCACGCCGCCGCCGCCGGGGCTCGCTGGCGCGCCGTTCTGCGTCATCTTGATCTCGACGATGACGGTGGCCACCCCGATGCGCGCCTGCGAGCGCGCCGTGATCTTGCCGATTCCGCCCAGGTTGCCGCTGGGGGTGAAGGCGCCGCCCGATGCGGCGAATTTTCCGAGCTCGCCGCGATCGATGGACCACGTGGCGTCCACTTCGCGGCCGTTGGCCTTGGCCTTGAACGCAACGGGGTTTGCCGTCACCGCGCCGTTGTTGATCTCCACTTGCACGGTGACGGTGGACGGCTCGATCGTCAGAGGGTCGACCGCGCGGCCATCGGCGTAGCGCGAGCCGTCCGGGAACTCGCCCCCGTTGGGGCCATCGATGGTCGATCCATCCTTGCCGTCGTTGGGATCGAACCCCACGTCGCCGTTGCTGCCGCACGCCGGGATCCAGGCGAAGGCCATGAGCAGCAGCAACGTCAAAAAGAGCGCAAAACTTAAGCGTCGCATCTGATTCCCTTCTTCCACCGGTCCGCCGCGCCGCGCGCGCACGACCGGATTTCGCGTTCAACGCAAATCCGAATTCGGGTTTTCGTCATTCGTGTTCACCGGACGCAAAACGGTTCCCCCAGGGAATTGCCGAGTGGCATCGTGGAACGCAGTGGCACCATTGCCGTATTGCCGGCGCTCTGTCGAATCATTTGAAAATCGGTATTCGAGGCAACGCCTCCGGCGTGATGTGTCGCCGTGTGCCAGCCTAGGATCGCGATATCCGATCGAGCTACTTGCGCGTGATGGTCAAATCGATGCGGCGCCCCACGGCCAGCGCGAAGAAAGCGCTTCCCTCGCGGCCGGAGAACGAGCCGCCGATGGCGAAGACGTCGCCGTGAAGGCCATCGTGCACGGCGTCGGGCGAGACGGTCGACACGATGTGCAATCGGGTCACTGCCGCCGCGGACACGAACGAGCGCTCGCGAAGGAGTACGAGGGTCCTCGCGATGCCCTCGCGAAGGGCCGCGACCGGCGCGCCCGCGACGTGCGTTCCGATGAGGCGCCCCGTCGCGTCGATCTCGAGGCTCACGTCCGCGCTGCCCGCGGGGCCGAATGGAACGCGCGTCCAGCTCGGATCGGCGCTCGCCGCCTGCGGAAAGGCGCGCGTGAACGCCGTGGCCAGATCCGCCACGCCGCGCTCGCCGACGGCGCCGAACAACGAGGGCGCGCTCGCTTCCCCCCCAACGTCGGGCCCGCCTTTCGCCGTTGCACCGGCCGCCCGCGTCGCGGTCGCGTTCGACGCGCTGGACGCATGGGCGGCGGCCGCGCTCTGGGCTGCGTCCGTCGCTCGCATCGATGGCGCGCGCGGCGATGCCGGGGACGCGGGTGACGCAGGTGACGCACGGGAAGCGAGGTGCTCCGCGGCGCCTCCCCCCGTGACGCTGCCCCTGGAATCCGCCGCAGCCTGTTCCCGCAAGGTCTCGGGGTCCAGTACGGGGATTTCGAACGTCTCTCCTGCCAGCGCCGGCGCCGGATCCGCTTCCGGGACCGCGGGTTGGTGGCCCAGGTCGAGCACGATGGCCACGGCGCCGAGGTGCATCGCCAGCGACAGAGCCACGGCGCTCAGGCGCACGCTCGGCACACGCGAGGAGAGAATCCTGAAAGACACGCTATAAGCTTAGACCTTATGACCCGCATCGCAGGTTGCACCATCCCGCTCTTTTCGCTTCGAACCCGCCGGAGCTGGGGCATTGGGCAGATTTCCGATCTGGTCCCGACGGCCGCCTGGCTCAAAACCGGTGGGATGCGGCTGCTCCAGATTTTGCCTCCCTATGAGCTGAGCGATGGGGAGACGAGCCCGTACGGCGCCCGCACTGCCTTTGGGTTGGACCCCGTGTACATCGACCTGGACGCGGTCGAGGATCTGGGGCCGGGCGGGGCCGAGTCCGTGCTCGACGACGGAGAACGCCGGGAGCTCGAACGCCTTCGGGCCTCCCCGCGGGTCGACTACGACGCGGTGCGCGTGCTGAAGCGGGGCGTGCTGCAAAAGGCCTTTCGAAACTTCTACGAGCGCGAGTGGCGTGAGGACTCGCCCCGCGCGTTCGAGCTGCGCGCCTTCATCGCGCGCGAGGCGGCGTGGGAGGACGATCTCGCGCTGTATGTCACCCTTCGCGAGGCGTACGGGAGCCTGGGGTGGGAGCACTGGCCCGACATGGAGGCCTCCGCGCACGAGCCCAAGGCGCTCGATCAGCGGAAAAAAGAGCACGCCGAGCGGGTGCTCGAGCACCAATACGGGCAGTGGCTCGCCCACCAGCAGTGGCAAAAGGCCCGCGAAGGGCTCGCCGCGCTGGGGGTGGAGCTGATGGGCGATCTTCCCTTCATCGTGGGCCACGAGAGCGCCGATGTCTGGGGCCATATGATCCAATTTCGAAACGACGTCACCTTGGGGGCGCCGCCCGATGCCTTTTCGCCCGAGGGGCAGAACTGGAACCTCCCCGTCTACGACTGGGAGGTGATGGACGACGATCACCTCGCGTGGATCGTGGCGCGCACCCGCCACGCGGCCCGGCTCTACGACCGCTTTCGGCTCGATCACGTGGTCGGCTATTTTCGAATGTACGTGACGCCCGTCCGCCGCGACAAAAACGAGAACGAGCGCGCAAACGAGGGCGAGGCCGCGACCACGACCGAGGGCGACGGAGCCCGCGAAAAGGGCTTCTTCTACCCCGACGGCGAGACGGCGCAGCGGGCGCGCGGGCACCGGCTCTTGAAGACCATGGTGGACGCGGCGGAGCCTGCGCGGATCATCGCGGAGGACCTGGGGATCATCCCCGATTTCGTGCGCGAGGTGCTGGAGGAGCTGGACATCCCCGGCTACCGGGTCATCCCCTGGGAGCGCGATTACGTGCGGCACGTGTATCGTACACCGAATCAATTCCCGCGCAGGAGCGTCGCCTCGTGGAGCACCCACGATACGGCGCCCATCTCGAGCTGGTGGCGCGAGCTGCAAGGCTGGGAGCGGGAAGGGCTCTCGCAGCTGGCGGGGATCGAGCTCGGCGCGGGCGACGACGAGCGCTGGATCGGCTTGATGAGCACCCTGCTGCACGCGCGCTCGGATCTCACGTTGGTCCTCGGCTCCGAGGTGGTCGGCGATGGTCTGCGCATCAACACGCCGGGCCTGGTGAGCCCCGAAAATTGGACGTACCGATTGCCCATGGCGGTGGAGGATCTCGAGCGCGATCCGGGGATCCAGCGCCGTATGGAAGCGCTGCGGGCCATGGCGAAGAGCTCCGGGCGCACCGAATGAGTCCCTATCCGGACGGCGCCACACCCGCGCCCGGCGGGACCCACTTTGCCCTTTACTCCGAATCGGCCACCGCGGTCACCGTGTGCCTCTTCGGCGATGGCGACGGCGAGACCGGCGCCGGCCTTGGGACCGAGCGTCGCGTCCCGCTTCGCGAGCGGATCGGGCACGTCTGGCATGGGTTCGTGCCCGGGGTGGGGCCGGGGCAGCGCTATGGCTTTCGCGTCGACGGCCCCTGGGATCCCTTGCGCGGCCATCGCTTCAACCCGAACAAATTGTTGGTCGATCCGTACGCGCGCGCCCTCTCGGGCAAGGTGAGCTACCGCGGCGGCGCCATCTTCGATCGCAAGGCCGACGGGAGCCGCGACGAGGCCGACAGCGCGCCCTTCGTCCCCAAGTCCATCGTGTGCGGCGCGCCCTTCGACTGGGGAGACGACTCGCCCCCGCACACGCCTTGGCGCGATACCGTCATTTACGAGGCGCACGTGAAGGGCCTCACGTACCTCCACCCGGAGATCGACCCGGCCCTTCGCGGGACGTATTTGGGAATCGCCAGCGAGCCGATGATCGCGCACTTGCGCGCGCTGGGGGTCACGGCCATCGAGCTCATGCCCGTGCACGAGACGTGCGACGAGCCCAGCGTCGCCAAGCGCGGGCAGCACAATTACTGGGGCTATTCGACCCTCGGTTATTTCGCGCCCGATCAGCGCTTTGCCGCCCGCAAGGGGGAGCAGGTGCAGGAGTTCCAGGCCATGGTCAAGGCCCTGCACTCCGCCGGCATCGAGGTGATCCTGGACGTGGTGTACAACCACTCGTGCGAGGGGGACGAGACGGGGCCTTCGCTCTTTTTGCGCGGCATCGACAATCGCGTCTATTACAAACTTCGCGACCATGGCGCGCGCACCGTGGACTTCACGGGCTGCGGCAATTCACTCAAGGTGGAGCACCCGCAGGTTCTCAAGCTGATTTGCGACAGCCTGCGCTATTGGGTCACCGAGATGCACGTCGACGGCTTCCGCTTCGACTTGGCCACCACGCTCGGTCGCGAAGGGGTCGACTTTTCGAGCCAGGCGGCCTTTTTTCGCGTGCTCCATCAGGATCCGGTCCTCTCGCGGGTGAAGCTCGTCTCCGAGCCCTGGGACCTGGGGCCCGACGGGATGCAGCTCGGCCACTTCCCGCCCAAGTGGCGCGAGTGGAACGCGCGCTTTCGCGATGGGATGCGCCGCTTTTGGAATGGTCACGACAAGTCGCTCTCCGATTTGGGATATCGACTTACCGGCTCGAGCGATCTCTTTCACACCCCGGGCCGCACCCCCACCGCCAGCATCAATTTCATCACCGCGCACGATGGCTTCACCTTGCGCGATCTGGTGAGCTACCGAGAGAAGCACAACGAGGCGAACGGCGAGGAGGGCCGGGATGGCTCGAACGACAACGCGAGCATCCACTTCGGCGTGGAGGGCGAGACCGACGACGCCATGGTGCTCGCGGCCCGCGCCCGGCAGATCCGGAACTTCTTGGCCATGCTCTTCCTCACGCCGGGGGTGCCGATGATCACCTCGGGCGACGAGATCCTTCGCACGCAAAAGGGCAACAACAACCCGTATGTCCTCGACGATGAGACCTCGTGGCTCGATTGGACCCTCGACCCCGAGGCCAAAGCGCTCCGCGACTACGTTGGAGCTCTTGCGCGGCTGCGAAAGCGTTTTCCCGCCCTTCGGCGCGAGACGTTCTTCGATGGCAACGACATCACCTGGCTCGATGTCGATGGCCATCCGATGCAGCTCGAGGACTGGGGCGCGCCCGAGGTGATGGCCCTCTCGGCGGTGATGGCCCCCGCGGCGGAGGATCCTACCACGAGCCTTTGCTTCCTCCTCAACGGCGACAAGACCGAGGTGGCGTTTCGGCTGCCCCGGCCGCGCCTACCGCACAAATCGGGCCCTGGCGCGGCCCCTCTCGGCCCGATCGCAGCCGGGGGCGAGGCGGTTTGGCGGGTGGCCGTCGACACGCGTCGACGCGACGCTTGCATGGATACGCAAGCGAATTTTCAAGCGGGCGCTACCTACACCGTCCCTCCACGGTGCTTTGCGTTGCTGGTTGCGACGAACCCGCTTGGGCCGGAGTCGGGGATGCGCTAAAAATCGACTCGGATGTCGATGATTGCTCCTTTGACCGATGAGCACACCGTGGCCGAAGTGCTCGCGGGGCGGTACGAGCTTCTGGGCCTGGTGGGCACGGGAGGCATGGGGAGCGTGTACCGCGCGCGCGATCTCGAGCTCGACGAGGTGGTCGCGCTCAAGGTGCTGCGCCGCGAGCTGGTGAACACGCCCGAGATGCTGGCGAGGTTTCGCCAGGAGGTGAAGCTCGCGCGAAGGGTGACGCACCCCAACGTGGCCCGCACGTTCGATATCGGCGAGCACCACGGCGAGAAGTTCCTCACCATGGAGTTCATCGACGGCATCTCCCTGGCCGAAATGCTCTACCAGGACCCGCAGCGCGAAGAGCTCTTTCCGCTCGCGCGCGTGGTCGACATCGGTCTGGCCATCTGCGCGGGCCTCGACGCCGCCCACCGCGCCGGCGTGGTGCATCGCGACTTGAAGCCCGACAACGTGCTGGTCACCAAGGACGATCGGGTCGCCATCACCGACTTCGGCATCGCGCGCGCGGTCCTCAGCGCCCATGTCACCGTGGGCGCGCCCGTCGGAACGCCCGCGTACATGTCCCCGGAGCAGGTCGAAGGTCTGCCGGTCGACGAGCGGGCCGACGTGTATGCCCTGGGCGAGATCCTCTACGAGCTCCTCACGGGGGTCACGGCCTGGTCGGGCGAATCCATCTTCCAGGTGGCCGCCCAGCGCCTCTTGCGCCCGCCGCCCGATCCGCGCGCGCAACGAAGCACGGTGCCCGATGGCGCCGCGCAGATCGTCATGCGGTGCATGGCGCGCAAGCCCGAGGATCGCTATGCGTCGGCCTCGGAGATCGCCGCGGCGCTGTCCACCTTGACCTTGCCGGTGGTCTCGCAGGTGCGCCCGAACGCCAAGCCGGCGGCGCCCACGCGCCCCTCGCTCCCCTTGTTGGAGACGCCGCCGGGCGACAAAAAGGTCGCGGTGCTCCCGTTCCAAAACGGCGGGAGGCCCGAGGACGATTACCTCGCCAGCGGCCTGACCGAGGATCTGATCGACACGCTCTCCGTCATGGATGGCATCCGGGTGCGGCCTCTGGGCGCCGCCATCAACGCGCGCACGCGCTCGGCCGACTCGCGCGAGGTGGGGCGCGAGCTCGGGGTGCAAGTGGTGGTCGAGGGATCGCTCCGGCGCACCTCGGGCGGGCTGCGGGTGAGCGCGCGCATCGTGAGCGTCGGCGATGGCTTTCAGCTCTGGGCCTCGCGCTTCGAGCGCCCCGAGGCGGATTTTCTCAAGGTGGGCGACGAGATCGCCTGTGCCATCTCGCGCGCGCTCATCGTGGAGCGCCCCGAGGTGCAGCAGAAGACCATCGAGGATCCCATCGCCTACGATCTGTACCTGCGCGCGCGCCACGAGCTGCACCGCTACTCGCCGGAGACGACCCAGCGCGCCATCGAGCTTTACCAAGAGGCGCTGGCGCGCACGCCGGACGATCCCGTCATCCTCTCGGGCTATGCGCTGGCGCGGCTGAAGGAGTTCATGTACTCCGACGGCAATGTCAGCGGCGACGCCACGCGCCTCGCCGCCGAGCGGGCCATGTCGCTCGCCCCGAACCTCCCCGAGGCGCACCTGGCGTCGGGCTGCGTGGCCTTCGTGTTCGGCGAGTCCGAGCGCGGCGCCCGCGAGATCCGCGAGGCGCTCCGCACGGGGAAACGGCTGGCGGATGCGCACGAGATGTTCGGCCGCCTCGCCATCGAGGTGGACCGCATCGAGGCGGGCATCGAGCACCTGGGCGCGGCCCTGTCGATCGAGCCGCGCCTCTTGCTCACCCGCGGCGAGATGGCCCGCGGCTACGAGCTGCTCGGCAACCCGCAAATCGCCGACGAGCTCTTGGCAGTGCCGCCCACCGATCCGCAGACGTACGGCGTGTACTGGTTGCAACGTGCACGCATCATCTACTGGCGCCGCGATCTGGCGGCCGCCCGCACGGCGCTCTCGCTCGAGGGACCCCTGGCGCCGGTGGATCCGGGCCGGATGATCCTCGACTCGATGCTGGATCCGTCGGTGCTCGCGCGGCAGCTCGCGTTCCTCGACCAGCGCGCCAACGTGGGCGGCCAGGCGCTGCGGCGCACGGCCATGTTCCGTCAGATCAAGGCCGAGGTGCTCTCGTACCATGGTGACGAAGACGGCGCCCTCGCGGCAACCCTGGAGGCGGAGCGCGCCGGCCTGTTCGACATCGGCTGGTGCATGCGCTGCCCCATCATCGAGGCGCTCCGCCGTCGGAAAGAGTTCCAGGAGCTCACCTTCCGCGTCGGCGAGCGCGCCGCCAAAATCCGCAGCGCGCTCGGCTTGACATAGTCGAGGCTCAGGCGTCTCGCGCGCTTCGAAAGGCTTCTTTTTCCGGTCCGGCTCGGAGTCAAAGGGGGCGGTGGCTCGCGCTGCCGTCGAAAACTTCGTCGATGGATTGGGCCATCAAAAGCCGCTCGGCCCAATGGTCGAGCTCCTCCGGCGACACGTGCCGAGCACGTTCCGCGACTTCAGCCGGAAACGCTCCAAAACGGGCGATGAAGAGCTTCCGCAGGAGCGCCACCCGGCCTTCTCGTTGCCCTTGCTGGATGAGTTTCTCTGCGGTGGACATGACGATTTCCTCGGCTTTTTTTCCAACGTTCGTGGCTACGAAGGTTCGTAAGGTGCCAGACTCGACGTCCGACACTTGCATAGTATAGCGAAAAAAAGCCGAGAGAGCGGCGAGCCCGTCGTGCTCATTCATCAGCCGCACCATCAAGGGCGCCACCTTTTCCAACGTCCTCACGGGCTCTTCGTCGTAGGGGAGGTGCTTGAATGCCAGCGCGACCATCTCCGCCAGCTCGGTCAGCGCGCGCGCTTGGATTTCGTCGTCCGTATGACGCGTCAGATCATCGAGGAGGAATCGAAAATCGATCAGGTAAGGTCCAAGGGCCTTCTTCGTCCCCTCGTCGAGATCGAGTAGCTCCGAGAAGCTCGTCGATGCCGTCCATCCCCGCTCGCTGTGATGAAGCACGACGGGTACGATCGCCGGCAACCGCGTCGCCTTTTCGTGGGCGCGCAGCCAGTCCTTCCATACGCGAACCGCATACTCCAGGACGCGGAAGGCCATCCAGGGGTCCGAGCTGCTCTGGTGTTCGAAGAGCAGCCACAAGAAGGCCTCATGGCCGCGCAACTTTGCGGCGAAGAGCAAGTCGGCGTATAGCTTCGAGAATTCTTCGTCGATGAAGGCCACGGAGACGCGCTCGAGGCTCTCCCACTGGATCTGATCCGCCACCTCGCGAGGAACCACGGAACGCAGCATCGATGCGGCGTGCCGCGGCTCGCCGAATGCGAATTTGAAAAGCGAATCGTGAGGGGTCGACGTGGCCACAGCCGATGCTACCCACGCTCACGGAAGCGCGCAAAAAAGCGTCGATCGGTAGTGGGACCGCACACCCGCCGCTAGAGCCACTTTTCTTTTCATGAAGTTGAGGACGCGAGAGGCGCGAGAGGTTGAGTTTCGTTGGTTTGCACCACGTTCGCAGGTGCTCGGGCTTCGAGCCCGCGCCCGAGTCCGTTGCCCCGAGCTCTCTCGAGATCGTACACCCAACGTCAGCGCCCGTCCTGGCGCTGGCAGCGACTCGAGCGAGTGCTTCTCCCGCTCGAGTCGCCGCTATCGACTTACCCCATGCTTCGCGCACTCGGCGTCGACCCGCTTCGCGCCCACCTCCACGATCGACGCCGGGCGCTCTCCGTCGACTCAGGCCTCTTTGGAGCTTCGCCCATTGGCGCGGCGAAGCTCGACGAGGATCTCGTCCAGCTTGGCGACGAGCGCGCTGCTGGCTTCACCGAAGCCGGCCGCTTGCTCGCGCGCTGCGCCGGACGATTCGGGCGCGACGGGCGCACCCGAATCGAGGGCGCGGGCGGAGAGGGAAGGGCCGACCATCATGACCACCGCGCCGACCATTTTTCCCACTTGGGTAACGGGGAAGACGTTTGCATAGCCGACGCTGAGGGACGTTGCGATGTAGTGGTACGCATCGAAGTAGGTCCGAACCTTCGGGTTCTTGTCGACCTCCGCCAGGTAGAAGATGGCGGTGGCCCAGGCGGTGAACGTCGCCAGCTCCTCGGCGGGGCTGAGCGCGGTCACCGCTTGGTGGGTTTCTCCGATGGGGAAGAGCGCCTCCGTGGTCACTCCGCCGATCCTTTATCGAGGATCTTCAGCGCATCCACGTCGGCGAACTTCATCACCTCTTTGAGCAGCGGCATGACGGCCGAGGTCTCGAGCATGGTCTTGGCGATGGGCCCGAGCGCATTGCCGAGCAAGGGGAACTGCCCCGAGACCGGGTTGCCGTTGGCCGCGCCATTGCCACCGCCACCGAGTCCGCCCATCTGGAGCACCTTGATCTCGCCGATGTGCTCGGCGGGCTTCATGAGCTCGTGGATGATGGCAGGACCATTTTGAATGAGCGCGGCGACCGTCTCTTGAAGCAGGATTTCCCGCGATTTGGAGTTCTGCGCCATGATCTTCTCGCGGAGCACCTCCGCCTCCTTGAGCCCGGCCTCCCTCTGGGCTTCGGCCAGCCGCGTGATGGACACCGCTTGCAACGCGGCCGCATCGGCGTCGGCCTTGGCTTTGATTTGCACGGCGTCGGCTTCACCTTGCGAGCGGAACCGCGCGGCCTCCGCCGTACCGGTGGCCGAAGCGCGCTGCGCCTCCGCGATACCCTCCGCCTCGACCTTCTTCTTGAAGGCCTCGACCTCGGCTGCGATCTTCTCCTGCTGGGCGAGCTTCTCCGCGTCGACGATGGCGATGCGCTTCAAGCGCTCCGCCTCGGCGACCCGCGCCACCGTGACCACCTCTTGGTCCGCCTTCTCGCGCAGCGCCAGCGCGGCGGCCTTTTCGGCGTCCGCTTGGGCGCTCTCCTTGGCCTTGAGGGTGAGGGTGATCTGTTTGTCGACCAGCGCGGCCTCGATGACGCGCTCTTTGTCGACCTGCGCGGCCTCGATGACCTTTTGCTTGCCGATTTCGACGGCCATCTCGGTCTGCTCTTTCTTCGCCCGCTCGACCGCGATGGTCGATTGACGCTGCAGATCGCGCGCCTCGAGCGCCTCGCTCTTGGCGATCTCCGCCTTCATGGCCGCTTCTTCTTCTTTGGCCTTTCCCTCGCGCGTCAAACGGTTTTGCGTGGCGACATTGATCTCCTGCTCGCGCGCGATCTCCGCGGTGCGCTCGGCCTCTTCCTGGATCTTCTTTTTGACGGCGATGTTCTTCTCCACGACCGTATTGGTCACCGTCTGACGGCCGGAGGCGCCGAAAATGTCGTCCGCGCGCATCTCCGAGAGGGGCGTCTGCGTGAGCTCGGTGACGGTGACCGACTCCAACGTGAACCCGTTGCGCCCCAAGTCTTCGCGCAGCGCATTGGAGACTTCCAGCGCAAAGTGCTCGCGGTTCGAGTGCAGCGCCAAGAAGTCGTTCTGCGCCGCGACCGCGCGGAGCGCGCCGACCAGCTTGGGCTCGAGCAGCTGCTGGCTCTTGATGCGGATGGCGTCGGACGAGGCGTGCCCCTCGTCGATGCCGATGGTGCGCGCAGCCTTCTTGACGTCGTCGTCATTGGGCTCCACGCGGATGTAGAACTCGGCGGACAGGTTGGTGGAGATATAGTCTTTGGTCACTAGCGCGTCGTGCCCCGCGCGCCGGATGGTCAGCCCGATGGTGGACAGCGAGATGGTCGACGCGCGGTGAAAGACCGGCACGATCCAACAGGCTTGGCCGATGAAGACGTCGGTCATGTTCCGGCCGATGCGGATGATCGCCTCCGATGGAGACGGTCTCTTGAGAAAACGTGCCATCGATGCAAAAAAGACGAAGCACACGAGAACGATGGCGCCGACGATCGCGAGGACGACCTGCCAGACCTCGAACCCATTGAAATTCATATTTGTTTCTATTCCTTTCGTATCATGCGCTTACCCCGTTTATGGGGAGCGCGTATTTCCGATGCGCCCGAGGTGGCCAAGAACATCTCCGATTCCGTATCGTAATCGACGAGGATCACTTCTTCTCCGAGCGCCAGAGGCTCCTCGCCGGTTTCGATTCGCGCATGCACCAAGAGCTCATTTCCGCGTTCGTCACGCACGCGGACCTCGCCGAACTTCGGCCCGAGCTGGTGGCTCGCGACGACGCCGATCCGGCCCGATAATTCGTGCTTCGCCGTGGCACCACGGGCGCCAAGGTCGAAGATCTTTGCGAGGATGCGCGAGAAGAGACGGGTGGCGACGAAGCCCACCGTCAAGGAAGCTCCGAGAACGACCGGGAAGGTCCAATTGGGATACGTCCCCGAATAACGAACGTACGCGAGGCTGTTCAGAAATATCCCAGAGAAACCCGTAAAGAGAAACAACGTAACGACGAGGACCATGAGCGGTACTCGTCCGACGCCGAAATAAGCCAGTGCGCCATGCCACCCGGACCCGTCTGCGTCCTGGTCGCCGTCGCCTTCACCATCTGCATCTGCATCTGCATCGGCATCCGCATCTGCATCGATATCCGTGTCGTGATTCAGTTCGACGTCGTGATCGGCGTCGACATTCACTTCGTGATCCGTTTCGCCGTCGGCGACCAGCCCGAAGAGCCCCACGGCTTGCAAGAACACCGTGACGGCCACCAGGCCGAGCATCACGAGAAACGGAGCGTTCGACCAATGGTTCAGGAATTGAAACATGGTGGCTATTGCCCCCGATTCACTCGTCCATTTCTTTCGTAGCCTGAAGCTAAGCATCTTTCGGGGGCCGTAAACGCCCCTTCGCACCGATTTTCCCGGGATTCGGTGGTACAATTCTCTCCAGGGCCGTCATGCGATGCATGGTTCTCGAGCAGCCGGGAAAGTCGGATGAAGCGCGCGCGGACGCGGAAACGCGCGCCACGTGGCTCCCTTTGCGCGCGTGCGAGCGCGAGGATCCCGCGCCGGGGCCCGGCGAAATCGTGCTCGAGGTGCGCGCGTGCGCGGTTTGCCGTACGGATTTGCAGCTCTGCGAGGGCGATTTGGCCCTGCGCCGCGCGCCCGTCGTGCCGGGGCATCAAGCCGTGGGGCGCGTGGTGGCCGTGGGCGAGGGGGTCTCGGATTGGAGGCCCGGCGATCGCGCGGGCGGCGCATGGCTCGGCGGGAGCTGCGGCGCGTGCGTGCACTGCCTCCGCGTGCGCGAGAACCTCTGCGAGCGCGCGGAGTTCACGGGCTGGGATCGCGACGGCGGTTATGCCACCCACCTCGCGCTTCGAGCCGACTTCGCGCTTCGCATCCCCGAGCGCTTCGACGACGTGGAGGCGGCGCCGCTCTTGTGCGGGGGCGTCATTGGATATCGCTCGCTCATGGTATCGGGTATTCGCCCCGGCGGCCGGCTCGGACTATTCGGCTTTGGCGCCTCGGCGCTCCTGGTGATTCAGGTGGCGGTGCACTGGGGGTGCGAGGTGTTCGTCTGCACGCGCAACCCCGAGGAGCGGGCGCGCGCACGGAGCCTGGGCGCCGTCTGGGCCGGAGGCTACGATGCAGCGCCGCCGGCGGCGCTCGACGCGGCCATTACATTTGCGCCGTCGGGGGACGTGGTGGTGGCCGCGCTGCGCGCGCTCGATCGCGGCGGCGTGGTGGCCATCAATGCCATTCACCTGGATCGCGTCCCGACGTTCTCCTACGAACACCTCTGGTGGGAGCGCTCCGTCCGCAGCGTGGCGAACTTCACCCGCGATGACGCGCGCCAATTCCTGGCTCTTGCGGCCGAAATACCGATCCGAACCGCAGTGGACGTGTATCCTCTCGCCGAGGCGAACCGCGCCCTGTTCGATCTCGCGCGCGGGAATGTGCGGGGCGCCGCCGTGTTGACGATGTAAGGTAGTCCCATGGACTCGACGCAGAAGCTCGCTGTCCTCCTGGGGGCGGCGTCCGTCATCATGGTCGTCGTCGGCATGATCGGCGTGAAGCTCTTCGTGGTGCGCGTCCCCGCCGACTATTTCGTCGCGCCGCCCCCGCGCCGCAGCCCGCTCGCGCGGGTGGTGCGGACGGTGCTCGGCGTCATCCTCGTGCTGGCCGGTGTGGTCATGCTGGTGCTGCCGGGGCAAGGCGTGCTGACAATCGTCGTGGGGCTCTTGGTCCTCGAGCTCCCCATCCAGCACAAGGTGGCCGGATGGCTGGTCGCGCGGCCGGCCGTGGCCCGCGTGATCGAGACCTGGCGCCGGCGAGCCGGACGACCTCCGCTGCAGATGCCGCAAACGCCGGATGCACCGGACGTGACCCAAGGTGAAAAAAGCAGCTCGTCATCCACGGAGCATCGCGGTACGAACGATTCATGAGGCACGCCCTCGAGACGCTGTTCATCGTCTTGGCCACCGGGTCGAGCGTGGCCATCGCGGCCAAGCGCATCGGCATGCCGTACAACGTGGCGCTCGTTTTGGTGGGGCTCATCGGTGTCTTCGTCGACGTCCTGCCGCAGACGGTGATGAACCCCGAGATGGTGCTCCTGGCCTTCCTCCCCATCCTCGTCTTCGAGGCGGCCCTATCGGCCGATGGCGATGCGTTGCACGAGGCCGCGCGCCCCATCCTGGCGCTTGCGGTGCCCGGTGTGGCGATTTCGCTCCTCGGTACCGCGGCGGTTGCCACCTATGTGCTCGACCTCCCCTTTCCGGTGGCGGTGCTCCTCGGCGCGCTGCTCGCCATCACCGACACGGTGAGCGTGCTGCTCGCGTTCAAGAGCGTGCGCGTGCCGCACCGGCTGGCCGCCATCATGGAGGGCGAGAGCCTCTTCAACGATGGAACGGCGCTCGTCCTGGTGATGATCGCCACCGACATGGTGTCGAGCGGCAAAATCGACGGTGTGGCAGCTTTGCACGCGCTGGTGGTGACCATGCTCGGCGGCGGCATCACGGGAGCGGGCTTTGGCGTGCTCGGTGGCGCGCTGCTCCGCCGCGCCCCGGACCGGCTCACGGCCATCCTGGCGTCGTTCGTCTTGGTGTTCGCGGCCGCGCTCACGGCCGAGCGCTTCCATGCGTCGCCGGTGATCGCGGTGGTGGTGGCCGGCGTTCTGGTGGGGCGCGCCGCGCGCACGGTGCTCGAGCCCTCGCGGGTGCTGGCCATGTTCGGCTTTTGGGAGACGGCGGGCTTCTGCCTGAACGTGCTCATTTTTCTGCTGGTCGGCATGCAGATTCACCCGGCCATGCTGCTCGCCGAGGCGGTGCCCATCGCGCTGGCGGTGGTGGCGCTCCATGTGGGCAGGGCGGTCGCCGTCTACGGCTGCTTTGGGTTGCTCCGTCTTTTGCGCGGCGAGCAGGTGCCCATGCGCTGGCAGCACGTCATGGTGTTCGGCAACATCAAGGGCGCGCTCTCGATGGCCGCCGTGCTGGCGCTCCCCGCGGACCTTCCGTACCGCGAGCGCATGGTGGCCATCGTGTTCGGCGTGACCTTCGTGACCTTGGTGGCGCAGGCGCTGCCGTTCCGAAAGATGCTCGGCTGGCTCAAGGTGGCGCTCTCCTCCGATCAGGCCACCGACGAAGCGCGGGCGACCCTCATCGTGGGTCGCCGCGGCCAGGCCGAGCTCGACGATCTGCTCTCCGCGGGGCTCATCTCGCGCCGCGAGCACGCCGAGCGCCGCGCCGCATTTCAGCGGCAAATCATCGAGTCCGAGACGGCGCTCCGCGGCGCGCGCGCCATCGACGTCAAGGACTCGTTCATCGAGCTCACCTTGATCCAAGGGCAAAAGGCGGCGGTCATCCAAGCCGGGCAGCGCGGGATCATCGGGCTCGAGGTGGCGGAGGAGCGCGTGTCGGAGCTCGATCGCCAGCGGATGCTCCTCATGAACGAGGAGCACGGCGACTAACCCAGCTAGTCCCAGCTAGCCAGAGCCAACGAGGGCAAAGGAACCGAATACGATGCGCGTTCTCATCGCAGGAGCCGGACGGGGAGGTCTCAGCGTCGCCAGCCATCTTCGCACCACGGGGCACGACGTGACCATCGTCGATCGCGATCCGCGGGTCGCCAAGATGGCGTTCGAGCGGCACGGCCTGGTGGCCATCACCGGCGACGCCACCGATCCAGAGCTCCTCCACGAGGCGGAGATCTCCCGCGCCGACGTGGTGGTGGCCATGCTGGAGCGCGACGCCGACGCCCTGGCCGTGGCCGTGCTCGCGCGCTCCGCGGGCGCCAAGCGCGTGATGGTGCGGATGCGCAACCCGGATTACCGCACCGTCTACCTCGACTCCGGCGTGGACCGCATCATCTCCGAGGTGGAGATCTTCGTGGGCGGTATCGCGACCGCCATCGAGCACGACGCGGTGAAGCACTCGATGATCCTGGGCGGCGGTGGCTCGGTGGCCTTCGAGCTGACGATCCCCGAAGGCGCCGACGTGGTGGGCCGCCCGGTGTCCGAAATCGCGGCATCCCCACGATTTCCGCCATCCTGCGTGTTCGCAGGTCTATACGATCAAAGCGGCGCGGTGGAGGCCCCGCGCGGTTCGTCGATCGTGCGCGGGTCGATGACCGTCCTCATCGTGGCGCGCCGCGACGAGGTGGGTCCCGTGATTCAATATTTGATCGCGCCGCGCACCGCGAGCTGATGTGCGCGAGCCGATGTGCGGCGACGTGGCGCGGGTCACCCGTCCGCGCCGTTCGCCTCGTCAGCCTGAGCGCTGCACCCGTGCGTGGAGCGCGTCCATGGTGGCGCGGGGGAGCGGTGTCCACGGCGCGCCATTTTCGACGGGCGCCCCGGTGAGGGGCTCCATCGGGAGGTTGGCCTCGCTCGGATAATAGCGATTATGAAGGTCGATGAGCTCGTTGAGCTTGGCGAGATCCCGCTCGAGCCGCATCCGCAACGTCTCCGGCCGCCGGGCCTCACCGCGTTCGAGTTGGGTCAAGCCACGGACGATGGCGTCTTCGATGTCCTCGATAAATCGTTTGCGGCGCATGTAGGCCGGCGCGCCTGCGATCAGGGCGCGCATCCGGTCCTCGAGGGGCAAGGTGAAGTTTCGTTGTGGGGCTGCGGTCCGCATGGGGTGAAGGATAGCGCGGCGGGGTGTGCGGGTCGAAGATGGTCGGGGGGGGACGCGGTCGTGCGGGGCACGGTGGTGCGGGGCATGGCGGTGCGCAGCAACGTTGGTGCGGGGCACGTTGGTGGGGACGCGGCGGTGCGAAGCACGCGGTACGGGGTCCATTGGTACGGGCATGGCGGTGCGAAGCATGTCCGCGGGTGGCCCACCGGTGCGGGGGCGTCGCGCTCCCTCCCTCGATCGGCGGAGGATTTGAGAAGGGGGAACTTGGATATCCCATTATGTAACATTTCGTGCAGGATGTTCGTTGGAACGATTTCGATCGTTGCATCATTGGGTGGCTGAGAAAACGCGGTGGGAACGTCATTTTCCCAATCGTCGTACGATGGTCTCGTCACTAACAGCTGACGTATGCTGATATCCAAGCTTCGAATTCACTTGATGAGCGCAGCACTCTTCGGCCTCGCGTCACCGTTTGCCGCCGGCTGCTCGGATGCGGGGGGCGAAGGGGGCGAGAGGGCAGGCTCGTCCGGCGATGCTCTCGTTCGTGAGACACTCGCCGGGCCGGGCGCGCAGGACATTGCCTGGCAAGAGTGTGGAACGACGTACAAAGGAGAGTGTGCCACCATTCGGGTGCCCGTCGATTGGGATCACCCCGAGGGTGAAACGTTCGAGCTCGCCATCGGTCGCGTGAAGGCGCTCGAACCGCAAAATCGAATCGGCGTTTTGCTCGTCAACCCGGGCGGGCCGGGCGCTTCGGGCATCGACCGGTACACCATCGGCCGGCGGATCACCGACGACAGCCTTCTGCGCAAACGCTTCGACATCGTCACTTGGGATCCACGCGGTGTGGCGCGCAGCCATCCGGTTCAGTGCGACAAAGAGCTCTTGGGCCAGGCGCCGTCGACGTACCCCAAGACGCAACAAGAATACAAAAATCTATTGGCATACAACACCAAGCTGGGGGCCGACTGCCGCGCCCGCACGGGGCCGCTCTTCGACCACGTCGACACCGTCAGCACGGTTCGCGATCTCGATGCCATTCGCGCGGCGCTGGGGGAGGAGACGATCAGCTTCCTCGGGTGGTCGTACGGAACGCAGGTCGGTCAACAATACGCCGAGCTCTTTCCGCAGCGGGTGCGCGCGATGACCATCGACTCCAACATGGATCATTCGAACTTCTCGGCCTACGAGTACATGCGGTCGGCCACCGAGGACTTCGAGGAGTCCTTCTACGCATTTGCCGATTGGTGCGATCGCACGCCAGCCTGCAGCCTCCACGGGCAGGACGTCGTCCAGGTATGGGACACCTTGCACCGAAGGGCGGCCGCCGGAAAGCTCATCGATCCCCAGACGGGTAAACCCCTCGACGACGAGAGCCTGCGCGGGAACCTGTTCAGCCCCATGTACGATCCCGCGCGCTGGTTCACCCTGGCCGATCGTCTTGCGTCGCTCCAGAGCGGCGTGCGTTCCGCGCGGGCCGTGACCGAGAGCGAGGAGCTGGAGGAAAATTCGTATCAGGCCATCTGGTGCGAGGACTGGAGTTGGCGGGTGGGCGGTTTCCACGAGCTCGACTCCTACCGCCGCTCGCTCGCCGCGAACTATCCGCACACCAAGCTCTCGCGCTTTTGGAGCGATATCACCGCGTGCCTCGGGTGGCCGGCCAAGATCGTCAATCGGCAGCATCGTCTGTCGATCCACGGAACGCCCACGATCCTCATCGTCACGGGCCGTCACGACGTGGCGACCCCGCACTCGTGGAACACCGCTGTGGCCGACCAAATCGACGACTCCGTCTTCCTCGCGTACGACGGCGTCGGACACGGTCAATACTTCCACAGTCCGTGCGTGCGCGATCACATCGAGACATATCTGACCACCCTTAAGACGCCCGCGCCCAATACGCATTGCCCCGCGGTGTGGCCGACCACCCCAGCGAGCACCTTGGCGTCCGAGCCCAACGACTCGCCACGGCGCCCCGTGCACACTCCGTGAGGTTTGTGTCACGAGGCATTCTCCCTTCCGAAGCATCGCGGCGCCCCGTGCACACTCCGTGAGGTTTGTGTCGCGAGGACTTCTCCCTTCCGAAGTATCGTTTCAGGAGTTGCATCTCGCATTCGAAGAATGAATCCGTAAATCGCCAAGGGACGGCGCCTCTCCTCATTCGAAGGATGAACTCAGAAATCGCGCGAGGTATGGCGCCTCCCCACATTCGAAGGATGAATCCGAAATGGCGAGGGGCACGGCGCCTTCATTCGAAGAATGATTCCGGAAATCGCAGGGGGTACGGCGTTTCTCATGGGAACCAATCCGTAAATCGTGAGGGGTATGGCGCCTCCCCACATTCGAAGAATGAATCCGAAATGGCGAGGGGCACGGTGCCTTCATTTCGAAGAATGATTCCGGAAATCGCAGGGGGTACGGCGTTTCTCATGGGAACCAATCCGTAAATCGCCAAGGGACGGCGCCTCCCCACATTCGAAGAATGAATCCGAAATGGCGAGGGGCACGGCGCCTTCATTCGAAGAATGATTCCGGAAATCGCCGGACGTGTACGGGGGACGCGCCCGGAGGTGGAACGAGGTTTGCGGTCGCCGGTCCGCGACAATCGTAGGGTAGCGACAGCTACGACCCGTTGAGGAGCTCGAGGACGGCCGCCGTTTCATTGGCCACGCGGTGCGAGACGCTGAGGGAGGTGCCGGAGTACGACAGCATGTGGAGGTTCTCGAACCCGATGGCTTCGTCGACGCTTTTGTGGGCGGCGTCGAGCGAATAGCGCGATTGAAAGCGCTCGGGGTAATCGCCCTCGGATGCGCGCCCGGTGCTCTTGGCAAAGACGGAGACGTCGGGTGCGATATGGCAACTTGCGCAGTCGATGGACTCCGAGGAGTGCAATCGCGGATTGAGCGCCCGAACCACGGAGCGGAAGGCTTCGCGCTCCTCGGCAGGGGTCGAGACCTTGAAGATGCGCGTGGTGTCCAAGGCCGGGTCCGCGCGCGGGTTGAGCTCCGCGTCCCAGCGGCCACCGGCAAGGGTGTAGAGGGACACTTCGGTCGCCCCGGCGAGGGTGGGAATCGTCGCGTTCTGCCAACGGCCGCGCTCGAGCTCGCGAATGGAGAAGACCCAGCGCGCCGACTCCGAAGGGATGCGCCGGAATTGCGTGACGCGCACCAGGTTTTGCTCGCCCGCGTGCTTTACGACCAAAGCCTTGAGCCGATTGGCATAGGCGCCGCCGGGACCCTGCGCCCGAAGCAGCGGATGCACGTCCAGTCGAACCTCGGGAGCGCTCGCCTGCTCCGCCCGAATCGCGCGAAGCTCGCGCAGGATCTCCTCCCACGCTGCAGGTGTGAGCTTGTAGAACGCATGGATCGCGCCGTCGCGCGTGGCGGTGGCGGCGCCGTCGCGGCGGAGGGATTGAAAAATGATGCGAAGCTCGGGCTGACAGCTCGTCCCCGCCGGCGGCGGCATCGTGACCCTGGGGCAGGGATCGAAGCGCATCGCCAGGGCGCGCAGCGATGCCTCGCGCTCTGTGTCCGTCGGTACGCTTTGTAGCTCGTCGAGGTCCGGAACGTGCTCTTGCTCGAACACCGTGCGCGGAAGCAGGGGGCCGCGGCCGCCGGTATCCATGGGGCCGAGCAGGGCGCTTTGCTCGCCTGCGGCTGGCAGCGGGTAGATGATTGTTACGTCCACATTGCGCAGCGCGATGCCACCGGGGCTGTGCCCTCCAGGAGGGCTCGAGCTCGATCCAGAGCAAGAAATAGTCCCGAGAATCAATGCAATGCAGGCGGAATGGTGGCGGTTTGTGAAGAATCGAAGTGCAAGCAAGTCGGGCCTCGGGGTCAGGTGGTTCGGAGACGGAGGTAAGCGGTGCAGAGGGAAGGCGTCCGGCGTGGGGGAAGGCGCCGTGCGGCCCCATTCCGCTCTACGGGCGGCTGCCGGCTACCATTCCACGAACGAAGTCGAAAAAGCGTCCGTCGCGGTATCTCGTGGAAACGAAGTGGAAAACGGCGCGAATGGCAGCCTCCCTCGAACGAAGTCGAAAGGTGCGCCTGGTGGGACTCGGCATCCCGTTTCCGCATGACGTACGCACCATTGCGGTGCGTGTGATGCGGCGCATGCAACAGTGGTCAGGTACTTTACCACGTGACAGACACGACAAGCGTCATTAATCGATTAATAGCGGGGCCGTGAGCGGGCGCGAATACGAATGAACCATGTCTCGTAGGGACACGGCGCACGGCGTCCCGTCTGAACGAGGGGAAAGCATGGGTATGGCGAGCAAGAAACGGGATCTCGAAACGGTTCCACCTTCGCCGGGCCGCCACCTCGAATCGTATACATCGATTCGAGCGGCGGCCCCGGTCCCAAGGGCGGCCGTAAGGGGTGCACGAAGTTGGGGGCACGCACCTGAAACGGACGTCGACGAAAACGATACCAACGACGGCGATCGAGTCACTCCGATCTTCTCGGACTCGATCACCCCCGTCTTCTCCGAGGCCGAGGTGCGCGAGCTCTTGGCCCGCGCCGACGCGATGGAGCGCGCGGCTCCTCTCGCGGTGCTCGCGCCGCATCGAGCGCTGGCCCGGCCCGCGAACACCACGGACGCCGATGCGTCCGAGGTGCTGCAAAAGCTCGCGGGGCGCGGCCGCCACGTATCGCTGGCGATCGTCGTGGCGGTGGTCCTGACGCTGCTTCTCTTGGCGGCCACCTTCTTCAAAGCGGCGGCGATGATCACGTGAAGCTCGCTCCGAGCGCATGATGCCGCTTGATTCACGGGTGAAATCGCCATGCGCGGCTCGGGCCGTCGCCGCGCGTCAAAGTGATTTCGATTTGAAATTAGCGTGGCCGAGTCTGAATCCCATCCGCGAGGGGAGGGCATCGTAGCTCTCACAAAACACGCCTAGGTAATCGAGCGTGGGCGTGACCCTCGGGGGATATCATGAGCGAGAATAAAAGACGGTTGTTCCATACTGGGCTTTTGGGCGTCGTACTCGGCGCGGTCGGAATGGTCGGGTGCGCCTCGGGCGGCGCGCCGGCCTCGCAGCAAGACGATTCGTTGACGGGCGATGGCGTGAACCCTTCGTGTTCGAACGTGGGGCCCGCCGCCGATGGAGCGGCCAAGTCCTTTTCGGGCCGCGCGGCCGCACTCAGCCTCCTCGTCGATTTGAGCCATCCTTCGGTCACGTCGTGGGATGGACAGCTCGTGATCTCCGACACGAAAGCCGTGCCTTCCTCCGGCGGTACGTTGACCAAGAGCCTCCTCACGGTCGACGCCGGCGCTCTCCTCCAGGCCGCCGCATTCAACGGCGCCGTCAAGGCTGCGGGTGGTCGCTCGAGCGCGGCTGCGTCGACATTGAACGCGTCGGTGCTGCACACGGCCCCGGACGGGCTCCTCAAGGACGTCCTCGGTGAGGACGGGCGCGGCGGCACCATCTCGATCAACCTGGTCGATCTCGTCGAGAGCCTGGGGATCAATGACGAATCCCTCTCGGGCCTCCTGAATGGCATTCTGAAGGGCGGCATTCAAGCCGACGTGCTCGAGGAAAAGGCGGAGTCGTGGTGCGACGCCAAGGGCGCGGCGCACTCGTGGGCCGGCGGTACCATCGTCCGCCTGGTCATCGGTGGCAAGCCGTTCGATATCTCGACGGAGGCGAACTTCAAGGTCCTCTCGCTCCAAGGGCTCCTGGAGATCACCGTCAACGAGCAAATCACCACCGCGGCTGCGGGCGCGAGCAGCATCGACGCCACCGCGCTGCACGTGAATGTGCTCAACGGCGCCATCGACCTGAAGGTCTCGCGCGCGCAAGCCGGCGTCACCTGCGGCGGTGGCGGAGGCGGCGGTGGTGGTGGCGGCGGCGGCGGTTGCGGCCCGCGCTGATGAAAAGGCGGCGCGGCGCCGCCAGCAGGTGACCCACGCCGGGCATGCGAGAGCGCGTCATGCACGTGACGTCACGCGTAAAAAAGTGGCAGGCGCTCTCAGCGAGTTCTTCGGGTGAGAGCGCCTTCCGTTACCGTGGATGGTCGCAGCGAAGCCAGGTCAGGATGGCGAGCTTCTCTTCCTTCGTAAAGCCGGCGCTGGCGTCGGGCGGCGGCATGGCGCAATCAAGGAGCTCGCTGCGAATGGTATCGGCCCAGTCGACCACATGGCCGTAGTCGGCGAGCGACCAAATCCCTGGCTTCGTGCCGCTATGGCAAACCGACACGCATCGCTTATTGAAAATTGGCTCCACATCGGCGTACCTCGGCTTGGGGTCGGGGCACACGGTGGGAGCCTCCACGACAGTGGTGCACGACGCCGGAACCCCTCCGTCCTTGGTTGGCTGGGGGTTCCCGGCGTCGCCGGGATTGTTTTGCGGGGGATCGTTCTTTCCGCCACTGTCGCTGCTGCAGGCCTGTAGCCCGAGCGACACGAGTGCCGCAACGGCCGTGATGTACGCAAGCATCGCGTTCGAGGATCGAAAGCGCATCGGGGCGCACGCTACCACGTGTAACATTCCGTGTCGCGACTGCGACGAAATGACGCAGCGACGAAACGCCGCATTCCCCTCGCAGGCTCGTCAGCGATACACCGCGGCCCAGGAGAGAGCGAGGGCCATGATGAAAAAGACGAGCGCTTGGATCGTAGGAACGTGCAGCTTCGCCGTGCCGGCGCTTGCTGCCGCGCATATTTCACTTTCCGGACCCGTAGCCGAGGACTCGACCCAAGAAATTTCGTTTGGTATCGGCCATGGGTGCGACGGCCTCGATACATACTCGGTGCGCGTGGAAATCCCGCCGTCCATCACGAGCGTGCGAGCCGTGCCGAGCCCGTTCGGGAAAGTGACCATCGAGAAGAACGCTGCGGGCTTGATCTCCGCAGTGACGTGGCAAAAGCCGGACGCCGATATCATCGACGCCGACACGAACTATTATAAATTGTCGCTGCGTATCGGCGTGCCGAAGAAGACGGCGTTTAGTCAGCTCCTCTTCAAGACGTACCAGAAGTGCCGCAACACGAAAGGGGAGACGAAAGAGTCCAATTGGGTGGACGTGAGCGAGACCGCAGCCGATGGTGGTCATGGCTTTCCGGCGCCCGTCCTGACGATCGTGCCGAAGCACGTGAACGGGTGGAACAAGATCACCGTGCCGGTCGACGTGGCCGATCTGAAAACGTACTTCGGCGATGCCCTCATCGTTTGGAAAGGCAACGCCGCATACAGCCCGAACCCGGCCACGGCCGAGCAAATCGCGACCACCGCGGACACGACCGCGCTCACGGCGCTCAAAGCGAACGACGAAGTGTGGGTGAAGTACTAATGGACCGCGCGTCCCGCCGAGCGCCCCGGCTCCTCGGGGTGCTGGCCGTCGCTCTGCTGCTCCTCGCAGCATGCAGCGACGACAAAACGTCGCTAGCTCCGAACCCCGATGCGGGTAACCCCCGGCCCGACGCCGGTCGACCCTCCTCGACCTTGGAGCGGCCCACGGATCTTCCGCGTCCTCCCACGGCCGGATTGCCGCCCGAGTTGCTTCCGCCCGATTTCGGGAAGAAGTAATGGCGGAAAGGCCGCGCGCTTGCCCGTGCCGGTACACGTTCGCGCCCCAACTCGACCCTTGCGGGTCTCTCGTACACGTGCCCGTTCCCGCTCTTCACCCTGGGGGCCTTCGGGAACGTGTACGGGATAAATGACCGCATGGAGCACGACGGCTCCAATTCGTCCCTCTGCGGGTCTCTCGTACACGTACCCGTTTCCACTCTTCACCCTGGGGGCCTTCGGGAACGTGTACGGGATAAATGACCGCATGGAGCACGACGGCTCCAATTCGTCCCTCTGCGGGTCTCCGTACACGTACTCGTTTCCACTCTTCGCCTTGGGGACCTTCGGGGAACGTGTACGGGTCAATGAACCGCATTGAGCGCTACGGCACGCACGCCGAGCGGAGCATGATGCGCAGCTTGTCGCGAAGCCCGATGGGTTCGAACTGGCGATGGAGCGATCGAGCTTCGGTCGCCATTGAAGTCACCGGTTGCGACGGTGGAGGCGCCGCTTTGTGTGCTTGCCTCCGGCATGGCGCGCCACACGGGCGCGTCGTGCGGTACGTTCTGCTCCGTCCGCTGGAGCTGGCGAGCCCAAGCGACGGCGATTGGCGCTCCGCTGCCAGGAACGGATCTTCCGTCGCATTGTTCGTTTCCTTGATGAAACGTGCAAGCGCGCGGCGAGGGGATCGCGTTCGCCGCATGGCACGAACGTTCGTGTTTCGGCGCCGTGTCAGCGCGCGCCATGCGTGCGTCATTTTGCGAAAATGTTTCGCTGCAGTTTCGAAATAACCTCGCGCGATGCGAAGCTTTCTTAATTTGTTGTGAGGGGACGTTGATTCTTCGACATCGCGGGTTACGTCATCATGGAGATGCAACACGAAGAGGCCCTGGCCGAAACCATCCGGATTGTGAGTAAGCACGTGATGGGGCCTGCTCACGACCAAGCACGCATGGACGCTTCGACGCACTTCTTCGACGATCTCGGCGTTTTTAGCCTAAATTTCGTCGAAATCGTCCTCGAGTGCGAAGAGCGTTTTCACGTATCCATCCCCGATGACGCGTTGGGACGCATCGAAACCATCGGCGATGTGACGAACGCCATCGTTTCCGTTCGCGCTGCCGCGCGCTAATCGACGCTGCGCTCGCGTATAGTATCAATCGTCTACATCATCATCGTCTGGCAATTCGTGGATGTCCGCGAGCTGGCTGGTAAAGCTGTTCGGATCGGCGGAGCCAGAAGTCGTCTGCACCCACGGCAGAAGTCGCGGGGCTGGGTCCGTCACCTCAGGGAGACGGATGTCGTGTTCGGGGAGCTTGGACCCGTGTAGCGGGGCCGGAGCGCCGGGCAATGGCAATGCGTTGCGCGGTACCGGTATGGGCGACTCCATCGGCAAGGTCCGCGGCGGCCCGCTGGGCGGAGGATGCATGGCCGCCGGAGGTGGCGGGAACCCTCTCGGCGGAGGTAGCTCGGAATCTTCGAACCGATCACGAAGTGGCGGAGGATCCTTCGTCAAAGATGCCCGTACGGTCGACCGCAGCTCGCCGCTCAAATACTCTGTCTGGTGCTCCAAGTCCGCCGTCTCGCGCGGGCGCGGCATGGCATTGCGCACGGTGTCGAGTCGAAAGGCCAGATGCTTCAAGCTTCGTACCCACTCGGGGCGCGTCTTTTCGGCGTTCGAAAGCCGATGGAGCTCTTGCGCGATATCCAAGTACATCTCCTGGAGAGCGGAATGCTCCATGGCCAGGCGATAGTGCTCGCGGCGGCGAACCTCCGCGTGTGCCCGCCAAAGCGCCAACAGCTCCTTGATATCCGCCACCCGCTTTCGCTTTTCCATCATCCATCCTCACTTGGCGGCGCCGCCTCGAAATCGCGAAGCTGACGGACGAAGCTCGCCCCCGACTCCGGCGGCGGCGGAGCGCCGTTGGTGGAGGGCTTGGAGGGCAAGGCCGGAGAGCCTCGCATCCGCGGCGGCTCGCTCTCACGCCCACGATCGAACCCCTCGAGAATATCGGAGAGCGAATCATCTTCCCGCTGCACCAGCTTCTTCTTCACGCTCGCGCGCACCTTGGAGCGAAGCTTGTTGCTGAGCTCCTCCACCTCGCGCTCCAGCATATCGACATTGAAGGGAAGCGGCGCCCGTCCCTTGATGGCCTCCAGCCTCTGACTGAACCCCTCGAGGCACTTCACCCAATCCTCGCGCGACTTCTCGGTCATCGACAAGAGCTCGAGCGAGCGCGCAATATCCTCGTACTCGGCATGTGCCAAATTGTGCTGGCCGGCCCTCTCCAGGTAGCGCAAAAATGTTTGCAGGGCGACCAGGCACGCCGCGCCCATGCTGGCGGCCGCCAACACCGCCTTGAGCCAGAAGCTCGATGCGGCTTTTTCGATGCTGCCGAAGATGGCGGTTCCGACGATGGCCCCCATCATCGTACTTGGAATACCGAGCCAATAGTGCCTTCGCTCCAACCGGACGGCCACGCGCTGATGCTCCCGGCTATACACCTCGGCGCGCGCGCGCCACTCGGCCAGCATGTCTTTGATATCCAGCGGTGCCCTTCGCATCGCGAGGCTGCCGGCCGTTCGTCCTTTGGGATCGCCCGAGAGCGTGATCCGCACGGCCACCGTTCCAAACTCGATGGTGTCGCCGCTCACCAGGACCACCCGATGCTCGTTGCTGCTGTCGAGCCGGATGCGCTCCTTTTTTCGAACGATGGATGTCCCGCTGGTGGACCCATGATCGTAGACAATGTAGCGATCGCCGTCGCGCACGATGCGCGCGTGTTGATGCGACACGCAGGAGTCGTCGAGGACGAAATCATTGTGATGCTCGAGCCGCCCGATGTGGAGCACCTGCGCCGATGACTCGAAATACTTCCCCATCCGACGCCCCCGTATGATCTCCAGCGCAATCATGAATCCGTCTTCCCGACTTTACCGCAAACATGCCCTGGCACGAGCGCGTTCGAAAGGGTGCGGCGTAGGCGGATTGACATCCGCCACCTGCGGGGCCAGGTGAAAAGGGCATTCCGCGCCATGCCCACCCTCGAGCAGCTGATTTTCGCGTTATTCCCCGCGGCTCTGTTGGTCGTGAGCGGCGCCGTGGCGACGTTGCGACCACCCACCGCATGGATGCGCAGTGCCATCCTTCATCTGGCGGCCGGCGTGGTCTTTGCTGTCGTTGCCGTGGAGCTCATTCCCGATCTTCTTCGGGATCATCGCCCCATCGAAACGGCCATTGGGTTTGCCATTGGCGTTGCGGCCATGTTGGGCCTCCGCGCGTTCAGTCATGCAAACGAGAAACACGAACGACCCGAACCGCCGGCCGACCCCACGAAGGAGCCCCAAAGCCGGCCGCCGAACACGGTCGAGCCCATCGCGCTGCCGATAGGCATGCTCGCCGGCATCGCCATCGATCTGGTGATCGATGGGTTCATGATCGGCATTGGCTTTGCGGCCGGCTCCAAAGAGGGCCGCATGTTGGCGGTGGCACTTGCCATCGAGCTCGTCTCCTTGGGGCTCGCCGTCGCCGCCGGCATGTCGAAGTTGGGCATCGCGCGGGCGCGCAGCCTGGTGGTGTTGATTGGGCTGTCGGCGACCTTCCTCGCCGGGGCCGCCATTGGAATGGTCCTTCTCAGCCAGCTCTCGAACGCGTGGCTGGCCGGGGTGCTCTCGTTCGGTGCTGCTGCACTTCTCTTCCTGGTGACCGAGGAGCTCCTCACCGAAGCTCACGAAGAGGAGGAGACTCTCGCACTCACGGCCATGTTCTTCGCCGGCTTCCTCGCCTTTCTCATCCTGGGGATGCTCGGGTCATGATTTAACGTACGAAGCATCATGAACCACGAACCCTCCGATCTCGCGTCTGCACTCGCCCAAGGTCAGGATATCTCTCCGTACCTGAATGCGCATCAAAGCGGCTTCGATAAGACCCTCGGCATCGTTTATACGCGCGCCACGCACGATGTCGTCGAGGCGGAAGTTCTCGTGACGGAGAATCTTTTGCAATCCTACGGGATCGTTCACGGTGGCGTGTATGCCGGCCTGGTGGAGTCGCTCGCCAGCGTGGCGGCCGCGATTTACGCCATGCCGCAGGGGCAGACGTCCGTGGGCCTCGAGAACACCACGTCGTTTTTGCGCGCGGTGCGCGTGGGGGTGCTTCGCGCGCGCGCCGTGCCGCTCCATCGCGGACACCGCACGCAAGTGTGGGAGGTCGCCGTTCGCGACAGCGAGGATCGCGTGGCCGCCTCGGGGCGGGTGCGCATGCTCTGCTTGGACCAAGGCGCACAGGTCGCGGGTGAGATCGTGGCGCTGCAAACGGCCGAGACATTACCTCGCGCGTAATCGATCGGGCCGCGTAGGGGTGGCACCTTTCCCATCGGTGATTGGTGAAAGGAGCTCCCCCATGAACGAACACGTGAACACGACCGAAGCGAACCTCACCCCGCGCGGGTTTTCGGTGGAGAATTTTGCCCAGTTCTGGGCCCGGCCCGATCCTGCGCTGGTCGCGCACGCCGTGACGAACGACGTGATCGGACATTGGCCGGGCTCCGACGAGCCAGCCCGCGGGCTCACGGCATACGCGGAGCGCATTGCACGCGTGCTGGAGGTCGTCCCCGATCTCCGGCTCGATGTCATCGAGCACGCGACCAACGGCGATCTGCTCTTCATCCGCTGGCGCGCGCACGGAACCGGGGCCCGCGGTCCCTTTACGATGAGCGGCATGGACCGCATTCGTCTGCGCGATGGGCGCGTGGCAGAGAACGTCATCGTCTTCGACACCCGCCGCTTCGAGGAGCTCGTCGGCCGCCCCGTACCCTACGCCGGACCGTGACGCGCTGCGCGGTACGTGGCACTATGCCGAGGTGATGGCGCCCACGACGCTCGTTCTTTGGGATATCGATCTGACCCTCGTCGAGATGCCGGGCCTTGGCCGGCAATGGTACGAGCGGGCGTTCATCAAAGCGGTGGGTCGCGAAATGCTCCATTATCCCTCCACCGCGGGGAGGACGGAGCGCGCGATCAGCATGGAACTGCTCGCCGCCCACGGCGTGGATGGGAGCGATGCCATGCTCACGGGGTTGTTCGAGGCGCTGATCGCCACCGTCGCCGAGGACAAATCCATCGCCGAGCGCGGCCGGGCGCTGCCCGGGGTCAAGGCCGCGCTCACCGCGTTGAGCACCCTGCCGTCGGTGGTCCAAAGCTTGGTCACCGGGAACTTGCCGGTGATCGCCGGCTACAAGCTCGCGCCCTTCGGGCTCGACGTGTACTTGGATATGGAGATCGGCGGTTATGGCGCGATGTCCGCCCATCGTCACGATCTGGTGTTCGATGCCATGCGAAATGCGGCGGCCAAACATGGTGCACCGTTCGCCCCCACCTCGGTGGTGGTGATTGGCGATACGGTGCACGACGTCGAGGCCGCGTTGCATCATGGCGCCATCGCCATTGGCGTCGCCACCGGGCACACCCGCGAAGCCGATTTGCGGGCGGCCGGCGCGCACGCGACCTTTCCGGATTTGTCCGATACGGCCGCCGTGCTCGCGGCGGTGCTGCCCGCGGGCACGGCGCACGTTCCTCGAACGTAAGGGCGCGTATCAGCCGAGATCGGGCTTGTTGCGAAGCTCGATTTGGGTGCCGGATTCATGGAGCTCGAGCAGATGGAGCGTATTGCTCCCCGCGCGCCAGAGCGGGGCGGGGGCATACGAGGTGCGCTGAGGCCCGCGATCCCAATAGCGGCCGAGCAGAAATCCATTCAACCAAACGAGCCCTTTGCCCCAGCCTGGAAAGGCCAAAAAGCCATCGGCCGGGGCCGTGATGTTCATTCGTGCGCGATAAAAGGTCCCGCCCTGAGGCGCGGGGCCGCCCACGGCGCGAAACGTGAGCCCGCGCAGATCGTCGAGGGGCAGAGGGCGGATTTCCCATCCGGTGAGCGCCTCGTTTCCGAGGAGCACGTCCCCGCCGATGCCCTTGGGATCGAAGATGCGGGAGCCGAAGTTGATGCGCCCGTTGCAATCGACCAACAAATCGAGCTGGCTGGAGGCGCCGTTGACCGTGATGTTGGCCCCGATCGACGGCGTATTGCGATCGAGCCGCGCCACGTGCTTGCCGTCGAGGTAGACGAACGCCCAATCGCCCAGATCCCGGATGGTGAGCTTGGCCGATGGTCGCGGGCCGCGGAGGGTTGTTCGATAATGAATCATCCCGTAGGATTGACCGAGCTGCTCCATGGGGACGGGCTTGGTGCGCGCGACCGGGGTGGTCAGGCTCCCAAAGGACTCGACCAAGCCGACCATGCCATCGACATTCACCGTTTGCGGCGCGAGGCGCGGGGGTAGCGCAGGGAGCGGGCCGGCCGGCAAGGTGGTGTATTTGCCGATGACTTGGCGCAGCCGGGTGAACTTCTCCGTCAGCTCGCCGGCCTCGCCCACGGGGGAGTGGTAATCGTAGCTGGTGACCGTCGATTGGTACGAATCACCATGATTGGCGCCCGCCCAAAAGCCGAAGTTGGTGCTGCCCGCGGCCATGTACAGATTCACCGACGCGCCCATGGCGAGCATCTTGTCCACGTTCGCGGCGGTGGTCGCGGGATCGGTGGTGTGGTGGCCTTCGCCCCAGTGATCGAACCAGCCGTCCCAATACTCGGTGCAGAACAGCGGGCCCGAAGGTTGAAAGCGACGAAGATCGGCGAAGGGGCCGGTCGGGTCGCCCGCGAAGTTGGCGGTGGCGAAGACGCCCGGGATGTTCCCGTTCTTCAACATGGCCTCCGAGGTGCCGTTGGAGCAAAAGAGGAGGCTATCGATCCCGCCGTCGACCAGCACCTTTCGAATGTGCTGCAGGTATGTTTGGTCGTCGCCGAAGCTCCCATATTCATTTTCAATCTGCACCGCGACGATGGGCCCGCCCGCCTTGGCCTGCAGGGGCCTCACCACCGGCAAGAGCTCGCCGAACCACGCATCCATGGCCGCCATGAAGCGCGGATCGGAGGTGCGCAGCCGCATCCGGTCCGCCGTCAGCAGCCACGCCGGAAGACCGCCGAGATCCCACTCCGCGCAGATGTACGGCCCAGGGCGAAGGATCACGTGGAGCCCGAGGCCCTGCGCCGCAAGCAGGAACTTGGGGAGATCGCACCAACCCGTGAAGCTGGGGGGAACGTTCGGGTGGGGCTGGTGGAAGTTCCAAGGGACGTAAACGTCGACCGCGTTGAGCCCCATCATGCGGAGCCGGTTCAGCCGATCCTTCCATTGGTCGGGGTGAATGCGAAAATAATGAATGGATCCGCTGATGATTCGAAAGGGTTTGCCGTCGAGCAGAAAACGGTTGCCGTCGATGGTGAGCCCCGTGCGCGGCGCCGCATCGGTGCTATTTCGCGAATCCGTGAGCGCCTGCGCGCCTTCGCCGTCGTACGGCGCCGATCCCTCCGGAGAGCCGGCGCAGGAGGTGGTTCCGGTGAGCACCGCCGTCGCGCAGCCACCGAGCACGCCGCCCAGAAAGTCCCGTCGTTTCATAGCGACACCCCGAACGAGGTGCTCAGCGAGCGTTGCGGGATCTTGATGGAAAGAACGCCGGATCGATCCGCGGGGTCGAAGAACCAGCCCTCGCTCGCCGCGTCGTAGGCCGCGCGCGACGCATGGTAGGTCAGCGCGGTGGTGTCGAGCACCACGCGCGCGGGCGCCGATTTCATATGGATGGTGAGCTCGTAGCGCCGGCTCGTAGGTTTGCCCGTGTAATCGCCTTGGCTGGGGCCGACGGCCACCGCCATGGTTCCATTGGCGAGCACCTCGACCCGAATCGCCTGTTTGGCATATCTGCCGGCCGCGTAGTCGCGGGTGACGCCGTCGTCCTCGTAAAGGCTGAAGCTCGCGCTCCCGGCCTGCGCGGGCGGATAGATATCGAGGGTGATCGGGTCCTTCGGCTTTTCGCGGTGGTGCAGCATCTGCGGCCACATGGGCACGATCGAGCCGGCCCGCACGAAGAGCGGCAATCGGTCGAGCGGCGCGGCGTAGCCGTTGACTGTGGCCGGCCCCACGTACACCTTGCCCGACCAATAATCGGTCCACGTGCCCTGCGGCAGATAGATGCCATCGCGGGTGGCGGTGTTGGAGGTGACCGGTGCCACCAGGAAGGCATCGCCGGCCATGAATTGTTGGCTGGTGGTGTTGTCCCGCGCCTTTGGGTCGTTGGGGTACTCCAGCACCATGGCGCGCGTGCTCGGCACGCCGGTTTCGTGCGCGATCCGGCTCATGGTGTAGAGATAAGGCAAGAGGCGCTGGCGCAGCTTGAGGTATTTGCGGTGGATGGCCTTGTGCGCATCGTCGAAGCGCCAGGGTTGTTTGTCGTTGTAGCCCCTCTCCGGGTTGACATTGCCCCAACCCGACATGCTCATGAGCACGGGGAGAAACGACTTCCACTGAAGATCGCGGCTGTAGGTGTCGGGGCTGCCGTAATAAATGCCATCGACGTCGCCGCTGGCGTAGTTGAGGGCCGAGAGGCCCGCGCCGGCGAGGGCCGGGACGTGAAAGCGCATATCGTTCCAATCGCCTTTGGTGTCCCCGGTCCAGACCACGGCGTTGCGCTGCGTGCCCGCCCATCCGTCGACCGTCCACACGAAGCGGCGCGCGTTGCTGTTGCTCTCGATGCCGGCGACCGCTTGCTCCACCCCTTCGAACGCGAATTTGTAACCCCGGCCAATCCACGCCACATCGGTCTTGATGGCGCGGGTGCCCGCGGTGCCCACCTCCCACGCCACGTTGGCCAAGCCGGTGCTGGTCCATAGTCCGGTATAGAAGCCGCGATCGTGGAGCGATTTCACGGTGCTCGGAAGATCTTCGTAGTTGCACCCGTAGCCGTCGTTGGGCAAGAACCAGCCGCCGGGCATATCGTTGTCGCGCGCGGCCTGGGCGTAGGCGATCACGTCGGGCGTTCGAAGGTGGCCCGCGCGGTTGACCGGCCCTTTGTCGGGATCGGTGTCGTGCGTGCTCCAACAGTCGGCGTGACCCATCTCCAACCCGAAGAGCGGCGCGAGAAAGGGTTTGCCCGTGACATCGGTGTAGCGATCGAGCACCTCCTTTGGATGACCGGCCGCGAAGTACACGGCGTCGAATCGCTTCTCGCCGTGGCGGGTGCTGACGGTGGCGCCGAATTGATACGATCCGGCCGTCCAGGTGTTGCGCACCACTCCATATCCCGCGGTGCTCATGTAAAAAGGCGCCGGGCTGGCGTTCTCGCCCTCTTTCCAGCTGTTGAAGACCTTGATGGGCACCGTGAGATCGCGCAGCGCCCACGCGCCCAGGCGAAGCCCTCCGCCGTAGAATTGCTCGTCGGCGCCGCGAACGAGCTTCTGCTGCGTGCCTTGATCGTCCCACGAGAGACCCGACTGCTCCCGCCAGAGCAAGGTCGCGTTGTCTTTCTTGTAGAGCGCAAATGTCAGCGGCTTCTTGTACGCGCGCAGCACGAGCGCGTCGGACTCGATGCGGTAGTAGTCGCCCGCGTCGGCGTGGGTGACGGGCACCTGTCCGAAATCGGTTCTTTGGAGGACCTTGCCCGCGACCGGATCGGTGAAGGTGCCGCCCGGCGCCAGCTCCATCCGAAAGACGTCGGGCTGCAAGAATCGAATGCGCACTTTGTCGGCGCCCGCCGACAAAGTGAAGGTGCTCCCGCTCGGGCTGAACGCCGTGAGGTTGCCGAGGGTGGTGGCAAGCGCTTCGCTTCGCACCTCGACCGATTCCGGCCCGGCCGGCTCGGTCGGTGATGCGGGCGAGTCGGGCGAGGAGCAACCCCCATTCGGCAAGGCCAGCGCGAGAAGGCTGCACGGCCATACGAAATGGTGTACGGCGGATAACCTCTTCTCGAGTGCTCGTAAAGTCATGTCCGTAGTTCCCCTGGCTAGGCGAAGAGGGTGGGCGCAGGAGCCTCTTCGAGTGGCTTTCGAATACTTTCGATGCTACTTACGTATTTTTACGAAATCCACACGATTCGGTGGAGCACGTGCGTGCGTAGAATTGGCGGCGACGCGTCATTCACGGTTTCAAATCGACGGCGACGACCGGTTGCTTGTGCATAGGGAGATCAAGGTGGCGGAGAGGCTCCTACAGCGCTCGACATCGATACGTCGGGTCTCGTGACCCTCGAGCTGCGCGCGACCGACGGTCGTGATGGTATGGATGACGATCACGCGGATTGGGCGTGGCGCAGGTGATGTGCAACGATTCGGGGTTGATCTTCGGGACAAAATGAAAGAAAACGAAATAAATCGAAATCAAAGGGAGGGGACAGCCTTTCGTGCGCCGCTGCGCGTTTTGGTGCGGGAGCTCACGCCGGCGGACGCGGAGGCGATCGCGCAGTGGCGGTACGAAGGGCCATGGAGCATCTACGACCCACGTCCGACCGATGGGCCGCTGGAGGCGAGCGATGGCTACTTCGCGGTGGTCGATGCCGGTGGCGAGGGCGCGCTCGTAGGCTTCGCATGCGTGGGGGCCGAGGCGCGGGTGCCGGGGCTCTCCGAGGAGCCGGGGGTGGTCGATGTCGGCGTGGGGATGCGGCCGGACCTCGTGGGTCGAGGGCTCGGCGGCGGCTTTCTCGGCGCCGTCATGGACTTCGTGTGCCGCCGGTTTGGTGCATCGTCGTTGCGCGCTGTGGTCCAATCGTGGAATGAACGCAGCCTCCGGCTCACGGCGCGCCTGGGGTTTCGCGTGGCGGGCGCCATCACGTGCGTGCAAGAGGGAAGGGCGGTCGAGTACCTCGTGCTCCGTTGGAACGAGGGATCGTCGCCGCCGCCGTGAGGCGCGGCCGGTACGAGCGACCAACTCTTTGGCCGCGGCGCACAAGTCGCCCGGCCGGGCGCGTTCAGGCTGACCGTCGGCTGCGCACCTTCTGCGCGGCCGGCGGAGGTCGATATGATGGTCGGTAGCTTCGAACGAGCTTTCTTCTTCTCCCATCTGCGCCGTGCGATCGCGGTGGTGGCGACGGTGTGCTGTGTGGCGGGTTGTCCCGACTCGGAGGGAGCGCGCGACGAGCGCGCGGGCGATGCGGGGCCGCGCGACGTCGGTATGGACGATGGGGCGTCGGGGCGTGCGACCCACACGGGGCTCATTTCGATTCAGGATATTTCGATTGCCAATGTGCCGGCCGCCGGGCGCGCGCTGACGGTCAATATCTTGTTCAACGCGGCGCGCGCGCCCGATTACGAGGAGCAGCCCGGCGCGCTGACGGGGTGCAAAGCGTGGTCGTACGATCTCGCGAAGGAGCCAATCCCGGCGCTGGAGGATCACGGCGCGGTGCGCGTCTCCGGGGTGGAGGGCGGACCTCTCGATTGCCGCTTCGAGAGCGGGCGAGGTTACGTATGCCCGCCGGCGACCGGGACGCGGCTATCCGCCGTCGCCGTCCAGCTCACGCCCGGCGCGGGGAGCGCGTTTGCATTCCCCGAAACGACCCTCGCCGCCGGCGATCCCTTCGTGCTCGACGACGCCAACACCGCGCGCCTGACGAACGTGCCGGTGAACGGCGATCCCGTGATCCTCGGCTGCGCCAGCTGCGGAAAGGCCGACGCCACCATCGTGCGGCTCACCACCACGGACGCGGACGTCAGCCAGCTGCCGCCGGTGGCCATGCCCGCGCCGAAAAAGCGGTTCGTCGAAATCTTCTGCGCCACCTTGGGCGGCGACTCCATCACCATGCCGTCCGTCGTCATGGACTTCGTCAAAGAGGCGCACGCCGCTTCGCCCATCACCCGCGTGCGCACGGCGTTCATGCGCGATGGTTTTACGGTGCATACGAACGCGCCCCCGCGCGCCCCCAATCGCACGATTTTGGTCGCGGGGCGGGCCATCCTCGGCTTCACCCGGCCGTAGCGATCACGTTGTCATGGTGCGAGGGCTGCGGCATGCGCGCCCCGCGGGCGAAACCATTGGTGTGGATCGTGCGTACGTATCCGCGTGGACACCTCTGGAACGATCGCCTCCCGCAACGCCGACCGGGTCCTCCGCTGGGCCATCGGGCGCGGCTTCCCCTGCGAGCCATTTCATCGTGGGCCATCCGCGCGCGAGCCGTCGCGGCGCGAGGGCGCGCGCATCCCCGCGAGCCAGATGTTCGACTTGTGGGCCCGCCTTGCGCGCACCCTCGACGCTCCCGATTTGCCCGTATCGCTCGCGGCCGCGTCGCGGCTGGAAGATCTGGAGCTCCTCGGCTTCGTGGCCATGACGGCGCCGACGGCGCTCGCGGGGATGCGCGCGTTGGCGAAGTACAATGCCCTCTTGAACGACGCCGTCCATTGGGAAATCGTCCTGGACGCGCGCCGCCTCGAGGTGCGGCGATTTTGCGCGATGCCCCTGAACCTCGGCGTGCGCCTCTCGCACGAGACGGCGCTCGCGCAGGCGCTCTCCGGCGTGCGCCAGCTCTGCGGCGCGCGCATCGACCCCATCGCCGTCTCCTTTCGGCACCGCGCGCCGCGCGATACACGCGCGCACCGCGATTTTTTTGCCACCGCCATCGCGTTCGACGCGCCCTTCGATCGCATCGTCTTTCGCCGCGAGCCGTTCGACGGAACACCGCCCGGCGCCAACGCCGCGCTCGGGCGATGGTTGTGCGCCCAGGCCGACGAGCAGCTCGCGCAGCTGACCTCGCGCGGAGAGCGGCCGCTCCTCGCGCGCGTGCGCGACGAGATCGCACGCGCGCTCGCGAGCGGCGCCGCGTGCCCGATGCCCGCCGTGGCCGCACGGCTCGGGCTCACCCCTCGCACCCTTCGCCGCGCGCTCTCGGCCCACGCGACGAGCTACCGTGCCTTGCTCGATGGCGCCCGTCGCGAGGCGGCCGAGCGTCTTTTGGCGCGGCCGGATATGAGCATTACCCGGGCCGCCCTCGACGCCGGTTTCTCCGATCCGAGCGCGTTCACGCACGCATGCCGCCGCTGGTTCGGCGAAGCGCCGCGCGACAGGGCGCGGCGCACGACGCCGCCCGCGCGCTCGTGAGAGGGCCGAAACCCCTCGAACTTCGGCGCGCGCGACCCCAAGAACGGGCGCAGAGACCATCGATGAGAACCTTCGCCTCACCCGCCGCCCCGACGTCCGCGCTCTCCGGCTCCAACGTCGCCGCAGGCTTCATCACCGTCCTCGTCGGCTTTACAAGCTCCATTGCCGTCGTTTTTCAAGCTGCGTCCGCCGCCGGCGCCACCCCGGAGCAGACGAGCTCGTGGTTGTGGTCCATCGGAATGGGAACGGGGCTCACGTGCATCGGGCTATCCCTGCGCTACCGCGCACCGGTGGTCACCGCCTGGTCGACTGCGGGCGCGGCCATTCTGGCGACGAGCCTCCCCGGCGTTCCCATGTCGGAGAGCATCGGCATTTTTCTTTTCTCCGGCGCGCTCGCCACATTGGTCGGCGTCACGGGGTGGTTCGAAAAGGCGTTGAGCCGCATTTCGTTGCCCCTGGCCTCGGCCATGCTCGCCGGCATCCTCGCGCGCTTTGGGATGGATGTCTTCGTGGCCATGAAATCGCAGCTCGTCTTGGTCCTGACCATGCTGGCCACGTACGTGATCGGAAAACGGCTCTGGCCTCGCTACGCCGTCATCAGCGTGATGATCGCGGGCAGCGCGGTGGCGTGGGCGCGCGGGCTGATGCACGTCGAGACCTTTCACGTGGCGCTGGCCACGCCCGTGTTCATCGCGCCTTCGTTCTCGTGGCCCACGCTCATCGGCATCGGTGTTCCCTTGTTCGTGGTGAACATGGCCTCGCAAAACGTCCCCGGCGTGGCGGCCATCCGCGCATCCGGATACCGCACGCCCATATCGCCGCTCATTACGAGCACGGGGGTGCTGAACATGCTCCTCGCGCCGTTCGGGTGCTGCTCGCTCAACCTCGCGGCCATCACGGCCGCCATTTGCATGGGCAAAGAGGCGCACGAAGATCCGTCCAAGCGCTACATGGCCGGCGTGTTCGCCGGGCTCTTTTACCTGCTCTCCGGGGTGTTCGGCGCCACCATCGGCGCGCTCTTCACCGTATTTCCCAAAGAGCTGGTCTTCGCGGTCGCCGGGATCGCGCTCTTCGCGACCATCGCCAATGGCCTTCACACGGCCATGTCCACCGAGCATCAACGCGAGCCCGCCATCATCACGTTCTTGGTGGCCTTGTCCGGGGTCTCCCTGTTCGGCATCGGCGCCGCGTTCTGGGCGCTCCTCGCGGGCGTCCTCACGTCCCTTGCCCTGAACTGGCGCAAGGCGCGGGCGGCGTGATGGGGAGTCCGAATCACCGTTCCATGCACGTTTCGTCGGGCGCGTGCTTGATTTTACCGGCCAAGATGGCCCGATAAAGCGATCGATACGACGGCTCGAAGACCTTGATGTCCTTTTCCATCATGGCGTGCAGCTTCTTGATATTGCACATGGGCACACCGTGATGGTAGTGATGCGCCGTGTGCAAGTTGTTGCCATTGACGAACCACGTGACGATGGCCGACGTTCGAATGGTGCGCGTATTGGACAATACGTCTTGCTGAGTTTGCGTGTTTAGGCCGAAATGTTCGGGCATTTCGATCAGGAAGTGCACGCCTTCGGCGACCAGCAGCGCCGGAGCCCACCAGGCCAGCAGCGGTAACCACGAGCCGCTGTATGCCGTGTAGGCGATGCTGGCCAGCAGAAGGACGAAGTAGAATATATATTCGTTCTTGATGTCGCGATCGTACTTCTCTTTTTCGATCCCCGGGATGGGCCGGCGCAGGAGCGCGCGCCAGAGGATGCCGGCCACCCGCCCGAAGCGGCTCGGATCGAAGAAGGCGCGCGTGAACCCGAAGATCGAGTTCAGGTTCTGAAATCGGTATCGGAAGTGCTCCATATTGATCTTGGTGCCCAAATAAGCATGGTGGCGCAGGTGATCGTAGCGGTAGTGCGAGTGAGAGCTCATCATGAAAACGCCGCACAGCACGCCGAAGAGGCGATTCAGTTTTGGGGAGCGGAAGGCATGGTTGTGCATGCACTCGTGCTGCAATTCGACCAGGTGCGCGAAGATGAGGCCATTGACCAAGATGGCCACGGCGATGACGGGCCCTGTCGGCTTCCAGGCGATGGCCGCGGTGGCGGTGGCGATGATCCCCAGGGCAAAGAAGAACTTCGTGAGGAACACGACGGGCATCCTTTGAAACATTTCGCGCGGCAAGGCGCGTCGTTTGTCCTTTCCTGCGATGAACGCCAAGGGGACGTCGACGTCCCCCTCGAGGTTGCCTTGGGGAATGCTCTCACCGTTCGTAACGATGTATTCCATGAGCTCCTCCTATTTCGTGGAAGCGCGCCGTGCGCGCGGTGACGATTCAGCGCGCGCTGGAGCCGAAACGCCGGCTGACGAACGCATCGAGGCGCTCGAGCGCGCGGGGCAGCGAGCGGCGCCCCAGGCCGATTCGGAATCGGTTCTCCGGGTGATCGAAGACATGCCCCGGCAGCAGCAGGACACCCTCTTGCTCGACCAGCTCCGTGACGAAATCGCCAATTGGAATCGGCGATTTCAAGAGGGGGAATCCCACGGTGCCACCCTTGGGGCGGACCCAGGAGAACAACCCCTCCCACCGATGGAAGAACGCATCGACGTGCGCGAGGTTGTCCGTGACGATGCGGTTGCATCGGGCGACCACCTGCTCCCGCGCGCGCAAGGCCATCAAGGCCAGGATCTCCGAGGGCGCGGAGCAACAAACGGTGGTGAAATCCTTCATGGCGACGATCCGCCGGCGCAGCTCCGGATCGCGGCAGGCGAGCCATCCTACGCGCAGCCCGGCGAGGCCATACGCTTTGGACATGACGCCGACGCTGATGGAGCGCTCGTCCAAGTCCGCGGCCGCCGGCAGGCGCAGCGCCGGATCGAGCTCCATGAACCGATACACCTCGTCCGAGACGATGGGGATTCCCCGCTCCCGAGCGAGCTGGATCAACGTTTGAAATGCCGCGCGGGACAACTGCGCGCCGGTGGGGTTGTGCGGATAATTCATCACGATGGCCCGGGTGTTCGGGCGCAGGGCCCGCCGCACCGCGTCCAGATCGAGCTCCCACCCGGCCTCGGCCAAGAGGGGCACCAAGGTCACCTCGGCGCCGGCCGCGAGCGCGACTTTGGTGAGCGATTCGAACGCCGGCCAGACCACCACCAGGTGCGAGCCGGTGTCCACCAGGGTGTGCATCGACAGGTACAAGGCCTCGACGGCGCCGCCGCCGCACACCACGATGTCGTCGGCGGTCGCCGTCTCGTACTGGCGCGCAATCTCCGCGCGCAGGGCAGGGTGCCCGGCCGTTTCGGTGTAGCCGAGGGTGAGGGAGCTCCAGCGATCGAGGGAGTCGCCATCGGCCAGACGGAGAAGCTCGGCGAGCGGATAACCATCCACGTCCGAGGCGCCCAGGATGTAGTCGACCTTGAACTCCCAGATGGCAAAAAAGCGTTCGAGCTTGCTTTCGAGCGGCATCATCGGGTCCCCGTGGGCTGTCGTCCGGGCTCGCGCACGAGCTCGCGTCCGAGCTTCTCGACCTCGTGCACCAGAAAGTCGAAGTCCTCGCGGCGGCTGCGATGGTTGGTGATCGACACGCGCAGCGCGAAGCGTCCATTCAAGACGGTGTGCGATGGCACCGCCGCGCCGCTCTCTTGCAATCGGTGGAGCAGCTCGCGGTTCAACGTGTTGCGCTGATCGTCGTCGCCCGGGAACCGGTAACGCAGGCACACGACATTGAGGGATACGGGCGCCAGCAGCTCCAGCTCCGGGGATGCCGTGACCAACTCCGCGAGGTAGCGGGCCTGCGCCACGTTTTGCTCGATCAGGCGCCGGAATTTGTCGATTCCATGTTCTTTGATGCCCATCCAGATCTTGAGGGCACGAAACCCTCGGGACAGTTGGGGCCCGTACTCGGTGAACGGTTGCGATCGCGCGGCCGACAAGCCCCGGGTCGAAGGCGCCATGTAGGCTGCCTCGTAGCGGAACGCCGCGCGGTGCTCGGCGTCCGAGCGGACCAGGACGCAGCCGGCCTCGTAAGGGAAATACATCCACTTGTGGAGATCGAAGGCGATTGAATCGGCGCGCTCCAAGCCGGCGAGCTTGGGTCGCAAGGCCGGGGAGAGGGCCGCGCAGGCGCCGAACGCGCCATCGAGGTGGAACCAGATGCGCTGGCGCGCGGCCAGATCGGCCAGGGCAGGAAGGTCGTCGATGGCGCCCGTGTTGACGGTGCCCGCCGTGCCGATGATGGCCAGCGGGATGCGGCCCGCCGCGCGGTCGTGTTCGATCGCAGACGCCAGCGCGCGCACATCGATGCGGTGCGCGTCGTCGACGGGGATTCGGGACAGCGCGTGGGTGCCGAGCCCGAGGAGCTGCACGGCCTTTTGAATCGAGGAGTGTGCCTCGGTCGAGCCATATACGATCAAGGGGCTCGTCCCGGCCAGCCCCCTCTGTTTGACGTCTGCGTCCCGTAAATTGTTGCGGGCCACGGCCAGGCCCACGAAGTTGGCCATCGAACATCCGCTCAGGAGGATGCCGCTGGCCTCGGGCCGATATCCCAGCATGGTTTTGCACCATGCGATCACCTGAGCCTCGACATAGGTCCCCGCGTCGTCGAACCCGTCGACGCTGGAATTGATGGCCGCTGCAAGCATTTCGGCCAGCATCGACAATCCGGTGCCATTTCCGCACACCCATCCCCAAAAGCGTGGATGCGCATTGCCGGTAACGTAAGGCAGAATCAGCTTCGTGAAGTCGGTATACGCCTCTTCCGCACCTTGCGGGGTGAGCGGTATCGGCTCTTGGAATCGCGCGCGAACGTCCTCGGGCATCGGCTGCCAAACGGGCCTTTTTCGCAGGTCTTCGAAGTAGGAGAACATGTCGTCCACCATGCGATGGCCAAGCTGCCGCAACTCCTCCCACGACTCCGGATCCAGCGTTTCTTCCGTGCTGCCGATCGAGCGATCGTCCATCTCGTCCTCCTGCATGGTCAGGGTTCAGAGTCACGGTTCACGTCAGTGCGCACGTTTTCCGTCGCGGGCGACACACTAGCTGAAAATTATCGAAGCACCATGGGATTAACGATCTGCGTGCGCAAACGAAATGGGAATGGATCGTACGCGATGACGAAATGGGTCCAAGATGTCTGTAGGGACGGGCAATTCCCTAATGCCGTGCCGGTCACGCCCACACATCGCCGCGATCGCGGGCGTTCGGGACACACGGTCCGCGGTTCGTTGGCGGATGAGTCGGAGCACCAGCCCACCATCATCCCACCATGATTGGGAGTCGATAGGGTTCGTTCAACATCACGCGTGCATGTCCTGAAGCGCGACCGTGGATGTTCCATGGCGCGCGTGCAGATTCAATGCGCCGCGCGGCGCATTCTGCCGCACCGCGCAAGGCGGGCTCGCTGCGACTACGACGCTTTGTCGCTCTCCAACATCGCCAGGAGCTCGTCCTCGGAGAGCACCTTGAGGGTGGCGCCCTGTCCAATGAGCTTCTCGGCGGCTTTTTCCTTGGTCGACTTGGGGCCGCTCTTGTCCGCGCCCACCACCAAATACGTCAGTTGTTTGGTGACGCTGCTGAGCACCGCGCCGCCCAGCGCGCGCACGCGCTTTTCGGCCTCGCTGCGGGAGAAGGCCACCATCTTGCCGGTGAACACGAACGACATGTTGCTGAGCGGGCCCTCGGCGCCGCCGTCTTGGTGCGCGGGCGCCGCGATGGTGACGTGCTCGCGCAGCGCCTCGATGACCGGGCGGGCCTCGGCCAAGCCGGCGACCACGCTCTTCGCGATGGACGAGCCGATGCTGTGCGTCTCGAGGAGCTCCTCTTCCGTCACCGCGAGCACGAGGTCGAGGGTGCGGTATCGATCGGCCAAAATGGCGGAGACATGTTTTCCGAGCTCCGAGATACCGAGCGCGCGAAGGAAGGTCGCGAGCTCCAGATTGCGCTTCTTGTCGACCTCCGCCACCAGCTTTTTGGCGATCTTCTCGCCGCATCGCTCGAACTTTGCGATCTCCTCCCATTGGAGTTTGTAAAAATCGACGGGGGAGCGGAGGATGCCCGCATTGTAGCCGTGCTCCAGAATGGCGTCGCCGAAGCCGAGCATGCCCACGGTGGCCGCGTAGTGCGCGAGCTGCCCGATGACCGCGGCTTTGCACGTATTGGGCGTGGTGCAAAAGATGAAATCGCGCTCGCGCACGACCGGCGAGCCGCAGCTCGGACATTGCTCGGGGATCGGCACGGGCTCGGTGCCCGGGGTGGTGACGTTCTCCAAGTTGGGAATGACGCCGCCGCGCCGGACGAGGGTGACGTGCGCGCCCAAGGTCAGCCCCAGGCTCCCGATGAAGGCCACGTTGTGCAAGGAGGCGCGGGTGACGGTGACCCCCGAGAGGTTCACGGGTTCGACGATGGCCACCGGGGTGATGGCCCCCGTGCGCGCCACCGACCACTCCACCTGGCGGAGCACCGTAATACCGGAGTCGCCCTGGAACTTGTACGCAATGGCGAAGCGGGGATGGTGCGACGTCTGCCCCAATCGGCGCTGCTCTTTGATGGAGTCGACTTTGTAAACGACGCCGTCGATTTCGTAGTCCAGATTCGGCCGCCACTCGGTGAACTTTTCGAAGCCCTCCATGATGCGGTCGCGCTCGAGCACCAGGTAATCCATCTTCGCAAAGCCGAATCGGACGAGCTCCTCCAGCTCCGTGACTTGGGAGTCGGCCTTGGTGCCAATGAGATCGTAGGCCGCGAAGGAGAGCTCGTAGGCCGCCGATTTGGCCTTGTCTTTTTGCTTGATGGCGCCCGCCGTGAGGTTGCGCGGGTTGGCCATGCCGGCGGCCTTGAACTTGGCAAAGACGGAGAGGCGCATGTAAATCTCGCCCCGCACCTCGATGGTCTCCTTGGTCGGGATCTTCGCGGGGACGTCTTTGATCTCGAGGACGTTGACGGTGATGTCGTCGCCCACCTGGCCATCGCCGCGGGTGGCGGCGACCTTGAGGCGGCCGCCCTCGTAGTGCAGCGCGCAGGCGATGCCGTCGAACTTGGGCATGGCCACCACCTTGCCGTCGAAGGACGAGGCCCACTCTTCGAGCTCGGCGGGCTCGTAGCATTTGTCGAGCGAGAGCATCGGCTCTTTGTGGCGGAACTCTTGGCCGAGGACGCGGGCGGGGTCTTTGCTAGGGCCCATCTCGGAGAGCACGGGGGCGTCGGGGGCGAGCTCTTTCAAGCGGCGTACGAGCTTGTCGTAATCGACGTCGGAGATTTCGGGGGTCGCCAGATCCCAATACAGTCGATTGTGGTGTCGGATTTCACTCTCGAGACGTTCGATTTCGGCCTTTTCCTTGGTGCTCTTGCTCACGAGTTCTCCGATTCTCTCTTCTAGATCTTCCAGACGCTTCGATACGGCAACGGTCGCCACGCGAGGATCTGCCCTGCGGTTGGGGTCGAGATTAGCAGGTCATGCGTCGCTTGCGGGGCTCGCGAGGGCCCGCCACAGCGCCGAGCGCGGCTTGGGAACCCTCGGCGCAGAGCAGCGCCAGGCACGTGGCGATTGGCTCCCGGTCGTCGGGGAACGCGAGCACGCCTCTCGTGCGGCCGGGGAACGCGAGCGCGCCTCTCGTGCGGCGGCAGGTGATGGTCGGAAGAAATCGACCAGGCGAGGTCGATGACGACGGGCGGGTGATGACAACCGCCAGGGCGCCATCGTCGCCCGGTGTTCGATAGGAATGGATTCAGAGACGCGGGAATGTCACGCCGCAAACGCGGGCGAGCGCTTCGAGCTTCGGTTGGCTGGCGCGGCCAATCACGTATTCGCCGCCGCACGATGGCCATCCGCCTCGCGCTCGCACCGCCGTTGCTTGCGCGCGCCGTCCGGTGGGAGGCGCGGGTGCAGGCCGCGCCGCCTTCGCGCGCGGCATCTCAGCCAGCTTGCGCGTCTTCTCGGAAGAGCTTACGAGCAAGTTGGTGGCGATCTTCCCTTTCTGATATTTTTGTTTTCTCACTCCGCTGGAACGCGGACGTCAGACGTGCCACTTGCACGTGGTCTTTCGCGCGCGCGCCGGCCGAGGGCAAAATCGGCACCGTTCAACGTTGTCGCCGCCGCGCGTCGAGGTGGAGGGCTGGTCCTTCCAGCGCCGGACGACGGCCGCCGCCTCCCGGACTTCACGGCGCCATTTGGTCACCATTTCCACTTGGGAATGATCGCCCGTCAAATAGAGACGATTTTCTTCGGATAGCATGCTCAATGCCAAGTCTTCGAGCGCATAGCCGAGTCGTTCCAGCGCGTCATCGATGGGAAGGGCGATCTCTTGGCTCTCACGGATCGCACCATACGTGGGGTCTGCCTCACTCGGGTGCCGTGGAGCCCCCCCGTGCGCTTCGTACCTTTCGCGATCCTCGCGGATTCGTTGGTCTTCCGGGTTTTGCGTGTTCGGCTCGGTTTGGCGGTGTTTTTGCCGATGTTGGTGGGCGCGTTCGACAAGGAAGGGTGAAGAGGCGTTCGGATCTGGACGCATGATTCCCCCATGCGCAACCGCGTGGCGGCTGCGAGGCCAGTGGTCGTCTATTGGTTAAAGGGGGAAGAGCGCCTTTTGAATGTACGAGGTGAAACAAATTCGTTTGTTCTGCGTAAGTTACTGTGGGTGCCTTGCGGGAACGTCCGCTGTCGAGGTACAATTAGGGATTTTTCGCGTCGTGCTTAGAATGGACTTGCGATCGCGCGGGAGGGGAACCACCATGCGAGCGTTTGGTTACGGTGGCGGGGGGCTTCGGACGCCTTTGGTTGCCAGATTTGGAACCCGAAGAGGCCAGGCAATGAGCAGGGGCACGCGGTTCAGCCGTCGCTCGTTCCACCCGTGCGCGCGGAGCGTGCCGTGAGCGCGGTCTCCCCAGTGGCCATGTTCTCCAAAGAGGCCGAAACGCTCGACGCGACGGCGCTCGACATGCCGACCGGTGCGCCGCCCAAGGTCGGAAGCCGTATTCGTGAATACTTACGACTCGACCGATTTCTGGAGCGCACGGAAGATTGGGCCCTGTACCTCGGCGACGATGAAGAGTCGTCGCAATTGGTGCTTGTCGTCATCGCCACATCGGAAGAAGCTCTAACGCGCTGTTTGTCGGGGCCTGCCAAGGGGGTCGTCCTCAAGCGCACGACCTTGGCGTCTTTGTTCGTCGCGGAGATCATGCTCGAGGAGCATCACTATCTTCGATTCGGCGAGCGATTCCTTTCCGTGCGAAGCATTCCGACGGAGAGCCCGACCCTCGTCTCCCCCAGCTCGCCCCACGAGGCATGCCTCTCCGACGGCAGCATCTTTGCAGGTCGCTATCGCATCGATGGCGTGCTGGGACGCGGCGGCATGGGCGAGGTGTACCGCGCGTTCGACGATACGTTCCAGCGCGCCGTGGCCCTCAAGGTCGTTCGCGTGGACATGTCGGACGAGACCACGGACCACCGCGACGAGTCCAAGCGCCGGCTGCTCAACGAGGCGCGCTTGGTGTCGGTGCTCAAACATCCGCACATCGTCGAGGTGTACGACGCCGGGGAGAGCTCGGGCCTGGCGTATTTGGTGCTCGAGCTTTGCGACGGCGGCAGCCTTCGAAAGGCGATGAGCGAGGGCGCGAGCGAGGCCGATCGACTGCGGTGGATCATCGAAATTGCGGAGGCGCTGGCGCACGCGCACGATCAAGGGATCATCCACCGCGACGTCAAGCCGGAGAACGTGATCCTCACGCGCGATGGCGTGGCCAAGGTCGCCGACTTCGGGATCGCCAAGGCGCTCGCGCGCGATCGCGCCGGCAACAGCACCGGCATCGTGGGCACCCCGCGGTACATGGCGCCCGAGCAGATCCTCGGCGGCGCCGTCGATGCGCGCGCCGATCAATACGCGTGGGGCCTGGTCGCCTACGAGCTCCTCAGCGGCTCGCACTGGCGATCGCGCGACGCCGGTCCGCTCCGCGATGGACATCTCGTCACCGGCGATCCCGCGGTGCCCCCGAGCTTCCGAAGGGTGCTCGCGCGCGTGCTGTCCAACGATCCGCGCGCGCGTTACGACGACGTGCGCACGCTGCTCGGCGAGTGGAGGCATCCCACGGGGCGGCGCCGCGCGTGGCCCCGGACCCTCGCCATCATCGCCGCGTCGATGGCGCTCGTGGCGGGCGCCTTCACCTTGACCCGGCAAAGCGCGGGTCAATCGGGCGCTCGCAAGGTGGCCCTGGCCTCGCCGAGCGCGGACGAGCCGGCCAAGCACGCGGGCGAAGGTTTGCCCTCGTCGTTCGCGCGGCCCGAGGACTCGATGCAGCCCGAGGCGCGCGCCGCCTACGACGCGGCCGTGCAACTGTGGGTCGACGCTTCGTCGCAAGACGCCCTGGCCTCCCTGGCCATGGCCACGCAGCTCGACACGTCGTTCGCGCGCGCGCACCTCTTGTACGCGCTCATCGACGACGTGACCGCGGACGCGCGGCAGCACTGGCAGCTGGCCGCGCAGCATCGCTCCAAGCTGTCCTCGCGCGATCGGGATCTGCTCGACGCGCTGGGGCCGTCGCTTCACGATCCGGTCGATCTGGAGGAGACGCGCACCTTGCTGGAGCGCCTCGAAAAGCGGTTTCCGGAGGATCCGGATATCCCCTTGTTCATCGCCAGCCGGTATCTGCGCGCATGGGATGGCAAACGGGCGCTTCCCTTCGCGGATCGTGCGATGGAGTGGCCGCGGCCCATCGCGCGACTCATGCGCGCTCGCTGCTTGGCCAAGCTGAATCGGGTGGAGGATTCGCGGGCCGAGTACGGCGCGTGCTTCGCCTCGTCGCCCTCGGCCACCGGGTGCTTGCGTTGGAACGCCAAGCTCGACGCGGCGGAGGGGCGCTGCCAGAGCGTGGAAAATCTCGCCCGGCAGCTCATCGCGGCGGCGCCCAACAACCCCGATGGTTACTACTTTTTGGCGGGCGGGCTGGTGGGGCAGACCGCGTCGATGCCGTCGGCCCAGGCGGCGCTCGAGACGCGCTGGCTGGTCGCGCCCGAGTCGGGGCGCACCTGGCTGCGTCTGCAGGACACCTTTTACCTGCAGGTCTCCTCGGGTGCTTTCGACGACGCGGAGCGCACGCTCGATGCCTGGCAGGCCGAGTCCTTGCGCTTCAGCGACGCGGACCATCGGGGGCGGCCGGCGGTCGAGCGTCTCTTGCTCAACCTCGAGCTGGGTCGCACCAAGAAGGCGGCCTCTCTGGCGCGAACGTATCTCGAGCAAAGTCGGGCGTGGACGGAGGGCGCATCGATCGTTTTCGACATCGAGGCGTATCGCGTCCTCTATTGGTCGCACGCGATTGACCGTACCGAGTTCGATCGTCTACGAGCGGCATGGTTGCTCGCCTCGGAACACCGCCGGGCGGGCATGAACGAGATGGCGCTCTATCGTTGGTACGAAGGGTTCGTGGAGCCCGTGGCCACCGAGGAGGATGCGGTGCTCGCGGTATCCCGGCGACCGGAAGGTATGGAGGAACCGGATCGAGAACTCATGCAGACCCAGTCGATGCAGAGGTTGGGCCGGATGTATCTCTTGGCTGGGCAAACGGATCAAGCGCTCGTTTTCTTAAAGAGATCGGTCGAGTCGTGCTTTTACCGATACCCCTTTCATCAAATGTGGGCGAATCTCGATTACGCGGCGGCGGTCAGCCAGAAAGGTGATACCGCGCTCGCCCTTAAATCGATCGATACCATTCTCCACAGATGGGGTAACGACCCACGAAGCAAGACCCAACGCGAGGCGCGGGACCTGGCCGCGCGCCTTCGCTACCGATCCCCCAAGGAAAGCGAGCATCCCCATGGCAGACAACCGTTCGATTCCCCGCCACGAGGAAGATGATCCTGCGCGCCTCGCCAGCCGCGCATCGCAGACGAGCGAGAGCTCCAAAAAAGCCGAAAAATCGGGTGAATCGAGGCAGATGAACCTGGTCCGAAAGTTCGTTGCCGTCCGAACCCGGCTGCGCGCGGGCGGCCCTCCGTCCATCCTCGATCCCGATCCGAAGTAGCCCGATCCGAAGTGCCGGTCGGCGCCGCCCGATCCGAAGTAGGCCGATCGGCGCCGCCCGATCCGAAGTAGCCCGATCCGAAGTAGCCCGATCCGAAGTGCCCGGTCGGCGCCGCCCGATCCGAAGTAGCCCGATCCGAAGTAGCCCGGTCGGCGCCGCCCGATCCGAAGTAGGCCGATCGGCGCCGCCCGATCCGAAGTAGCCCGATCCGAAGTGCCCGGTCGGCGCCGCCCGATCCGAAGTAGGCCGATCGGCGCCGCCCGATCCGAAGTAGGCCGATCCGAAGTAGCGATCGGCGCCGCCCGATCCGAAGTAGGCCGATCCGAAGTAGCGATCGGCGCCGCCCGATCCGATGTAGACCGATGCAGTCCGATCCGGCGTAGCTCGATTCGTGCAGCCCGATCCGACGTAGTCCGATTCGTACAGCCGATTCGAAGTAGGCTGATCCGAAATAACCGATCATGTCGAGTCCGCATATTTGTCCATCGGGTGCGGGCGCCACGAGGGATTCGTTCGATGACGTTTCGTGTTCTGTTTCTCATCGTGGTGCTCGTGCCCGTATGGGCATGCCGGAGCAAGAGCGCGCCCATCATGTCGTCCGCATCTTCGTCGCACAAACCGCCCGCGCACGAACCCTCGCCCCCGGTGGCCCCCGTGCGGCCCGTGCTCGATACGTATTTCGGTGTCGGGGTCACCGACCGATACCGCTGGATGGAAAACGATCCGTCCCCCGAGTACGGCACGTGGCTCGCGGAGCAGAATCAACACGCACGCCGCGCGCTCGACCGCATCGTGGGACGCTCGAAGGTGGCCGGCGACATCCGCGCGATCACCCGCGACGTCGATACCATCGTGGACATCCAGGACACCGAGACGTCCACCGTGCTCTCGCGCAAGCCCGCCGGCGCGATCTCCGCGAAGCTCTACGTGCGCGATGCGCACGAGCGGGATGGCCGCGGCCGCGAGGCGGGCGAGCGGCTCGTGTTCGATCCGCCCGGCGGCGCCACCCTCGACGGGTTCACGGCATCGCCCGATGGCCGGTTCGTGATCGTGCTCACCTCGAGCCGCGGCACCGAGGAACGAACGGCGCACGTCCTTCGCACCGAGGGCGCGCAGCCGCTCCCGGATCGGGTCGAGCGCCTGCGCGATCCGAGCATCGCATGGCTGCCGGGCGCGCGGAGCTTCGTGTACACGCGCTATCCGGAGGCGGGGAAGCCCGATCGCCTCGCGCGCTACAAGAACGCCGAGGTGTGCGTCCACGCCATCGGGACCGACGCCGCGGCGGACAAGGTGGTGTTCGGCGGCGTCGCGCTCGGCGGGGCGCCCGACGATTACCCGGTGGTCGCCCTCACCGAGGGCAGCCCCACGGCGCTCGGCATCGTCTACCACGGCGTGCTCCGCGAGATATCTCTTTACGTCAAGCCGCTCTCCGAGCTGGAGAGCCCGTCCAAGTGGCAAAAGCTCGCGGGCCCGGCGGACGCGATCACCGAGGTGGCCGCGCGCGAGAACGAGCTTTACCTCCTCTCGTTCCACGGCGCGGACCGCGGCCGCGTTTTACGGCTGCGCGAAGGGGCTGTGTCCCTCGCCTCGGCCACCACCCTCGTGCCCGAGGGCGAGGACGTCCTCGAGCAAATCCGCCCCGCGCGCGATGGCATCTTTACGTTGGCCCTCCGGCGCGGCGTGCACCGGCTGGCGCACGTATCGGCCACCGGCGAGCGCCACGAGGCGCCGCTCCCGGCCGAAGCCTCGGTGGAGAGCTTTCGTTCGCGCGGCGCCGAAACGACCGCCGTGCTTCGCACCGAGAGCTATGTGACCTCGCCCGTGTGGATGCGCTGGGAGGGGCGCGATTCGGCCCCCGTTCCGGTCTCGTTCAACCCCCGGCCGATGGCCTTCGCCGGAGTGCGGGTCGAGCGCACGGTGGCCACCAGCTCGGACGGCACCGCGATCCCGCTCACCCTCCTCGTGCCGCAGGGCGCGGCGCGCGACGGCAAGTCGTATGTCTGGCTCCTCGGCTACGGCGCCGGCGGCTACAGCCTTTCGCCCAAGTTTTATCCCTACCGCGATGCGTGGTTGAAGCGCGGCGGCGTCTGGGCCATCGCGCACATTCGCGGGGGCGGCGAGCTGGGCGCGGCCTGGCATCGCGCCGGCATGAAGGGGAACAAGGAGCGCTCGATCGACGACTTTTTGGCGTGCGCCGAGAAGCTCGTCAAGGACGGGTACACCACACCGCAGCGCATGGTGGCCAACGGTCGAAGCGCGGGCGCCATCGTGGCCGGCGGCGCGATGACCCGCCGCCCCGATCTCTTTCGCGCCGTGGTCTTGACCGCGGCGGGGGCGAACATGCTCCGGCTCGACACCTCGCCGGTGGGGGCCGAGAACGCGAGGGAGTTTGGCTCCACCAGCACCCAAGAGGGCTTCGAGGCGCTCCTCAAGATGGACACCGTGCAGCGCGTCCGCGACGGTCAGCCGTATCCGGCGCTGCTCCTTCAAACGGGCGCCAACGACCCAAAGCTGCCCAGCTGGCACTCGGGCAAGCTGGCGGCGCGCGTTCAAGCCGCGTCGACCAGCGGCCGCCCGGTGCTGCTCAGCGTGGCCGCCAACCAAGGACACCACGACGATACGGCCGAGCAAGTCGCCCAGAGCTACGCCGACGCCTTCTCATTCGCCTTTTCGCAGTTGGGCCACCCCGATTTCCCGTCGCGTTGATGCCATGAGCTCACCTGCGCTCCTCCCCACCGTCGAATCCTGGATATGGCCGCTCGGGCTCTCCGAGTTTCGGGAGCACTACTGGCTGCAGCGTGCGTACGTGCGCGACCGAGGCGCCTCGGCGCTGGGCGCATACGGCCATATCGGACCGGCGGCCGGTGACGCCGACGACCTCGAGTGGTTCCATACCCTGGGCGGCCGCGCGCGCGTGCCGATTCACGCGGGCGGGCGCCTGGCCAGCGTGGCCAATGTCTCGCTCCAGGAGGCGATCAAGTTCTATCGCGCCGGCCAAACCGTATATGTGACGGACGCCGAGCCGCTCATTCCGAGCGCCCGCGCGCTGGCGCGAACGTTCGATGTGCCGCCCTCGCACGTGGAGTGCAATCTTTATTTGTCCACCCGGGGATGCCGGACCACACCCCATTTCGACGCCACGGAGACCTTCGTCATCCAACTTCGCGGCACGAAGATCTGGCAGCTGGCCGACAATTCCATCGCGCCCTTGCCGCTGATGCATTGGCACCTGGAGAGACCGGTCCCCGCGTCGATTCGCAACTACGTGCCCGGCGAGTGGCCATCGTCGATGCCGGCGGACGCGCGCACCATCGTGGCCACGCCGGGGATGGTGATGTACGTGCCGCGCGGGACGTGGCACGCGACCGAGACGCACGAAGAGTCGCTCTCGGCGCACGTGCACTACCGCACCGCGTGCTGGGCCGACCTCGTGCAAATGACCATTCACCGGGAGCTGACCCGCCATCGCGCATGGCGAAGGGCGGCCCTGGGGCTGGGCGAAGATCCGGGCGAGCGCGGTCGCGCGGCGGCGGAGCTCGGACCGCTCTTGGCTCGCCTCGCCGAGGATCTGGCGGGGCTGACGGTGTCGGATCTTCTTGGCCCGCTCGACTCGGGCGCGGTGGGCGCGCGCGCGGGGTGGCCTGAGGATGGTGAGAGCCTCGATGCCGTGCGTTATAAGCGGGTGGCGCTGGCCTCGGTGGGCATCGAGTCGACGTCGGACGACCATCGAACCAAGATGGTGCGCTTCGTCGTCTCGGGGCCGCTCCATGAGCGGGTGACCGAGTACGAGCTCCCCGAGAGCTTTGCGCCGGCGTGCCTCTGGGTGCGGGCGCAGTCCTTGGCGACGCAGTTCGGGGTGGACGATCTGGTGCGGCTCGGACCCTCGCGCGCCGAGGCGAGGGAGATTCTGCCGGCGCTGGAGGCAGCGGGGGTCATCGAGCGCGTGGGACGGGCGTAGACCTCGTACGATGTGAATCCGTGATGATGTGAATATGGGACGGTATGAATCCGTAACGATGTGAATCGGTGAATGTGCAAACGTCTCGAACGACGCTATGATGCGAGCGACTCGAGCTGCAAGGGTTGTCTCGTCCCATGCTTCTTACCGCGCGCTCCCAGCTCATCATCGAGCTTCTCCCCGTGCTCTGCGCGGGGATTCGCCCCGTGCGTCTCCGGCCGTGCTACGCGGACGATGCTCTTCAACAAAGCCTCGTCGCATTGGTCCCCCACATGGAGCGGCTCGCGCAGATGCCGAAACGCGAGCGCTCCGCCTATGCGTTCGTGGTCGCCTCGCGCATGGCCATGGCCGAGCGAAGGCGTCTCGGCATCGAGCTCGCGCGCGGCTCCGAGGACGAGGTCCGCGCCTGGGAGCGCGAGGTGGCGCGCCGGAGCGCCACGCCCGAAGAGGTGCTGCGCGTGGCCGAGGGGGCCGAGGAAGTGGCGCGCGCGTTCGGCGCGTTGAGCACCCGCGATCGCTCCGTCGTTCTCGCCATCAACGACGATGGGCTCTCGGAACGCGAGGCGGCGCTCAAGCTCGGAATGACCCACGGGGAGGTCGCCTACCGCCTGCGGCGCGCCCGCGGCGGTCTTGCGCGGGTGTGGTTGGAGACGTCGTCGTGGGTTCGCCGCAAGCGCCCCACCTAGCTCGCTCCGCGTTGGTGCGCGTAATGGGGTAGAAGATCGCGCTGGGCGGCGTCACGGCCAAAGCGCCGGGCCAGGAGGGCGTCGAGGGAGAACCTGCCGGGGCCGATGCCGAGGAGCACGGCCGACATGGCGATGAAGAGGCTGGCGAGCTCGGAGGAGCCGGAGCCGGCGATGGATTGCCCACCGGCGCGGGCGAGCCACGTGGGGTAGATGCCCCAGGGCTCCCCGGGGCCCGGTGTGGCCATGCCGACGGTGAGCCGGATGAAGGGCTCGTGCATGGGGATGTGCCAGGTGAGGATGCCCATCACCATGGTGAAGAGGATCCCGGCGGTGGCGATGGGCGTGAGGAGGCCGAGGATCCAGGCGATTCCACCTCCGAACTCGGCAAAGGCGCCCAAGAATTGAAGCGCGCCGGGCATGGACGCCGAGGGGCCCATCCAGGTGAAAGGGGTCATCATTTTGGTGGAGCCATGGATGGCCATGGCGGTGCCGGCCAGCACGCGCAGAACCAGGAGCCCGGTGGACGCTCGTCCATCGACGTTACCGCGGCCAAACACATAGGGGAGAAGGGTATTCGTATTCATGGTGCGATCTCCGAAGCATGGCTGTTGATGAGAGAGAGACCCATCTGCACGGCCGCCCCAACGAGCACCGGATCGGTCTCGGTCTTTCCGACCACCGTCATTCCTTGAACGAGGACGACCAGGTGGCGCGCGAGGGTTCGTGCGTCGTGGGCTCGATCGATTTGCCCCAGCTTTTGGGCGGCCAAGATGGCCGGTTCGAGCGCCTCCGCCAGCTTGGTGAACCCGTCGCGGACGAGGGCCTGAATCTCCGGATCGTGGGGCGAGAGCTCGGCGGCGGTATTGGCCAGAAAGCAGCCGCGCTGGCGGGTCTGGCCCGTGCTGCAATGCTCCGCCCGGAGGCGCAAATAGCGCTCAATCCCTTCGCGCGGCGTGGGGGCAGCCGCCAAAATGGACTGGATTTCGCGCGGTCCCCACTCCGAATAGCGCGCCAAGGCCGCCAGAAAGAGGGACCGTTTATCGCCGAACGCCGCGTAGAGGCTCCCTTTGAGCAGCCCGGTGGCCGCCTCCAAATCGCGAACGGAGACGGCGTGGTAGCCCATTCGCCAAAAGCAATCGATGACGCGCTCGAGAACTTCGTCATCGTCGAAGGTCTTGGGTCGGCCCATGCGGATCGTTCCTGTGCCCCGCCGTTTTGGGGGCGCTGAAGTTGTTGGACGATCGTTCAAATAGGGGTTGTTGGACGACCGGTCAAGTACGGGGCGCGCGAAATTCTCGGCCAAAGGACATCGAGGCGCCTGCCGTCCCAGGTCTCGGGCCTTCGGCTAGCATCGTCGATGAGCCTTCGCGGAGGGTGACGATGCCGTATCGAGAAACTGCCGAACGCCCCAAGCTCGCGCCGGAAGAGCGGCGCTTCTTCACGAAGCGGGACGACGTGGAGAAGGGCCCGTTCGAGCGTGGCGCGCTTCTTCGGGCGATTCGCGCGGGCAAGCTCCATCGCGCGACCCTGGTCCGCGCCGAGGACGAGAGCGAGTGGCGTCCGCTGTCGTACGTGAAGCAGATCGACGCGGAGGTCGCTCCCGCGCCCAAGGTCGAGTTCGACGCCGCCCGGCACCTCCTCCACGACGAAGATTCGGGGAGCTTCGGCAAGGGGATCGTCATTGGTTTGCTCGGCGGGTGCGGCGGCTGGATCCTCGCCGAGATCTTCGCCAAGGGGCGAGAGACCAAGCGGGGCGCGCGGATCGGTTTCGTCGTGCAGCTCGTGGGCGGCATCTTCTTGCGACTCGTTCTCGGAAAGCCTTGACGCGACCCCGCCCGGCGCGCGCCGGGTGCCGAGATCGACGTCGATTCGCGCCGTCTCGGCTTTCTTTCGAGGGGCGATCGATTTCGTGATCGCGGCCCCTCGTCACCTGCACTCAGGGGACGAGAGGAACGCGATGCGCACGAAACATCGACTCGGATTCTCGACCGTACAAATTACGCCGATTTGGATGGCGACAACCGCGAAGCCATAAGCCATTTCGGCAATGAATAGGGTGCTCGGTGCGCCGATCCCAAAATTGGATAGCCGCCCTCGGCTTCATGGTGGCGATCTCCATCGTCTATTGTGCGAACCTCCAGCTCGGCTTGGGGTTCTGGTCCTCGCTTCCCGGCTGGTTCTGGTGGCGAACGGAGAAGCCGGCCGAGCCCCAGGGGCTTGCGCTGTTGGCCGCGGGCTGGATTTTCGCCGTGTCTGCGCTGCAGCTCGCGCAAGGACGTTCCACGGCCCACCTCGCGCGCCCGGCACGGGACCGCGCGAGGATGGTGGTCGTCGCGGTCCTCGTCTTCGGGGCCGCGCTGCTCTTTTCCTTTGGACATGTCTTATTGGAAGGGAGGGGGCTCGATCCATCGAGGAGGTATCTCGCGTACGTCCAGGGCGCCTGTTTGCACAGCAACCCGCTGGCGGTCATTCGCTATTACGAAGATATCGTCCGCTCCGAATATTGGTTTGGCGGTTTCTATCGAACGAAACCGCCCGGCCTCGCCGCCATGTACACGATCGCGTGCAATATCGCGTGCGGTTTCCCAGGCCCTCTCCCCGATCACGAGGGCCGCATGGCGCGCACGGTCGACCTCCTCGTCTGGATCTGGCCGCTCTTCAGCGCGGCCTCCGCCGTGCTCGTGGGGCTCTTCACCGCGCGAATCTCGAGGCCCCGGTCGAGCCGGCCATCGGCTTCCCGCGACCGCATGGATTTCGCCCTTGGAGGCGTGCTCTTTGCCAGCACCCCGGCGGTGGGGATCGTGGTGATGAACGCCGATCAATTTCTCTACCCCGGTCTCGTCGCGAGCTCCGGGCTGGCGCTCGTCCGCGCGCTGGATGGTGGGGGAACCGCGCGGGGGCGCGCGGGCTCGGCGGCGCTCGGCGCGATATGGATGTGGGTCTTCTGTTTCTTCCACTTTTCGACGCTCGCCGCGGCCGCGGGGCTCCTCGGGGGCGCGGGGTTGGCGCTCGCCGTTCGAATGGTGGATCGGTCGGTGCCGCGACGCGAGACCTGGAGGATCGCGGCGAGCCTCGCCCTTACCTTGTGCCTGGTGACGGTCCTGGCGTTCGTGGTCCTCCGCTACGATCCGCTGATGCGCTACCGCGATGCCATGGCGGCTCACATTGGGTGGAAAGGTTTTACGGACACCCCTCGCGAGAGGGCCTATTGGGCGTCCATCGATTTGCTCGAGCTCTCGATGACCTCGGGCTGGCCATTGGCATGCCTCGCCACATTCGGTGCGTTTAGCCTGCTGTCCGAGCCCCGGCGCTGGCTCCGGCCCCAAGGCGCGCTGCTGCTGATGCCGATGGTGTTCCTCCTGGCTGCGGCATGGGTGGGGAAGACCAAAGGGGAGACGGGCCGCATCTGGATTTTCTCGCTGGCCTTTACGGTCCCGCTCGCGGTCGAACGCTTGCGCGCCATCGCGCCGAGGCGCCTCGTCCTCAGCGCGTCCACCGTCGTGGGCCTCCAGGTTGTCGCTGCGATCTTCCTCAAGCGCTATCAGGACTTTCGCCCCCACTGAGCCGTGCGGCCGAGGCCATTGCGCGGATTGCGCCTGCTGCGCCGATTGCGCCTATTGCGTTTCGCGGCGCACGACCTCGTACAATCCCGTGTGCGAATACGCCTGGGCGGGGTCGACCTCGGCGTCGTGCGTCTTGGGGAAGTCGCGGTGAACGAAAGTTAGTACGCATGCATACTAATTATTGCGCATGTGTACCATTTCTGTCAGGCTGTTCGCGTGGCCTCCGATCGGCGGTTGTTCTTTCTTCTCCAGCGCGCGGCCCGTGCGGCCATGGGGCGCGCCAACGAGGTGATGATCGAAGCGCTGGGCGTGTCGTCGTCGCAGCTCGCGACGTTGGCGTATCTGGCCAAGCGACCGCGGTCCACGTTGACCGATGTCGCCAATCTGTTCGATTTGAACAAGTCGGGTGTGAGCAGCATGATCACACGCCTCGAGCGGGCGGGGCTGGTGAAGCGTGAGCCCAGCCCGCGCGACGGGCGGGCGAGCCTTTTGTCGCTGACGGCCAAGGGGGAGGCGGTGCGCGCGGAGTCCGTGCCGCTCATTCGGAGGGCGACGGCCGAGATGACGGAGGGGTTCACCTCGGCCGAGGTCGAGGTCATCTATCGATTTTTGAGTGCCATCATCGAAAAATGCGCGGGGGCGGAGGAAGAACCATGAGCGATATCATCATTGAGCGAACCGCGAACGTATCGAGTCTCATTCTCAATCGGCCCAAGAAGAAGAACGCCCTGTCGTTCGCCATGTACGAGGCCCTGACGGAGGCGCTCCAGACGGCGCAGAAGGATCCGGCCGTGCGCGTGGTGCTGCTCTCGGCCGCCGGCGATGCGTTTTGCTCGGGCAACGACATCACCGACTTTCTCTCGAGCGCCGGGATGGATCCCACGTCGGCGCCGCCCATCCGATTCATCGAGTCGCTGGTGGGCCTCGACAAGCCGCTGATCGTGGCGGTGCAAGGGGCGGCCGTGGGCATCGGCACGACCATGCTCCTGCACGCCGATCTCGTTTATGCGGGCGAGAACGCGAAGTTCTCGGTCCCCTTCGTGGGGCTCGGCCTGGTGCCGGAGGCGGCGTCGAGCCTCCTCTTGCCCCGGCGGGTCGGGCAAGCCGCGGCCAACGATCTTTTGCTGCGCGGAGGCGTCATCGACGCGCAGCGCGCGGCCGACATTGGCCTGGTGAACGAGGTGGTGCGCGCGCCCGCCGAGCTCCTCGCCGTCGCGCGCGAGCGCGCCGATGAAATCGCCGCCAAGCCGCCGCGCGCGGTGCGGCTCACGAAGGCGCTCACGCGCACGCCGCAAGCCGAGGTGCTCGCCCGCGTGCACGAGGAGGCGAAGCACTTTGCCGATCGCGTCGGCTCGGACGAGGCGCGCGAGGCGTTCATGGCCTTCATGGAGCGGCGTCCGGCCAACTTTGCCAACTTCTCGTAGGCGATTCAGAATTTGCCCGAGAACGATATGCCCGCCGTAGCGTGTGGACCGCTGGGCGCCGTGAGCACCAGCGCCACGCCGGTGCCCCCCAAGGCGGCGCCGGCCGCCAGCCCCGCGATGCCGACGATTTTCCAGCGATCGGCGGCCGAGACGTGGGACTGACACTGCGGCGGGTTGGGCAGCGGGCTGTTCATGCCCGGGCATTGGGGATCGTCGTTGTACCCGGACACCTCCGCGTTGCGCACGATCAAGCCGACGATCCCCGTGACGATGGCCGCGCCGCCGGCGCCGGTGAGGATCCATCCGACCGTGCGCTGGGTGCTGCCTGGTTTTGCGTCGGGGGGCGGGTTGGATGCGCGGGGCGGCGGTTGGCCGGGGACGGTGGTTTGGTCGGGGTCGGGTCTGCGCAAGGGGCGCAGCTCGATGGTCTCGCGCGCCGTCTTGTCGGGCAGGATGGTGACCATGCGCGACGTCGATTGGTAGCCCGGCGCGCGCAGCTCGAGGGTTCGGCCGCCCGCCTCGAGGCGCAGGCCGTGCGCGAGCGGTAGCTGGCCCACCTTGCCGCCGTCGACGAAGACCTCCGCGCCCGCGGGGCCGCGCACGTCGAGGGTGCCCAAGTGCTGTTCGATGGTCTTGAGCGACTGCGCCAGGGGCGCGCGGTTCTTGGCGATCCAGGGATCGCTCTCCGCGCCGAGGGCCGCGCGGACGTGCTCCTCGGCGGCCGTCCAGAGGCCGAGCGCCTGCTCGGCGAGGCCCATTTGCGCTTGCGCGCGCGGGGTGGGGGCGACGGCGTACGCTTTGCGAAACTCGGCCAGCGCCTCTTCGTCGCGACCTTGCTCGCGCAGGGTGACGCCATGTGCGATCAGCGCGTCGGCGCTTTGCGCGGCAAGTGGAGGGGATGCGAGCAGGAGCGCCGTCGCAAGGCCAAAAACGAGACGATGACGGAAAGGAAGCACGGCGCGAAGTATACGCTGCGTCCCCTCGAGGATCGCGCTAGTGAAGAATTGGCGCGCCGTTCGGCGATGTGCGTGGCGCTTCCGGCTGCGTCGATTCACCATGGGTCGCGCTGGACGCAGGTGCCGCGGAGCCCGACGTGCCCGCCGCTGCACCGGCTCCACCAGCTGCACCCGCGGCGGCTGTCGCACGCGGGGCGCGCTTTGGTCGTACGGGCGCCGCCGATCCCGGCGCGGTGGCGCTTGCGGTAGCAATCGTACCGATTCCGCCACCCGCGCCCGCGCCAGGCGCACCCGCATCGACGTCCATCCCGGCGAGCGCCGACTCCGTTCCGTTCGAGCCCGCCAAGGCATGCGCCGGCTCCGAGGCGCCCGATGAAGCAAACGGCGCCACGGCAGCCTCCGGCGCCAACGCCCGTGCGACCCCTGCGGCCGATCCCCGCCCACCCTCGTGCACATCGCTTCGCGCCATGAACAACCCCGCCGCCCCAAACGCCACCAGCGCACCGCCGGCGATCAGCCCAAAGGCAAACGCGCGACTCTTCCCGGGCTGCGCCTCCATCGGTTGCGTGCCGCCCCACGTCGGGTTCTCCGTGGCGCTGAGCTGCGGCTCCCGCGGGCGCTGCGGCGGCAAATCGCTGGGCGCGGCCGTGGTGGCGAGCGATCGCCAGGTGCGCTCGGTGACCCCGCGCACCGCGCTGGCGGAGAAGGGCTCGAGCGCCGCGGCCAGCGCGGCCACATTGGGAAAGCGCCGGTTGGGATCTTTTTCGAGGCAGCGCATCACCACGGCCACGAGCCCCGGCGGAAGATCGTCGCGCGTATGATCGGGGGGAACGACGGGATCGCCGACGACCTTGAGGCATAGCTCGGTCATGGTGTCGCCGGTGAAGGGCACATGGCCGGTGAGAAGCTCGTAGCAAATGACGCCAATGGACCAGATGTCCGTTCGCGTATCGACCGCGCGGGCCGAGCGCAGCTGCTCGGGGGCCATGTAGAGCGGGGAGCCGAGCACGGTGCTCGACTGCGTGAGCGAAGGTGTATCGATGGCGCTCGGGCCCACGAACTTCGATATGCCGAAATCGAGCACCTTGACGAGCGGCATGCCGTTTGGCCGCCGGGTGACGAACAGGTTGGCGGGCTTGAGATCGCGGTGCACGATGCCCAATCGATGCGCTTCGATGATGGCGTCGCACGCCTGGAGCACATATTCGACGGCATCGGCCACCGGCAGCGGTCCCCGCTCGTGCACCAGCTTGGAGAGATCGATGCCCTCCAGGAGCTCCATGACCAGAAACGGGACGCCGTCCGCCGTGGTGCCCACGTCGTGGACGCGCGCCACGTGCTCGCTTTTGAGCCGCACGGTGGCCCGCGCCTCACGCAAAAACCGCTCCCGAAACGACTCGCTCTCGTTCACATGGGGCAAAACGAACTTGAGCGCCACCGATTGCTCGAGCTGCACATGGGTGGCGGCGGCGATGATCCCCATACCACCCATTCCGAGCACGCGCTCGACGCGGTACTTTCCGTCGACGATATCGCCGACTCGGACGGGGAGCTTTTGCTGCGGGGGAACCATCGATGGCAGAAGGGAGGGTACCAGAAGGAAGACTTGGCGTGATGCCTCCCTTCTCAGTAGGCTGGTCGTCCCATGTCGCCCCGAAATGCAGTTTCGGTGCTGCTGCTATCCTGTCTCACCGCCCTGATGGTGCGGTGTTCGAGCTTCAAAGATGGCGCCGCGCTCGGTAAAGACGACGATGGCGGCGCGATCGATCCCGGAACGGGTTCCCGCGAGGGCGGCGTACCGAGCGACGGCGGCGGCCGTCCCGAAGATGCCAGCGATCCGAACGGCAGCGGCCCTGGCCCGCTGGGCGCGCTCCCCAGCGGCTACTGTTGCACCTCCAACGAGGAGTGCCGCTCGCGCAACTGCATCGAGCTCGCCGGGGGCTCCGCGGGTCAAAAAATGTGCGCCGACGGGTGCCGCTCCGACGATCACTGCAAGGGTGGACCCATCACCAGCCGCTGCGCCGGCGCCACCACCTCGCAGGACGGCCGCTGCGAGCCCGCGGCCAGCCCGGCGGCATGCATCCCCGCCGATCAGTTCCGGTACGGGGTCAAAGAGCTCGGCGTCTGTTGCTCGCCAAAGTCCGGTCAAGCCAATGGCCAAGAGTGCAAAAGCGGTCTGTGCAGCCTCTGGAACGAGATGACCCGCGCCATGTGCGACCGGGTTTGCACATCCATCGACGATTGCCCCGGCGGCGCCTTCTACTGCGGCCCGCCCGAGAACGGCCGCCGCCTCTGCGTTCCGAACGATCGAAAATACGAATGCCGCGAGTGAGGGCGAATCGAATTAGAAAATCGCCACGCCGTTTTGCTCATTCGTATTTGGCGTTGCGTTGCCGGGTTCAAGCTTTGAGCGAAAACGGCGTAAAGTTGGTATCGCGGTCGTAATAATCTTCTTGCTCGGCCTTCTTGAGCCAGCCCACCAGCTTGTAGGTGACCGGGGTAAACACCACCTCGACGGCGATCTTCGTCACGAACTGCGCCAGCATGACGGAGGGCAGTTTGTCGTTGGGGATGATGCCCGTATCGTAAAAGGCCAGCGGGTAGAAGAGCAGGGAGTCGACGCCTTCGCCAAAGATGGTGGAGCCGATGGTGCGCATCCAGAGGCGCTTGCCCTCGGTGAGGATCTTCATTTTGGCGAGGATGTAGGAGTTGGCGAACTCGCCGCAGCAGTAGGCGACGAGGGAGGCGAGGGAGATGCGCCAGGTGGAGCCGAAGGCGACTTCATAGGCGCCTTGGTTCTTCCAGAATGGGGCGGGGGGCAGGGATACGATGACGTAGGCCATCAGGGAGGCGAAGGCGAGACCGGAGAAGCCCGCCCAAATGACGCGGCGCGATCGCGCGTAGCCATAGACCTCGGTCAGAATGTCCCCGAAGACGTAGGAGATTGGGAAGAACATCACGCCGGCGCCGAAGGTCAGGGTGCCGACGATGGGGGCCTCGACCTGCGCAATTTTGGCGGGGCCTATGAGATTGGAGCACACGAGAATGGTCACGAATGCGACCATCACGAACTCATAGTAGCGATAGGTGCGTGGTGTCCCCATGAGCTCCCGTTTAGCACGGGCCGGGAGTGGGCAAGTTGGATGTTTTCGAGCCACCGGACACGTTTTGTATGATGCGTGCCCACTTTTTTGTTGGATGCTGACGGGATACGCCGTGAGTGACGCGCTCCTCGTTCATCTCTCCGATCTGCATTTCTGCCAATCCAAGGACCGCGATCCGGGTTCCCGGTTTCGAGCCAGCCTCTTCCAAGCCATCGCGGACGTGGTCAAAGAAGCAGCCCCCGCGCGGGTGGGGGTCGCCATTACGGGCGACTTGGTCGACAGCTCCGAGACGCCCGCCGAGACCATCTCGGCGGCTTTCTCCGCCTTCTTGCGCGATTTGCGCGAGGCGGTGGGGCAGGCGCCCGTCGTGCTCCTGCCCGGCAACCACGATCGACGCGGATCGGGCATCTTTGCGCCTTGGTCGACCCGCGCCATGGATCACATCGCGCACGCCATGGCCGGCGATCCGCACGTGTTCGTGCACGCGCCCACCGCCGACGAGCCGCTCGCCCGGCACCTGCCCGCGCTGTCCGAGGTGCTCAACGCCCACGTGGTGGCCTACGACAGCACGCACGCCGTCGATGGTCGGTTCTCGGCCGGCGGCATGTTTCGCACGGAGGATCTGCTCGCCGTGCCCGGCATCGTGGCCTCGGATCGTCCCGTGGTGTTGCTCCTGCACCATCACTTGGTGCCAACCCCCGTGACCGACGTCGGAGCGGTGGATACCTCGCACGCGCCATGGCCCCAGCAAATGTTCGTGGGGCACTTTCTCCCGTGGCTCGTGTCCTTTGCGGACCGCGAGGAGCTCTTCATGACCGCCCTCGGCGCCGGGACCGCGCTCACCTTGCTCAACGCGCTCGGCTCGCCGACCCTGGTGCTGCACGGCCACAAGCACTATCCGACCGCGCGCCTCTTGCGCGCCGTGCAGTCGGGCGATGGCGATGTGCTGGTCGCGTCGGCGGGGAGCGCGGGGGTCCTGGAGCATTACCGCGCGCTCGGGCCCATCGAGCGCACCTTTCTATGGGCGTCGTTCAACGCCATTTTCTTCCGTGGCGGGGAGGTCGAGATCGAGACCGTCTTCTTCTCGCCCAAGGGAACGCGCCCCAATGTGCGCCAGAGCATCGCGCGCGCCATGCGAAACGGCGCTTCGTGGGACGCCGCGCCCGTGCGCGCGCCAAAGCCCTCCGAGGTGCTCGCGAGCTCGGACGACGCCGAGTTTCGGCTGGAGCCCGGTCGCCAGGGGGTTTGGGACGTCACGTGCACGCGCCGGGTCATCACGCCGGCGAAGTCGGCCAAGTTCTATGTGGAGCCCATCGAATCGCTCCCGCGCGCCGAGATCACCGGCGACGCGGTCACCATCGAGCCCAACGGGCAAGCGATGCTCTCGATCCACGCCGTCGAGACGGCCGAGACCTCGTACCGCGCGCGCGGAGGCATCGTCCGCACCGTGGCCGAGGCGCGGCGGCTCGCGCCGGGGGATGGCTTTTCGCCTTTTGCGTCGGTGTGCCTCAAAGTGCGCCGGGGCGCGCGCTCGGCGCGCCTGGTGTTGCGCGGTCTGCCGAATGCGGCCGCCATCACCTTCGGCACGCTCACCGACTTGAACACCGGTCACAAGCGCCCCGTCCCCCTTCAGGAGATCGAAGACGGTGTCGCCCTCGTCGTTCCGTCGTGCCCCGCGAGGCGCTTGCTTCGGATCCATTGGCCGCTGGAGCGTGGCTCCTGATCGGCGACTCCGGACTGGCGCTCAGGGCGGACAGGCCGCCGGATTGTCGACCCGCGCTTGGACATCGGCCTTCAGCCGCGCGTCCGAGAGCCCCGCGACGAACGTTTGCCACGCGGGTGACCCAGGTGATCGGCCCGTGAGCGCGTACGCGGCGCAGACGGCGTCGCCATGGATATCGCCGTACCAATAGTCCACCGGATCGTGGAGGACCGCGTTCAAGCCCGCGAGCGCCGGGGCGCTGTCCGCCGGCGCGCTGGCCCGGGTCGCCACCACGCCCGCAATGGCGCTCGAGAGCACCGTGTAATCCTGCGACTCCGTGAGCAAGCGAACGAAGAACGCGCGCCACGTGGGGATGTCCTCGGCGGGCACGAGACCGCGGTACGCGTCGTCCCGGAGCTTGTACACCGCCTGGCCCCGCTGGTTGAGCGCGCTCGAATGGGTCGCGACATGGGACCAGATGGCCCACTCGCGCGCGGGCGAAAGATCGAAGCGGGTGAGGAAGGCGACGCGGTTCTCCGGGAGCCCCCGCGCCGAGGGCTCCGCCTCGAGCTTCGCCCAATCCGAGGCGAACAGCTCTTCGACGTCGAGGATCTTGCCGCACGCGGCAAATCGGCGGCTCGACAGATCGCGCAGGCCCAAGGTGGACGGCGGATCGCGCAGCGCGCGCGTGAGCACGGCCGTCCACCGCGCGCGCGCCTCCGGATCGAGCGCCGGATCGCTGGCCACGTCGCAGGCGCGCGAGATGGCCAACATCTTCGCGCCCTCCGCGTCGAGCTCCTTCAGGAACGCGTCGAACCGCTCGGGGCCCACCGCGGGCATCGTCCGTGAAAGCACCGCCATTTGATGGATCCCGCCCGCGTGCAGCCATTGCGCGAGCGCTCCGGGGCCCTTTGGCACCAGCAGCGGCGCCACGTACGTCTCGAAGTTCTTGCCGGAGGCGGGGCTGGCCAAGGTGGCGAGCCTCTTGGCGTCGAGGTGGATGTCGGGCGGATCGATCACCAGAAACTCGCCCTCGATCTGGGGCGCGAGTGCGACGCGCGCGTCGATGGCCAAGGTCTGATCGCGCGACGTTCCGTCGGGTGCTATCCAGCGCACGGTCATGGGCGCGACGATCGCGCCGTCCGGATCGCGGAGGGTGACGAAGGCGCCCGCGGGTGTCCCCGGCTCGACCTCCAGCCGCGGCAGGCGCTTGGCGGTGAGCGCCCGCGCGACGCGGGACGTGGCATCGGGCCCCAAACGCGGCGCGAAGGCGGCGACGAATTGGTCGGTGTCGATGGAGGCAAAACGGTATTGGCGCAAGACGCCGCGGAGGGTCCGCCAAAAAGGGTCGTCGCCCAGGATGCTTCGAATTTGCGTCAAGAGCCACGCGGCGCGCGCGTAGGGGCCGGAGCCATAGGGCATGACGGGCAGAGAGCGATCGCGCACGATGGCCTCGCCGTCGTTGGGTATGCGCCGCTCGATCCCCAGGGTGCCGATCCCCTCCTCGTCCAAAATGGGGAGCAGGGCCTCGGTCGCCAGCAGGGTGGCCATGCCTTCTTTGAACCAAACATCGTAAAAGCTGGTGTTGGTGACCAAATCGCCGAACCAATGGTGCGCGAGCTCGTGCGCGCCCGTATTGAGGTTGCCGTAGCTGCCGAAATCCAAGAACCACTCGCCCATCTGCGTGATGGTGGCGTTCTCCAAGCCCCCGCCGCCGGGGGTGAAGATTTGCGAATAGCGGTCGAAGGGATAAGGGCCAAAGAGCCGCTCGTACCGATCCATCGCGCGAACCGTCTCGGAGATCACGGTCGCGTAATCATTTCGGAGACCCCTTCGGTGCCAGATGGAGATGGGCACCCGGCCGTGTTGGATGGTCTCCGCCTCCACGTCGCCCGCGAAGAACGCCATCACGTACGTGGGCAATGGAAATCCGCTGTCGTACTTCATGCGGTGGGTGTTCGTGGCCTCGTCCTGGCGATCGAACCGCAAATCGCCGTTGGCGACCAAGCGCTCGTGCGCGGGCAGGCGCATCTCCACCGAGAAGACCGCGCGGTCCGAGGGCGTATCGTGGCACGGCATCCAGAACTGCGCGCCGAAGGGCTCGGAGAAGGTGGAGGCCATGCGCACGGGCGCCGGATCGCCTTTGAGCGCGGGCATCATGTACATGCGCGCGTTCTGCGTGAGCTCGGGGGTGATGACGGCGTCCGCCTCGTAGTCGATGTCGAGCCGCACCACGCGCCGGGAGCGCGCCTCGGGCGGGAGATCCACGAGCAGCTTTTGGTGCTCGCGGTCCACCGTGAAGGGCAGCGGCCCGCCATGCGCCAAACGCACCGCGCGCACATCGACCGCGCTGTCGAGGGCGATGCGCGCGAGGTTTTGGTGCCGGAGCTGGATGCCGACCGTCGCGACGAGACGGAGGCGCTCCCAGTCGAGCTCTCCTTTCAAATCGTAGCGTTGAACGTCGTAATCGGTATTGGCGTCGAGCTCGTCGCGTGTTTCGAGCGCGTGGGAAGATTCTTCCACGCGCGAGGGGCTCGGCGCCGCGCGCGAAGCTTCGTCCGAGCTGGAGCATGCCAGGGTGAGGGCGGTGATGGGGAGCGCCGCGAGCCATCGTCTGCGGCCCAAGCGGGAGACGCGCGAGATGCGCGAGACGCGAGAGATGCGCGAGACGCGAGAGGAGCGAGGGAAGCGAAGGAAAAAGGCGGCCATGATGCCTGATGAGCTTACCGACTTTCTGCCGAACGTCGACGATGCTAATCGGTATGCGCGTGCTTCCTCCCGTCACGGTGTCTTTGACGTTTGCATCCGGCACCCTCGAGATTCGAGGCGTGCCGCACGACCGTGAAGCGTCCGTTCCCGCGTCCGTTCCGGTTCCCGGGCTCGCGTGGGACGATCGCACCATGTGTTACCGCGCACCCGCCGTGGCGTATGCCGACGTGGTGCGATGGCTGGTCGCGGCCAAGATCCCCTACGAGGACGACGCACGACGTTATCCGACCCTCGACGCCGGTGCGCGCGTGCACCGCGAGCCGCGGCCCTTTCAAAGCGAGGCGCTCTCCGCCTGGCGCGCGCAGCGCGGGCGCGGGGTGGTCGTCTTGCCCACGGGCGCGGGCAAGAGCCATGTGGCGCTCATGGCCATCGACGACAAGCGCCGCGGCAGCCTGGTCGTCGCGCCCACCTTGGACTTGGTGCGTCAGTGGATCGACGTCCTCCAGACCACCTTTGGCGTGCACGTCGGGCTGGTGGGCGGCGGCGATCACGATGTGCAGCCGCTCACCGTCACCACCTACGACTCGCTGTACCTGCACGCCGAGCACCTGGGCTCGCGCTTTGGCCTCATCGTCTTCGACGAGTGCCACCACCTGCCCAGCGCCGCGTACTCGCTCGCCGCGCGCGCCTGCCTCGCGCCCTATCGCCTGGGGCTCACCGCCACCCCCGAGCGGGCCGATGGACGCGAGGCCGATCTGGCGGAGCTGATCGGCCCCGTCGCCTACCGCCGCGACATCGTGGAGCTCTCGGGCGAGTACCTCGCGGAGTACGAGACGGAGCGCGTCTCCATCGAGCTCTCGCCGGAGGAGCGCGAGGAGCACGATACGGAGCGCGCCATTTACCGCGACTTCGTGCAGAGCCACGGCATTCGTATGAGCCACCCCTCGGGCTGGGGCGAGTTCATCATGATGGCCTCGCAGAGCGCGAGCGGCCGCCGGGCCTTGGCCGCGTACCGACGGCAGCGCGAGCTGGCCTTTGCGCCGAAGGCCAAGCTCGAATACCTCGAGTACCTGCTCTTTCAGCACCGCCAGGACCGCGCCATCCTCTTTACGCAAGACAACGCCACCGCGTATGGCATCGCGCGGCGCTTTCTCGTGCCCGTGCTCACCCATCAGACCAAGGTGCGCGAGCGCAGCGCCATTTTGAAGGCGTTCGCCGAGGGCACGTACCACGCGCTCGCCACCTCCAAGGTGCTCAACGAGGGCGTCGACGTCCCCGACGCCAATGTGGCCGTGATCCTCTCGGGCAGCGGCTCGGTGCGCGAGCACGTGCAGAGGCTCGGGCGCATTTTGCGCAAGAAAGGCGACAAACGCGCGGTGCTCTACGAGCTGGTGACCGAGTCCACCACCGAGACGTTCACGAGCGAGCGGCGGAGGGAGCACAGTGCTTACCGTTGATCTGGTGAACGCGCGCCGCAAGAAGGGCGAGCTCCAGCTGGTGGCGCTCGACGGCGCCGCGCGCGAGCGGGCGCTGGTCATCGCCGAGCGGCTCATCACGGCCGCGCGCGAGCACGTGGGCCTGACCCGCGAGGAGCTCACGGCAGCCACCTCGGCCATCGACGTCGATGCGCGCGAGCACCGCCTGCGGGCCGGTCTGGCCAAGCTCGTGGAGGACCGCTGCGCGTTCGACGCGGCCGATGACGTGGATCCCGAGGCGCTGCGCCGCGAGGTGTTCACCCGCGCCAGCGCCGTGCGGGCCGCGCTCGGCCCGGGCGAGCACTTCGACCGCGACGCCGTCCTCGACGCGCTGGCCCGCGAGCGCGAGACCAGCCGCGAGGCGCTGGAGCGCGCCCTCTTCTCCGATTTGCGCGGCGCGCACCGGCTCTTGGCCTTCGACGCGCCCTCGGCGAAGACCCTCGTATTGGCCTACGAGCACGGCCAGGCGCAGGCGGTGCTGCTCCGCGCGGTGAATGTCCAGGTCGACGTGCAGTGCACCTCCGCCGCGACCCTGCGCGCGTTCTTTCGACGCCTCAAGTTTCTTCGCTTGTTGCACACGATTGAAAAGTTGGAGAAGGGATATCGCATCACCATCGACGGCCCCTTCAGCATCTTCGAGTCGGTGACCAAATATGGATTGCAGCTCGCGCTGATCCTGCCCGCGCTCGAGGAGTGCGATTCGTGGAAGCTCCAGGCCAACGTGCGCTGGGGCAAGGAGCGCACGCCGCTGGTGTTCAAGCTCGAGGGCGGATTTGCGGCGGGCGGCGAGGGCGCGCGCGCGGGCGAGCCGGCGCTCCCTGATGACATCGAGACCCTGATGCGCAACTTCGAGGCGCTCGGCACCGGGTGGAAGGTGGGGCCGAACACGACGATCCTCGAGCTACCCGGCATCGGGCTGGCCATACCCGATTTGGTCTTCGAGCGCGGAAAGGGCAAGCGCCGCGAGACCGTGTACCTGGAGGTGATGGGCTATTGGAGCCGCGCCGCCGTGTGGCAGCGGGTCGAGCTCGTTCGCGCCGGCCTCGCCGAGCGCGTTCTCTTTGCCGTCAGCTCGCGCCTTCGGGTCAGCGAAGAGGTCCTCGGCGACGATCTCCCCGGGGCACTTTACGTCTACAAAGGAACCATGAACGCACGCGCCATCGCCGAACGTCTGGAGCGACTCGGATGAATACCTTCGCCACGCGCCGAGATTGGCTCAAAATTTCCGCCGCCGGCTGTCTCCTCGGCTGCGCACCGGGCGCCTCTTCGCCGCGCGCCTCTTCGCCGGCTGCGGCCGCACCGGGTTCGCCCAGCTCGGGCGCCTCGGGTCCGACCTCTTCGCCTCTCCCAGGTGGTGCCCGCACGGGCGTGGGCGGCGCGGCCGGTGCCATCGTTCTTTCGACATGGAATTTCGGCCAAGCCGCCAACGAAGGAGCGTGGAAAATCCTGAGCGCGGGAGGTCGCGCGCTCGACGCCGTGGAGGCCGGGGTTCGCATTCCCGAGGCCGACCCCAAGATCACCACCGTGGGGTACGGCGGCGCGCCCGATCGCGACGGTCATGTGACCCTCGATGCGTGCATCATGGACGAGCAGGGGAACTGCGGCTCGGTCGCTTGCCTCGAGCACATCATGCACCCCATTTCCGTGGCTCGGAAGGTGATGGAAACGACGCCGCACGTCCTGCTCGTGGGCGAAGGGGCTCTGCAATTTGCCGTGGCGAACGGCTTTCCCAAGCAAAATTTGCTCACCCCCGAGTCGGAAAAAGCTTGGAAGGAGTGGCGCAAGACATCGCTTTACAAGCCGATCGTCAACATCGAAAACCATGACACCATCGGCATGATTGCGCTGGACCAAAGCGGTCGCCTCGCCGGCGCCTGCACCACCAGCGGCATGGCCTACAAAATGCGCGGCCGGGTCGGCGACTCGCCCATCATTGGCGCGGGGCTGTATGTCGACGGCGCCATCGGCGCGGCCACCTCCACCGGCGTGGGGGAAGAAGTGATTCGCATCGTCGGCTGCCACTTGGTTGTGGAGCTGATGCGCCAGAATCATACGCCGGAGGACGCATGCCGCCTGGCCGTCGAGCGGATTGTCGAGCGCGGACCTCGACGCGCGCGCGATATCCAGGTTGGATTTCTCGCCTTGAACCGTCATGGCGCGTACGGCGCCTACTGCCTGCAAAAAGGTTTCCAGTACGCGGTACGATCCGACACGCAAAACGTTCTGCTCGACGGGAAGAGCCACTACACTATTGATGCTACGGGGGATGCGCCCTATCGAAAGTGAGCCGCCGAGCACTTGCGCGCATGCACCGAGGACATTGCAATGACCGACATCGACCTAAGCGCCTATTTCGAACGAATCGGCTACACCGGGAATCGCTCTGCCACCTTGGACACATTGCGGGAGATCCATCGGCTGCACGCGCTGGCCATCCCCTTCGAGAACCTGGACCCCGTGCTGCGGCGCCCCGTTTCCCTGGACATCGTGTCGCTTCAGAAAAAGCTGATCGCGGATCGGCGCGGCGGCTACTGTTACGAGCAGAACCTGCTCTTTCAACATGTCTTGCGCGCCCTTGGTTTTTCGGTCACCGGCTTGGCCGCGCGCGTCATTTGGACCAACCCCGAGGGGGTCATCACCCCGCGCAGCCATATGCTCAATCGGGTCGACCTCGAGGGTACCACCTATGTCGCCGACGTGGGCTTTGGCGGCATTACCCTGACGGAGCCATTGGTGCTGGAACCGAACACGGAGCAGAGCACCTCGTACGAGCTGTTTCGTTTGGTGCCCCAGAACGACGAGGGCGGCGGCTTTGCCATGGATGCCAACGCCGGCGGAAAATGGCGGCGTCTCTATCGCTTCGATCTCACGCCGCAGTACCAACCGGATTACGAAATATCGAGCTGGTACCTGTGCACCAACCCCAAATCGCACTTTCTGACCGGGATCATGGCGGCGCGCCCCATCGAGGGCGGGCGCTACGCGCTGAACAACAATCAACTGACGATTCATCGCTTGAACGGGGAGCCCGAGCGCCGCACCCTGACGAGCGCCGCCGAGCTGCGCGACTTCTTCACCGATGGACTCGGGATCACCTTGCCCGACTCCCCGGATCTGGAGCCCGTCCTGGCGCGAGTCGCTGACGGAAAGCCCGTGGCGTAAGCCCCACCGTCGCTCGAAAATTGCGCGTGAAGGCGCTGTGATCGCTGTAGCCGCACGCGTGGGCGATGGCGGCGACGCTCGCCTGGCCTTCACGCAAGAGACGCGACGCCGCCTCCACCCGGATCTTGGTGAGGAGCTGCCGCGGCGTGAGGTGAAAGACTTGGGCGACCAGCCGCTCGAAGCGGTCCATCGAGAGGCCGACCTTTCGCGTGAGCGCCTCCAGCCGCAGCGACTCGTCGTAGTGCGCGTGAAGGAAGTCGATGGCCTCCGCCAGGCGGCGGTACTCCGGGTGACGCTCGTCGGGCCGGTGCAGATCGCGTGAAATGCCCGCGAGCCCTTGGATCGCACCGGCGCCGTCGCGCAGCGGGGTTTTGTAGGTGAGGCACCAGCCTTGTTGCCCGTCGGGGTAAATGTGGAGCTCGAGGCGATCGACGATCTCGTTGCCGGTCCGCAGCACCAGGCGATCCTGCGCGGTGTACCCGGCGCCCAGGCCACGCGGAAACACGTCCTCGGCCGTGCGGCCGAGCACCTGCTCTTTGTGCTGGATTCCGCAGCGCGAGAGGAAGGTCTCGTTGATCATCACATAGCGCTCTTGGCGGTCTTTTACGAAGAACGCAACGTCCGGGAGTCGGTCGAAAAGATGCTCGAGGAGAGCCGGGTCGGCCAGCAAGGTTGCCCAGCGCGCGGCGTTGGAGGCGTTCGCCATGTGCCTATTATGCAGAATTCCGCAACGGGATCGCGCCAATCCTTCAAGACCGCGCCGCCTTGGAGCGCTACGTTGCCCATCCATGACCTACAGCCGAATCAAGGTGGTCGACTCCCACACGGGAGGTGAGCCGACGCGGGTGATCCTGGAGGGCGGTCCGTCCTTGGGCACCGGGAGCCTGGCGGACCGGGTCCGCATCTTCCGCCGCGAGCTCGATCGGTTTCGCACGGCCATCGTGTGCGAGCCGCGCGGGCCCGAGTGCATGATCGGCGCGCTCCTGTGCGAGCCGACCGCCGCCGACTGTGCGACCGGTGTGATCTTCTTCGACAACGCAGGCTATTTGGGCATGTGCGGGCACGGGACCATCGGGTTGATGGTGACGTTGGCGCACCTGGGCCGCATCGGACCCGGGCTGCATCGCATCGAGACGCCGGTGGGGATCGTCTCCGTGCGTTTGCACGACGATGGTCGGGTTTCGATCGCCAATGTGCCGAGTTACCGGTTGGCGACGAAGGTGGGGGTCGATGTGCCGGGCTACGGCCGGGTGATGGGCGATGTGGCGTGGGGAGGCAATTGGTTCTTTTTGATCGAAAACCGCGGTGTGGCTTTGGAGCTCGCGCACGTGGAGGCGCTCACCGACTTCACCTGGAAGGTGCGGCAGGCGTTGAACGCGGCCGGCATCACCGGGGCGAACGGGGCCGAGATCGATCACATCGAGCTTTATGAATCGACACCCGGCCAACGAGCGCGCGGGTGCCGCAATTTCGTGCTCTGTCCGGGCAAGGCGTACGATCGCTCGCCGTGCGGGACGGGGACCAGCGCCAAGCTCGCGTGTTTGTACGCCGATGGAGAGCTCGCGCCGGGGGAGGTGTGGCTGCAGCGGAGCGTTACGGGAAGCGTGTTCGAGGCGCGGTTTCAGATCGATCCGGCAGGGGGCGGGCGGATTGTGCCGGAGATTACGGGGTCGGCGTATGTGACGGGGGAGGGGACGTTGATTTTGGATGAGCGCGATCCGCTGCGGTGGGGGTTTGGTGCGGGTGCGGGGTTTGGGGATGCGGCGGCGGCGCCATGAGCAAGCATGTGGTCATCATTGGGGCGGGGGTCGTGGGGCTTTGCACGGCGTATTATGCGGCGCGGAAGGGGCATCGGGTGACGGTGCTCGATCGGGCGGCAAACGCGGGGGAAGGGTGCTCGTATGGCAACGCGGGCATGGTGGTGCCCAGTCACTTCGTCCCGCTGGCCGCCCCGGGCATGGTGGCGCTGGGGCTGAAATGGATGTGGAACCCCGAGAGCCCGTTCTATGTGCGGCCGCGGTTCAGTGGGGAGCTCCTGAGCTGGGGGATCAAGTTCTGGCGGGCCGCGAATGCGGAGCACGTGTTGCGCAGCGCGCCCGTTCTGCGCGATTTGCACAGCGCCAGCCGCGCCTGTTTCGAGGAGCTCGACGAGCTGTGGGGGCGTGATTTCGGGCTCTCCAAAGAGGGCATGCTGATCCTCTGCAAGACCGTGCACGGCTTTCACGAGGAGGCGGAGGTGGCCGAGCGGGCGCGCCGGTTGGGCATCGCGGCCACTGTTCATGATGCGGGGGAGCTCGCCGGTCTCGAGCCCGAGGTCCGCATGGATGTGGCCGGCGCCATTCGCTATCCGATGGATTGCCATCTCACGCCGGGGCACTTGATGGCGGCCCTCGTGCGCGAGGTGAAGACGGCGGGGGTGCACCTTTCGTGGGGCACCCAGGTCCGCGGCTTTCGCACCCAGGACCGCCGCGTGGAGGCGCTGTCGACCGCCTCCGGCGAGGTCTCGGGCGATGAGTACGTGCTCTGCGCGGGCATTTGGTCGCACCGCATCGCGCGCGAGCTCGATCTGGCGATCCCCATGGAGGCGGGGAAGGGCTACAGCCTCACCTTGCCGGCGCCGCGCGCGACCTTGCGCCATTGCGCCATTCTCTCCGAGGCGCGGGTGGCCGTCACGCCGATGGGGAGCGCGCTTCGATTCGGTGGGACCATGGAGCTGTCCGGCATCGATTCGAGCATCGATCCGGCGCGCGTGCGCGGCATCGTCAACGCCGCCACCCGCTACTATCCGGACTTCACGGCCGACGATTTTGCGGGGGTGGCACCGTGGTGCGGGCTGCGCCCGTGCTCGCCCGATGGGCTGCCGTACGTGGGCCGCTTTGGACACTACGACAATCTCTCGGCCGCGACGGGCCACGCGATGATGGGGGTGAGCCTCGGCCCCATCACGGGCAAGCTCATGGCGGAGATCCTCTCGGGCGAGAAGCCATCGCTCGATATCGAATCCTTGAGCCCGAACCGATATTCGTAAATCGCGTGGAGACGGCGATTTGCTGGTTCATAACGTAGTTCGTAAATCATGGCCGTCCTTTTCGGGCGGCACCTCTACGAAGAATGAATGGAGAAGTGACGATGAGAGTAGACTTCAAAGGCGTATTCCCGGCAATCACGACACCATTCAACGCCGACCTCACGGTGGACCACGGTTTCCTCGCCGAGCATTGCCGGTGGTTGGTCGAGCAGGGCTCGGCCGGCATCGTCCCACTCGGCTCGCTGGGCGAGGGCGCGACCCTCTCGGCCGACGAGAAGTGGAAGATCCTCGAGACGTGCGTGGCCGCCGTGGGTGAGCGCGTGCCGATCATGCCCGGCATCTCGGCCCTCGGCACGCACGAGGCCGTGGCGCTCGCGAAGCATGCGGCGAGCGCCGGCTGTCGCGGCCTCATGGTCCTACCCCCTTACGTGTACAGCACGGATTGGCGGGAGATGCGCGCGCACGTGGCGGCCGTCCTCGGGGCCACCGATCTGCCGTGCATGCTCTACAACAACCCCGTCGCATACCGAACGGACTTCGTCCCCGAGCAGATCGCGGAGCTGGCCGCCGCGTTTCCCAACTTGAAGGCGGTGAAGGAGTCCAGCACCGACGTGCGCCGGGTCACCGGAATTCGCGCGCTCCTGGGCCAGCGCCTCGACATTTTGGTGGGGGTCGACGACGCCATCGTCGAGGGCATCGACGCCGGCGCCACCGGTTGGATCGCGGGCTTGGTCAACGCCTTTCCGGCCGAGTCCGTGGCGCTCTACCGCTACGCGATGGAGGGAAAAAAGCGGGAGGCCGCGGAGCTCTATCGCTGGTTTTTGCCGCTGCTCCGCATGGACACCGTGCCGAAGTTCGTGCAGCTCATCAAGCTGGTGCAAGAGAGGATCGGCCGGGGAAGCGCGCGCGTTCGCCCGCCGCGCCTCGTGCTCGAGGGCCAGGAGCTCGAGCAGGCGCGCGCCACCCTGGAGCACGCCCTCGCCACGCGCCCGCGGTTGGAGGTCTAGCCGTGTCCGCGTCTTCGCCGAAGCCCCAGAAAGGCCGCGAGGCCGGGGTGTCCCTTCGCGGTCTCTCCTTCATCGGCTTCGAACGCGGCGCCGCCGGCCCGCGCACGTTCCGCGCGGAGGACCCTTCGACCCGGCAGCCGCTTCCCCCCGTGTTTCACGCGGCGAGCGACCGCGACGTTGCCCGCGCATGCGAGCTGGCCGACCAAGCCGCGGATCCCTACGGCGACACCTCCGCGTCCGAGCGCGCCGTGTTCCTGCGCACCATCGCCGAGGGGCTCGAGGCCGAAGGCGCCGCCATCGTCGCCTGCGCGCACGCCGAGACCGGCCTTCCGCTGCCGCGCCTGCAGTCCGAGCTCGCGCGCACCGCCTTCCAGCTCCGCCTCTTTGCGCGCGTCATCGAGGACGGCACCTGGCTCGCCGCCCGCATCGATCCGGGCGATCCCGAGCGCAAGCCGCTCCCCAAACCCGACGTTCGCTCCCTGCGCATCCCCTTGGGACCGGTCGTGGTCTTTGGCGCCAGCAACTTCCCCCTGGCATTTTCCGTTGCCGGCGGCGACACGGCATCGGCGCTGGCGGCGGGCAACCCGGTGATCGTCAAAGCCCACCCGGCGCACCCTGGAACCTCCGAGCACGCGGGCGCCGTGATCGCGGCCGCCGTTCGAAGCTGCGGTCTGCCCGAGGGCACCTTCTCGCTCCTGTTCGACGATGGCTTCACCGTGGGCCAAGCGCTGGTGCAGCACCCCCAGGTCGCGGCGGTGGGCTTCACCGGATCGCGCGCGGGCGGCGAAGCGTTGATGCGCCTGGCCGCCAATCGGCCGTGCCCCATCCCGGTCTATGCTGAAATGGGGAGCGTCAACCCGGTGATCCTTTTGCCCGGCGCCTTGCGCGAGCGAGGTCCGAGCATCGCGGAGGGCTTGCACGCATCCTTCACGTTGGGCACCGGGCAATTCTGCACCAAGCCCGGGGTCGTCTTCGCCCAAGCGGGGGAGGCCATCGACGCGAGCTTCCTTGCGCCGCTCGCCGAGCGCACGCGCGCGACCGCGGCGGGCGCCATGCTCACGGCGCGTATGGCGGCCGCGTATTGGCAAGGTCTGGAGCGAATGCGATCGCTCGGTGCCAGCTTGCTCGCACAAGGAACCGCGGGTGCCTACGCGAGCTCGGGCGAAGCGGCGCTCTGGCAGGTGGACGGCGCGGCGGTGCTCCGCGAGCCGCGGCTGGTGGAGGAGGTCTTTGGCCCCTCGATGCTCCTGGTGCGCTACCGCGACGCGGACGAGCTCCTCGCGCTTCTTCGTTCGCTCGAAGGTCAGCTGACCGCCACCATCCATGCGCAGCCGGACGAAGTGGCTTCGGCCGCGCCGTTGGTGCGTTTGCTCGCGCGTAAGGTGGGGAGGGTGGTGTTCAATCAGTTCCCCACCGGCGTGGAGGTCGGTCCGGCCATGGTTCATGGCGGGCCCTTCCCAGCGACATCCGATGGACGGAGCACGTCCGTGGGCACGCATGCTATCGACCGATTCAGTCGTCTGGTTGCGTACCAGAATGCGCCCCACGAGGTGCTCCCCGCCGAACTCGTCCGCTCGGAAAAGCGCACGTCGACGTAAAAGGGTTACGTGACATCTCGCGCCGGGCATGGCAAACCCGGCGCGAGCGCGCAAACATGCGATGCGGGGAGGGGTAGCGCGCATTCGCTCGATGCATTACGCCAAGACCGTTTTTCCGCTCGCGTTGATCATGTTTCTCATCGGCGCCGATGAGTACATTTTGGCCTCGATCCTGGCCCCCATCGGCGAGACCTTCCAGGTCGAGCCGGCCCGCATCACCCTGCTGGTCACCGCCTACGCCCTGCCGTGCGCGATCTTTGCACCGCTCTTCGGTACCCTCTCCGACCATTGGGGCCGCCGGCGGGTTCTTCTTCCGTCGCTGTTCATCTTCGCGCTCGGCACCTACGGCGGCGCATTGGCCAGCTCCTTCACCTTCGCGCTCATCTGCCGCTTCATCGCCGGCGTGGCCGCCGCGGCCATGGGCCCCAATGCCTTCGCGCTGGTAGGCGACTTCATCCCGCTCGAGCGGAGGCCCGCGGCCATGGGGCACGTGATGCTGGGGCTGACCATCGGCTTGATCGTGAGCCCCGCCATCGGCGGTTGGGTGACCCAGGAGCTCGGCTGGCGCTGGGCCTTCGGTCTCCTCGCGACGAGCGCGCTCGCCACCCTGGCCGGCGCGGCCATCGGCATCCCGAGCACGCGCCAAGCGTCCACGTCGCACGCGTCTCCGGGCGTCGCCACCTATGCGCGGGCGCTGACCCTCCCCGGTGTTCCCGCCGGCATCGCCGCACAGGGTCTTTGGATTGGCGTCACCATTGGCGTGATGGCCATCGTGGGCGAAGTCTTGCGGACCCGTTACACCTTGAGCATCGTGCACACGGGCCTCGCCCTGGCGAGCTTCGGCGTCCTCACCATCGTCGGCAACCTGGCCGTCGCCCGCGCCGTCATCTGGACCGGGAGCACCCGCCGCGCCGTTTTGGTGGCCAACGCCGCCACCGTGATTGGCATTGGCGGTCTCACCTTGCTCCCCTCGTGGCCGTTGGCCTTTGCGCTCGCATCCTTCTGGCTCTGGGCGGTCTTCGCCGGCTTCGGCGGTCCCCTTCTCCAGTTGCGCCTCTCGGAGTTCGCAGGCGACTGCCGCGCAACGGTGCTCTCCACCAGCGCCTGTGCGATGCACTTGGGCGTGGTCGCCATGACGTTCATCGAGGCGTGGATCTTTCCGCAGTTTGGCGGGGTGGGGGTGGGCGTCGTTGCGTGTTCGCTCATGTCACTGGCGTTCGTCCTTCAGTGGCGGTCGACGGCGGGGTAAGGGCAGGATGGGCGCCTTTGGCGACTGTCGCCGGGGCGGCGGTAGAGCGGCGCGGTCGAGGTTGCGTTGCGGGCTTGGCGGATGAAGCCGAAAGCGAGCAAGACGCAACATCGATAGCTCGTCGAGATCGTCTTGCAGGAGCTCGAGCGCGCGGGAGGAGGTCTCCCGACGGAGAGCCCGGCACGCGCCTGCCACGCCCCCGTCCACGCCCTTCACGTCCACGCGAGGCGCCCGGCTGCGGGCGTTCATCGCCGCTCCGTCCCATGGTGATGCCATCGTTGCCATGCTCCGCATCGTGTGCGCGCAACGCGGCCGGGCCAAATGACACGAGCTGACCGTTCATGGACGCGTCGTCCCGACTCACCTCGTGCGGGCGAGCCTCAACGAGGTCCGACGCTGCGCGTCCAGAATGTCAACAAGTTGCGAACCACGGTGCCTTCGGGGGCGCGCGCCACCGGGGGAATGTCCACGCGAATGCCGAAGGGAGCCATCTTGGTAAACGGATTTTGGGCGTCGCCCGTCTTGATGGCGACCGACGGATCGCCCGGCCGGAACCCATAGGCCAGCGCCTTTTCCTGCACCGCGCGGCTGCGCAGATGGGCGATCCAGGTGCGCGCGGCTTGCTTTTGCTCGGAGGTGACCCAGTCGCCCTGCAGCAAGGCGACGGGGTGGTCGCTCCAGAGCGTGATCCCCGGGTAGTACACCTTGAGGTTCCCCCATCGACCCTGCGCGTTCTCGATCTGAGCGATGGCCAGGTTCTCGTACACCACGCTGATATCGTATTTGGAAGGACCAAAACGGACCATGTCCGTCATGAACGTCCCCGTCGAAGATTCGAATTTTTGCACGCCCTTTTCGATGTCTTTGACGAATGACTGATAATTCGGTTTCAGCAAATCGCCGACCTCGAGCCCGCCCGTTTTGCCGTAGAACTCGAGCGACATCAGATAGAGCGCCTGCACGCCCGAGTTGGAGCGGGTCGGGTCCGTATGTCCCAGCTTCACGAACCCCCAATCGGCCTTTCCGCCCACCGTGGGCCAGCCTTGGGGCGATTGCACGGCTTTGTGGATCGTGTGCCACGAGATGGTGTTTCCCGACTTGAGCAGCGCGTTGGCCCGGTCCTCCCACGCCACGAACACCAGCGGGGTGATGACCAAGGTCTGCGGCGCGTCTTCGGAGCCGGTGGGGGCTACGAGGTTCGACTTGTTCTTCGTCTGCCAGTCCGACTCGAGCAGGTTCATGATCATCGAGTCGGCCGGGCTGAAGAGGGTCGGCTTCTCCTTCTCGTCGAGGATCGCTTGCTCGCCCTCGAGCGAGCCTTTGCCAATCAAGGTGACCCGAATCTCCGGGTGCTCGCGCGCAAAGCTCACCGCGGCGTCCTCGACCCAGTCCTTCTTCTCCGTGCCGTACAACATGGAGATGGTGACCGCCGGGGCCGCCGGATCTTTGCCCTTGGCGGAGGCCAGCAAGGTGGCCGAGCCCGCGGCCGCGCCGGCCGAAGGATCTTTGCCCGCGCCGCCCTGTTCGCGCTCGCGAAGGGTGAAGACCACCACCACGACCAAGGCCACGAGAAACACGGCCACGATGGCCAATTTGGCTTTCACGCGATGACCTCCGAGAGAGACTTCAAGGTATCCTCGAGCGACTGCATATCGTCGTTCATTCGACTCAGCTCTTCGTTCATTGTCCCCGTGGCCGCGTCCATGGTCGCCGCGTCGAGCGCGCGCATGCGGACGATCTTCGCCGGGAGCGCGTCCAGGGTGGCGCCGATGGTCACCAGGCTCGCGAAGATCCGCTCTTTCACGTGCATCAGCTCCATCAAGGTCCCGAGGTGCTCCTCGCGCGCCTTCTTGGCCGCCTCGTACTGCGCGCGCGCTTCGGGATCGCGCGTTGCCGCAATCTGGTGTGCGAGCTGCCGCACGCCCTCTTCGACCACGCGGGGATCGGTCGTCCCGAGGTAGCTCCCGATGGCCTCCGCCCGCGCCGCCAGCTTGGTCGCGCGCTCCTCCAGCTCCGAGGCGGAGGCGAGCACCAGCACCAGATTCGCTTGGATCTCCTCCGAGGTCTCCGCCAGCACCCGGTCGAGCGCGATCCGCGAGGTCACCAAGGTCTGCATCGCCGAGCGGATGGCCGGATCGCGCAGGGTGCTGGGGTTGGGGAGGATCGAGGCGCGCGCCTTCCTCTTCGAGCCCTTCGGATCGCCGCTCGCCAGATCCCAGGCCACCAAGGTGGCGTAGGCGACCCCGCCCAGCGCCAACACCGACCAGGAATGGAGCGCGACCGCCCCCAATGTCGCGGTGCCGGCCACCGCCAGGCTCAGGGTCGATGTGGCGGCCTTCACCGTCTCTCGCAAGCTGCTGCTCGGCTTTTTCGTGGATTCACCCAAGCTCGATCCCGTTCCGGCGCGGCGCGCGCTAAAAGAATGCTGCCATATCCGCGTACACGCGGTTGATCGTTTCGACGCTCCCGCGCGCGGCCGAGCCCTTGGCCGATTCGGCGATCTCGTCCAACACGTCGGCGCTGGCGCCCTCGCCGTAGGCGATGGTGAAGACCTTCACCGGCGTGTCGGCTTCGTTGGGGAAGCGTCGTTTGAGGGCCGGGAGGGTCAATCGGCTCCCTTCGTCGTTGCCGTCGGTCATCACCACGATGGCGTGGATTCGACCTCGCGCGCTGGCGGCCCGCTTGGAGACGTCCTCGTAGGCCTTGTCGATGGCGTCGTAGAGGGACGTTCCGCCGCCCGCGCTCACGCCGTCGATCCGTTGCGCCAGTTGTTTGCGGCCGCCGTCGCCCAGCTTCACGGGGCCCACCGTCGGGTAGACGACGGTGTCGAAGAAGCTCAAGGTCACCTCGTCGCGATCCGAGAGGACGTCGAGGAAGCTCTTGGCCCCGCGCTTGGCCTCCTCCAAAGGACGCCCGCGCATCGAGCCGGATTTGTCGAAGACGAGCACCACGTCGGTGGTCTTCTTCGTGTCCTTCCACACGTCGAGGAGCTTCTCCAAGGTCGCGACCTCGGGCACCTCCAGGAGGTTCTGCGGCTGCTTGGGATCGACGCCGTGCGCGAGGTCGATGGGGGAGGCGATGGGCACCGAGGCCTCGCCCGGACGAAAGCCCAGCGCGAGCGCGCGCTCTTGCTGCGGACGCGCCTTGAGGAACTCGAGGAAGATCTTCGCCGCCTCGCGCTCTTCGTTGCCGACCCACTCCGCGTCCAGGATCGAATACGGGTGATCGGACCAGAACGTCCCCTCTTTGGGGTAAATGGCGATGATCGGCTGCGGCGGGTTCTTTTGATACGACTCGATGACCAGGTTCTCGTAGCTGACGGTGGCCGACATGTACGCGGGGCCGCGCGCGATCATCTTGTCGGTGAAGAAGCCCGTCGACGTTCCGTAGTGGACGATGGTCTGCTCCACCGACTCCAGGAATTTGCGCGTGCTCGGGTTGTCCAGGTCGGCGCGGGAGAGGCCGCGCGTCTTCTTGGCGCCGGCGTAGGCTTCGGCCAGGACCGAGAGAAATCCCGAGTTGGAGAACTCGGGGTGCGTGTGACCGAGCTTGAACCGGCCCCACTCCGCGAACCCTTTCGAGCCCCAGCCCCGCGGATCCAGGTTCACCTTGAGCAAATCCGACCAGCCGATGGGCGACTTCGGCCAGCCCAATGCCTCCGCCATCGGCTTCCACATGGCGATGACCACCGGCGAGAGCACCACCGTCTCCCCCGGTTGCGCGATGGGCTTGGCCCGCTTTTGCGCGTACGCGCTGTTCAACAAGGCGATGTACGCGCTGGACGCCGGGCTAAAGACGTGCGGCTTGTCGGTGCCGTTGACGATGGCTTGCACCGACTCGCCCGAGCCCATCGCTTTTGCGCGGATCGTGATGGGGCGGCCCGAGGCCGTGGTCTTTTTTTGCGGCTCGAAGGCTTTGATGGACTCCTCGAGCCATGTCTTCTTTTCGCTGCCGTAGATGAGGAAGACCTCGACCTCGCGGCCCGCGGCCCCCGAATTTGCGGCTCCTGCCGTCGCCGAACCCGCGGCGCTCGTGGCGCCCGGCGGCTTGTCCGCGCTGGGATCTTGGGTGGGGGCTTTCTGGGGGTTGCATCCGTTGCAGGCCCCCAGGCCGAAAATGCTGACGATGAGCAGCGCGAGCCGGAAAAAGCAGAGGCGCAAGCGATTCCCCTCCAAGGTAACCCGCAATTTTCGTTTGGCGACGGACGGCACTGCCTTCAATGTGCGTCTGCCTGCATCGATTGTGTGACAATTGGGTATCACGTTGATGGCGGCGCCGTTCGTTGGCCCTCGGCGGACTTACATGGTTGGTCCTCGGCCGACCTGCATCGTTGGCCGCGCCGGAGCGATCGGTTTGTGATCGATTCGATCTCAAGCCCGTGATCGAAAAGGGAACACGTCCACCCCCCTGGCTCCGGCCATGTTCTCCCATGATTTCCGATATTTCCGAGTGACGGTCCCCGCGTCCGGCCTCGCGCGTGCTTGGCCCGGATGGTGCGAAGAGCACGGGCAGGACGCGGAGGAACATCGTGAGAAAAGCTCGTCTACTCGTACCTTTACTGGCATCGGGCGCCCTTGGGTGGGCGGCGGATGCAGGCGCCGCGCCGTCGCTCGATGATTATCGGCGGTTTCGTGCGCTGACCGTGGATCTGGTGGGGCGCATTCCAACGCGGGACGAGGTGGCTGCGTTCGAGAAGCCCGGCTTCGACTTGGAAGGGTGGATCAACCAGCGCTTGACCGGCCCCGGGTACGCCGATCGGGTCACGCGCATCTACTCGGACCTTTTGCGGCTGCAGGTGAGCCCCGTGTTCAATGCCTTGAACTCGCAGGTCGACCTCCGGCGCGAGTTGATCCGCGGGCCCAACAACGAGCAAATTTATGTCTATTACCGATTGGGGCAGAGGCGCCAGCGGGCCGAGACCGACGGCGATTTCTGTCTGACCTCCGAGGAGACGGGGATCACCTTCCCGGTGAACCGCCCGCGCGGCACCTACCCCGACGGCGGAGCGCCGGGCGGAAAAGCGGTACCGGCGACGGTCCTCGACAAGGCCACCTTGAAGGTCAAACCGTGGTGGCTCTATCGCGACTACAAGTCCGCGAACCCCACGGACCGTTTCGACCCGGCGAAGTGGCCCGCCAAATATGGATTCGAACCCAACCGCGCCCTGCTCGTGGAGCCGACCGGCGATGCCACGGTCGAGATTCGAGTCTGCCGCGAGGAGGCGCAGGAGGCCGAGGTCGGGAAGGTCTACGCCAGCGGACGGACCGCGGGAGACGCCGGGGCTCTTCCGCCCGGACGCACCACCGCCCTGCCGCTCGACGACTCCTTCGCGACCGCGAACCAGGGCAAGCCCATTTCGTGCCGGACGCAAAGCGGTATTTCGCACTCCATCGATTGCGGCTGCGGCAAGGGGCTCGAGCACTGCTTCCCGACCCCGGGGTTCACCGGGCAAGACCTGGGGGTGGTGGCGCCGGAGGTCAACATCCTCGGCGCGGAGGCCCCCATCGACAGCATCGCGCAAGACAGCGGCGACTGGGATCGACTCTGGTGGGGCGAGGAGGCGCGCCACTTCATGCTCGACCTCTTCGGCAAGGACCGTGACTTTCGCGAGCTGCTCTCCTCCCCCCGCACCTTCGTGAACGGGCCGCTCATGCAGTATTACAAGAGCGACGCGCCGGGGACCTGCTGCGGCGCCGCGCTCTTTTTCGGCCACGTGGAGCCCGTTCCGCTGCTCGATCCCAAGAGCATCCCCGGAGGCTTGCTGCCGCACGACGCCAACACGTGGGTCGAGGTCCAGAACCGCGGCGCCTTCGCGTCGGGCATCCTCACCATGCCCATCTTCCTCACCAAATACGGCACCCGGCGGGCGCGCGCGCACGTCTTGTACAACGCGTTCCTCTGCAAGGACTTCGTGGCGCCCGCGAACCTGCAGCTCACCCCCTCGGAGGACCCCAACTTGATGACGCGCGAGGGTTGCCGATCGTGCCACACCACCCTGGAGCCGATGGCCGCGTACTTCGCGCGGGTGACCGAGAGCGGTGTCACGTATCTGCCGCCGGACAAGCTCCCGCTCGACACCGCCTCGATGTGCTCGCCCACCGCGACCAACCCCAGGGTTTGCACGTGCAAGAACGACGCGAATGGGAAGATGAACGGGACGTGCGCGCCTTATTACGATCCTGCGTTCAGCAACAAGACGCACGGCGTTCTGCGCGGCGGCTACCCCGATGTGACGAATCGAACGAACCACGCGGAGCAGGGGCCGAAAGGGATGGCGTCGGAGCTGGTCAACCAACCGGAGTTCGCGGCGTGCGTGGCCGAGAACGTGGCCAGCTCGTTCCTCGGTCGCTCGCTGAGCACCGAGGACGCGGAGCTGACGCGAACCTTGACCCAGGCGCTTCGAGACGGCGGCTACCGCATGCGTGCGGTGGTGAAGAAGATGCTCCTCAGCGACGCCTACCATCGCTCGAACAACCTGACCTCGAGCGCCTGGCGCGGCGGGACGGATGGAGGTGCGCGATGATCCGTAGAAAGGCTCTCTTCGCCGTGCGCGGCGCGCTCCTGGCGCTCGGCTTCGCCGGCACCTTCGCCGCGTTTGCGTCGTCCACCGCGTGCTCGAAATCGCCCGCCGAGCCGCTCACGCCCCCGGAGCCGCTGCCGCCCGGGCACGGTGTCCTGCAAGACAAGACGCCCAAGGAAGGCCCGCGCCTGGTGCCGGTCGAGGCCTATATCCGCACCTACTTGACGTTGTTCGGCAACCTCTCGCCGCTGCAAGCGCAAACCAACGCGCGGGGCACCGACGGCGCCAACCTATTCGACACGTGGCGCGACTACCTCGGCACCATGGGGATGCCCGACTACCGCTACGACACGCCGCGCGTGAACCAGACGAACACGCTCATGGTGGCCACCTTCGAGCGCATCGGGGTGGCGCTGTGCGATCGCGCGATGGAGCACGACAAGGCGCTCACGCCGCGGTTCATTTACGACTTCGACATGCCGAAAGATCTCGACGCGGCGGCGTTCGCGCCCCGGTTCGACGTGGTGCACCGCACGTTCCTCAATTACCCCGCGCAGCTCGCGCCCACGGATCGCACGAACCGGTTTTGGAAGCTCTATCAAGATACGGTGAAGACGCACGCCACGGTGACCGGTTCGCGCTTCTCCCCGGCGGAGGCCGGATGGGCGGCCGTCTGCTACGGCCTGATTCGCCACCCCGAGTTTCACCTTTATTGAGGAGCGCAGGATCATGAACAAATCGAGCCGCCGCAGTTTTCTCAAGGCCCTCGCCGGATCCGGCGTCGCCGCCCTGGCGAGCACGCCCCTCGTCCACGCCCTGGCCGCGCCCGGCGGAGACGCCAAGACGAGCGACGAGTTCTTCCTCCTCCTTCACGCGCTCGGAGGGTGGGACGTGACCTTGAGCCTCGACCCGCGCTGGGACGAGGTGGGGCTCATCGATCCGGCCACCACGGCCAACACGAACACCCTCGGCATTCGCCTCTGGGAGAACGATACGAAGAAGCTCTCGGACGGGGGTTACTCGTTCCAGCCGATCCGCCCCAAAGACACGCCCTTCGTCTTCGGGCCCGCCATCGGGAGCCTCGCCGACCTCGATCTGGTATCGCGCCTGTGCGTGGTGAACGGCCTCGCCACCAACACCGTGAGCCACCCCGACGGCCAGACGTACGCGGTGACCGGCCGCCACTTGAACGGCGGGAGGCCCAATCAGTCGAGCATCGACGTGTGCTGCGCCAACGAGTTCGGCACCGAGCAGCTCCTGCCGGTGGTGAGCGTGGAATATCCCTCGTACCTGCTCGGCTCGGAGCTGAGCTCCAAGGCGCGCCCTTTGCGCATCTCCAAAGTCGGCACCATGGCCCTCTCTTTGTCGCGCGCCACCGCCTTCGATACGCAGGCGGAGCGCAACAACGTGAACGCCGTGCTCACGGAGGAGGCGGCGGAGCTGGCCGAAATCTCCAACGACCCCAGCGCGCTCCAGAGCCTCGCCACGCAATATTCGGCGTTGGATCGGGTCTTGAGCGATACCCGGCTGCAAAACGTCTTTAGTGAGAAGGCGCTGGTGGACGGCCACAAGGAGTTCAACTTTCCCGCGCTGCGGCATCAATACAAAGCGGCCACCAACGCGGCGTTCGCGATCGAGGCCTTCGCCAACAACATGGCGCGGTGCGTGAGCTTCGCCTTCAATGGATTCGATACGCACGCCAACAATTATGCGTACCAAGCGGCCACGCAGCAGGAGACCTTCGACATTCTGGCGGCCTTGATCCGGAAGCTCGATACGCTCCCCCACCCGACCCGCACGGGGGCCAAGCTCAGCCAGCATACGCATATTTTGGTGACCAGCGATTTTTGCCGGACTCCGGCCATCAATATCGCGCGCGGGCGCGATCATCATCCCAATGGATCGGCGTTGGTGATTTCACCCAAGTTCAAAGGGAAAAAGGTCTTTGGATCGACCGACGTCCCCCAACTGCTTCCGCGCCCCATCAAAGCCGGAACGTTCATGGATGGCGAGCGGGCGGTGGCGCCGCCCGATTTGCTCGCGACCTTCGTCTCGGCCTTCGGGGTCAATCCGCAGAAGTACTTCCGCGAAGGGGAAGTCATCAAGGAGCTGCTCGCGACATGAAACGATCCACGGCTGCAGGTTTGATTGCGCTTCTTGCGTCGATGGGGCTGGGGTGCAGCTCCAGCGACGAGTCCCTCCCGCCGGGCGAGCTGACCCTCGGCCCCGTGGTCTGGAACCCCTCGAACATCGCGGTGGGGCAGGTGCAGGCGGTGGCGGAGTACGATAAAACGGTGGCGGTCTTCGGCGCCTCCGGGGTGAGCACCTTTACCAGCGGCGCGCTGGTGGGCAGCGACGCGAGCGTGACGTCCTGGCGCTCGGCGGCGGTGATCCCGTCGGCGTCGGGGCTGGGGACGTGGATCGTGGGCATCGACGGCAAGGGGCGCATGAAGCGCGTGCTCGGTCACGAAGGGATCGAGGACGTCTCCGATCGCTTCGGCCTGACATCCGAGGCCGTGTCGTCGCTCGCGGGGAGCACGGGGGCGACCGGGTTTCTCACCGAGCGCGGCATCGCCACCAGCGACGGTACCACGGTGACGCATTACCCGTCGTCCGAGCTTCACGCGGTGGCCGCGGGGGCAGGGCGGGTGGCGGTGGCGGTGGCGGGCGGCGTCCGGATCTTCGATCCCTCCGCGAAAGGAAGAGAGACCGACGTGGCGCTCCCCGACGCGCGCTTCGTCGCGTTCGACGCCGCTGGAGCGCTCTTTTCCGCCACCCCGCGGGGCCTCTACAAGTTGGAAGGTGGGGAGATGCGCGTGGTCTACGACGCCGGCGCGCGCGCCATCCGTGCGCTGGCGGCAGCGGGGCCGCACGTGTGGTTCGCCGTCGATCGCGATCTCGGGATGGTGCGGGACGGGCGGGTGTTCATCACCTCGGCGCCGCCGTCGCTGGGGGACGATCTGCGGCTCGCCGGCTCGCCCGACGGTGATGTCTGGGTGGTCACGGGCGGGCAGCTGTTTCGTTACGAGGCGCGCTTTGGGGGCGCCAGCGGGGATGAGGCCATCTGGACGGACACGGTGCAGCCCGCTTACGCGCGCGTCTGCAGCAACTGCCACAGCGCGCCGGGGAGCGGAAAAGCTTCATCCAATGTGGATCTCTCGACCTACGCGTTGTGGAACGCACGTCGCGCAGCCATCCGAGAGCGGGTGATAACGCAAGCGGGCACCCCCGGCGCGATGCCGCCATCGGGCTACACCTTGACCGAGGAAGAGAAGGCGGCCATCGACGCGTGGACCAAGCGCTGATTGGGAATGTGATACCGTTCGGACGATGCCCATCGAGGAGGGCGCGTCCACCGTTCTTCAATCGCGGCCCCGCGGCGGGTTCAACGCGACGGCCACGTTCCGTTTGCGCGTCGTCGAGGGGCCGGACGCGGGCCGGGAGTTCGTGCTGGACGGGACGCAGCCCTCGCGCGTCCTCATCGGCACGAGCCCCGCGTGCGCGTTTCGTCTGAGCGATCGCCAGATTTCACGCCGGCACGCGTCGATTGACGTGGTGCCGGAGGGCCTGCGCCTCACGGATCTGGGCTCCACCAACGGCACGTGGGCCAATGGGCTGTGCGTCTTCGACGTGCGGCTGCACGGCGGGGAGCTGGTGCGCCTGGGCGACAACGTGCTGCGGGTGGAGGTGGTGGCCATGCCGGCCGAGCACCCCACCACCTTGGCGATGCGGTTCGGGCGCCTGGTCGGGGCCAGCCCCGAGATGCGAAGGCTCTATCCTCTGTGCGAGCGGCTGGCGGCCACCGACGTGCCGGTGGTCATCGAGGGCGAGACGGGGACGGGCAAGGAGCTGCTCGCCGAGTCGATCCACGAGGAGAGCGCGCGCGAGAAGGGGCCGTTCGTGGTCTTCGACTGCACCACGGTGGCCGCGAACCTGCTCGAGTCGACCTTGTTCGGTCACGAGCGCGGCGCGTTCACCGGCGCCGTCGCCGCGCGGCGCGGGGTGTTCGAGCAGGCGCACGGCGGCACCTTGCTCATCGACGAGATCGGCGATCTGGACGCGTCGTTGCAGTCCAAGCTGCTGCGCGCCATCGAGCGCAACGAGGTGCAGCGGGTCGGCGGGGAGAAGTTCGTGCGCGTGGACGTGCGCGTGATGGCCGCCACCCGGCGCGATCTCGACAAAGAGGTGCAGGCGGGGCGCTTCCGGGACGACCTCTTCTACCGTCTGGCGGTGGCGCGCATCGAGCTGCCGCCGCTGCGCGAGCGGCGCGGCGACGTGCAGGTGCTGGGGCGCTACTTCTGGGAGCAGCTCGGCGGCACGGACAAGCCGATCCCGGAGGATTTGCTGCGGCGCTTCGAGGAGTACGGCTGGCCGGGCAATGTGCGCGAGCTGCACAACGCCATCGCGCGGCGGCTCGCGCTCGGTGACCTGGCGGCGATGGAGCGCTCGCGCGCGCTGGACCCGGCGCCGTCCCAGGCGCCGGGCGCGGACGTGATCAAAGAGACGTTGGCGATGGATCTTCCATTTCCCGCTGCGCGGCAGCGCGTCATGAACGCGTTCGAGCGGGGGTATGTGGAGCGCGTGCTGGCCAAGCACGGCGGCAACGTGGTGCGCGCGGCGGCCGCGTCGGGCATCGCGCGCCGGTATTTCTACGTCATCAAGTCGCGCCAGCGTCCGGGCGGGCAAGAGAACGAGTGATGCGTTCGCGGGTGCGCGCGGGGCTCGGGTTTCTCGGAGGGAGCGCGTTCGTCCTTGCCGCCGTGTTGGCCGCGTGCCGCTTTACGGACGATCTCACGGGCGGCGCCGCCTTGCCCAGCGAGTGCGACGCCGACGCCCCGCAATCGATCACCAACTGCGGCGCGTGCGGCCGCGTGTGCGCGTCCGGGCCCAATGGTTTCGCCGCGTGCGTGGACGGCGGATGCCAGGTGATGTGCGCGCCTGGCTTCGGCGACTGCGACGAGGACAGCACCAACGGGTGTGAAGTCTACGTGCTCGACGCCGGCGCGCATTGCGGCCGCTGTGGTCACGATTGCCAGGGTGGAAGCTGCCAAACCGGCGTATGCGGCCGCGTCATGCTTCGTTCGGGCGATGGCACCCCGATCCACATCGCCACGAACAATGGCTCGACGTCGGTGTACGGCATCACGCCCTTCGGGAGGGTCGTGAGCGTGCCCAAGGCGGGCGGCGATGCGTCGTACCTGACCGAAGGGAGCGCGTCGCCTCGGCTCGATCCACCGCCGCGCATCGCGATCGCCAACAACGTTCTCTATGCGACATCGTGGCGCAAGCCGCCGTGGGGACCGGACGGCGGTGCAGCGCCGGGCGCCGTCCTCTCCATGTACGTCGATGGTGGGGGGCTCCGTTCGATTGCTGCCAACGAGCCGTACGCGATCACCGCGACACCCGTGTCGACTGCGCAGGCGTACGTCTATTGGTCGGAGGGAACGCCGCCGCCGATTTGGGCCGATGCAGGTGCACCCGATGCGTCCGATCCGCCCACGATTCTTCGTCGTGCGGTGGGCCCGGCGTTCACGAGCGCGACCGTCATCGCGGATGCGGGCGTCGCGGCCATCTACTCCATGGCGTCGGATTCCAACGGTGTCTTTTGGACGAACACGGGCGCGTACACGGAATCGCACCGCGGCACGCTCGAGCGGTACCTCAACATGAGCGGAACCGGGGGTCCCGTGCGCGACGAGCTCGTTGGCGCCGAGCACAAGCTCGCACCTTTTGCTGTCGCCGCGACCTCGTCGAGCGTCTTCTTCACGGCAACGGGCGCGGGAGGAGGAACCTTGCGCAACCTGCTCCTCTCGTGTGGGGCCAGCGGTTGTCTGCAGGGCCCATCGCGGATCGCGTATCCGTACGATGCGCGCTTCGTGGCCGTCTCCGGGGCCACGATCTTTTGGACCGATGGCGATGGCACCATCCGATCGCTCCTGAACGGAGTCGAGTCCACCCTCTCCCGAGATGATCGAACAACGTCTCCTTGGGACATCGCGGTCGACGACACCACCATTTATTGGACGGCGTATGCGAACGCAGGGGCGAATGTCTACTTGTTCAAGATTGCGCGACCTTAGCAGTACCGGTGCAAGGGCCACCGTTCGACCTGCGTGGTCGGAGAATTCACGCTAACGTAGTGCGCAAGGTGTTCGAATCCCGGACATTGCCGCTCGTACTTGGCCGCTATGAGCTTCATTCCGTCATTGCGAGTGGCGGCATGGCGAGCATTCACCTGGGGAGGCTCCGCGGGGCCTCGGGGTTTGCGCGCACGGTAGCCATCAAGCGACTGCACCCCCACTACGCGCGCGATCCGGTGTTCGTGACCATGTTCATGGACGAGGCCCGGCTGGTCGCGCGCATCCGGCACCCCAACGTGGTGCCCATCGTGGACGTGGTGTCGGAGGACGGCGAGCTCTTTTTGGTCATGGAGTACGTGCACGGCGAGTCGCTCGCGCGGCTCGTTCACGATCGGGCCCGCGGCTCGGTCCCCGTGGCCCCGAACATGGCGGCGGCCATCTTCGCCGACGTTCTGCACGGCCTTCACGCCGCGCACGAGGCGAAGACGCCCGAGGGCGAGCACCTGGGGATGGTCCACCGCGATGTCACGCCGCACAACGTGTTGGTCGGGGTAGATGGCTCTGCCCGCATCGCCGACTTCGGCATCGCCAAGGCAACGCAGCGCAACCAAGCCTCGAGCTCGGGCATGCTCAAGGGGAAGCTCTTTTACTTCGCGCCGGAGCAAATCCACGGGCGCGCCGTGGGTCGCGCCACCGACGTGTATGCAGCTTCCGTCTCGCTCTGGGAAGCGCTCACCGGGCGTCCTCTGTTTGCCGCCGAGAACGAGGCGAGGGTGCTCGAGAAAATTCTCACGGGCGCCATGCGGCCGCCCAGCGCCTTTGCCGCGGGCATCCCGCCGGAGCTCGACGAGGTGGTGATGCACGGCCTCGAGATGCAGCCGCACAAGCGGTTCGCGAGCGCGCACGACATGGCGCTGGCCCTCGAGAAGAGCGTGGCGCTTCCATCGCCCTCGGAGATTGGGGCGTGGGTGCAGGCGCGCGCGGAGCAAGCGGTGGCCGAGCGGATGGCCCTCATCGAGACCCTGGAGCGCATGCCGCCCGTGGAGGCGGTGCCGATCCCCGCGGCCTTGGTGGCCATGGCGGATCTTTCGCAGACGCCCGTCTCCTCGGACTTGCCCGTAAGGCGCCGTCAATCCGTCGCGGCGTTCGTGGGGTTGACGGCGGTCGGCCTCGGGGCCGTGCTGAGCGGGGCGCTCTGGGCGCACGTTCGCTCGGCGCCCTCGGGCAGGGCGGGGCAGGCTTCAGCGGCGGTGTCGACCCCGTCGCCGTTGGCGCCGTCGCCGGTCGAGGTGAGCGACTTTTCGCCCTCGCTGGTGTCGGTGGCGATGAAGGCGGCGCCGGAGAGCGCGCCCGCGCCCGCGGCGGAGAAGGAGACGCCGCGCGCGTCGCGCACGCGCCCGCGCGGGGAGGCGAAGAGGAGCGCGACGTCCGTGAGCTCGGGAACGTCGGGGGCATCCGGAACGTCGGGGGCATCCGGAACGTCGGGGGCGCCGAAGGAAGACGATGCTTGCAAACCGCCGTACACGCGCGACGAGACGGGGCGCAAAATCTACAAGCGCGAGTGCCTCTAGGTCCATGCGCACGTTTCGTTCGGGGTCGATCGCCGTCGCCGTTCTCGCAGCTACCTTGGTCGCGGCCGATGGGGCGCGCGCCGACGAAAAAGACGTGTGCGCGTCGGGATCGGAGGACGCGCAGCGGCTCATCAAGCAGGGCAAGCTCCTCGAGGCGCGCGCCCGTCTCCTCGTGTGCACGCGGGCGGTGTGTCCGGCGGTGATCAAGCAAGACTGCGACGGGTGGCTCTCGACCTTGGATGCGACCACACCGTCGTTGGTGATCGCGGCGCGCGACGAGGCGGGGCGCGATTTGCTCGACCTTCGGGTGACATTGGACGGTGCGGCGGTCGACTCGTTGAACGGGCGCGCCATTCCGGTCAATCCTGGCGTTCACAAGCTGCAGTTCGAGGCGAGCGGGAAGACGCCGAGCGAGCAGCAGGTGGTGGTGCACGAAGGGGAGCGGGCGCGCCCGGTGACGGTGACCCTCGCCTCCGTCGCTCGTGCTCCGGCGCCGGCGGTGGCTCCCGTGCGTGCGCCGGCCGAGCGCTCCACATCGCCGTTCGTGTACGTGCTGGGCACCCTGGCGGGCGCCTCGCTCGTGAACTTTGCGGTCTTCGAGATCAAGGCGGCGACCGAAGCTTCGCACCTGCGTTCGACGTGCGCGCCGCGCTGCCATCCGGCGGACGTCGACCGGGTCAGCACCGATACGGTGATCGCCAATGTCTCGCTGGCGCTGGGCGTCGCGTTCGCGGGCGGCGCCGTCGCCGTCTGGTACTTCGGGCGCAAGGGCCCATCGTCTGCACCTGCCCTGGCCGTCGAGACGGGGCCGGGCCGGATCGGGTTGCGCGGGACGTTCTGAATGGTGCGCCGCTCCGTCGTCTCGCGTGTGCTCCGTGCGTTCCGTGGTTTGCGCGGTCTTCGCGCCTTGCGGGCGGGGGCGGTCGCGGCAGGCGCGTATGCGGTCGCCGCCGCGTTGTCGCACTGCTACTGGCTGACCCCGTACGACGATCTCACGAGCGACGGCGCGGGGGGAGACGGAGGCGATGCGGGGGCCATCGCGTACCCTCCGGGCGGCGGGTGGCGCTTGGTCTTCGACGATGAGTTCGAGGGGCGGACCCTCGATCGGAGGAAGTGGGATACGAAATATCCGCGCGACGGCGAGCGCGCCTATTCCGATCCCGACAACGGCGAAGCGCAATGGTACTTGGAGCAAAATGCGATCGTCGAAGATGGTAAGCTCAAGCTGACGGCGCGCCGTGAGGAGTACCGGAGCCCGAGTCGCGTATTTCGGTATACATCCGGGATGGTTCACGCCAAGTCGTCTCCATTTCAATATGGATACATGGAGGCGCGCATGCTCCTCCCCAAGGGCGTGGGGTTCCATCCTTCGTTCTGGACGTGGCCCGAAGACGAGAACGCGTCGCCCGAGATCGACGTCATGTCGTTCTTCAGCGGAACCCCGTCGAAGATCTCGTGCATCTACCATCCTCCGGGTGGCGGGTCGACGGTCGGCACCGACGTCACGCGCGCCGATTGGAGCGACGGTTGGCACACCTTCGCCGCCGATTGGTCGCGCGATGGAGTCAATTGGTACATCGATGGGCAATGGGTGCATTCGTCGCCTGCCCCGTCGACCAAGCTTTATATGATTCTCACCATGGCGGTGACCAATGGGGCGGCCGGGTTTCCTCCGGCGCCCGACGGGAATACGACGTTTCCCTCGGCGCTCCAAATCGATTACGTGCGCGTGTTTCAGCGATAGCGCGCCGTCAAAAGCGCGCGCGCAGGGAGGCGGCGGCGCCGTGGGGCTCGGCGCGGACATCGAACGTGAGGCCGGCGCTGGTGCCGGTGGTGTGCACGGTGGGGCGGGTGAGGACGAGCCAGGTGGTGATGCCGGCGGCGACGACGCCGGCGGCGAGGGAGATGTCGCCCACGAGGAGCTTTCGTCGGGCGTCGTCGACGTCGTCGCGTGCGCAGCGGTGGCCGCAGGTGGAGCGCAGATCGTCGAGGTCTCCGCGGCCCTTCAATCCGAAATAGGTGAAGCCGGCGAGGCCGATCAAAGCTGCGCTCCCCGTGATGTATGCGGCGGCGGGGATCGGGCGGCTCGGCGGCTCGCGCAAAGGGGCGCGGGGCTCTTCGGGGGGCGCGGCGGTGCGCGGCGGGGGCGATGGTTGCGCGCGCGACGGCGGCGGTTCGAGGGGCTCCAAGGTCGGTGCGATGAGCCGGTTCTTTTCGCCCTCGTGGATCACCGTCTCGAGGGTGAGCGGCTTTGCGCCGTCGAGCTCGAAGCGCAACGTGTGGGCGCCGGGATCGAGCGGCACCGCGCGACCGTTCAAGCTGCCCTGCAAAAGCTCGCCGTCGAACGCGATGCGCCCTTGGTGGAGCTCGCGCCCATCGCGGAGCTTGGGGGCAAAGACGACCGAGGGGAGGCTCGCGTCGACCTCCGTCAGCCAGTGTGCACAATCTCTTCGCACGGGCGCGGGGCACGAATCGCGGGCGCAGGCGATGAACTCGTCGCGGGCCTTTCGAAGCTTTCCATCGCGGTGAAGGAGCTGCCCTCGTTCCACGGCGGCGACGCACGCGCGTGCGTCCGGTTCGGCGGCTCGGGCGTGCGGGATACCGGGCGATGCGAGGACGGTGCAGATGGCGGCGGTCAGGGAGACGATGGATCGGGCACCGGGCAACGTCATCGAGGCGACTCTACCAGCACTCGGGCTTGTAGTGCCGCAGGCCGTCGGCTCCGATGCTGTACGGTGGGGAGCAGCTGGGGCGCGCGGGGCGGGGTTTTTCGCGGGTGCGCGCGGCGGGGGGAGCTGGATGGTGCTCGGGCGAGAGCGCGGGTGGTGCGGGGGTCGAAGGGGGATTGACCGGTGCATCGGTCGTGGGCGGGGGCGCGGCTGCAGAGGATGGCGCGGCTGCAGAGGATGGCGCGGCGATTGGTGTCGCGGGCGCGGCGGCGGAGAAGGATGTTGCGGCTTGCGGCGCGGGCGTCGCCGAGGGCGTTGCGGTTCGCGGTGTGGGCGATGGCGTTGCGGGCGACGGTGTGGACGATGGCGACGCGGCGTATGCGAGCGCGATCGCGATCGGGAGGGCCCCCGCGATCCACCATGGGAGGGGGCTGCGCGGGGTCTTCGCCGGGAGAGAAGGACCGCCAGGGCGCAAGGGAGTTGCGGAGTTCGTGGTGATGGGGGGCGAGAGGGGAGGGGAGGGGGCGAGTCCCGGTACGGCGCGGGTCGGGGGCCCTGTTGGCTCCTCGCCGTCGTCGCGGTCCTCGCCGTCGTCGCGGTCCTCGCCGTCTTCGTCGTCGCGCGCATCGTCCGACGGATGCTCGATGCTCGCCAGTTGGGTGGCGCGCCGATCGAGCGCGGGGGCGGCGATGCGCTCGAGCCACTGGGCTACGTCGATGGCGCTCGCCGGCGCCGAGGCGCGTTGCATCGCGGTGGCCATATCGAGCGCGGTGGGAAAGCGCTTCGACGGATCGCGCTCCAGCCCGCGCATCACCACCTCTTCGAGTGCCTCCGGGATCTCTGGCGCGTGCGCGCGCGGCGGTGTGATCCGAAGGTGGCGCACGTTGTCGATGCGGGCGGTGTCGCTCTGGCCGTCGAAGAGGCGAAGCCCGGTGAGCACCTCCCAGAGCACGATGGCCGTCGCGAACACGTCGGTGAGCCGGCTCGTCGCCCCCTCCAGCTGCTCGGGCGCCATGTACGCGAGCTTCCCTTTCAGCTCACCTGTGCGTGTCGTTTGAAAACGCCCGCGCGCCTTGGCGATCCCGAAGTCGGCGACCTTGGCGATGCCGTCGACTCCCACCAATACATTGTCCGGCGATACATCGCGGTGAACGATGTCGAGCGCCTCGCCCCGCGCGCTCTTCGCCTCGTGCGCCGCGTGGAGCCCCAAGAGCACGCCGTGCAGAATGGCCACCGCCATCGGTACGGGGATCCGCTCGCCCTGCCCGTGCGCATCGCGCATCAAGCGCGCGAGCGACTCGCCGTGGATGTACTCCATCACCACGAACAGCTCGCCCTGCGTCGACACCACGTCCAACGTTTGCACGACGTGCGGGTGCACGATGCGCGCGGCCAGCCGCGCCTCGTCCATGAACATGGAGACGAACGCCGGATCCTTGGCGAACTGCGGCTGCAGCATCTTGACGGCCACCGTGCGCGAAAAGCCCTCGTGCCCGAGCAGCCGCGCAAAATGCACCGAGGCCATCCCGCCGCGCCCGATCGCATCGTAGACGGCGTACCGCCCCGCCACGCGCACCGGATCGCCTCGCCTGCGCATCGTCTACTTGCGCGGCCGCGGCACGCCGTATTCATCGAGCCGCGCCACCAAGGTGCTCCGCGCCATGCCCAGCACCTTGGCCGCCCGCGACTGGTTGCCCGCGCACTCCTGCAGCACCCGGAGAATATGCTCTCGCTCCTGGTCCGCGCGCGACGACGCCGGCGCCCGCGAAGACGCCGGCGCCCGCGAGATCGCCGCTTCCCGCGACGACTCGGCGCCACCCTCCGGCAGCGCATGCGGCATGAGCGCGCTCCCCATCTCCGCCACGGGAAAGTGCTCCGCGCCCAGCACCGGCCCATCGGCGAGCAGCACCGCGCGCTCCACGCAATTGCGAAGCTCCCGCACATTGCCGGGCCACGGATACGCGCGCAGCAAATGCAGCGCCTCGGGCCGAAACCCGGGCACCTCGCCGCGCCCCAGCTCCGCGGCGGCGCGGGCCGCGAACGCCTTTGCCAGCGGCTCGATTTCGCGCGGTCGCTCGCGCAGCGGCGGAATCACGAGCTTCGCGCCCCCGAGCCGGAAGAACAAATCGCTCCGAAACCGCCCCTCGGCGATGGCCGCCCCCAGATCGCGGTTGGTCGCCGCCACGAAGCGCACGTCGATGGCGCGCGGACGAACGGCCCCCACCCGCAAGAGCTCCTTCGACTCGATCACGCGCAGGAGCTTCGCCTGCAGCGCCATCGGCATCTCGCCCACTTCATCGAGGAACACCGTTCCGCCGTGCGCCGTCTCCAGCAACCCGGGCTTGCTCTGCGCGGCGCCCGTGAACGCGCCGCGCTCGTAGCCAAAGAGCTCCGCCTCCAGCAGCGGCTCCGACAGCGCCGCGCAGTTGAGGCAAACGAACGGCCCCGCGCGCCGCGGCGACTCGAGGTGCAACGTCTCGGCGACGAGCTCCTTGCCGACCCCCGTCTCGCCCAGCACCAGCACATGGATGTGCCCGGCCGCGATGCGCGCCGCCATGGCGAAGAGCGCCTTCATCGCATCGTCCTCGACCACGTGCAGCGCCCGCCCCCGCGCGCCGGTGTGCACGATCCCCGCCCCGCGCTCCGCAGGGTTCGCCCGCCGGGTCGAGACTTCATCCGGGCTCGCGCGCCCGTGCGCATGCTCGCGCGAGGCGTCGTCCTCCGCGGAGAACACCACCAACACATTACCGATGTGAAAAGCTTCGCCGGCGAACACCTGCACCCGCTCGCCGGGTGCGATGCGCGCGCCGCGGACCCTCGTGCCGTTGACGCTCCCCAGATCCTCGATGGCCATGCCCGCGCCCACGTGGAGCCGCGCGTGCTTGCGCGAAATGGAATCGTCGTCGATGCGCACGTCGCTCTTCTCGGAGCGGCCCACGGCGAGGCGCCCGCTGGCCGGGAGCGCATAGCTCGCGAACACCCCTTGTCCTACGATCACCAGCCTTCGCCCGCTGTGCGCTCCGGAGCTGCTACGTGAGCTCATCGCTTGTAGAGCGCGGCCGTTGCCGACTCCACCGAGGACAGGATGGCCCGCGCATGCGGCAGAAACACGGCCCCCGACGAGGACAAGCGCATCCCGCGCGAGGTTCGCTCGAACAGCTCCGTGCCGAACTCCGCCTCCAAATTGCGAATCTGCCGGCTCAGCGCAGGTTGCGCGATGCGCAGTCGCTCCGCCGCGCGCCCCACGTTCTCCTCCTCGGCGACCGCGACGAAATAGCGAATCTGCTGCAAGCTCATCGACCCTTGGATCTACGACCGAAGGGCCCGATTGTCGAGACGTTCGCCCTGGGACCGAGCGCCGCGCCAAGCCGCGGAGTCGAGCCGCCGCGCCAAGCCGCGGAGTCGAGCCGCCGTGCCAAGCGCCCGTCAAGCCACCGTGAGAACGACCGGCCCGTCCTTGGTGATCGCCACCGTGTGCTCGAAGTGCGCGGAGCGCCGGTGATCCTTGGTGATCACCGTCCAGCCATCGCCCAAGGTGCGCACGTTGCCCGTCCCCTCGTTCACCATCGGCTCGATGGCGATCACCATCCCCGGCGCGAGCCTCACACCGCGACCGGGCGGTCCATGGTTCGGCACCGAAGGCTCCTCGTGCATCGCGCGTCCGATCCCGTGCCCCACGAACTGACGCACGACCGCGTAGCCGTGCGACGTCGCGCACTGCTCGATGGCCCAACCCACGTCCCCGAGGCGGCCGTTCGGCTGCGATGCCTCGATGGCGCGCTCGAGGCAAGCCTTCGTCGCGGCGAGGAGCTGGCGCGCGGCCGGCGACGCGGCGCCGACGGCCACCGTGCGCGCGGCGTCGGCGCAGTAGTCGTTCTTGAAGCACGCGAAGTCGAGGCCCACCACATCGCCGTCGCGAAGAATGACCTTCTTGCTCGGAATGCCATGCACCACCACCTCGTTGACCGAAGCACAAAGCACGGCCGGGTAGGGGGGCATCCCATGCGGGCGGTACCCGCGAAACGCGGAGCGCGCTTTGGCCCGCGACAGCTCGCGGTCGGCGATTTGGTCGAGCTCCCAGGTGGAGATGCCGGGCTTGCACGCTGCCTCGAGCGCATCGAGCACGGCATGCACGATGCGCCCCGTCTCCCGCATCTTGGCGATTTCGGCGTCGGATTTCAGGTGGATCATGGTGTTTCGACTCACACCCTCTGGTAGCCGAGCCTCTGGCCCTATGTCCAAGATCGAATCGATCTGCCCGCGCGGCCTCGATCGATCGACCTGCGGTGCTTTTCAAAGGAGGGAACGGATGAGCACATTCTTGATCGTAGGAACGGGTGGTGTCGGCGGTCTGCTGGGCGGTCTTCTGGCACGCGCCGGCCACGACGTGGCGTTCGTGGCGCGCGGCGCGCAGCTCGAGGCGCTGAAGGCCAAGGGCCTCACCCTTCGCGGGCCCGACGGAGAGATCGCGGTCCCGAAGCTCCGCGCCGGCGCCGATCCCGCGGAGTTCGGCGTGGTGGACCATGTGCTCGTCTGCGTCAAAGCGTGGCAAGTGGAGGAAATCGCCCCGCGCCTGCGCCCGGCCGTGGGCCCCTCGACCACGGTGGTCCCTCTGCAAAACGGCGTCGACGCCGGACCGACCTTGGCCGCAGCCCTGGGCGACGAGGTCGTGATTGGAAGCCTTTGCCATATGTTCGCCTGGATTGGCGGACCCGGCATCATCGAGTGGAAGCTCCCCCCGCCGGTGGTCACCCTGGGCGCGCGCATCGCGGCGCACCAGACGCGGATTGCGCGGCTCGCGTCCGAGCTCACCGCCGCCGGCATCACCACCCGCATTTCCGAGGACATCGACGCTGCGCTCTGGGAAAAGCTGATCTTTCTGGCGCCCATCGGATCGGTCGGCGCGGTGACCCGATCGCTCGCGGGGGTCCTTCGTGCGGTGCCCGAAACGCGCCAGCTGCTTCGGCGCGCCATGGACGAAATCGCGGCGGTCGCGCGGGCCCGGGGCATCAAGCTCGCGGGCGACGCCGTGGACCGGGCGCTGGCGTTCATCGATTCGCTGCCGCCCGAGAGCAATGCTTCGACCTATCGGGACATTCTGGCGGGACGGCCTTCCGAGCTCGGCAACCTCACGGGCGCGGCGGTGCGATTGGGCAAAGAATCCAATGTCCCCACCCCGGCCAACGACTTTTTGCTGGCCGCGCTGCTCCCCCAAGAAAATGCCGCGCGGGGGGTCGTTCGCTAAAATAGACGCTTCGCTCCTAAAGCGAATCTTTGTACATAGGCGGAGCGAACTCGTTCGTGCGAGCCTGTATCTTCCGTGATCCGATTTCAGAACGTCCGCAAAGTCTATGGCACCGGCGAGCAAGCTTTGGCCGCGCTCGACGACGTCACGCTCCATGTGCCCGAGGGTGAAATTTTCGGGGTGCTCGGCCAGAGCGGCGCGGGCAAGAGCACCCTGATCCGCTGCGTCAACCTGCTGGAGCGGCCGACCTCCGGGTCGGTGGTCGTCAATGGGCAGGAGATGACCAGCCTATCGCCGCCCGAGCTGCGCAAGGCGCGGCAGCAGATTGGCATCATCTTCCAGCACTTCAATCTTCTGCGCTCGCGCACGGTGGCCGAGAACATCGCCTTCCCACTGGAGGTCGTGGGCCAGCCGAAAGCGCAACGCGACACGCGGGTGAAGGAGCTGCTCTCCTTGGTCGGCCTGTCGGACAAGATCAACGCGTACCCGTCGCAGCTCTCGGGCGGTCAAAAGCAGCGGGTCGGCATCGCGCGCGCGCTGGCGTGCGAGCCCAAGGTGCTGCTCTCCGACGAGGCCACGTCGGCCCTCGATCCGCAGACCACCCGATCCATCTTGGATCTCCTGCGCGATCTCAATCGCCGCCTCAAACTGACGGTGCTTCTCATCACGCACGAGATGACGGTGGTCAAACACATCTGCGACCGCGTGGCCGTGCTGCGCGCGGGGCGGGTGGTGGAGCAGGGGTTGGTCGATGAGCTCATCGTGCGGCCGGGCTCCGAGATCGCGAGCGAGTTCTTTCCGCGCATCGTCCCGCCCTCCGGCCGCAACGGCGCGGTGCTGGCGACGATCACCTTCGCCGGTGCATCGGCCGACGAACCGATCCTCTCGTCCATCCTGCGAACGTACGACGTGGGCATCAACATTCTCGGCGGTGGCATCGAGACGGTGCGCGAGAAGCGGGTCGGCCGCTTGCTTCTGGAGCTCTCCGGGCCCGACGCCAACGCGGCGCGAAGCCACCTCGAACGAATGGGGCTGCTCGCGGAGGGTGCGACATGAGCATCGATACGATGCTTTCCATGCTGTGGACCGCCACCCTCGACACCTTTTACATGGTCGGCGTCTCCACCGCGCTCACCGTGGTGTTCGGGCTGCCGCTGGGCGTGCTCTTGATCCTGACCGATCACGGCGGCCTCCTCAGCGCGCCGTGGCTTCATCGGGTGCTGGGTGCGGTCGTCAATGTCGGCCGGTCGCTGCCGTTCATCATCTTGCTGGTGGCCGTCATCCCGCTGACCCGCTTCGTGGTGGGCACCACCATCGGCACCACGGCGGCCATCGTGCCGCTCACCCTGGCCGCCGTTCCATTCTTTGCGCGCGTCTGCGAGACCTCTTTGCGCGAGGTCGATCACGGTCTCATCGAGGCGGCGCAGGCCATGGGCTGCACCGAGGCGCAAATCGTCTACAAGGTGCTCATCCCCGAGGCCCTGCCGTCCCTCGTGCTCGGGGTCACCATCACGATCATCAGCCTCCTCAGCTACTCCGCCGTGGCCGGCGCCGTGGGCGCAGGCGGCCTCGGCGATCTCGCCATCCGCTACGGCTACCAGCGCTTCGACACCAAGGTGATGGCCGTCACCGTGGCCTTGCTCATCGTGATGGTGCAAGCCATCCAGTGGGTCGGCAACCTCCTCTCGCGCCGCCTCCGCACCTCGTAACGAGCGGCGCGCGCTGTGTTGGGCGGGCGGCGCGCGGGGTGTCCGGGACAGGTGAAAATTGCCCGGAAATCGTCCGGGGACAGGCAGGGGAGGGGATGTGCCTTCCATTTTTCCGGCAAAGGCGCCGTTCGTAGGGTGGCACCGGATTCGCAACCGGGGGCGGATAGGTTCCGAATTCGCGGCGCTCCGGACGCTGCGTTGCAGGACCGCAGACGATGGGTTGCCAATGGTACGATCGGGAGGCAACAGCCTGCGCATGCCTCGTGAGCTTCTTAGCCAGAGTCTCCACAGCGGAGGGCGGAATAAGCGAGGAATCCCATGCGACGGGTGATGGGACGCGCAGCGGGCGCGGACCGGTGGCCGAATTCCTCGTTGGGGCTAGCTGCGTAAACAACTGCTCGCATCCACCGGACCTTTTTTCGACCTCTCTTCGTCTGGACTCGAAAGAGAAGCCAGCAGCAGAACGTGTGCGAACGCGCGGAGCGCCTCGTTGACGCATTCGTTTGTCCGCCCGTGCCCCCCTCGTTCTTCACTGCTCGAACCTGCCTTGCCGATCGAACCTCAGCGAGCACACGTGATCGCACCTCCGGCGAGAGAACGTCTCCCGACGAGGGCACACACACGAAGCGCGGCGTGACGTCAGTCGATGGTCGGCCAATCGCTTCGGGCCGACTCGGCGGCGCGCGCGATGTCGATGGCGTCCGGCGCGCGCGGGATCTGCGCCGCCTCGCCGCGAACCACCCCATCGATGGCGGCCGCAAGCCCCGCTTCCATGGCGACCAGATCGTAGCCGCCCTCCAACACCAGCGCGATGCGCCCCTGGGCGCTCGTCTTCGCCTGCGCCGCCAACGCCTTGCCCATCCAGCCGAACGCCTGCGACGTGAGCTCCATCTCCGCGAGCGGATCGCGCCGCGCGGCATCGAACCCCGCGCTCACGAGCACCAACTCGGGGGCGAACGCCTCGAGCACCGGGAGGATCACGCGCTCGAACGCCGCGCGGTAAACGCCGTCGCCGCCACCTGCGAGCAGCGGAACGTTCACCGTGAACCCCTGACCCTCGCCCTCGCCGCGCTCGTCGGCCGCCCCCGTCCCCGGATAGAACGGATACTGGTGCGTCGAGAGATAGAGGACGCTCGGATCGCGGTAGAAGATCTCCTGCGTCCCGTTGCCGTGGTGCACGTCCCAATCGACGATGGCCACCCGCGAAAGCCCCCGCGCGCGCGCGTGCGCCGCCGCCACCGCCACGTTGTTGAGCAAGCAGAAACCCATCGCCTGCGCCGGGCGCGCATGATGCCCCGGCGGACGAAGCAAGGCGACGCCGCGCGGGCAGTCGCCGTCGATGAGCGCGTCCACCAGCGCGACGAGCCCGCCCGCGGCCTTCCGCGCGGCCGCCACGCTTCGTTCGGACACGTAGGTATCGGGGTCCAGGTAGGTTCGCTGGCCGCGAAGCTCCTCGAGCGACTCGAGGTACTGGGGCTCGTGCACCCGCAAAAGCTCGTCGTTGGTGGCATCCCGCGGCGCGACATGGCTCCAGCGAAGGCCCGGGCGCTCGAGGGCGGCCCGCGCGGCCAGCAGCCTCTCGGGTCGTTCGGGGTGGTACGCAAGGGGTACGTGTGCCTCGTAGACCGGATCGTCCAGAAGGACCGCGGTGGGCGCCGACGCACCTGTCGAACCTCCGGGCATCGCCTTGGGGTGTATTTCTTTTTGCTCAGCCATCGCTCTCGGTCTTGCTCACATCAGTTGCCGCCATACCAACGCGAATGATAGCGTCCAAATGCGTTCGGGAGCACCCCGGCGCACGCGCGGTCCGAGGGCGAATGCGAACCAAGATCATCGCTGTTAACGCGGTTATCGTTCTTTTGGTCGGACTTTTGACGTTCGTTCTGGTGCGGAAAGCACTGGATTCGGCGGCCGGAAATCCGACCCAGCTGATGGCCGAAGCCAAGCGCGACGCGCAGGCGGCGTCGGCACGTCTGCAGCTCGATGGGCTGCGAATGGAAAGGTGGCTGGCCGGCAAGGCATCTGAGCCTGCCACACTCGAGGTCCTGGCGAAAGCAAGTCCCGTGGCGCGAGGTGACGCTGCCACCAACCTTTGCGACGCCATCCTGAGCGCCGCCAAGCAATCGCACGCCTTTGGGGGCGCCGTCCCCTCGCTGGTCGTCCTCATCGACGCCCAGGGCAAGAGCATCGGGCGCAACGGCACCAACATCGGCCGCGACGAGGATTTTGCCGGCGTCTACGCGGGCCTCAAAGCCTCGCTCGCCACCGGCCAGAGCGGCTCCGACGTGTGGGCGAAGGCCGAGCGCACCGATCAGTACCTCGCCTCGTACGCGCCCGTTCGCAACGAGCAGGGGAAGGTCGTCGGCGCCATCGCCGCGGGCTTCACCTTGAACGACGAGCTCTCGCGGGTGAGCGACGCCACCACCGGGCGCGCGCTGCGGCTGGTGACCCCGCAGGGAAATAACCTGCAGATCGTCGCCAACTCGGCGGCCGGCAGCGAAACGTTGAACGCCGCCATCAACGGCGACGCCAAAGAAACGGTCAAGGGCGCGCTCATGGCCGGGCGCGTGGGCGCGCAGCAGGTGAGCGACACCATCGTCGCGGCCGCCGTGATCGAAGGATTTGGCGATGGAAAACGGGCGGCTGTCGTCTCCGCCCGGCCGGCGTCGCTGCTCGAAAACGTCAACGGCTTGATCCTGCCCGGCATCTTTGGCGTGACCTTGCTGGGGCTCGTGCTGGTCGTGGTGGGCGGATGGCTCCTCGGCAACTACATCACGCAGCCGATCGCGGTGCTCGAGGAGGGACTCTTGGCCATCCTCAACGGCCAAGCCGACAAGCGATTCCAGCTCGATCACCCCGATCTGGGCGGCCTCGCGTTCCGCATCGATCAACTGCTCAACCAGCTCATGGGAATCGAGGAGGACACCACCGACGACGAGGGCCGCGTGTCCAAGGCGCCGACCGCCTCCAATTTCACCGACGCCATGTCGGTCGACGACCGGCGGGGCGAAGCGCTCGATGCTGCCGCGCTCCAGCAGCTCGCGAACGAGCCCGCGGACCAGTACTACGCGCGCATCTACCGCGAGTACATCGCGGCCAAGCGCCAGATCGGCGAGGCGACCGACCACATCACCGAGCAAACGTTCCGCCAGCGCATTCAGAGCATGGAACAAGAGGCGTCCCAAAAGTTCGGAAAACCGGTGCGCTACCGCGTCCAACTCCGCGGCCGCGAGGTCACGCTCCTAGCGATTCCGCTCGGCTGACGCCGCGTTCCGGCCTCGGGTTGACGTCGTCCCACCCACGACCAACTTTGCGCCCACTGGAATCTCCAGGGTGCTAAACAGGTTGTCCCCGTAGAGGAGAACGTCGTGGGTTTGTTCGATCTTTTCAAGTCCGGCTCGAAGGACAAGGCAGAAAAACGCGACCCCAAGGCGGCCGCGGCCGCCAAATGGGCCGAGCGCGCAGGCGACAAGCGAGCGCAAAATTACGACCGCCAGGAGGCCCTTCACGCGCTCGCCGAGATGAAGACGGCGGAGGCCGCGGCCGCGCTCCTCAAGCGTTTCACCTTTTCGATCGACCCCTCGATCACGGACCAAGACGAGAAAGACACCGCCTTCGCCGGCATCATCGCCGCCGGCGAGCTCGCCATCGAGCCGATCCGCACCTTTTCGGCGAAGGCCGCCAGCTTGTCGTGGCCCATGAGAATCCTGAAGGAGCTCGTGCCCGAGGAAGCCTTCATCGAGGAGCTGCTCGCCTGGCTCGGTCGTTGGGACACCGAGTACGCCAAGTTCATCGACCCCAAGATCCAGCTGCTCGCCGCCCTCGAAGACTACAAACACGAGAAAATCCGCGAGGCCGTAGCCCCGTTCCTCGAGGACGTGAACGAGACCGCCCGCTTCCACGCCGTGGCCACCACCTTCGCCCAAGGCGACGACGCCGCCACCCCGGCGCTCATCGCGCTCCTCGTCGACGAAGAGAGCTTCCGCATCAAGAACAAGATCGCCGACGGCTTCGTCTCCGCCGGCTGGACCATCCCCGACGATCAACGCGACTCCACCCGCAAAGCCCTGCCCCCCGGCTACTCGATCGACGGCTCCGGCAAGGTCCGCAAGCGCGAGTAACCCCGCGAGCCAACGTAGAGAAGAGGGTCAACCGCAAGGACGCGAGGGTCGCAAGAAGAGATTTTTTGCCTTCCGCCCCCTTGCGATCCTGGTGCCCTGGCGGTTTCTTTCTTCTGAAACACATCGGCCCCGCTCTTCGACGAGAAGAGTCGGGGCCGAGCGCTTTTTCGGAGGCCGGCGAACGATCCACCGGCGCGCCTCCGGAGAGGCGCAGCCTCGCTTACTGGTTGATCTTCGGGCTCGCCGGCAGATGGAAGCCGATGGCGATCGTGATCATCTGATTGAACTTGAAGGTCCGATCCTCGCTGTTCACCTTGTCGTCGGGGAACTTGCTGTTGTTGCCCGCACCTCGCGAATCGAACCCGCCGCGGTTCCACGAGAAGGGGAACGCGCGATACTCGGCCCCGAGCGAGAGGAATCGGTTGATGTAGAACGACAGCCCGAGCCCGAAGGTCGGCGCCAGCGCCGTGCGCGACTCGAGCGAGAACGAGTTCGGATCCGTGCACCCGAGCTGCCCGGCGCCGCCGCACTCCTTGCGCTCGTCCACCCCCACGAAGGCCACGCCGCCGTGGATGTACGCGTCGGTGTCGACGAAGATCTTCTGGAAGATGGCGAGCTTCCCTCGGAAGGGCGTGAGCGTGATCTGCGGCGCGCCGATCCACTTCAACTTGGCCGTCTGGTCGGCGAAGTTGCCCGGCGTGACGTTGGTCGCCGTGAGCGGCGAGCCACGCGGCGCCTTCTCGTTGATTTGATCGGTCAGATCGGTCGCGATGCTCCCCGCGCCGAACGCGCCCCAGACGCCGATGCCGATCCAGTCCTTGATGTTGTACTGGAGCCGGCCGCCGACGAAGATCGTGCGCCGGTACTCGTCGAGCAAGGTGAACGAGATGGTGGGGGCGATCTCGAAACGGCCCTCGCGGTACAAGCGCAGGTGCTTGGCGGGAGGGGCGCCCGCCAACGGGCCCGTGAGCTGAATCTCTTGGGCCTCGGCGTTCCCCGCGGTGCCCAGCAGGGTGAAGGCAGCCACCGCGGCACCGGAACACCAAGCAAGAAGACGACGCGTAGAAATCATCGTTCGCTGTTTCATGGGACCGACCTCGCCAGTGGCGAGCTCTGAAGAGTTTTTGGCTCTCATTTCGGCAACCGGTAGTCCCAGCTAAAGGGAATGAAGACGCTCACACCGATTTGCGCCTGGACGTTGTTGGTGAGCTGGTTTTCGCCGTACCAAGTGCCTTTGTCGGTCTTCCCTGCACCCTGGGCGATGGTGAGGCTCTCGAGCTTCTCGCTGAAGATGTAGTCGCGCACCTCCGCGTTCACCGCGAACCAGCGATTGAGGAAGATGCGCAGGCCGAGCCCGGCGTTGAACGCCACCTTCATCTCGTAATCGAATTTACGATTGTCCGGGTCGATGACCGGGATCGGCCGGGTGGAGATGGCGCCTACGCCGCCCACCACGTACGCGTCGTAGTGGAAGATGAAGTCGCCGAAGGCGGCGAACTTTCCGTACATCGGCACGTAGGTGAAATTCAGCGCGGCGGAGAACTGATATTCATTGAGCGGCGCAGCGACGTGCGTGGCGCGGCGGTTTTCGAAGTTGAAATCCGAGTCGCCGTTCAGCCCATGATAAAAGTTACCGTTCAAGCCGATTGCCAGAACGTTGCTCAAATAATAGTTGATCGCGAGGCCCGGTCCCGGGTGATTCACGAACTGGTCGTTCAGGGTGAATCCCCAAAACGGATTGATCTCGAACCTGCGCGCGCGCAGCGCGTAGATCTGCTGCACCGCATAGATCTCGGCGTGAATGTCTTTGCTCGCCGCCGCCTTCACGTCGGCCGCTTTCGGACATGCCGAAGGATCGATGTCGCAGATGCCGCCCGTCGCACCCGCGGTGGGGGGCGGCGGCGCGGGTTGTGCGGGCTGCGTTCCCGGCTGATCGAGTTCCACCGTGCCCTCCTGCCCCGGTGGGGGAGTGGGAGGAGGCGCCGGCTGATCGAGTTCGACGGTGCCGGCGGGCGTCGTCGTACCTGGTGCGCCGGCGGGGGGCTTCGTCGGCTTCTTGCCGCCCCCCTTCTTCTGTGCCATCGCCGAGGATGCGGACAGCACGAGCCCCGCGCAGAGAGCTCCTGCGAGGAGCCATCGCATCCGCGGTCTCTCCCATGGCTTTTGACATTGATTCGCCCGGACGTCCGCGGGCCTAGCCTGCTTCATCGTGACCCCTTCCGCATCCACATTCTCGCGGTGACACTTTACGAGAAACCGCCTCCGGCCTTTCCTGAGGCGCCACTCCATTTTTGCGCCAGCCGCGTAACTTAACTGCTTAGAACAATTGGGGAATCAGGCTTACGGCTAAACTGTACACGACTATAGCATGTGCATTTTCAGCCAATCAACGACTATTCGCTATCAGGCTGCTCTTGCCTCTTCATCGGGTTTACCGAAGAGGGCCTCAACGAATTCGTCGGGGTAAAACTCACGTAGGTCCTCCGCGCGCTCCCCCAGACCGATGTATCGTACAGGAAGTTTCAACTCGTCGCAGATCCCGAGCACGATGCCACCCTTCGCGGTGCCATCGAGCTTGGTCAATATGATACCCGTAGGGTCAAGCGCTTCTTTGAACATAGCCGCTTGATTAAGTGCGTTCTGCCCGTTGGTGGCGTCGAGCACGAGCAGGATCTCGTGCGGGGCGCCCTCCATTGCTTTTGCGATGGTCTTTCGGACTTTTTTGATTTCATCCATGAGCGGCGTTTTCGTGTGAAGGCGGCCGGCCGTGTCGACCAAGAGTAGGTCGATTTTCGCCTCTTTGGCCTTGGTCGTCGCTTCGAAGGCGACGGCGCCGGGATCGGAGCCTTCTTTTCCCTTCACCACTTCCGCCCCTACGCGCTTCCCCCACACTTCCAGTTGCGCCACCGCAGCCGCACGAAACGTATCACCTGCTGCGAGCAAAACCGTTTTGCCTTCACCGTGATATTTCGTTGCGAGTTTACCAATCGTCGTGGTTTTCCCCACCCCGTTGACGCCGACCATCATCGCAACCGACGGTTTGGTCGGAAATCGGAGCGGTCCCCCGTCGAGCGACAAGATGCGGAGTGCCTCGGCTCGCAGTTCAGCCCAGACGGCATCCGGGTCGGCCAACTCATTGCGCTTCAATTTCTCCCGCAGCCTCTCGAGCACCGCTTGCGTCGTTTTGACGCCGACGTCGCTCGTGAGCATGACCTCTTCGATCTGTTCGAGAATGGCCGGGTCAATCTCTTTCTTGCCAACGAACAGCGCGGTCAGTCGCGCGATGAACCCCGTTCGCGTGGCCGCCAGACCTTTGCGAATGCCCGCCACGTCACGCTTGGCGACTTTGACCTCCGGCGCTGGCGCCGAAGGCACGGGGCCGAGATCGGCCGCCGAGAGCTCCTCCGCGATGGGTTGCCCGTGGTCGAGGGGCGGCGCCGCGGGCTTCGAGGTCGGGGGAACGCTGGGCTTTTTGACGGCGGGGGCCTTCGCCTCGGCTTCCTTCCGCGCGGCGGGCTTCTCCCGGGCCGGCTTCTCGCGCTCGATGGGCTCTTCCGAAGCGCGCCCTTCGCCAGGGCCGCGGTTCTCGAGCTCGGGCGCCTTTTTCCCCTTGCTACGGAAAAACAAAAGCGCCGCGATCGCGACGACAACGACGGCGACGATGATCCATTCCATGGCGGCCTTTGAAGCTCCGTTCCGCCGCGTTCAATCCCCTTCGATCTCGCTCGATGATGGCGGCGGCGGGAGCGACTATAGGAACCCGGTGTGGACCCCGTCCACAATTTGTTTAGGTCCGCCGGTGGCTGCGGGGCGGGGAAGCGGCCGCGTTGACCTGCGTCTGTTGTGCTGAAGGGACGTCCATTTTTGCCGGGCGCGCTTTCCCGACCGAAGCGGGGATTGGCGCTAATTTTTCGATGTCTTCCTCGGCGCGAGCATCGATGTCCTCGGCACTGAACACGGCGCGCTCCACCTCCTCGGCCCAGTGGGCGGTCCCAAAATCGGCCCCGGCCGCGTTGCGCACATGACCCGGTGTCGGCTCCGGCCGTTGATCGAATGGGCGGCCGCGCATCCGTGCCCAGGCGATGAGCCGGTCGAGCAGCGCCCGCTTGCGCGAGACCAACGCAATCAGGATTTCCCCCGCCGGCGGCAGCTTTTGACGGTGTGCAGTGTGAAATGGCCCTTCCGCGACCAGCCGCGGATCCTGTCCCACGTGCGGCGCCTCCAGGCGAAAGACGCCGAGCGCATCGGTCGTGGCGCTCGCCGCCAGCTCACGCTGGCCGAAGGTGGCATGTTCGATGACCACCCGCACCTGCGCCAGCGGTGCTCCGCGGTGCGCATCGATCACACGGCCCGTCCACGTGTGACCGTGGCCCGCGGGCGCCGGACGCACCACCTCGATGCGCGCCTCGGGGGTGCCCGCCGGCAGCGGCTTGACCTCGCGCGCGGGGCTCGTGCGCGCCGCCCGCCGCCCGAACCGGCCGAAGGCCAAAAACGCCATGACGGCGAGCCCCGCCAGCGCCAAAGGCAGTTGCCGCAGCGGGCTAGGTCCGCGCAGCGCCACGTGAATGGTCAACGGCTCGCCCGGCTCGTACCACGGCGCATCGGGCAAATAGCGCAGCACCAAAGGTGCGCTGGAACCGTGGGCCGTATCGGGCGGCACGAACGACGCGACCACGTTGGCGTGTCCGCGCTCCACCGGCGCCGCGCCCACGATCTGATCGAAGAGGCGAACCTCCACGCTCCCACCCGGGGGTGCGCTGCTCGCATCGCCCTCGCGTGCGCCATGGCCTTGAAGGGTCGCGTGCACCTCGATGGGGATGCCATCCTCCGACACGCCGCCCGGCTGCGCTTTTTCGGCCGCCGCCGCGCCCTCGTAGCTCGGCGCCGACAGCCGCACGTGCGTGTGCCGCTCGATCGACGCCGCGTGCGTGCCCGCGCTCGTGTCGGTGTCGCCCGCGTAGAAGAGGCGAAGCTCGCCCAGCCCCGGCGGTCCGAGCTTGCTCGGCTCCACGATGAAGTGTGCGTGCCCCGAGGCGTTGGTCATCGCATGTCCGAGGGCGGCGCCCTGCTCGTTCCGGAGCTCGAGCACGCGCCCCGCGAGCGTAACGCCTTGCGCATCTTCGTCGACCGTCGCCACGGCATCGAGCCCCGCGCTGGGCGCGTCGATCATCAGCACGCGCGGCGCGGGATCGAAGCGCAGGGCCACGGAGCGCTTGGCGAGATCGATGGTCACGTCCGTCTTCGCGGCGTCGAGCAACGTGGCCCCATGCGTGGTGAGGTGCGCCACGTAGCGATCGGGTGGAAGTGGGAAGCGCACGCAGAAGCGCCCCGCGTCGTCGACCTTCACACCGAGCGACGGCGACGCGCCCCCGCCCATCGTGAGCGCGGGGCCGGCGGTCGTTTTGTCGCGCACGGGATCTTCGCACCCGGTGGGACGTTGCTCGCCCTCGAGCCGCACGATCTCCTCCGTGGCTCCACCCGCACCTTCGCGCGCAGGCCGCGCGAGTACGATGGCGACGGATTCCCCTGCGAGCGCTTGCCCGAGATCGTCCTTGAGGGTCCCCGAGAGCAGGAGCGCCCCGTTCGACCGCGCCGCGCGCGCATCGATCTTCGCAGCGCCGTGGACGCGCACGCGCGACTCCGCGCGCACGCGTGACTCCGTCGCCGGAAGCAAGACAAATGCGCACACGAGCAGGTAAAGAGACCGTCGGTTGAGGCCACGTGATTTCATGAGAGTTAGCGACGCGGGCAGGCTCCCATGATAGCGTGGCAGGCACGTTGATGAATGGAAAGCGCGTGATCGCGTTTGCCTGGATGATGGGACTTTTCGTCCTTTTGTTCGCATGGCCTGTGGCGAGCGTGCGCGCCGAAGACCGGACCGATTTTCTCATCACGCGCCTGAAATACCCGCCCGCGCCCGGCGTGGCCGACGACTACCGGATCCGGACCAGCGCCGCGCTCGGCTTGGGCTCCTTGGCCGAGAGCGAACGCGAGCGCGCCATCACGCCTCTTTGCCAGGCCCTCGCCGACCCGAACGACATCGTTCGTCAGTCGGTGGCCGCGGCGCTCAAGAGACTGAGTCGCCCCTCGTCGGCCTCCTGTGTGCGGAGCCGGTTGAAGGTCGAGAGCAGCGAGCAAGTGAAGCTGCAGCTCCAACGCACGCTCGACACCCTGGAACCCGTCGAGTCCACCGCGTCATCGTCATCGTTCGCGCCCCTCGGCCCGTGGAGCCCCAAATTCGTGCAGAATGCACGTTATTACGTGGCCATCTCGCCCATCACCAACAACACGGGCCGGCCGCTCGAGGAGGTGGAGCGCGCGATCCTCCCGGCCTTGCGCGGCAAGATCGAGTCGCTGGGCGGCTACCAGCTCGCGCCGGCGAAGGAGGGGGTCGACGCGGCGCGGGCCACCATCACCAAGCGCAAATTGAAGGGCTACTACCTGTCGGTTTCGGTCGAGCGCTTCGACTACGCGGGGGGCAACCTGCGGGTGCGGGTCAAGTGCGCCGTCTTCGACTACCCCGGCAAGAACCTGCGCGGTGAGGTGCCGGCGGGGCTGACCCAAGCGGGGGTTCGGCCCAACGATCGCTCGGCGGAGCAAAATTTGATGGGGATGGCAGCGGAACGTGCGGCCGAGCTTTTTGCGCAAAATTTTCAATAATGATGTTGCGGGCCATCCAGTCCGAAGGATGACAAACTAGCGCGGAGGGGTCATGTCCGGCACGATGATGGAAAGAAACCGATGACCACTTCCGCCCCTGCGGCCTCCTCGGCTCCTTCACCCCCTTCCGTTGGAGCCGGTCGCCACCAGCGAAGCTTGCGCAACTACCTCATCGATTCGCGGTTCCAGCTCAAATACACGGGCTTCATCATCGCCGTCGCCCTGGTCATCAGCGCGATTTTGGGCGTGTTCCTGCTGAACACGAGCCAGAACGTCGTGGAGCAAAGCCAGCGCGTCGTCGACGAGAGCAAGAAGGTGTCCGACGTCGTCAAGATGACGATCAGCAACAATTACGCGGACAATCCCGAGCTCGCGAGCTCCTTCACGGGCGAGGCGGTGCTCACGGAGCAAAAGATCGCCGAGCAGCGGCAGGCGCTGGTGCAGAAGCAAAAGACCATGTTCGCGGCGCTGGTCGGGGGCTTGGGCCTGATGGTCATCCTCATCGGCCTCCTGGGGATCTACTTCACCCACAAGGTCGCGGGGCCGGTTTACAAGATGACCATGCTCCTGCGCCAAGTGGGGGAGGGGAGCTTCTCGTTCCAAGGCCGCCTGCGCCGCGGCGACGAGCTCCAAGACTTCTTCCGCACCTTCCTCGACATGGTCGAGAGCCTCAAGGCCCGCCAACAGCGCGAGTACCAGCTCCTCGACACCGCCATCGAAAAAGCCCGCGCCGCCGGCGTCCCCGACGAAGCCCTCCACGACATCTCCGCCGTCCGCGAAGAAATCCGCCTCTCCCTCGAGAAGTAAGGATCGCGCGGGCCCCCGAGGCACGAAGCCTCGCGGCGCACCTTGCGCCGAGATCCTCCGCTACGCCGTAATCGCCCCCGCGATGTACTCCACGTCCGCCACCCCATCGCGCCCAAACGTCACCCCCGCCACATCGATGCGCATGCGCTCGACCCCCGCCACCTTCGCCAGGTGAAGGCGCCACAGTCGCTCCGCCGCGCGCACGAGGTGCATCCTCTTCCTCCCCGCCACGCTGGCCAGCGGCCGCTCGAACGCCGTCCGCCCCCTCGCGCGCACCTCGACCATCACCGCCAGCGCATCGCGCCGGGCCACGATATCGATCTCGAGCCGCCCCAGCTTCAAATTGCGCGCAACGATCGCAAATCCTTGCGCCTGCAAGTACGCGACGACGACCTCCTCGGCCCGCCGGGCGACCGCGATGCGTCGCGCCTGGCGGGCCGCCGGATCCGTGTCAGCCCTCGCAGTTCTTCTCGTCGGCGTTGCAGGGCGTCTTGGCCGCTTGCGGCGCGTATTTGGTGCCGTTCTTCACGCAGTAGCCGCCGGCCAGCTGCTCGCTGCTGATGGCGCCGATGGACTGCACCAGCTGCTCGCAGGTGAAGCCGTCGGGGCACTTGCAGTAGTTGGCGCCGTCGTCGTCTTTGCCGTCGGCGTTGGCGCAGCGGCAGGAGCAGTAGACCGCCTTTTCGGGGTTGCGCTCCTTGATCTGCGGGTCGACCTTCTTGCCGACCTTGGGGTCCGGGCTGCCGGTGACGGGGCTGCTGGCCGTGCCGGGGAGCACGCAGGGGGAGCCCTTCTCGCCGTTGCCCGTCCCGTCGATTTTTTGGCCGTAGGGGCAGCTCACGCGGCCCTGGAAGTGGTTCACCAGGCAGAGGCGCGTTTGGCACTGGTAGCTCTTCGACTCGACGTTCACTTCGTCGACGTTGAAGCCCGTGAACGTGGGATCGTACTCACGCTCCGGACGGCACGGGTCGCCTACGCCCGCGGTCTCGTTACATCCTGGCGCCGCAATGGCAAAAATGACCGCCGAAGCCGCGAAACCAAACAGTCCTCGGGATAGGAGGAGGCGCGAGCGAATCATCGTGTGAGGCTCTCTTTCTTCTTTCTGGCTCTCTAGGAAGATGCAGCCACTACAGCCACCCTGGGCGCGCGCCGCCGGCGCGTCGCGTGAGACGCGATCAGAGCTTGTTCAAGGCTAATCGAGTTCTCCGAATGAGGTCAAGCGCGACCCGTGCCCTCTAATTGCATAAATCCCAGAGACACGGTGCACCTTCGGACGTCCGGGTGAGCCGAAGTGGTTCTCCGCACGCTTCTATAATGGCCGAAGATGCCGCCATCTTTCTTCGTCTCGGCCATCTTATTTTCAATATGATGTCGACGGCGGATGACGCTGGACTTGGCCTTGTTTCACCTTGACAGATAGCAAATCGCCTCCGTACCATCGCACGGCTCGGGGTGAATATCCTTCGAACATCGTTGGCGTTTTCGTTGCGCGGACCGGTCGTCCAGTTATCCCGATCCCCGCGACGTCGCGCGCGAGCATGAGGAGCAAATCGATGCGACGCATCTCTAGGTGGGCCGGTCGTGGCCCTCTCAATAAAGTAGCTCTCGTTCTGCTGGCATCGGCCTTCACCCTGGGCGTGCCCGGTATGGCCGACGCGCAGAAGGGAAAGCCCAAGAAGCCCCCGACCGCGCCAGCGCCCGCGCCCGGCAAACCCGCCGCTCCCGCCCCCCCATCCACGCCCGGCAGGCCCGCGCCGGCCGGCGGAGCGGACGTCGAGCTGGATCAACCCGCGCCGACCGGAGGCCCCGCGGCCCCCGCGACCGCGGCCAAGGCCGTGGACAACTCGCCGCCCCCCCAGGCCGGCCAGATGACCGAACAGGCGCAGCAAGCCAAGCGCCTCTTCGACGGCGAGAAGTGGCAGGAGGCCGCGCTGGCCCTCGACCGCGTCCGCAAGGGCGAGACCGGCGACGACGAGGGCAACAAGCAGCTCGCGCAATACCACCTCGCGATTGCGCTCTATCGGCTGAAATTTTACCAGGCCTCCTACGGCATCTTCAGCGAGATCGCGGAGAAGTCGAACCACCTCAAATTCAACGAGACGCTCCTCTGGTTGTCGAAGCTCGCCACCGACCTCCCGGAGCCGGCGGACATCGTCGAGCGGGTCGGCAAGTACTCGGACGCGCAAATCGAGCGCTTCAATAATGCCAATCAGCGCGATTTGTATTGGCAACTGAATTATCTGCTCGGTCGGTACCGATATCGCAATCGTCAATACGAGGACGCCATTCGCCTGTTCACCAAGGTGGACCGGCAATCGAAGCATTACGTCCAGTCCCAATTTTTCCAGGGCATCAGCTACGTCCAGCTGCGAAAGTCCGTCCCGGCGGTCCAATCCTTCCAGCGCATCGTCGGCGCCATCGACGAGGGCGTGCAGGGCGTCGAGGACGAGGCCCGCATGCGGGATCTGGCGTTTCTCTCCATGGCCCGCACCTATTATTCGGCCTCGGTGCGGCTGGACGAGAACAACGCCCCCACCATCGACAGCCAGAAGCTCTCGGCCGCCGTCAAGTACTGGAACAAGGTCGACGTCGCGAGCGAGTACTGGCTCGATGGGCTCTTCGAGGAGTCGTGGGCCTATTTCATGGCAGGCGACTACCCGCACGCACTTGGTAATATCCACACGATTCAGGCGCCCTACTTCCCCAATTCGCACTACCCGGAAGCGGAAGTCCTGCGTGCGGTCATCTACTTTGCGAACTGCCAGTACGACGACGCTCGCGTCATCGTTGCAAAGTTCCAGGGTAAGTATCAGCCGATTTTCGACGAGCTCAACAAGGTCCTCGGGCGATTCAAAGGCGAGAACCAAGAAGAAGCCTTCTACAAGTTTCTCAAGGACGTGCGCGAAGACAAAGCCCACCTCGATCCGCGGATCAAGCCGATCGTCCAGAATGCGCTCTCCGATCGCCAGCTCCTGCGAAACCTCGAATACGTCAAGGTTCTCGACGAAGAAGGCGCCCGGTTCAAGGCGCGGCCCGCGAGCTTCCAGTCCTCCTCCTTGGGGGCCGACGTCAAGGACTCGCTCCAGCTCGCGCGGGATCTCGCGGTGCGCAACACGGGGCAGCTGGCCCGTGACCGCTACCAGCGAAACCTGGATGAGCTGAACGAACATCTGCGCAACGCGTCCAAAATCCTCATCGACATCACAGCGGCCCAACGCAACCAGCTGGACGTCGCCATCTCCGGCGGTCAGGTCACCGCGGCCGAGTCGAAGGCCAACATCGTCAAGCCGGACGAGGAGCACGTCATCTGGCCGTTCGATGGCGAATACTGGCGCGACGAGCTCGGCTTCTACCGCCAGACCATCACCTCGAAGTGCGGGAGGTAGTTTCTCATGAATAAGGTCATCGCGTTCGGGCTCGGGCTCCTGTCCATGGTCGTGGTCCACTCCACGGCCGGGGCAGCCGAGACCGCGGGCGGCGTGTGCGTGAACGACAGCGCCCGCAAAGAGCTCACGGCGTGCCCGGGGGCCGGTCCGAAAGAGTTCGACGTCGGCAAGCACGGCAAACAGCCCCAGGTCAATTTTCGCGGTGTCGCACCTCTCGATGCCAAGAAAAAAGGGGAGATCAAGCCGGGCGCGCCCACGGAGTCCGTGCCGCGCGATGAGCGAAAGAGCCGCCTGCAGGCGCGCGCCCGCGCGCTCCTGGTGACGGAGATCCAGGGCCTGGAGAGCCTCTTTCAGTCGACGCCGCGAAGCTCGCCCGACCGGGTCGAGCTCGCGCGTCGTTTGTCGGAGGACTACGTCGAGCTCGAGAGCGCCGCCTTCAAGGAGAAGACGCAGGCCGAAATCGACCGCGACAACTTGAAGAAGGCCAACCCCGCCGCGGCCGGCCAGAAGCAGACGGTGGCCAACGACGCCGCGCGCATCATGAACGGCGCGCGCACCAAGGCCGAGACGTACTACGCGCTGATCAAGAACGAGTACCCGAACTACTCGAAGCTCGACGAGGTCCTCTACTACCTCGCCTACGAGTACGAGCAGTCGAACGACAACGCCAACGCGCGCAAGGTCTACCTCGAGCTGATCAACAAGCGCCCCGATTCCAAGTACGTGCCGCACGCGTACCTCGCCTTCGGAGAGCTCTTCTTCAACGAGGCGATGGGCGATCCGAGCAAGTGGGATCTGGCCGCGCAGGCGTACACGGAGGTCATCAAGTACCCGCCCGAGAAGAACAAGGTGTACGGGTACGCCTGGTACAAGCTGGGCTACGTCTTCTGGAACCAGTCGGCCTTCGAGAAGGCTCTGAATGCGTTCAAGAAGACCATCGACTGGGGCATGACCTACAAGGAGCAGCCGGGCGCCACCAAGCTGGCGGAGGCTGCCCGCAAGGACACCATCCCCGTCTACGCGCTCAAGGGCAACCCGGCGGCCGCGTACAACTACTTCCACAACATCTCGGGCGATCCGTCGGGTTCGGACACGAACACGTACAAGATGATGGACGAGCTCGGGATCAACTACCTCGACACGGGCCACTACCCCGAGGCGATCACGCTCTACCGCGACTTGATGGCGCGCGATCGCAACGGCGACAAGCACTGCGTCTACCAAGCCCACATCACCGAGGCGACCCTGGCCATGAAGGCCAGCCAGAAGGACTCGGTGAAGGCGGAGCTCGACAATCAGCTCAAGAACTACAGTGAGTTCAAGAACGCCAACCACCCGGCCGACGCCAAGCACGAGTGCGCGAACAAAACCGCGGCGCTGCTGACCGAGACCGGCATGGCGTGGCACCTCGAGGCCGTCGGCTCGCAAGGGCAGCGCGGCACGGGCGATCAGAAGGCGATGACCCTGGCCGCCTACCTCTACAAGAAGATTGGCGAGACGTGGACGGCGCAGGATTTTGCCTCGTTCGAGTTCCCGCGCATCGTCAAAGAGGACTGGCCCACCATCTACAAGATCCGCTACGCCATGGCGGACCTGCTCTACTTCCAGCAGCGCTGGGCGGAGTGTGGACCGGCCTTCGACGCGGTCGTCGCCGAGAACCCCACGGCGCCCGAAGCCCCCGAGGCCGCGTACGCGTCGGTGCTCTGCTACCAGAACATCTACGAGACCACGCACAAGGGTGGCGAAGATCGCAAGGGCATGGGCAACGCGCCCGGCCAAGCCAAGACGCAGACGGAGGCGCAGAAGAAGGCCGAGGAGACCGCGCGCCTTCAGCCCAAGCCGCTCACCGACAACCAGAAGGGGATGATCACCGCCTTCAACCGGTACATCTGTTACATCAAGCCGGTCGACAAGACGGGGCAGGACCAGCTGGTCGAGGTCAAGTACGCGCGCGCCCGCACCTACTTCGAGGCGCAGCACTGGGAGGAGGCCGCGGCCGCCTTCCGTGAGATCGCGATGCAGAACGCCGACAAGGACGTCGGCATCTACGCCGCGCAGCTTTACCTCGAGTCGATCAATGTCATCGGCTCGCACTCGAACCCCCCGCGCCCGTCCTGCTACGACGACATGCAGAACGACGTGCCCAAGTTCGTCGAGCTGTATTGCACCGGCGAGAACGAGAAGAAGAACGCCGACCAGTGCGTGTCGCTCACCAAGGTCCAGTGCGACATCCAGCGCCTGAAGGCGCAGAAGCTGGTGGAGCTCGCGGACAAGGGCGGCCCCAACGCCGTCCAGACGTACGAGCAAGCGGGCAGCACGTACATCGAGCTGTGGCGCCGCTACGGTGAGGCCCCGATCAGCCAAGGGCAGCCGGCGCAGTGCGAGCGGGTCGACGAGATCCTCTACAACGCCGCCAAGGCCTTCCAAGCGGCGCGCCTCATCGGAAAGGCGATCACCACGCGCCGCACGTTGCTCGACCCGCGCTACAAGATGGACAAGTCCGACCTGGCGCGGCGGGCCACCTACGAGATCGGCGGCAACTACCAGGCGATCGCGGTCTACGATCAAGCGGCCGACTGGTTCGAAAAGTTCGCCAAGGAGAACCCCAAGTACGAGAAGGCCGACCAGGCGCTCTCCGACGCGACCGTGCTGCGGCTCGGCCTGGGCGACGAGGAAGCCGGCATCCGCGACGCCGACATGTTCCGCAAGAACTATGGCGCCAGCAAGCCCACGCAGGCCGCGGCCATCGCCTTCGCCATCGGCGCGCACTACGCCGAGAAGGAAGACTGGGACAAGGCGCAAAAGGCGCTCGAGGGCTCGATCGGCTACATCGACCGAAGCGCGGCGCCCGACATCCAGGCGCAGGCGCACGCCACCCTGGCCCGCTCGTACACCAAGGTCCGTCACCAGAATCGCGACCGCGCGCAGGTGGACTACGCCCGCGTGCGCAAGATCTGGGACAACCCGGCGGAGGCCGTGAAGAAGATCAACGACGCGTACCCCAACGAGGACGAGGCGCAGAAGCAAAAGCGCGTCGGCAAGGCGCTCAACGCGGTGGGCGAGGCCTACTTCTACGCGGCGGAGGAGCTCAAGAGGGAGACGGTCGACAAGGTCAAGTTCCCCGTCTACCGCGGCTCCGGCAGCAAAGAGGACGTGTCGCGCCACATCAACACGCGCGTCAAGGATTGGCTGGAGAAGAAGGGGCCCGCCATCGAAAAGGCGGCCGCCGAGTACAAGAAGATCGTCGACCTGCAGCCCGACGCACCGCCCAAGTGGGTCATCGCGGCCGGCTCCAGGGTCGGATTGATGTGGGGCGACTTCGTCGACGAGTTCCGCCGGGCCCCCATCCCGGAGGCTTGGAAGAAGGACGCCGAGATGCAGGGCGTCTACTACGACCAGCTGGACGCGAAGAGCGAGCCGATCAAGGTGCAGCGCGCCAAGCCCGCGCTGGTGACCTGCCTCTCGTACTCCGTGAAGTTCCAGTACTTCGACGACTACTCCCGCAGCTGCGAGGTGTGGCTCGCGAAGAACTACAAGGCCGAGTACCACGTCGTCGACGAGCTGCGCGGCGCACCGACCCTGTCGAACAGCGGTCTCGATGACAAGGCGCCGCCGCTCACCATCGGCGGGATGATCTGGCACCCGCAGAACACCGGCCCGGCCGAGAAGGTCGCGGCGACCATGGCCAACTCCGAGGAGGGCAAGGACGCGGCGGCGGGCAAGAAGGGCGGCGGGGGCGCGGACAAGGGCGGCGCCGGCAAGGCCGCGGCTGGAAAGGCTGCTGGCGGGGGTGGAGGCGGCGGAAAGCCACCGAAGGGCGCCATCAAACCTCTCCCGGGTCAGGGGAAGAAGAAGTGAGGAGCGGGAGCATGAACGCCAAAGCTCGGAAGACGAACACGCGTGGAGTTCTCGGCGCCCTGTGCGCGATGCTCCTCGGGGCCACCGCCATCGCGTGCGGCGGCGGAGCCGAAGGAAAAGGGCCGCAGACCCCGCAAGGGGGAAGCAAGGGCGGAGGTCCTTCGCAGGCGGTCGAGGTCAACAAGGAGGCGCAGAGCAAGTTCTTTGCGGCCATCGACGTCTTCCACGGCCACGACAAGGCGAGCAACTGGAACGAGGCCGCGTGCCAGGAGACCGCCGGCTTGTTCAAGGCGGCGGCGGCCGAGCAAAAGGGCGGCAAGTTCCCCGAGGCCACGTTCAACGCGGGCCTCGCCTGGCAGCGCTGCGGCAACGACAAAGAGGCGAAGGCCCTCTTCGAGAAGACGCTCTCCGAGGACCCCAAGTTCCACCACGCCCGCGTGCAGCTCGCGCTCTACCAGTACAAAGCCGACGGCAACGAGGACGCGGCCATCTCCGCGCTGCAGCAGTCGGTGCTCGACTCGCAGTTCGAGAACATCCCCGCGCTGGTCAACTTGGCCATGTTCCAGATGCAGCGCGACAGCGCCGCCGCCGGCGATGGCTGCAAGAACGACATGGATTGCGCGAAGATGAACATCCAGCGCGCGCTCGCCAAAGACGACGCGTACATGCCGGCGTTCAATCAGCTCGCGCTCTACTACTTCCAGCAGGCGAAGAAGCGCGCGGGCAGCGTGAAGGTCAGCTCCGGAAAAGGGCGAGGGCGCACCATCGCCACCAACTCGGCCTTGGCCAAGCGCGCCGACGTGCAGCAGCTGGAGCTCGCGGCGCTGGTCTGCTCGCAGGCCGTCCGCAAGAACCCCAGCTACGCGCCGATCCACAACACCGCCGGGCTCATTCAGAACGAGCTGGGGCAGGTGAACGGGGCGGTGGCCGAGTTCAACACGGCCGCCAAGCTCGATCCGAAGTTCTTCGAGGCGCAGATGAACTACGCCTTCGTCAACCTGTCGTTCCGCGGCTTCGAGCAGGCGCAGGCCGCCCTTCGCCGCGCGCTCGACATGCGCCCCAACGACTACGACGCGCACCTCGGGATGGCGCTGGCGCTCCGGGGTCTCATCACCGACGCCAACTACGACGCGCAGGTGAACGCGGTGCAGGCCGAGCTCGATGCGGCCAAGAAGCTCGACCCCTCCCGGCCGGACGCCTACTACAACGAGGGCATTTTGACCCACGAGTACAAGGCCAAGGGCGGCGGCGGTAAGGACAAGACCATGGCCGCGCTGAACCAGGCCAAGAGCATCTACAGCGAGTTCGTGGTCAAGGCTACGGGCCGCACCGAGTACGACGGCGCCGTCAAACGCGCCAAAGAGCGTATGCAGGATATCGACGATACGCTCGCCTTCTTGAGCACCAGCCCCGACGCAAGCCAGCCCGGCGCTGCGCCAGCCGGCGCGCCCGGCGCCGCCGAGGCGCCGAAGAAGTAATTACCTTTCGCACATTGTCCGCGCGCGTTTGCGCGCGGTGCTTTTTTTGGGAACTTGGCCCTTCGCGCTCTGTCGATTGAAATAGCGAGGCTCTCGGGATGGCGCGATCGCGGCGTCCATCCTCCGCGCTGGCATCTTGCACCGCAACCGTAAGAAGCACTGCTCCGCACACAAAGACGCATGCAAAGAAGCGACAAAACATCGAGCGGAGAGATTGACCGTCGCGGCCGGCGGGGGGTACACTGTCACTGTAATCGCAATTTGGGCATGGGCGGGCTGTTTTGCCTGCGTTCTTTCGAAAATTTTGGCCGGAACAATTGGAGAGACACACCATGAAGCAGCCGAAGTCGGTTAAGCGCGGGATGATGGTCGGTTGCGTGGCGGCTGTTCTTCTTCTTAGTGCTTCCGCATTTGCTCAGGCGCCTGCAGGCGGCGCGGGTGCCCAGCCGGCAGGTGGATCCTCGGCGACGGGCGGGGCCAAGTCGACCTCGAGCAATGAAGGTTACGGCTACGAGTTTTCCGACGATCCACTCAGCGCGGGCGGCTTCGGCCCGCAAGATGCGACCATTCGCGTTCGCCCGGGACCGGTTCGTACAACGTTGATTCGGCCCCGTACATCCTTTGTGCCGGAGATGTTGAAGTCCGTGGAGAATCTATAAGCCATGGAAAGCCAAGGTAAGCCGAAGGTTGCGCTCACATTTGCGCTCTACCAAGGCGATCAGCTGATTCGTCGCGACACGATCGTCCAGGACATCGTCGTCAAGATTGGCAAAGACCCTCGCAGCCACCTGCGCGTCGACGACGAGCTCGCGTCGCGCATGCACGCCGTCATCGAGGTCGCCTCCCCCGGGGACATCACCTTGATCGATCTCGGCAACGAGCCGGGCACGATGGTGAATGGCCAGCGGGTCAACAAGTGCAAGATCCGCCCGGGCGATCAGATTCAAATCGGCTCGACCTTGATTCAACTCGAGAACGCCGAGCTGGCAGGCGCAGGCGCCTCGAGCCATCAAGTGGTCGGCCCGCCGCCGGCGCCGCCCGCACCGCCGCCGCGCGTGCAAACGACGCAGGGCACGGGCGCCGTGCTCGGCCCCGGTGGATTCCCCATGCCGCCCGCGGAGCCGCCGCCGCCGTCTGCTGCTGGAGGTAATTACGGCCCGCCGCCCGCATCCACGGGAAATCCGTTTGCACCGCCTCCTGCTTCCGGCCCCGGCGCATCGCCGATCGTGCAGGGAGGCGTCGTCACGGGCACGGCGGCCACCGCCAGCGCGGCAGCGGCCGCGAGCAACCCGTTCGCCGCCAATCCTTTTGCGGCGCCGCCCGGATCGCACTCGTTCTCGGGCCCGCCCGGCGCGAGCCCGTTCACCGCGCAGGCGCAGTCGCCGTACGGACATAGCGACGTCGATCCCAACGCTCCCCCCGGCACCTATACGTACAAGCTCGTCAAGAGCGGCCCCGAGGTGAACCCGGACGAGGTGGAGATCCCGCACCTCGCGGCCATCGAGGTGATGATCTCGTGGGACGCCAATGTGCTCCACGTCTCGCACCTCACGCCGCCGCGCTCGTTCTTCGTGGGCGAGGAGCAGATCGGCAACATCCAATGTGACTACTTCATCCCCAGCGAGACGCTCGGCACCACGCGCGCACCCATCGTGCTCGCGCGCGGCGGGAGCGCGGCGCTGGTGATCCTGCCGCGCACCACGGGCACGGTGGAGATCCCGGGGCAGCCCAAGCTGACCATCGCCGACTTGATTCAATCGGGGCGCGCGCGCCCGTCGAGCGAGATCAGCGGCGGCTACGAGTTCGAGCTGCCGGCCGGCGCCAAGGCGCGGATGGAGCTCGAGGGCTCGGGCCTCGTCTTCCAGGTGAGCGCCGTCAACGCGGGCAAGGCCCCGCCCATGGGCGCCTTTGCGCAGTTCGAGCCGGCCGCGTACGCGTTCGTGGGGCTCTCGTTCCTGATCCACATGGGCGTGGTGGCGGCGCTCGCGTTCTTCATGCCCAGCATGGGGGCCGACGACAGCGAGGCCATCGATCGCGACCAGATCCTCAAGATGCAGCACTTGCTCAACGCGGCGGCCGAGCGCGAGCAAGAGCAGCGCGACACCGAGGCGGTGCAGGACAACGCGGACAACCGCGAGGGCGGCACCGGAACGCGCGCCAAGGGTGAAGAAGGTTCCATGGGGAACCCGACCACCAAGGAGACGGGGCACCGCTACGGCGTTCAAGGCCCGCAGGACAACCCCGATCCGCACATCGCACGTCAAGCTGCGCTCCACGAGGCGGCCGAATTCGGCATGATCGGCCTGCTCAACGTGGGCGGCGGCGCCGATCCCAACGCGCCCACCGCGCCGTGGGGTCGCGAGGATTCGCTGGGCACCGATCCCATGAGCGCCCGCGGCAACATGTGGGGCGACACCATCGGCGACTCCTTCGGCGCGGGCGGCCTTGGCCTCTCGGGCGTCGGCGAAGGCGGCGGCGGTCGCGGCGAGGGCATCGGCCTCGGAAACATCGGCACCCTGGGCCACGGCGCAGGGACCGGAACGGGCCAGGGCTTCGGCAACGGCCACGGACGTCTCGGCGGCTCGCACCAGACGCGCGCGCCCAGCATCCGCCAGGGCACCACGCAGGTGAACGGTCGGCTGCCGCCGGAGGTCATCCAGCGCATCGTCCGCCAGAACTTCGGCCGCTTCCGTCTTTGCTACGAGAACGGCATGCGCACCAATCCGAACTTGGCCGGCCGCGTGTCGGTGAAGTTCGTCATCGACCGCAGCGGCGCGGTGTCCACGGCCTCCGACGGAGGCTCGGATCTTCCGGATCAGGGCGTGGTGTCGTGCGTCGTCCGCGGCTTCGGCAACCTCTCGTTCCCGCAGCCCGAGGGCGGCATCGTCACCGTCGTTTACCCGATTATTTTCAATCCGGGCGACTGACGCGGAACGCTCGACGTTTCACGGGTTCATGCCTCAACGGCCGGATCTCTCCCACGCGGAGGGCTCCGGCCGTTCTCATTTCGGCGCGTGCATTTCAACCGCCAGGGCGCCACGAGCGCCAAGAGAGGGAAGGGATTTTGGTTCTTCCGAGCGCGCTCTCCATCCCTTTCCCATCCTTTTTTGGCGCCCTGGCGCCCTGGCGGTTTGCCTTCTCATGCGGAAGGAAGTCTCCCGACGAGAGTCTCCGCGCCGGGCCCTCGGGCGGTTCCACCTCCTCGCGCCTGGCAAAAGTCAGCAGAGTGGACTTCTTCCCCCGCCGCCCGCTACACTTTACCCCACGCTTTCCCAGCGGGATGTGCGGGCGCTCGGTGTGCCCAATGCGACTGTCCGGCTCCTTTTCGCAGCCGTTTTCCTTCGGGAACGTGGCACATTTCGAGGTTTGACGATGACGACGCGCATGAAGACGGTACTCGTGGGGCTCGTACTCGGAACGGCAACGGCCGCGTTTACCACCGTCACGACGGGCTGCAGCCGAAACAACATCGAGGCAGTGAACCTGTCCAACGAAGGGGACAAGGCTCGCCAGAGCAACATCGATGAGGCGATATCGAAGTACGAGCAGGCGACCAATCTCGATCCGACCAACCACCGGATCATGTGGAAGCTGGCGACGGCGTATCAGAAGAAAGAGGCGTGGGACAAAGTCGCCTCCACCTGCTCGCGGGCCGAAAAGCTAGCGCCCAAACACGCCAATTACTTCTTTTTGCACGGCTACGCGCTGGCCAAGCAGGCGGCCAAAGGCCCCTCCGGGTGGGCCGACGCCAAAGGTCCCCTGGCCACCGCGATTCAGCTCGATCCCAATTACGCGGACGCACACTTCGAGCTGGCCAATGTGCTCCTGCACCTCGACGACGAAGCAGGTGCACTTCAAAATTATAGCGAGGCAATTCAAAAGAAGCCGGACGAGGGCGCCTATTACGGCCCCCTGGCCGACCTCTACATTCGCCTGAACTTCTTCGAGCAGGCCGATCAAGTCCTCAAAGAGGGGGTCGCGTTCGTCAAGCCGGACGACGTCACCGCGCAGTTCGTCCTCCGCTCGCTCGCCGGCGAGGTGAAAGAAGTGCGCGGCGATTTCAACGGCGCCATCGCCGAATTCGACGCGGCCAAGAAGGCGTGCGGCGCGTGCAACGAGAAGGGCCAGCAGATCGCCTACTTCAACCTCGGGTTTGCTTACTCCAAAGCCCAACCGCCGCGAAAGAACGAGGCGGTCGCGCAGCTCACCAAATTCCAAACGACCGTCTGCAAAGGCAGCGCGGCCAACCGCTACGCGGATGAATGCGCTCAGGCGCAGGAAATCCTCAAGCAGCTGAATGGGAGCTGACCTGAAGCAAATTCCCGATTCGACGTTGACCGCGGACCGGCCCCACGTCGGTCACCGCAAGCGGCGAGCCTCCGCGCGAGACCTACGAGCCACCCCCGGGCGCGTGTACGCGGAGACGTACATCGCCCGGTACGGTCACCGCCCGCATCGCGACGAGCTTGAACAGGGTCGCGATCTCGGGGAACGGGTTCGAGACCAGTGCGAGATGTACGACCCGCAGCCAGCCGTTTCGACGGCGACGGCCTCGACGGTGTGTTGCAAGTCGGGCGCCGCAGGCGCTTCTCCGTGTGATCAAGGGTCACAGTACCTTCTGTGTCTGATAGCTTTATCGTCCGTGTCGTCCTCCCAAACAGGGTGTCGGGTCCTCTCCGCGAAGGCGGAAATCCGGTCGTCCTGGGTGCATCCGGGAGCAACGGCCATATCCGTTGTCACAAGACGGCGGCTGCTCGATTGCCGGTTGTAAAAGCCGAGGGATTTTCATGGATCTGCAAACGCGTATTTCTCTGCTCGAGGCCAACCGCGATTGGCAGGGGCTGATCGAGGAGCTGGAGAAGGGAATCGCCAGCGCCAACCAGAACGTCGCCAAGGCTGCCTACCATCTCCGCCTTGGTCGGGTCCTCGATGGAAAGTTTCTTTTGGGCGTGAAGGCGCTCAAGCACTTTCAGGACGCCTACAAGCTCAACCCTCAGCTGACCGAAAGCCTCGAGGCCGCGCGCGGCATCTATTGGGACCTCGGCAAACTGAACATGGTCCAGAAGCTCATCGAGCTGGAGCTGAAGGCCGTGCAGCAGGGAATGCCTGCGAGCCTTCTGCTCTGCGATCTGGGCGATGTGCTGTGCGATATCGGCGACTACGACAAGGCCACCGCGACCTACGCGCGCAGCCTTGCCGCGAGCGGTGGCGCCAACAAAGAGGCGAGCGCCTGCTTGGAGGACGTCCAGGCCGAGAGCGGCTCGTGGCAAGCCCAAGTCGCCGCGCTGCTTCGCGCCGGCCAAGGCGAGAACAACCTCAAAGCCAAAGCGCGCCTGTTCTTGCGCGCGGCGCGCATCACCAAGCGCTTCGCCCCCGATGAAGCCGAGCTGCAGCTCGGGCGCGCCTATGCTGCCGATCCGCTGTCGAAGCCCACGGCCGCCGTCTACGAGGGGCTGCTCTCGGAGCAAGGGAAGCTCGACGAGCTGGAGTCGGTGCAGCACGAGATCCTGGCCGGCGTGAACGATCGCCGCGAGCGCGCGCAGTACGCCATGATGTTCGGCAAGCGCTGGGTGCAGCGCCACCAGAACATGGACGTGGGCGCCCGCTTCCTCGAGGCCGCGGTCAAGCTGGACCCGGACAACGAGGGCGCCTTCCACTTCTTGCGCGACGCATACGGCAAGAAGGGCGGCGATTGGAACCGCGTGCTCACCTTGGCCGAGGAAGCGGCCACCCACGCGGGCGAAAACGGCAACGCCACGTTCCTCCTCGTTCAAGCGGGGACCATCGCGTGGCGTGAGATGGGCAATTTGATCCGCGCGCGCTCCTCGTTCGAGCGCCTCGTATCGATCGCGCCCGAGCACCCGCAGCTGCGCGCCTTCGAGGCGCAGATCGGGGAGTCGCTCCACAAGGCCACGGCGCCCGCCGCGCACGACGTGGATCTCGGCGGCCCCGCGCCCGAGCGGGTCTCGCAGCCTCCGGCGCCCGAGCCCGCGACCGACCAAGCCATCGAGGCCGCGCGCCCGTACCTGGGCAGCGACGCGCCCTCCGCCGATCCCGAGCTGATCGTGGGCGAGGCCGAGCAGGTCTCCCTGGTCGACGAGGAAGAAGTGGGCGTCATCGAATCCGTATCGCCGCCCGCGTACGCGTCCGCCTCGGGCGTGCAAGCTGCGCTGGCCGCGCCGCCTCCTCCGGCGCCGCCGATCGCGGCGTCCGGTCTGGCGTCGTCCGCGTCCACGTCGGCGCGCGCGCCGTCGCAAACCTCGGCGGTCACCCGCGGCCTCTCGTCGGGCACCCTCTCGGCGCAGTCGCCCGCGGCCCCGCCGGTCACGTCCGGCACGTCTGGCGCGCCGGCGAGCGGACGGGTGCCCGTGCCCTCGTCGTCGTCGCTCATCGCATCGGAGACGATCCCGCCGCCGCGCATCTCCACCCGCTCCCTCGCGGCCGAAGAAGCTTCGGCGCTGGAGGCGGAGACGTCGCAAGTCGTGGTGGCCCGCTCGGAGGCGCCCGCCGCGCGCACCATCTCCACCCCGCCGGCCGCATCGGCCCCGCCGCCCGCAGCCTCGACCCCGCCCGCGGCCGTCACGCCCTCCCAAGCTCCGCCGCCCGACGAGGCGAAGATCGCCGAGCTCCGCGCCCTGGCGCAGAAGCAAGAGGCGTCCAAGCGCTTCAACGAGTACGTGAAGACCTTGCTGCAGCTCGCGGCCGTCGTCCCCTCGGACGACGAAAAGGTCGAGCTGTACATGAAGGCGGGCGAGCTTTACGTCACCAAGTTCGCCAACCAGGCGGAGGCGGTCAAAGCGTACGAGCAGGTCCTCGCGCTGCAGCCCGACAACCTCACGGCCGTCGACTACCTGCGCCAGATGTACGAGAAGCGCCGCGACTGGGAGAAGCTCCTCGGTCTCGAGCGCCGTGAGGCGGAGGCGCTCCCGCCGGGGCCCGCGCGCGCCGCCAAGTTCCTCGACATCGCCAAGCTGGCCACGGAGCGGGTCAAGAAGCCCGACGTGTGCATCGTCCTCTGGCACGAGGTGCTGGCGAGCGACGCCTCCAATGCCGAGGCCCTCGGCGCCCTGGCGATGCTCTACGAGCGCTCCAAGGACTTCGAGAAGCTGGCCGACGTCCTGCAGCGCCAGGCCGAGATCACCTTCGACCCGAAGCAGAAGGTCGCCATCCTCACCAAGCTCGGGACCATCTTCGGCGACCGACTGAACAACGACGAGGGTGCGGTCCTCGCGTGGCGCCAGCTGCTCGCCATCGATCCGTCGGATCGCAAGGCGCAAGAGGCGCTCAAGAAGAAGTACCTCGGGCTCGGCCGCTGGGACGACCTCGAGGTGTTCTACGCCGAGAGCGGCAAGTGGGACGAGTTCATTCGCGTCCTCGAGCAGCAGGAGGGCAAGGAGCCGGAGCCCTCGGCCAAGATCGGCCTGCTCTTCAAGATCGCCCAGCTGTGGGCGGACAAGAAGCAGAAGAACGACCGCGCCGCCAAGGCCTACGAGAAGGTCCTCGACCTCGAGCCGAGCAACCTGCAAGCGGCCGAAGCGCTCATCCCCATCTACACCGCGGCCAACAACGGCAAGGCGCTCGCGAACGTCATCGAGGTCAAGCTCGGCCACGTCGACGATCCGGACACCAAGCTCGCGCTGCTGCGCGAGGTGGCCGCCCTCTACGAGGGCCGGGTGCGGGATCCCGAGCGGGCCTTCGCGCGCTACCTCTCCGCCTTCGAGATCGCGCCGCACGACGAGCAGGCGGCGCTCGACGTGGAGCGCGCCGCCAAGGTCACCGGCGGCTGGGACAAGCTGATCGAGAGCTACACGCGCGCCATCGACACCGCCGGCCGCGATCACAACCCCGATCTCGTGATCAACCTGCGCCTGAAGCTCGGTCGCATCTTGATCGACGAGGTGGGCCGCATCGACGACGCGCTGGCGGCCTACCGCTCCGTCTACGAGGCGGACGGCGAGAACCAAGAGGCGCTGTCGGCCCTGGAGCGCTTGTACCGCGAGACCTCGCGCTACAACGAGCTGCTCGGCATCTACGAGAAGAAGCGCGATCTGGCGACGGAGCACCAGGAGAAGAAGGCGATCAACTACGAGATCGCCAAGCTGTACGAGACCGAGATCAAGGACGTCGATCGCGCGATCGACACCTACAACGCGGTCCTCGACGACGAGTCCACCGACGCGCGCGCGCTGGCGGCCCTCGACGTCCTCTACGGCCACTTGGAGCGCTGGCAGCCGTACGTCGACACCTTGCGGCGCCGCATCGAGCTCGATAACCCCGAAGCGCAGCTGGTCGATCTCAAGTTCCGCCTGGGCACCGCGCTCGAGAAGCACCTCGACGACGCCGCCGGCGCGCTGGAGAACTACCGCGAGATCCTCTTCGTCAACGCGCAGCACGAGGGCGCGCGCCTCGCCCTCGAGGCGATGCTCACGCACTTCTCGCTCAAGGCCGACGCGGCCGCGATCCTCGAGAGCATCTACGAAGAGCGTCGCGACTGGGACAAGCTGATCGAAGCGCTCGAGATCCTCGCCGCGAGCGAGGGCGACGTGCAGCGCCGGGTCCAGCTCAAACGCAAGATCGCGCGCATCAGCACGCAGTCGCTCTTCAACCACCCGCGCGCGTTCGACGCGCTGGCCGCCGCCTTGCGCGACGACCCGGCGCTGCGCGAGACGCGCTTCGAGATCGAGCAGGTGGCCGACGTCTCCGAGTCGTGGCGGCAGCTGGTGGTGCTCTACGAGCAGATCGCCAGTGAGCTCTCCGACGCGGCCCTGGCGCGCGAATATTGGATGAAGGTCGGCGCCATCGACGAGCGCCTGGGCGAGGTCGACGCGGCGGCGCGCGGCTACAACCAGGTGCTCATCCTGGACGCGGCCGACTCCGAGGCGCTCTCCGCCCTCGAGCAGCTCTTCACGCGCACCGAGCGCTGGCTCGATCTGATCGGCGTCATCCAGCGCCGCATCGATCTGGCGGTGGCGCCCGAGGAGCGCGAGACGCTTCTCGTGCAGACTGCACGTATTTACGACGAGCAGCTCCACGATCCGCACGAGGCGGTGTCCTCGTACCGCAAGGTGCTCGAGCTCGACCCGACCAGCACGCGCGCGCTCTCCGCGCTCGACGCGCTGTTCAGCCGCCAGCGCATGTGGACGGAGCTGGCCGAGAACCTCGAGGCGCAGCTCGCGCTCGCCGCCGAGGAGCAGGCGCAGCTCGCGCTCATGCTCCGCCTCGCGTCCTTGCGCGAGACGGAGATGGGGCAGATCGACGTCGCCATCGAAGGCTACCGCCAGGTGCTCGAGCGCGAGCCGACCAACGAGCGCGCCCTCGCGGCCCTGGAGCGCCTCGGCCAAGATCCGCAGTACGAGCTCACCATCGCCGATCTGCTCGAGCCGCTCTACCGGCACTTGGGCGATTACCAAAAGCTCATCGGCGTCCACGAAGTGCAGGTGCGCCGCAGCGACGACGCCATGCGCCGGGTGGAGCTGCTCCACCAGATCGCGGAGCTGTACGAAGGTGCGGCCGGCGATCTCGACTCCTCGTTCGCGACCCTGGCGCGCGCCCTCAAGGAAGATCCGGGCAGCGCCGAGACGCAGCAGGGCCTCGACCGGGTGGCCCGCGCCACCGGACGCTTCGCCGATCTGGCGCAGGTGTTCAAGGTCCAGGCCCAGGAGACCACGCCGAAGGAGGACGAAGGCCTCGGCGCCGATCTCGCGAGCTCGCTCTACATGATGAGCGCGCGCGTTCAAGAGTACGATCTCGGCGATGTCGACGTCGCGGTCTCGCTCTACCGGCGCGTGCTCGAGATCGCCCCGAGCCACCTGGCGGCCGCCGAAGCGCTGGAGCGCCTGTTCCGCGCGACGGAGCGCTACGCGGATCTGTCGCTCATCCTGCAGAAGAAGGCGGACATCCTCGAGGACCTGGCCGACAAGAAGGAGGCGCTCTTCCAGGCCGCCGCCATCGAGGAGGACGTGCTCGAGCTGCCGGAGGCGGCCATCGCCGTCTACAACAAGGTCATCGACCTCGACGGCGACGACGTCCGCGCCCTCGACGCGTTGATCAAGCGCTACCTGGGCCTGTCGCGCTGGGCCGACTTGATGCGCATCTACGCCAAGAAGGCGGATCTCGTCGTGGACGCCGACGAGAAGAAGCGCATCTTCTACCAAGTCGGCGCCGTCTACGAGCACGAGCTCGGCGACGTCGAGAACGCCATCGACACGTACAACAAGATCCTCGAGCTCGACCCCGACGATCTGCAGGCGCTCGCCCGCCTCGACGTGCTCTACGAGCAGGCGCAGAACTGGCAAGAGCTGCTCGGCATCCTCACGCGCGAGAGCGAGATGACCGCCGATCACGCGGAGGCCATCAGCTTCCAGTACCGCATCGCGGATCTCTACGAGAAGCGCCTCGACGACGTGACGCGGGCCATCGAGCTTTACCGCGAGATCCTGCAGCAGCAGCCGGATCACAACCCGACCTTGCGCGCCCTCGAGGGCCTCAAGTCGGGGAGCAGCGATCCGCTGGGCGCCGCCGCGGTGCTGGAGCCGGTCTACGAGGCCTCGAGCGACTGGCCGCGCCTCATCAGCGTGCACGAAGTGCAGGTGCAGCACGCGACCGATCCGTTCCAGAAGGTCGACCTGCTCCACCGCATCGCGCGCCTCTACGAGGACGCGCTCGACAACCACCACTCGGCCTTCGACACGTACGCGCGCGCCTTGTCGTTCGACAACGGCAACGAGCTGACGCTCCAGAACCTCGAGCGGCTGGCCATGGTCGTCAACCGCTGGCCGGAGGTCGGCCGCCTCTACGACGCGGAGCTCGACAAGCTGCTCGATTCGCCCGATCGCTTCGTGGAGCTCGGCCTGCGCACCGCGCAGATCTACGAGCTGCAGCTCGACGACGTGGACAGCGCCATCGCGCGCTTCCGCCGGGTCACCGAGGCCGATCCGGAGAACCAAACGGCGATCCGCTCGCTCGACCGGCTCTTCTTGCAGACGGAGCGCTGGCGCGATCTCGCGCAGATCCTCGAGCGCGAGGCCGAAGTGGGGCAGACGCCCGACGAGATCCTCGAGTTCAAGTACCGCCTCGGTCAGGTGCACGAGACGCAGCTCGGGAACCTCGACGCGGCCATCGCCGCGTACCGCGACGTCATCAACGCGGCGCCCGAGCACACCCAGACCCTCGAGGCCCTGGAGCAGCTCTTCTCGCGCGGCGAGAAGCAGGTCGACGTCGCCGAGATCCTGGAGCCGCTCTACCGGCAGATGGGCGAGTGGCACAAGCTCTCCGACGTGATGGAGGCGCAGCTCTCGCACATCCCGCAGCAAGCGGTGCTCGACCCCGCGGGGTTCCCGAAGGGCGGGGAAGAGGAGCGCCTCGGGCAGTACTACCGCATCGCGGAGCTGCACGAGGAGAAGCTGCTCGACACGGCGACCACCTTGGCCGTCTACATCCGCTCCCTCAAGGAGTACCCGCTCGACGAGAAGACCGGCGAGGAGATCCCGCGCCTGGCCGCCACCGTCGACGGAGGCTGGGAGGTCGTGGCCAACGCGTACGCCGACGTGCTCAGCGTGCACGAGGACCCGAACGTCCAAAGGCTCGTCGGCAAGCGCCTGGCGAAGACCTTCGAGGACGAGCTGGGCGACGTGGGCAAGGCCGAGGAGACGTACAAGTACGTGCTCGGCGTGGAGCCGCTCGACGTCGACGCGCTGGCGAACCTCGATCGCATCTACTTGTCGCTCGAAGCGTGGAGCGAGCTCGCGCAGGTCCTCGAGATGCGCGTGCAGGCGACCACCGACAACCTGGAGCTGGTGGAGCTCTACGCGCGGCTCGGTGAAATCTACGAGACGCGGCTCGAGCAGATCCCCGACGCCATCCGCGCCTACCGCCGCATCTTCGACGACCTCGAGAAGTCGCACGAGGGCACGATCGAAGCGCTGGCCCGCATCTACGAGCGCCTGGGCAACTGGGTCGAGCTCAACGCCGTCTACGAGCGCGAGCTCGAGAACGCGTCGGGCGACGTCCAGGAGGCGGACATCCGCGCGAAGCTGGCGCACCTGGCCTCGTCCAAGCTCGGCCAGCCCGAGCGCGCCATCAACACGTGGAAGGTCGTGCTCGATCTCCGCGGCGAGGATCCCGAGGCGCTCAGCGCCCTGGCGAACCTCTACGAGAACCAGCAGCTGTGGCGCGACCTGGTGGAGATCCTCGAGCGCGAGTACGAGATCGCGCCGAACGACGACGACCGCGTGAACATCCTCACGCGCCGCGCGCGCGTCTTCACCGACAAGCTCGGGCGCGACGAGATGGCGCTCGACGATTGGAACCGCGTCCTCGACATCGACTACGCGAACCTGGCGGCGCTCCGCTCGATCGCCGCCATCCGCCGGCGCCAGGACGATCCCAACGAGCTCACGGCCGCGCTGCACCAGATCGTGGATCGCGCCTCGCAGCTGCTCGACGGCGACGAGCTCAAAGAGATCTTCCGCGAGCTCGGCAAGACCTACGGCAACAAGCTGCAGCAGCCGTACGACGCCGCCGACGCGTGGCGCAAGCTGCTCGAGGTCGGGGTGGACTTCGAGGCGATGGACTCGCTCGAGTCGATCTACCGCTCCGAGGAGAAGTGGCCCGAGGTCATCGAAGTCAAGATGATGCGCGCCGACGCGCTCGACGACAAAACGGAGAAGATCGAGGAGTACCGCACGGTCGCGTACATCTGGACGGAGACCTTGCTGGAGCCCGACTCGGCGACCCCCGCGTACCAGAAGATCCTGGACGTGGAGCCGACGAGCCAGGAGGCCTTCTCCGAGCTCGAACGCCGCCACTCGGCCGCGTCGCGCTGGGAGCCGCTCATCGAGCTGTACCTCTCGTGGTTCGAGACGCGCACGGAGACCCCGGAGCGCACCGAGCTGCTGCGCAAGATCGCGCGCGTCTTCGAGGAGCACCTCGACGACAAGAACCAGGCGTTCGTCGCCTTGGTGAACGCGCTGGCCGAGGACTTCCACGATCGCGAGACCGCGCGCTACCTCGAGCGCATGGCGCAGGCGACCGGGCGCTGGGGCGAGCTGATTCAAACCGCGAACGGCTGGCTGAAAGAGCAGACGGAGCCGAAGGAGAAGATCCGCCTCTGCCTGCACCTGGCCAAGTGGTACGGCGACGATCTCGGTCACCCCGAGTACGCGCAGCCCTACTACGCGCAGATCGTCCAGCTCGATCCGAACAACGTGGGCGCCCTTCGCCAGATGGGGCAGCTCTATCGCAAGAACTCCAACTGGCAGCAGCTCGGCGCCACGCTCACCCGTGCGCTCGACGTCGCGATCACGGACGTCGACCGCAAGGAGATCATGAACGAGCTCGGCGAGCTGCTCGATCAGCAGATGGGGCAGACCGACCAGGCCATCACGCACTTCACGCGGGCCTTGGAGGTCGACGGGCTCTACATCCCGGCCCTGGAGAACCTCGAGCGCATCTACGCGAACCGCGGCCAGAACCGCGAGCTCGTGGAGATCTTGACCCGCAAGGTGCCCGCGCTCTCCGATCCGGTCGAGATCGCGAACACCAAGCTGCGCATCGCCGGCCTGTACGAGAGCAACCTGGCCGATCCGAACCGCTCGGCGCAGGTCTACCGCGAGGTGCTCGACATCGACGCGGGGAACCTGCAAGCGATGCGCGGACTCGTGCGCGTGTACGAGACCTTGAAGCAGTGGCCCGAGCTGGTGCGCATCCTCGAGGCGGAGCTCGACGTGGTCACCACGGAGCGCGAGCGCATCGACGTGCTCATGCACCTGGCGAAGCTGCAAGAGGAGCACTTCGTCAAGGCCGACATCGCGGCGCAAAGGCTCGAGCAGGTGCTCGAGATCGATCCGAACCACGAGGAGGCCTACTTCGCGCTCGAGCGGAACTACCGCAAGATGCGGCAGTGGCTGGAGCTCATCAACACCTACGAGCGCCATGTCTCGGCCACCAACGAGCGCAAGACCAAGGTCGAGCTCTACGGCTACATCGCCCAGGTCTACGCCGACGAGGTGCAGGACGCGGAGCGCGCGATCGACGCGTACCGCAACATCGTCGACCTCGACGAGTCGAACATCGAGGCGCTCGACGCGCTGGCCAAGCTCTATGACAAGGAGGGCGAGGCCGAGCAGTCGATCGAGTACATGACGCGCGTGGCGGAGCTGACGCAGGACACGCGGCAGCGGGTCGAGGCGTACTACCGCATCGGCAAGGCGCTCGACGAGAAGCTCGGCGACCGCGTGTCGGCGCAAGAGCGCTACGAAATGGCCATCGACATCGATCCGTCGCACCTGCCGTCCTTGGCATCCGTGCGCCAGATCGCGATGGACAACGCCGACTACGACAAGGCGGCGCGCTACATCGATCAGGAGCAGAGCTACACGCAGGCCTCGCGGCAACGCGCGAAGCTGCTGGTGGAGCTCGGAAACCTGCGCGAGAACCAGCTGGGCGATCACGACAGCGCGGTCCTCGCCTGGGAGGCCGCGCGCGAGGCGGACGACGAGAACGAAGACGCCGCGATGCCGCTCATCGACGAGTACATCGCCCGCGAACAGTGGGACAGCGCGGAGCCGCTGCTCGATCTGGTGGTGCGCAAGGCCGGCAAGCGTGAGCGGCTGGAGCAGCACGACTTGAACAACAAGCTGGGGCAGGTCTGCTCGGCGCTGGGCAAGGACGACAAGGCGCTCAAGGCGTACTTGGCGGCCCACCAGCTCGATCTGACCGACCAGGTGACCATCCGCGGCTTGGCGGAGGTCTCCTTCCGGCTGCGCGACTGGGGCGCGGCGCTCACCAACTTCCAAAAGGTGCTCACCTCGCTCTCCGAGAGCGAGACCGAGGAGCGCGCCAACGTCTACTACAAGCTCGGTTGCATCAAGCGCGAGCAGGGGCAGCCGAAGCAAGCCATCAACAATTTCGAGAAGGCGCTGGGGGTCGACTCCGCCCACCGCCCGACCCTTGAAGCGTTGGTGTCGCTCTACGCGGAGCTCAAAGACTGGAAGCAGGTGGTCGCCTACAAGCGCCAGATCCTCGACAACGTGTACGAGGGCGACGAGCGCTTCAAGATGCTCGGTGAAATTGCCGACATCTGGAACGACAGCGATCGCAACCCGCACAAGGCGATCGAGGCGCTGGAGGAGGCGCGGGACATCAAGCCCGACAGCCACCCGCTGCTGCACAAGCTCCTGGCGCTGTACCAGGCGACCGAGAACTGGTCGAAGATGATCGACACCATCCAGCAGATCTCGGAGCTGGAGAAGGATCCCGTCCGCAAGAGCAAGTTCATCTACACGATGGCGCAGATCTACCGCGACAAGGAAGGCGATCACGATCGCGCGGTGGAGCTCTTCAACGACGCCCTCGATCTGAACCCGACGTTCCTCGAGTCGTTCGAGCGCATCAACAAGATCCTCACGGCGAAGAAGGACTGGAAGGCGCTGGAGCGCGCGTTCCGCAAGATGCTGCGGCGCCTCTCGAGCGCCAACGCGAACCAACCGGATCTCGAATACAACCTCTGGCACAACCTCGGTCTCATCTACCGCGATCGTCTGAACGACGTGGCGAGCGCCATCGAAGCCTTCAAGATGGCGACGCGCTACAAGCCCGACGAGGCGGTGGAGCGCCAGATCCTGGCGGAGCTCTTCGAGGCGACGGACCAGATGGAGGCGGCCATCGGCGAGCACGCCATCGTCCTCCAGAAGGATCCGATGCGGGTCGATCCGTACCGCTCCTTGTACAAGCTGTACTTGAAGCAGCACGAATACGACCGCGCCTGGTGCATGTGCGCGGCGCTCGCCTTCCTGCACAAGGCCGACGAAGAGGAGCAGCGCTTCTTCGAGGACTACCGCCCGCGCGGGATGATCCAGGTGAAGAGCCGGCTCGACAACGAGCAGTGGGTGAAGAACCTCTTCCACAAGGACGAGAACATCTACATCGGGAAAATCTTCGAGATGATCACGCCCGCGGCGATCGTGGCGAAGACGAACCAGCTGCGCGCCTCGCGCCAGCTCCCGGTGCTCGACAAGCGGTTCAAGCAAGATCCGGCCACGAGCACGGTGACCTTCGCCAAGACCTTCGGGTGGGCGGCGCAGGTCTTGGGGGTGCCGCTGCCCGAGCTCTACGTGCGCAACGACGTCTCCGGCGCGCTGGTGGCGGTGCCGGCATCGCCGCCGGCGAGCGTGGCCGGTCAAACGGTGCTCACGGGCTTCACGCCGCAGGAGCTCACGTTCATCGTGGGCAAGCACCTCTCGTATTACCGCGGGGAGCACTACATCAAGAACCTGTTCCCCACGTTGAACGAGCTCAAGGTGATGCTCTTCGCCGCGATCAAGATCGTGATGAACGACTTCGCCGTGCCCGCGGAGATGGCGCAAGCCGTCGGCCAAACGGCGCAGGAGCTCGTCAAATTCATGCAGCCGATCCAGCGCGATTCGCTTCGCCTGGTGGTGCAGCGCTTCATCGAAGACGGCGCCAAGGCCGACTTGAAGAAGTGGATGCAAATGGTCGAAGTGACCTCGACGCGGGCGGGCTTGTTGCTCTGCGCGGATCTCGAGATCGCGAAGAAGATCATCAGCGCCGAGCCGCAGCTGCCGGGTGACTTGGCGCCGGCGGAGAAGCTCAAGGAGCTGATCGTGTTCAGCGTGAGCGAGCAATACTTCACGTTGCGCAAGACGTTGGGGATCGCGGTGGGGTGACGATCCGAGGCCGAAGACCCGAGCCCGAGGGCCGAATCCGAAGCTAGCTGTTCGCCCGGATTCGGCTTCGGTCCTCGCATCGGTCTTCGGTATCGGGATCGCGGCCGGCGCTTGGTGCGGTCCTCGTAACCGCCGCCGGAGCCGGCATCGGGGATCGCGGTTACCCGGTCGCCCCCGGGCTGCGTGCTAGCATGTCGCGGGTGACGCCCGAGATGTGTCGCGCGTTTGCGCGCTACAACCGATGGATGAATGACAAGGTCTACGCGTCTGCCGCGCGCTTGACGGACGAGGAGCGAAAGCGCGACCGGGGCGCGTTTTTTGGCTCCATTCACAACGTCTTGAATCATATCCTCGTCGCGGACCGCATTTGGCTCGGCCGGCTCGCCGGGCGGGTGCCCGAGCCCGGATACATCGGGGTCGACGGGATCAAGACGCTCGATCAGGAGATCGCCTCCGACTTCGACGAGCTGCGCCGCGAGCGCGAGCAAACCGACGGCAGGATCGACGCGTGGGCCGAGACGGTCACCGCCGATACGCTCGCCGGCATATTGCGAATGGGTCGCAAGGGGAGGTCGCGCGAGGTGCCGGTGTGGTGGGTGGTGATGCAGCTCTTCAACCACCAGACGCATCATCGTGGCCAGATCACGAACTTGCTCTTCCAGGCCGGCCAGGATCCTGGGTCCACCGATGTGTTCACCCTGTTGACCCAGGAAGCGGCGAGCTCCGGGTCGGGTGGCCGGGCGCGTTGAGGCTCTGTGCGCGTTGCCTCGGAATGTGGGCCGCGCTCGCGCTTCAAAACGAGAGCAGCGCAACCGATACGGACAGGCCGAGGGCAACCATGCCGGCCAGCATCACGGTGGGGTTATCCAGCTTCACCGCGCCGAGGTAAAGAATCACGAAATCGGCGGCGAGGGACCAAAAGACGGCTCGTTGGAGCTTCGTTCGATGCGCGGAGGTGAGGGCCTTTACGGAATTTGCGAGTTTCACGGACGGAGACCCTCCGGTTCTTCGAAATCAAAGCTTCAGCAGAATGGCAATCTGCACACCGACCAACAACGCCAGGGCCATGCAATAAGGGATGGTGCGCTTCATCACCTCGCCCTCGCGCCCGGACAGGCCCACGACGGCGGTCCCCACCAGCACCTTCGTGGGTGCGATGGCGCTGCCCAGCGCTCCCCCGATGGATTGAACGCTGGCCACGGCGACGGTGTCGATGGCCAGCGCGCGCGCACTCTCCAGCTGCAGGGCGCCGAACATGACATTGGAGTTGGTGTTGCTGCCCGTCATGAACGTCCCCAGAACTCCAATGTACGGCGAGAATACGGCAAACGCCGAGCCGGCGCCGGCGGCGATGGCGCGGCCCAGGAGCGCGGTCATGCCGGTGTCGGTCATGATGACGGCCATCATGACCATGGTGCAGATGCCCACGCTGGTGGAGATGCATTGCGCGTACGTGGTGCGCAGCGCGCCTGTGAAGAGGCGCGGCTTCCAGCGGTCGCTCAGACGATAAATGGCATACGAGAGCAGGATGCCAAATAAGATGAGCGGCGCAGGATGGCGAAGGAGCTCGATGGCGGCATACCGCTTTTGCGGTTCGACGGAGAACCCCAATCCGGTTCGAAGGCCGGGGTAGTCGAGGCCCCAGCCGGCCTTGATGGCGCGCAGCGCGGGCCACTGCGAGAGCAGGCTCAATCCAATGAGCACGTAGTAGGGCAGAAACGCCAAGTGAAAGCTGCGCTCGGCGGGGGCCGCGGCGGTCTGCGAGCCGCCGCCGATTTCGAGCACCCGGGTACCCGTTGGATCGGGCGCGCGCTTGCTACCGCGCCCAAAGAGCCCGAGGCGGCTCGCCAGCCAGCCGATGCAGCAGCCCACCAAGCCGGGGATCACGGACGCGAGCTGCGGCATGCCGAAGCGCGCGGTGAGCCACATGGCGAGGGCCATGGCGCCGCCCATGAGCAAGATGGCCCACGTGCCGCGGCGAAGGGCCGCGAGGCCGCCTTGCACGTGTGCGACCGCAAATCCGCTGGCCACGATGGGGAGCGCAAAGAGCGCGGCCATGCGCGGGGCGATGACGTCGCCGTGGATGCCCGTCACCAATTGAATGGTGTAATACGACGAGCCGAGCGAGCCAAAGGTGACCGACCACGCGTGCCCGATGAGCACGATGGCGGCGGCCTGCGCCGCGCCGAACCCCATGAGCACCAAAAGCGGCGCGACCACCGCGACCGGCACGCCGAAGCCGGCCACGCCCTGCATGAAGCCGGCGAATGCCCACCCCACCACCAGCGCTTGCGCCAAAGGATCGCCCACCAATCGACCCATCGTGCGTCCGATGATGCGAATGCCCCCGAGCCCCTCGACGATGTTGTAGAGGAGCACCGCGCTCCAAATGACCGATAGCACGAAGAGGCTCAAACTCAGTCCCTTCGTGCTCGAGATGGCCAAGCCACGCGCACTCTCGCCGAAACCTGCGCACGCCAGCGCCGTGGTGACGAGGCACGCGGCCGCCCCGGCTTTGGGCGCGCTCCAACGACAGCCCATGATCAACGTCAACAACACCACGATGGGCAGCGACGCCAACGCCATATACGGCGCCGTCAGCGGAGGGCCGCTCCACGCGAGCGCCAGCGACGGAGAGACGGATTGCATCCCCATTCCCGATGAGGGCCGATCCTACTCCTTGCATGCAAAAGGGGCGTGCGCATTTCCAAGCTGGAGCTTCGATTCATTGGAACGCAGCGCACCATACGATGCGTGCGCGTAAGGATTCATCGCGACGCGTATGCGCAGCGTCTTGTCCCGGCGCGTACGCGTAAGAAATCGTCCCAGCGCCTGCGCATGAGGATTCGTCCCGATACGCCGCGCGCGCGGCGATGGCCGGGATTACAACGTCGGCGGCGCGCTCGCGTTGTACCTCCCGGCGCGCATGCGTAAGAAATCGTCCCAGCGCCTGCGCATGAGGATTCGTCCCGATACGCCGCGCGCGCGGCGATGGCCGGGATTACAACGTCGGCGGCGGGCGGCGCGCTCGGGTTGTACCTCCCGGCGCGACGCGTAAGAAATCGTCCCAGCGCCTGCGCATGAGGATTCGTTCCGATACGCCGCGCGCGCGGCGATGGCCGGGATCACCATGTCGGTGGCGCGCTCGGGTTGTACCTTGCATCGACGTAAGGTTTCGTCAGGGCGCGGGGGCGCGAAGGAGGTATGGCGCCGTGAGTCGTTCGGACAGCGAGCGCAATTGTTTGCGTGCGGTTCGGTCGTAGGCTTGGTCGAGCGGGCGCGCCAGGTGCTGTTGATTGAAATACTGACCGGACGGGCCATTCTCCAATGCATGGTTCAATACGAAGAGGGTGGCGTCGGCGCCGTCGCGGGCGGGGCCCAAGGGGCGGATATTGGCGCCGCGTACCATGTTGGTGTCGAGGTAGGTACCCGGGTGAAGCGCATGCGTCTTGATGGTCGGATGCGTCTCCGCGAGATCGAAGGTAAAGAGGATTTGGGCCAGCTTGCTCCGGCAATAGGCCGAGCTGCCCGAGTAGCCGCGCTCCAGCATGGGATCGTCGAAGTCGATTTCCTCCTGGCCAATGGATGAAACATTGATGACGACCTTGGGCGCCCGCCCCTGGGCGATGAGGTTTCGCGTCAGGAGAAAGGGGGCCAGGTAGTTCACCGCGAAGCGAAGCTCATGACCGTCGCGGCTGGTCTCGCGCACCCCGCGGCTCCCGCCGGTGCCGATGCCGGCGTTGTTGATGAGCACATCGAGCTGCGGAACCTCGCGGGCGAGGCGCGCCGTCTCCTCCAAGGACGCAAGATCGGCGACGAAGCCCCGCGGCGCGATCGCCGCGCCGCCGTGCGCGCGAAGCGATGCCACCGTGCGCTCGACTTTTTCGGCGTTGCGCCCGTGGGGGTAGACGATGCTGCCCGCCCGCGCGAGCGCGTCCGCGGTGAGCGCTCCGATGCCGTCGGTCGCACCGGTGACGAGGATGTGTTGGCCGCGAAGGCGATGGGTGGAGGCCATGGTCGATTCGTTTCCTTTCGAGGCGACGCGGTACGAGGCGTTCGTTCCATGCCCCGCCCGCGCGATTTCATGTCTTTGTTTCGGTACGAGTAGTCTCGAAATATAACGAGACTAATCGTCTTGTAAAGTGGAGCGTTCTTCCTCCTTGACCTCGAGCGCACTCGAGGTTGCACCGTGCCATCGAGGAGAGACTCCAATGAGCACCGACGGTAGTTTTTATTCGATCATCGATTACACGGTGGATGGCACGAAGACGCAGCATGAGCTCGTCGAAGCGTTCGTGGAGCTGCAAGAGCGCTGGGTTCGTTTTTATCCCGGGTACCACTCGGCGCGGATTTTCGTGAGCTTGGACGGCAGCCGCGTTTACAACATCGTACGCTGGGAGAGCGAGGCCGATTACCGGCACTTCGAGGCGACATCCGACACGGCAGGGCGGGTGGCCGCCATTCGAGGTGCGCTGGACGGCTTGTCGGGCAAAGCCGAGCCGCGTATGAGTGGAAAACCTCATTACAAGGTCGTCCGGGAGGTAGGGCCGGGACCGCGGCGCGCGTAGTCCCTTGCAAGCGGCGCCGTCGTTGCCTATAACGAGACGGCTCGTCTCGTAAAACTCGCGCGCGCGACGCGGGAAGGCTGGTGCACGAACGTGGAAACGGAGCGTCCGAAGGTCGGTCGAAAGCGCAGCGAGGCAGCGCGGAAGGCGATTTTGCGCGCCTCGCTGGAGCTCTTGCGCGAACGGGGATACGGCAAGGTCACGGTCGACGCCATCGCGGAGCGGGCGGGGGTGGGCAAGCAGACCATGTACCGATGGTGGCGCTCCAAGGCCGACGTCGTGCTGGAGGCGCTCACCGAGGAGGCCCGCGTCGCGATCGTCGATCGGGACTCGAACGATCTGGAGAGCGATCTCGGCGCCTTTCTCAAGGCGACCTTTCGCCTCTTGAACCCCCCGCGAGCGCTCGGCCCCGTCATGAGCGGGCTGATGGCCGAGGCTCAGCTCGATCCCGCGTTCGGCGCGCGGTTCGGCGATTACATCGCATGGCGGCGCAAGAGCCTCGGCGCCATCTTTCAGCGCGCCGCCGAGCGGAACGAGCTCTCAGCCGACGCCGACATCGAGCTCCTGGTCGATATGGTCTTCGGGGCCATGTGGTACCGGCTCCTCTTGGACCGGCCCATCAGCCCGAAGTTTGCCACGTCCCTGGCGCGCACTGCCACGCGTGCGGCGCGCGCGCAAAAGAGCTGAAGCGCTGATCTTCGCTAAAACGCGCCCTCGAGGCCGAACCCCTTGGTGTCGGAGAACACCATGGGCACCGGGCGGATGAAGCCCGTGGTCGGCGCCTTTTCGGCGCTGGCGTTCTTCTTCTTGGCGACGAAAAACCAGACGCCACCGAAGACGGCGCCTGCGATCCCCACGCCAAGGGCGATGTTGCCGACGGTGGCGTTGGTGTCGACCTTGTCGTTGTTGTCGCGCAGTGAGTTGCAGGTTGCACCGAATCGCGCGATGACCGTGGGATCGGTCGATACGCACGTGCCGCGCGTTCCGCCGTTCTTCGTGATGTCCGCCGCGGCTTCGTCGGCCGCGTCCTGGGCGCTCTTTTTGAAGAAGTAGAACGCCACCGCCGTGGCGAGACCGGCCGCGCCCACGCCGAAGCCAACATAGGCGGGCACCAGCGACATGCGACCGGTGGTCGTGTCTCTCTTCGGCTCCTCGGTGATCTGCGCGCCGGGCGCCCCGCTGTCCGGCGGAGCATCGAGCTGCGGCGGTGTGGCGGCGGCGGGCGGCGGTTGCGAGGGAGGTGGCGTGGTGGGCACCGGCGCCGGAACGGGGGCGGCGGCCGGTTGCTCGGCGGGCGGGGCGAAGAGGATCTTCAGCTTGTCGCCCGGGCCCGGGGTGACGCTCTTCGTATCGGTGGTGCCGTCCGACAATTTGGCCCGGATCATATGCGTCGCCGGCTCGACGTCGATGGCTTCGCTGAGGGGCGCGGTGCCGATCACGTTGCCATCGACGCTGATCTCGGCACCGGTGGGGGCCGAGATCTCCAAGCGACCGAGCTTGGTGCGCGCCTCCGCGAGCCCCTTTTCGGCGTCGCTGCGTTGGGCGGGGGTGATGGAGGTCGACTCCCGCATGAACTGCTGGAAGTACTTCACCGACTCCATCGGGTGCCCGCTCCGCAGGCAGCTCTGCGCGAGGTTCAAGAGCACGGCCGGGTGCTTGCGAAGCGCATAAGCCTGCAGAAACGCAGCTCGCGCGTTCTCGTACTGCTTCTTGTCGTAGAACTCGACGCCCTCTTGGAACCGCGCGCGGGCGGCCTTGGTGCTGGCTTCGTCCGACTGCGCAAAGGCAGGCGTGGCGAGGAGCATGGGGGTGAGCGCCACGATCAAAGCGGCGGAGACCGAACGTCGCCGGGCGAAGGCGGCCTGCATCGTGTGCGTTTTCATAGGACCCGGACAGCGTAACCCACGCTCCCAGGATCGTGGATCACGAAACCTACCCTGGCACCGCATTCGCCGTGCGCGGGCGCGCTCCGCGATCAGAAGGGCACGTCGCGAACGATGCCGCCGGAGTTGGTGTTTCCCTTGCTCGACGGTTTGGCGGCCGGCGGAGGCGTGTTGTGCGTGGCCGGGAGCCGGGGCAGCGGTGCCGCGCGCGAGTTGGATCCATGCTCGCGGTTTTGAGCGCCGTTGCGGCCAGCTCCAGCGTTGTCCGGCTCCTTCGTCGCGGCGCGCGCGGCCGGTGCTTCCCGTGCGGGGGGCGCGGGCGCCGGTGCGGGGGCCGTGGAAGCCGGCGGGGTCGGCGCCACGGTCTCGCGGGTGGGTGGAATGTCGACGCGCGCGTTGGACACGCTGGCGCCCTTGCCGCTCGTCTCCTCGGGTGATGCGGAGGGCGCGGCATCGCCGTCGGAGCCGCGCGTGGCGAAGAAGATGCCCCCGACGACGACGGCCGCCGCGGCGATCAAGCCGAAAAAGAGCCCCTTGCGCGACTTTTGGGGCATCGCGAGCTCGTCCGAGAGGCTCGTCGGCCGCCTGCGCGCGGGTACGAGCTCGGGCTCGGGCTCGGGTATCGCCGCGACGGGGACGGGCGGCCGTGCTTCGACCACCTCGTTCCGAAAGGGATCGGGCGCGAGGGACGGACCTTCGAGCGTTCCGGCGGTCGGCTTGGTGGGGCCGGCCGGGAACGACGGCGTGGTGAGCGGAAAGACCGGCGGCGACGAAGACGGCGGCGGCGCTACCGGTGGCATGGGACCCGAATCGGCCACGACCTCCAACTTGGGCGCCGCGCCATTGCTGGCGGTCACGCCGATAGCACCGGGGGCACCTGCAGCGCTTGCCGATACGGTTGCGCTGGCGTGCTTCGAGCTGCCGTTTTGCAGAGCGCCACGTTCGGGCTCGCCTCGCAGCTGCTCCCACTCTTCCGCGGTGAGGCTGCGGTTGCCCATGGAAAATGGGCTATCGTCCAGCTCCCAGGACGGCTTAATCAGCGCGGCGAGACGGTCGAGGTCCTCCGCGGAGGGCACGTTCGGATGGGGCCCTGCCGGCTTGGGGAGGGGCGGATCGGCCATGAGGAAGTAGCCTAACATTCGAGCCGGTATCGGACAAACGCAAGGGCGAGCCCAAGCAGGTGCGGGCCCGCGCAAAGGGTGCTCGACAAACTCGTGACGGCGCGGCGATCGCGAAAAATCCTCCGCGATCAGAACGGCGACGCTGCTTCAGCGTGGCGCAGCACCGCGGGCGGTACGGGCGAGCTCCGATCTTTTTGCCGTCGCGAAGCTCGGCAATCGTGGGTCGGACCTCGATGTCGGGCGCGATGCCCACGCCCTGAAACGGCGCGCCGTTCGGGTAGCCGGAGACGGAACTTTCTGCTCTAAAATTCCTTGCGCAAAACGTCGTCCCATTCGTCGGCGACTTTGCCGACGGTCTCCAGCAGATCCTCGAACTCCTCGTAGTCGAGCCCCGAGAGCCGCCGAAGGGCGCGGACGTACACCTCGTCTTTTTGGGCGTCGATGGCGAAGGCGGCGTCGCTGGTGGTGAGGAACGAGAGCTCCAAGAGCCGGCGGTAGAAGCGCTCCCTTTGCGTTTTGGGGACCGCCATTACCGGCGCGAGCAAGAGCAGAACGCCGTGATCGCCCAGCACGTTGATGCCGACGCTGGCCGATCCCTTGCGGACTTGGGTGTAGCCCGAATCGTCGAGCTCATCGAGGCTCGTGCCCGCGCGGCTGGCGAACTGCGTGAGGTACGCGTTGACCATGGTGCGCGCATCGGGGAACACCTGCCCGGTGGCGCGGTCGGCGTAGATGGGGGTATGGGGCGACAGGACGTCCGGCATGACGCGGAGCGTACTATTCTGCGCGCGCCTACGGAAGTCGGGACGAGGCCCGCGCGCGGCGGCGGCGGACTTCAACGCGGCGGCGGCGATTCCGGACGCCATGCGCCGCTTCGGAGCACGTAGCGGGATCGTCCGGGTATGCGCACCTCGCGGACCGAGTGCTCGGGATCGCCGGGGAGGGTGAGCGCGACGGTCTCACCCGAGACATCCGTGTGCCGGACGACCTCCGGACATAGAATGGCGAGCGACGCATGCTCGGCGGCCGCGAGCACCTGCTCCACCTTGGTCATCTCGGCGAGGAGCTCCAAGGTGCGGTGCGTGGGCGGCGCGAGCTCGATGCTGCCCGCCTCGAAGCGCGCGAGCACGTCCTTCGGCGTGGCCCAGAAGCTCGCGATCGTCTCGTGGCCGTCGTGCGCCCCTTCTTGCCCCGGCGCCGCGCGGGCCACGAAGAAGCGCGTATCGAATCGTTTGCTCTGGTTTCGCGGCGTGATCCAGCGGCTCCACGGGTGGAGCGTGTCCAGATCGAGGCGGAGCCCCGCCTCGGCCGCGAGCGCGCGAAACGCGGCTCCGGCTTCGATGCGGCCGCGGAGCGCGAGCAGCGCGGCATGATCGAACGCGCCCGCGGCGCGCGTGGCCGGGAGCAACGCGGCCTCCTCGAGCGCCTCGCGGCAGGCGGCGATGCCGAGCGCGCGCCATCCGTCTTCGTCGGCGCCGCCATCGTTGTCGCGACCCCCGGGCGGTAGGCGCGGATCCGTGCAGAGTGCACGCCAGGCCGGATCGCGATCCGCCTCGTCGACCTTGCCGCCGGGGAAGACCACCAGGCCGCCCATGAAGCGCGACTTCTGGCTCCGTTGAACGAAGAACGCCGAGAACGATCCCGCCTCGGGCTCGTCGCGAAGCGCAATCAATGTGGCTGCATCGACCGGTACCACCTCGGCTTGGCTCGGCTCGTTCGTTTCGGGCATGACGCTTCTTTTAGCCTAGCGCCCGGCCGCGGCCTACGCTCGGCGGGCTCGCCGCTGTTCTTCTTGGGCGCGCTCGAGCAGATGGCGCTCGGCGTCGGCGTGGTCCACGATCCACCAGGTGTCGTGTGCGGCAGAGGTCCCGACGCACTCCAAGACCACGGTCGCGGCCCGATCGGGCAGGATGGAGGCGTCGGCGCGGCCGGGGAGCTCCACCACCGCGCGCGGGACGTGCAAGCCCTCCAAGGTGCGAAGCAGATGGAGCACGGTCTCGCGAAAGCGCGCCTCTTCGAAGCCCTGGGGCGGGCGCGGTCCGAGACCGAAGACGAGCACCTTGTCGAAGGGTAAGCGCGGCCGGCCGGGCACACAGAGGACCTCGCCCGCCTCGCCCCGCAGGTAATCGGCGCGCTGCAGGGCGCTCAGTTTGCCGGCGAGCCGCCAATCGAGCAGACCGGCGAGGCCGCGCATGGGCACCTCGTCTTGCCAGATGGCGCACGCCACCACCTCGGCGTTGGCTTCATCGATGCGGCGAAGATCGTGCGGTAAGTAGCGTAAATCCATCCGATCCGTCGCTCCGTGAGCTCCTGGCGATTCGGTCTATCCCGTGCGCCCGCGCCGCATCAACGATCCGTGTCCTTGCGCCCGAGCTCCTCGGCGATGCGATCGAGCACGCCGTTCACGAACGAGCTCGACGACTCGCTCCCATACGCCTTGGCCAGCTCGACGGCCTCGTCGAGGATGACCGCGCGCGGGACGTCTTGCCGGTTCTCGAGCTCCCACGTTCCGGCGCGCAGGAGGTTGCGATCCACGCGGCCCATGCGCTCGAGGCGCCAGTGCTTGGAGGCGGACGCGATGCGCGCGTCGAGCGCTTCGGTCTTCTCGGCGACGCCGCGCACGATCTCTTCGGCGTAGGCGCGGCCTTCGGGCTCGCCCTCGAAGTTGCGCCAGTAGAGCGCGATGGCCTCCTCGGCCCCGGCCCCCGAGGCCTCGATTTGAAACAGCATTTGCAGCGCGGCCTCGCGGCCCGAGTGACGAGCTCCCATCACAACCCCGCTTCGTCGAGGGCGCGGCCGAGCGAGACCATTTCGATGGCCGAAACCGCCGCGTCCCAACCTTTGTTGCCCGCCTTCGTCCCCGCGCGCTCGATGGCTTGCTCGATGCTATCGGTGGTGAGAACGCCAAACGCCACCGGCACCCCGGTGCTGGCCGCCACGCTCCCAACCCCGTTGGACGCGGCCCCCGCCACATAGTCGAAGTGCGGCGTCGACCCGCGGATCACCGCCGAGAGCGCGATGATCGCGTCGAACCCGCGCTTCGCCGCGAGCCTGTGCACGATGGCCGGGATCTCCCACGCCCCCGGCACGCGCACCACCGTGACGTTCTTGGCGTCGCCGCCGTGGCGGACGATGGCGTCGAAGGCGCCGCGGATGAGCGGGTCGACGATGAAGTCGTTGAAGCGGCTGGCGACGATGGCGAATCGTGCGCCGCTGGGGACGACGAGGTTTCCGACGAACGTACGCGCGTCGTCCAACGTGGGCATCAGAGGAGTCTCCCGGAAGACGGCGGGGCCGGTACTTTGTTCATGGCTTTGAGGGGGATGCTTTCGACGACCTCGAGCCCGTAGCCGTGGATGCCCGCGATCTTACGGGGGTTGTTGGTCAGGAGCCTTATCTTGTGGAGGCCCAAGTCGAACAGGACTTGCGCGCCGAGGCCGAAGTCGCGCAGAGGGTCGTCTTTTTTCTCGTGGGGCGGCGCCGACAAGGCCTCGTGGAGCGCCAGCTCCAGCTCGACATTGCCTTTCGGCGGAAGATACACCACCACGCCGCGTCCTTCCGCTTCGATCATGCGAAACGCCTCCCGCAAATTGCGGGCACCCTCGCGGGGGGTGGAGGCGAAGGTGTCGGCAATGAGGGAGCCCGAGTGCATCCGGCAGAGAATGGCCTCTCCCGTCGCGACTTCGCCTTTGACGAGGGCGAGCAGCTGCCGGCCGTCGGTCGCCGATTCGTAGACGATGGCTCGCCAGGTGGAGCCCGTGGCGTCGAGCAGGATGCTCTTCTCGGTGAGGCGCCGAACGAGCCGCTCGGTCTGGAGCCGGTACTCGATCAAGTCGGCGATGGTGACGATGATGAGCCCATGCTTCTTGCCGAAGCGCTCGAGATCCGGCATGCGCGCCATCGTGCCGTCGTCGTTCATGATCTCGCAGATGACACCGGCCGGGTTCAGGCCTGCGAGCCGCGCCAGATCGACCGAGCCCTCCGTTTGACCCGTTCGCACGAGCACGCCGCCGGTGCGGGCCTTGAGCGGAAAGACGTGTCCGGGGGTGACCAGATCGTCGGGGCGGCAGTCCGGGCTGGCGGCCAGGCGGGTGGTGAAGGCGCGGTCGGCGGCGCTGATGCCGGTGGTCACGCCGTGTCGCGCTTCGACGCTCACGGTAAACGCCGTTCCGAGCGGCGGTGCACCGCGACCGGGCGCTTGCATCATGGGGAGCTCGAGGCGCTCGATTTGCTGCTCGGTCAAGGTCAGGCAGATGAGCCCCCGCCCGTGCGTGGCCATGAAGTTGATGGCCTCGGGGGTGACGAATTCGGCTGCCATGCACAAATCGCCTTCGTTTTCGCGGTCTTCGTCATCCGTGAGGATGACCATTTTGCCGGTGCGAATGGCGAAAATGGCCGCGTTGACGCGTTCGAGCAGCTTTGGATCGATATCGAGCATAGGGGACATGGACGTCTCAGGTGCCGCTTTTGGTAGACGCAGTGAGCGCGGCGTGCGAGTCGACCTCGCGCGCGCGCAGGATGTAGCGCGCCAGCACGTCGACTTCGAGATTGACCTTTCCTCCCGGGGAAAGAATTCCAAGGGAGGTCACCTTGGCGGTGTGGGGGATGATCATGACATCGAACCGGTCCGCGCCGACGCCGTTGACCGTGAGGCTCACGCCATTGACGCAAATGGAGCCTTTTTCCGCGATGAAGCGCGCGAGGTTCGCCGGGTAGCCGAACGTCAGCTTGGACATTTCGCCCACGGGCTCGCGTTCGAGCAGCACGCCGGTGCCATCGATGTGCCCCGTGACGATGTGCCCTCCCATGCGGCCTCCGAGGGGGGTGGCCCTCTCCAAGTTGATGGTGGCCGGCAGGGTGAGCTCGCCAAGGGTGGTGCGGGCCAACGTTTCCGACGAAGCATCGCAGACGAAACCCGAGCCGTCGGGCAAGATGGTCTGCACGGTGAGGCAACAGCCATCGATGCTGATGGACTCCCCGAGCACGAGCGGTTCGCCGATGTCGCCGACCTTGATTTCCAAACGCGCATCGGGGCCGACGCGATCGCGCCGCGTAAGCTGTCCAGTGGCTTCGACCAGTCCGGTAAACATGGGTGAGATTCGCCTTTCTAAGGTAGCCGTTCAACCTCTAGGGGAAAAGGCCGTAGAGTAAAGGAAGCATGATGCGCCCCGTTCGGTTGGCTCTGCTCGCTGGAATTGCGCCGTTCGTTCTTCTCGTTCTTCCACTCGCTTCCATGACCGCCTGCGGGCCCAGCTTTCAAGCGATCTACGAAGGCGACGCGCGCTTCGAGCACTGTTACGCGCTCGAGGAGAACCCCAACGTTGCCATGCAACAGAAAGGCGAGTGCTGGCGCGATTGGTTGGCCCATTACACCTACGGCCAAACGCGCGACCGCGTGATGTACGCCCACGCGCGCGCGCAAGCCATCCGCCGTCCGCACGAGCTGCCCACCGACGAAGCGCTCATGCACGCCGCGCCCGGCGAGGTCGGTGCGCGCGCATGGAGCGCGACCCCGGCGCCCACCAGCGCCTTTACGCCGCCGCCCAAAACATGGGGCGGGGACGACGCCGGCACCTCCGCGCCCGGCAACGGCAATTGGTCGCTCGCGCCCGCCGCGTCGGTGTCATCGGCACCTGGCCCGGCACCAGGGACACCCGGCGCACCCGCGTCACCTGGCGCACCGGGTGCGGCCGCGGCAACGAGCCCCGAGGCGCCGCCACCCCTCGCCGGGTGCACCGGGGAGTGCGATCGCGGGTGGAGCACCTGCCGCGGCGCGTGCAAGGCCGACGGATGCGAGACGTGCACGAAGACCTACAAGGCGTGCCTCCGCACCTGCGCGAAATAGAGCCCGGCGCGATCCGCACGAACCCGCGCGAAATAAAGCCGGCGCGATCTGCACGCACCTGCGCGAATGAAGCCGGCACGATCCCGCACGCACCTGCGCGAAATAGAGCCCGGCGCGATACGCACGAACCCGCGCGGAGCGCCGCCCGGCGCGGGGGTCAGTGTGCTTCGGCGGCGCGCAGCTTTTGGTAACCGATGATGGATTCGCGGATGATGCGGTTGGCCTCGAAGGGGCCTTGAAAGTCCTCCACGGTGACCGCCTTGTGCTCGAGCAGCTTGTAGTCCTCGAAGAAGCGACGGAGCTCGATCAAGGTGTGGCGGGGCAGCTCGCGGATGTGCGTGTATTCGCAGTACGCCGGATCGTCCAGGTGCACGGCGATGATCTTGTCGTCGAGGCCCTTCTCGTCGCGCATCTGCATGACGCCGATGGCGCGCGCGCGCATGATGCACATGGGCGCCACGGCCTCCTGGCAGAGGACGAGCACGTCGAGGGGATCACCGTCGTCGCAATAGGTGCGCGGGATGAATCCGTAGTTGGCCGGGTAGTGGACGGCGCTGAAGAGGATGCGGTCGACCTTGAGGAGCCCCGTGTCCTTATCGAGCTCGTATTTGACCCGCGAGCCTTGGGGAATTTCGATGAACCCGGGGAAGCCTTCTTCGATGGGCTCGGGGATCGGGATGTCGTGCCAGGGATGACTCATTCCGTTGCTCCAGTGTCGTTCGTGGCGTCTCGACTCGAATCGGTGGGCCTCGGACCGAGGCTCGCGCCGCCTGCATCGATCGAAGGCGGGGCCGGCTCGGCCCTGACCCTCACGTACAAGTAATACTCGCCGCAGGTGTCGTTGCGCACGGTCATGACGGGGGCCTTACCCGCCTTGCCGTGCTCCTCGATGTGGTACTCGGCCAAGTTACCGCCCAGGGGGGCAAAGCGCCGTCGGTCCTCGCCCTCTTTGTTGGGCGCGTTCGGATCGCGCATGACCGCGATTTGGGCCTCGGGCGCATAAATGCGGCGGCCCTCCAAGCCGTGCAACCAAAAACGGTACGTTTGCTTCGCGGGGTAGTGGAGCCAATCGGGCGAGTCCAGCGGCCGGCTCTCCCAGGTGTCCGGCGGGATGAACCTCCCTTCGCCCGGCAGGTTGCCGAAGTCGATGACCGCGGGCTCGTTGCATTGGTCCCCGTAACATCCGGTGCCGCCGGTCAGAAACGCCAAGCTGGTGAGCAGGAACAACCCGCTGCCCAACGTCCCATACGCGAAGAAGCGATGGGGTCTCATTCCGCGCCGGTGTCGCTCGACGCATCGAGGTTCGCGCCGGTGCCTGCGTCGCCCGCATCGGGGGGGCCGGCGTCGGTCACGGGACCGCTCGGATAGGCTTGGACCTCGAACCGCGCATAGTAATCGGCGCACGTGTCGTTTGCGACGACCACCCTCGGGGCTTCGCCAGGAGGGGTCTCCAGGATTTTGACCTCGGCGAGGTTGCCGCCCGCCACGGTGAATTGCGTACCGGGTTGCGGGCCGTTGGGGGATTCGTCCGGGCTGACATAGGTGATGACGCGAAACACCTTGCGCCCTTCGAAGCCGTGCAGGCGAAGGAAATACCTGCGCTTCGGGCTATAACGAAGCCACTTCGCGCTCTGGGCGTGGCTCTCCCAAATATCGGTGGTGACGAGGTGCCCTTCGCCCTCCTTGTCGCCAAATTCCAAGTCGCTGCCCACGCATTGATCGCCGTAGCATCCCGCGGAGCCCGCGACGAGCGCGAGCCCGGCGCCCAGCAGCAACGTGAGCAACGTGCTCCCGAGCGCTCCGAACAGAATGACGCGGCCCGATTTACGCCACCACCTCGGTCGCATCACGCTCCCAAGAGCTCGGCGGCCCGAAGGGCATGGTACGTCAAGATGATGTCGGCGCCGGCGCGGCGGATGGAGGTGAGCACCTCCATCATGGCCCGATCCAAGTCGATCATCTTGGCGGCGGCCGCCGCGTGCAGCATGGCGTACTCGCCCGATACGTTGTAGGCCGCGATCGGGAGGTTGCTGGCGCGGCGCACCTCGCGCAGCACGTCGAGGTAGGGCAGGGCGGGTTTGACCATCAAAATGTCCGCCCCCTCCATCTCGTCCAGCGACGCCTCGCGCAGCGCTTCGCGCGCGTTGCCCGGATCCATCTGGTAGCCGGCGCGGTCACCGAACTTCGGTGCACAGTCGGCCACGTCCCGGAAAGGACCGTAAAAGGCGCTCGCGTACTTCACCGCGTAGCTCATGATCGCCGTCGACTCGAACCCGTCTTGGTCGAGCGCCTGGCGGATGCGCGCCACCCGGCCATCCATCATGTCGCTCGGCGCGATGATGTCGGCGCCCGCGCGCGCGTGCACCTGCGCCATTTTGGCCAGCACGTCGAGGGTCGCGTCGTTGTCGACCTCGAGCTCTCCGGTGTTCTTGCGTTCGCGGAGCACGCCGCAGTGACCGTGGTCGGTGTACTCGTCGACGCAGACGTCGGTCACCACCAGGAGATCGGGGACGGCCGACTTGATCTCCGCCACGGCGCGGGGCACGGGGCCGTCGGGATCGATCGCGCTATCGCCGTTCGGATCCTTCGTCTTGGGGAGCCCGAACAGGATCACCGAGCCGATTCCGCGCTGCGCGATCTCGCGGGCCTGGGCAGCCGCCATCTTGACGGGGAGCTGCAAGACGCCGGGCAGGGACGCTATGGGATTGGGCTCGGACAGGGTCGCGCTGAAGAAGAGCGGGTAAATGAAGTCGCTCGGGCTCAGCGAGGTTTCGCGTACCAGTTTGCGCATGGCCGGCGAGACGCGCAGTCGCCGCGGCCGAATGTCGGGAAAACCCATGGCCATCGTCTACCACGCCATCGGTTTGCGGACAGGCGAAGAAGAAACCCCGTGACGAATTGCTTGTCGGCGCCGGGCGGGCGCGCGAAGGTAGCTCCCCATGGTCGGCCGAGTGGTGTTCGTGGCTTCGCCCGCGGGCGGGCGAGACATGCTGCCTTTGCGCGCTCATGACGCGCTCGCCACCTGCCACGCGGTCGTTCACGATGAGCACGCCGATCCGGAAATTCTGGCCATCGCGCCCGAGGCCGCCGTTCGGATTGCCGCTCAAGCTGGCGAAACCGGCGAAGCCCGCGAAAATGGCGAAACCGGCGAAGCTGGCGAAACCGGCGAAGCTGGCGAAACCGGCGAAGCTGGCGAAACCGGCGAAGCTGGCGAAACCGGCGAAGCTGGCGAAACCGGCGAAGCTCGCGAAACCGGCGAAGCTGGCCAAGCTGCCGGGGACGATCCTGCCACGGCGTGCGTGGCGCTGGCCCGAGAGGGGCGAACGGTTGTGCGGTTGACGCGCTCGGAGGTGCTCTTCGAGGGCGGCGAGGCAGAGGTTCGCGCCGTGGCGCAGGCCAAGGTGCCCTTCGAGGTCGTGCCCAGCGCCCGCCCGGAGACGTCGGTCTCGGCGTTTGCGGGGACGTCGTTCGCCGCCTCGAGCTACGCCGTCTTGCGGGCGCCCGCGGCGGAGGGCCTTTTGCGCTGGGACTGGGCCTCGCTGGCGCATGCCACGGACATGCTGGTGGCGCACGTGACCCGCGCCACCTTGGACGAGGTGGTGACGGCGCTCCTGCAGCACGGGCGCTCGCCCGATACACCGGCCATGGCGTTGACGGATTTGGGCCGCCCGGTGCAGCGCACGCAGGTGGGAACGCTGTCGGACATCGCCACACGCGCCCGCCGGCTCTCCACGGACGCGCGCATCCTGGTGGTGGGCGACGGGGTGGAGCACGGCCGCGCGCTCGCCTGGTTCGATCGGCGGCCGCTGTTCGGCAAGCGGGTGCTGGTCACGCGCACGGCGGAGCAGTCGCGCTCCACGCTTTCGCTGCTTCGCGCGCGCGGTGCGGATGCGATCGCGCATCCCACCATCGAGATTCACCCGCCCCCCGATCCGGGGCCGATGCAGCGTGCGTTGGCGCGTCTCGCAACGGATTATGACTTCGTGGCATTCACCAGTGAAAATGGCGTGGCGTGCGCCTGGGAGGAATTATTACGCCAGGGGCGGGACGCGCGCGCCTTCGGAAACGTGCAGATTGCAGCCATCGGTCCCGGTACGGCGGCGGCGTTGGCTGCCCACGGGCTGAAGGCGGATTGCGTGGCCAAAGAGTTTCGGGGCGAGAGCCTGGCCGAGGCGCTGCAAGAGCTCTGGGCCCGCCGAGCTGGGGGCGGCGCAGCCGGTCGGGCGCCGCGTATTTTGATCGCGCGTGCGCTCGTGGCTCGTGATGCACTTCCGGAAGCGCTGCGGGTGGCCGGGTGGCAGGTCGATGTCGTGGCCCTCTATGAAACGCGCGCCACCGGGCCCGACAAAGTCGCCAACTTGGCCCGAGCGCTCGAAGATGGTGCAATCGATGCCGTGACCTTCACGTCGAAGAGTACGGTCGACAACTTCTGCCTCGCGCTCGGCCCGGAGACCGGCCGTTTGCTCGCGAAGCCGAAGGTCGCCGTCATCGGGCCGATCACGCGCGACGCAGCCGAAGCGCGCGGGATTCGGGTCGACGTGATGGCCTCTCCCTACACCGTCGAGGCCCTCGTCGGCGCCCTTGAGGCGAGCTTCGCGGGCGCGTATTTTCGAGAAGACCCCGTTTGACTTCCCACGCTATCCCCATCTCGCTGAGCTCTCTCATCGTCCAGAGCGAAATCGCGACGATGCGCCAAGTCGAGGAGGCCTTGGCGCGCCAAGTGCTCTACGGCGGCGATTTCGTCACCAACCTGCTCGAGGTGGCGGCGGTCGACGAGGAGAAGCTCACGCGCGCGGCGGCCGAAGCCCATGGCCTTGCGCCCGCGCCCATCGGGGTGCTCCCATCGCCCGAGCGCCGCGCCCGCGCCATGATCCCCGCGGAGCTGGCGTCGCATCGTTCGATTTATCCGCTCTCCGTCGCGGCGGGCGGCGAAGAGCTGGTGGTGGTGGTGGCCGAGCCGCTTCCACCGGCCGAGGAAGAGCAGCTCACCTTTGCGCTGGGGGTGCCGATCGTGCAGCGCATCGCGCCCTTGGTTCGCATTCGGCAAGCGCTGAATCGGGAGTTCCGCGCGCCTCTGGAGCGAAGGCTGGAGCGTCTCGTCTCGCGCCTTCACGGCGATCGCGGGATCGTATCGAGCGACCTTCCACCGTTGCTCCGCGATGTTCCTTTTGCCGAGCAGCCCCCGAGCCCTCCCGCCGTACCGTCCTATCGCAAAGCTTCGCCTCCACCGGCTCCTTCCATAACCGATGTAGGGGCATTTCCACCGGCGCCGCCCGTTCCCGTTTTTGCGAGAAGCGAGGAAGCGCGGTATCCGGAAGAACGCGTCTCGGATGAAGGACGCGAACGGCGGGAGGTGCGCGTGTCGGGGTCGGGGGAACGCGTCTCGGGATCGGGGGCAGGGGAGCGTGCGTCGGGCGCGGGGGCGGGGGAGCGCGTGACGGCCCCGGGCCCGGGGGAGCGCACGACCAGTCCGGGCGAGCGCGTGACCCGTCCGGATCCGGGGGATTCGGAGCGACGCCTGAGGCAATCGGTGTCTTCGACCGACATCCAAGCGAGGATGGAAGTCGAACCTCTCGCGTCTGCGGACCCGACGGAGCCGAATCGCCTTGCCACGCTCGTGCGCGAGGCGTCGGTGGTTCCGAGACCGGTCCGCCGGCGCCGGGGCCCGCTCACGTTCGAAGCGGCCAGCACGGAGCTCGAGGTCTTGGTCGACCGCGACCAATTGTTGGACCTGTTCTTCGATTTCGCGCGCCAGTATTTCGATTACTCGGCGCTCTTCATCGTCCAAACGGATCTCGCGGAGGGCCGCGAGGCCTACGGTCCGGGGGCCTCGCGCGATCGGGTCGCGGGCATCGGCGTGCCGCTCGACATGCCGAGCATGCTCGCATCGGCGCGCGACATCCGCGCCCCCATCGTGGCCAGGCCGGATCTGGAGGGCCTCGACGGCGTGTTGATGCGCGATCTGGAGCGCCTCCCGGCCACCGTCGCCGCCGGGCCCAATGGGCATCCGCTGGAGGCGAACACGATCATGTGCGTGCCCTTGGTGGTGCGCTCGCGGGTGGTGGCCATCCTTTACGGCGACGCCGGGGATCTCGACGTCGATCGCGACGCGGTCTCCGACGTGCCGACGTTCGCGCTGCTGGTGGGGCAGACGCTCGAGCGCATCATTCTGAAGAAGAAGCTGGGCGGCTTCTCCGGCGCCGGCCCGGGCGCCCTCGCCAGCGGGCGTCTGTCCGATCCAAGCCTGGTCTCGCCGAAGCGAAGCTCGCGCAACCCCTCCGCCGAAGAGCGCGCCGTCCGCGCCGAAGCGCTGGGCCGCGCGCTGTTCTCGGGGGCCGCCACCGTTCGCGCGAGCACCTCGACCCCGCCGCCGTCGATGCCGCCGCCCGCTCCCTCCGATCCCGACGTCGCGGGCGAGTCGCGCGTGGCGGTTCCGCCGCCGGCGCCCGTCGTGGACGTGGCGGCGCGGATTACGCCGGTGCGTGAAACTCCGGTCGCCGCCGTTGCGCAGGTCGCGGCGGCGGCGCGCGCGTCCGCGGCGCCTCGCATCGTGGAGGAGGTCGCGGAGCGGATTTCGTACGCGGAGAGTGGCTGGGATACTCCGCCGGAGTTGCAGGCGGCGCAGCCTGCGGAATTGGCGCAGCCGGTGGAGGTTGCGGAACGGGGGGATGCGTCGGGGGCGGAACAGCGTATCGAGCCGGCGGTGGGGCGTGGTGTCGAGCCGGCGGTGGGGCGTGGTGTCGAACCGGCGGTGGGGCGTGGTGTGGAGCCGGCGGTGGGGCGTGGTGTGGAACCGGCGGTGGGACGTGGTGTCGAACCGGCGGTGGGACGTGGTGTGGAGCTCGCGTCGGAACGGGTCACGGTGCCGGGGGCGGGTCGGATCGTGGAGTTGGGGGCGCAGCGGATTGCCGAGGCGCAGCCGACGGCGGAGGCGGAGGCGCAGCGGATCGCAGAGTCCGGGCTCGAACACCGGCGTGAGGTCGCGCAAATCGACGTGCCGGACGCGCGAACCTTCGCGCCGGTCGTGCAAAGCGAAGCACCGGAGGCGCAAACCTTCGCGCCGGAGGAGCGCGACGAGGAGGAAGAAATTTTCTCCGACGCGTCCACGGAGGACGAGACGGTTTACACCATCGACGAGGCGGCGGAGGAGCAGTCGAACCGCGAGCCGATGGTCAGCCAAATCGTCCTCCCCCCGCGGACGCCGCCCACGCCGCACGCCGACGGGGAGGCGCTGCCCTCGGTCATCGTGGACACGTCGCGCGAGCTCGAGCAGCTCGTCGAGCGCTACCTCGAGGAGGGCGACGACGACTACGCCGAGGGCGAGCTCCTTCGCGAAGGCCACCAAGCGATGCCGGTGCTGATGGCGCGCTTTCCGGGCCCCATCGTCGCCGAGCCCAAGGCCGCCGAGGGCGAAATCCCCTGCGCCAGCGCGTGCGGCCCGGTGCTGCGCCTCATCGCCATGCAGCGCCGCGTGGCGCTCCCCTGGGTGCTCGAGCACGTCGACTCCCGCAACGAAGAAAAGCGCTACTGGGCCACGTTCCTGCTCCGCGAGCTCGCCTACGTGGACGCCATCCCGCGTCTGGTGGCGCGCCTGCTCGACGTGAGCGATCGCGTTCGCCGCGCCGCGCGCTGGGCAGCCGCGGGCATGGCGCGCCAGCACGGCGAGGAGACCGCGCGCGAGCTGGGGCGCGTCGTGCGCGATCCCACCATCGATGGCAAGAAGCGCCTGACCATGCTGGAGGTGCTCGAAGAGATCCGCGAGCCCCTCGCCGTTCCCACGTTCATCGCGGTGCTCAACGACGATTCGGAGGACATCGCCGTCGCCGCCCGCCGCGCGCTCCTGGTGGTCGCCCGTCAAGACTTTGGCCGCGACACCCGCCGCTGGACCCAGTGGTGGAACTCGAACTCGTCCCGCGATCGCATCGAGTGGCTCATCGACGCCCTCGTGCACGAGTCGCAAGCCATCCGCCGCGCCGCCGGCGAGGAGCTGAAGGCCATTACGAAGGAGTACTTCGGCTACTACGACGATCTGCCGAAGCGCGATCGCGACCGCGCGCAGGCCCGTTACCACGAGTGGTGGATCACCGAGGGACGCGCCCGCTTTACGCGCCCCAACTGATCGCAGCCCTTCCGCATATTGCAGCCTGATTAACGTCGAGCTCGAAACGAGGGGGCTGGCCGATGGACCAGGTGCTCAGCGCCTCGACCGTGTAGGACTATGGCGCGAAACGTCGTGAATTGAGGCGAAAAGTCGGGCAATGCAAGCAGCGCGCCGGATCGCTTGCGAAGCATCGAAAGGATGTCACCATCGCGGGGCGGGTGAGGACGCACCTACCGGGGCGAATGCGCGAGCCCGGTAGCGCGAGAGCGATGGCACACGCGCTGCTTAGATAAATTGCGGCGACGGCAACACGTCGTTTTCTACCAGACTTTTGCCAATCCATGAGGTCTTTCGTGTCGCAACTCTTTCACGCTCGTTGGCTCCTTCCGTTCGCGGCTGTGGCAGCCCTTTCACTGTTGGCGCCCGCGGATGCACATGCAGAGAGCGATGACACGCAGCTCGATCGCCTCAATTCGGCGGGTCACACCTTGAAGTGGAACTGGAACCCGCCGGGCCGCCAGGAGCGCTACGGCCACGCTGAAACCTTGGTGCAAGCCCCGCTCGCGTCCGTCCGCGCGCAAGTGCTCGACTTTTCGCACTACAAGGATCTATCGGGCGGCAAATTCAAGACGTCGCGCATGATCGCCAAAGAGGGCGACAACACCGACGTGTACTTTCAGGTCCCGGTGATGAAGGGGATGCTCACCCTCTGGTACGTGTCGCGTTTCGGTCCCACCCAAGTGTCGTCGCCCGGCAACGAAATGGTCGAAGGCCGCTTCGTGCGCGGCAACATCAAGGACATGCACCTTCAGATGAAGATGCGCCGCGTCGACGACCGCTTCACCATCATGAGCTGCGATCTCTACGTGCTCCCGACCTTCCCGGCCCCCCAATCTGCCGTCGACGAAGAGCTCCGCGACGCGTGTAAAGACGCCGTCGAAGCCGTCCGCGACAAGGCGCAAGGCTTCAAAGGCGACGTCCCCTTCGTGACCCCCGCCGCACCGCTCCCCGCCGCCCGCGCCGGCCAGTAACGCGTCGCGACGTCTTACGCATCGCGCGAAACGCGACGCGCCTGCCGCGAACACGAGACGTCGCTCCCACCCCGCAAACGGGGCGCGCCCTTCAAGGGTTGCGCCCCGTTGGCATTTCAGGTCCCACGCAAACGCGCCCGCCAATCGGCGGGCAAGTCAGGTCCCACGCAAACGCGCCCGCCAATCGGCGGGCAAGTCAGGTCCCACGCAAACGCGCCCGCCAATCGGCGGGCAAGTCGAGGAACCCGTCGTTGTACAGGTAGTCGTACACGGCATCGCAGACGAGCTCGCAGACGTCGCTGAAGATCCGCGGATCGGCGACGAAGCGAATCGTCTCCGTCCGGAACTTCCCTTGGCTGGCGCGAACCTTTGCGAGCATCTCGTCCTCGGCAAACGGCACCAGTCGCTGCAGAAACCGCCGCTCGAAGGCCTGCCGAAACGCCGGAAACATATCGACCGCAATCTTGTACCCAGGACGGATCCGGCTATCCCCGGCCGCCGGCGCATCGCGCAACCGCGCTTCTTTGACGACCTCCCAGGCGAGCTCCCCGGTGAGCGGCGGCAGCTCCTGAGTAAAAAACTTCGTGAGCCCCTCGGAGAGCAGGGACACGAGCGCATTCAGCTCGGGGGTCGTCCGGCCCAGGAACTCGTGCCGGAGCCCTTTCACCCACTCGTCGAGCATGTCCTTGGCGCGTTCCAGGAGCTCTGGCTGGGCGTATTCGAACGACTCCAGCTGCTTGACCACAGTGTCATGATTTCGCGTCAGTGCGTAGTAGAGGGCCTGCTCTGGCTGGCGGATGGTTTTGGCCTCGGTGGCCGATCCCGCCCCCCGCATTTTTTCGTGGAGCTCGCTCTCGAAATAGAGCCGCGCAAACCGCTTCGAGAGCTCCCGCAGCTTCCGCTCGATGACGCTGGCCAGCTTGTCCCTCCGAAAGACCCGCGAGAGCATCGTCTTGAGGCTCTGAATCAACTCGATTTCGAGGAGGGCCTTGTCGCGATCGGTGAGCGGCCCCGGAGGCGCCACGGGCCCCGGGAGCGCCACCCGGCTCATTCTCTGAAGCTCCGAGAACTCCGCCACCACCTGCTCGGTGATCCGATCGAGCTCCGGGCTCGTCGCCAACTCCGCCTTGTAGTGCACGACGCGCGCAGCAATCTGCTCGTCCCGCAGCGCCAGCGCCGCATCGGCGAGCAAAAGTTTTTGCCTCGTCGACATGGTCCCATCCGCCGTCGGAATCGGCGCATGAACCGGCACAAAAGGCGTGACCTCCGCGACTTTTCGCGCGCGGGGAGGGAGCGGCGGGGGTACGGGCTTGCTCATGAAGGCAGACTGATCATCGCCCAAAATCGTCGCGTATGCACGCACGAGGGTTGACACCATCCACACCGCGAGTAAGGTGCCGCCCTGTCGATGACGACATTGGCGCGCGGTGGAGCAGCCTGGTAGCTCGTCGGGCTCATAACCCGAAGGTCGTAGGTTCAAATCCTACCCGCGCAACCGAGAAACTGTCGATCGCCCTCCCCGGCCCGCCTCGGAGGGCGGTTTTCATTTCTCGCGTTCGCACCCACGAACGCTCCGTCGTTGTCACGGACGAAACATTGGCGCGCGGTGGAGCAGCCTGGTAGCTCGTCGGGCTCATAACCCGAAGGTCGTAGGTTCAAATCCTACCCGCGCAACTGCTGCCTGTATACCGCCCTCCCGAGTGAAAGCTTCGGAGGGCGGTTGCATTAGAAGCACCATCGGGAGCACGCGGAGCGCGCGACGTAGAAGCCGCCCGGTTGCGGAATGAGGTCGATGCGGCCGTCTCGGAAGAGAAGGCGCAGTTTCTCTCGGCCTCGCGTGGTGTCCGCGGTGAGACGGCGTTTCAGGTCAAGACCAGGGCTAACATCTCTTCGCCGCTCGGCAGCTTGACTGGGGCGCCGGTACGAGTGAGGGCCGCGAGGGCACGGCGTCCGGATTCGGCTTCGCCTTCGAGCCTCGAAAGCTTCTCGGCGATCGTCTTGGCGCGGTCGCCCTTGGCGTGTCCTTCCGCGATGAAGTCGACGAGCTGGTTGATCTGCCCCTCGAGTTTTTCGAGGTGAGCGCGCCGTTCCGCTCGTTTCGTGTCTCGCTCGCGTTCAACTTCCCCGAGCCGCTCTGCGATGCGCTTGCGCGTGTGGGCGATGCCGTCAGGCGATGCGAGCCGGTGTCGGAGCTCGTCCAGCAGGCTGGCCCGAATGACGTTTTCTCGGACCGATACCCGTTGTCGCAGGTGCCGCGCTTCATGTGCGACTCGCACCGGCAGTACTGCGCGTTCCCGCTCCCTCCGGCGATGACCATCTTGCCGCCGCATGCGGCGCAGTGCAGGAGACCAGAGGACAGGTAAGGAGTCCGCTGCGCGCGGACCGTCTGACCCTTTGGCTTGCCGTCCTTCCTTGCGTAGTGCTTCGCTCCGGCGCGTAGCCATTCCTGAGCAGCATCCCATGTGTCCGCGTCGATGATCGGGAGGCCCGGAGCTCCAGGCGCTCGTCTTGCTCAAACGAAGGTACAAGAAGAAAAACGAGACCATCCCGGAGGGTATCCCGAGCATCGCACAAGCCACCCTCTGGATCGCCGAGCTGGGAGGATACACCGGCAGATCCTCTGGCGGCCCTCCCGGCTCGATCCCGATCGCGCGCGGCCTCGAACGCGTTCTCATCGCCGCCGAAGTCGTTGAAGCACTCGGAGCCTCAGGAGCAAAGAGAAGAATGCTGAGGTAACGTAGGGGAACAGGTGGGCAGGCGCGGGCTACAGCCTCGCCTCTTCCTGGTGTCATCCAAAGAGGCGCGGAAGCACGGGCAAGGTCCCTGCGTTTTTCGCGCCTCTTTGCGTTTGAGAGCTCGCCTCCAACCGCGCCCGAGCTCCGACCAAACGTTACCCCGGGAGGTCGCGGGCGAACGTGGCTGCTTTACCTTGTGGCTTTTCGCGGGTGAGCAAATGCTCGCCGCCGGCGCGCGCGTTCGATCTGTTGCTGCGTTGGTTGATTACGCGTGAAAGTATCCTGCCCGACATTGGTCGCTTCCCAGTCGCTCCCGGGCGATGCCTCAGTGGTCAGAAGCCAGAACGTGACGATCTCCTCCTCCCCTCCAATGCTCTGGTATTGACCACTCCAGGTCGTGACACTGTGTGATGTTCCATAAGTGTTGGTCCAGACAACTGTCCAGCCGACAGCCTGCCCGCCGGCGCTTGGTTTCTCGTTGATCTGTCCCGTCAGCGCGTACTCCCCCTCGGCGTCCCCGACAGCGGTCCAGTACGTTCCAGAAATATTGGCTCCGGCTTGACTTATATTCATCTGTGAACCGAGCTCGTTGTACCAGGTGCCTCCGATGCTCATTGCAGATCGCCTCCTTAGCGCGCACTCGACCAAGTTCACCGGACGGAAACGGTGAAATTCGTCGCGGCACGCGAGAAATTCAAAAACCAAAGCCTGCCTGCTATGAGCCCGTCGAGCAGACTCACCAAATAAAGTCTTGCGCTTCACGTTGTATAGGCGCAACTTCAGCCGATTTTACGAGAGGTCGGGCCACAATCGTCTTTGTGACCCAGCTCGCGCATTCGTACACCCCACCCGCCGCAAGGTAACGACTATATCGAAGTGTCCGGTTTTGGGCAATACAATTCGAATAGGCGTCGCGGCGACATCGCCCAAACCAACATGGGCCGAGCCGCAAAACAACTTTCGATAGATTCTTCATTACTCCACCTCAATATCGACCGCGCCAAGCAACGTGCCAGCGGATATCGCAGCCATTGACGTTGCAGTAACATCGCCTCGACGATTGACCATCCCGTAGGCGCGCCGTCATCGGGAGAAGGCCGCAATGCTCGCACACTCCGAAAGTAGAGTGCGCCGCCCCATCTGTAGCCTGCGGCTTGACGCGGCGTGCTCCGAGCTCGGGGAATCGGCAGCCCGAAAGCCCAAAGTTTCGCCCCGTCGAAGCATGGTTCCCTGGGCGAAATCGCCCGGCCGTGCGTTACGCGAGCGAGGAAGAGCGCAACGCGCATTTCTGCAGCGATATCAAGCGCCTGACTAAGATGCTGCCCTTGTTGCGCTCCAGGCCATGGGGGCCCGAGCTTCTAGGTGAATACACTCCGTATACTATATAAAATTATGAGTAACGTTAGGTAACAGGGTAGTAGGCCTATATTTCGGCCGGTTCGACGCTCCCCTTCTCCCCGTGCAACCTTTGGGGAAGGGTTACGAAAACGGTTTTCGCGAAAGCTCGGCGGTTGCTCTTTCGGGGGTGAGGCGGAGTGCTTAATCCGATGAGCGTGATGCGGCTCGGTGCTCCACGGATACGAGTCACGACGCTCGCACGAGGATGGTTTTACGACGTTGATAGAGGCGGACGCCATCAGTCTAGGGCGAAGTCAAAATCGATTTAAAGGGCATCCTGGAAACAGTGCGGGGGATATTTAGGTCGAGGAGCGTCGAATTTCTATTTCGGATAAATTTGGCCAATCCGTGCGGGTCGGTGGTCTTGTCGGGGACGGCGTCGCCCATGCTTGATCGAGCGTGGCCGTCGAAGTCGACGGCCCCATGTCACATCGCTCTCGCGCGCTTCGCCGGAGTTAGCCGCCATGGCCAAAGTCTTTGCGCTTGATCTTGGCGCGCCGCCCGTCGGGGTGGTGGAAAACGATCCCCTCGGCGAGGTGGCCAGGGGCAAAGCGGCTGTCGAGCTTCTCGAGAAATGCCTTCAATCCGTCGAAGCTGCGGGGCACGTCTTCGTAAGCCGGGATTTCCAAGTTGAATGGCACGCATAGGTTTTTCGCAAGGCCGAGAAGGTTGCCCTGAATGCTCGGCCCGAGTGCCTCCACCGAGTGTTCGCCGTCGGGCCAACCGTGGACGTCGGTGCCGCGGACGGCCTCGAAGATCCACTTGTCCTCCTTGCCGTGTTCGTCGGCGTCGACGTACCACCCGTCGATGACGCCTTGTTGCTTCTGTAGCTTGCTTGGATTGCGACGCTTCTCGACGCGCACGACGTGACCGGCACGAATCGTGAGCCTCACGTTCGTGCCGTCGAGCTTCTCCGTGGCGCGCCCTTCTCCGGCGAATACCCACTCGCATCCTTTGCGCGGTTGGTCGACGACCTTGAACCCGTCGCCTCGATCGAAGATCGTCGGTATTTTCTCCATGACCTGAAACCCTTTCCGAATCTGTTTGAGCAACTCGTCCGACGTGATGACCCCGAACGACAAACCATTGGCGAGCGCCCTCACGAGCTGCGCGACGGAGGTGTCGGCTTCGAGCGCCACGCGCTTGAGTGCCTTGCGTTCCTCCGCCGAGATCCAAACGACGAGGCGCGACCAGTCCGCCGGAGGCACCCATGTGGCCAGGTGCTCGGGATCTTTGCGCGGCCGGCCCCGCTTCCGATTGTCATCCATCGCCTTTCTTTTGTGGGGTTTATTTTCTGTTGTGTCAAGTTGCACAAGTGGCAAAATAGAAATGGCGAGCTCAGCCGTGATGTGGCGCACCCGCTCGGCCCTCGACGTGCCGAGTCGAGGGACGCCCCGGAGCGCGCGCGATGTTCGGACGACGATGCAGCCCCGCTTCTTGCCAGCTCATTCACGGACTGCTCGCGATGTGAGGTGTCGCGGGCAGAACGTTCTTCGGAGCTGGGTCCGGGGACGCCCATCGACTCGACATCAAAGTCATATGTAAAAGCAAATTGCCGCTGAGCTCACGAACCCATTCTCGTGAATCCAGTCGATCTTTCGTATGTACGACCCTATGTAGACATCTGGCAATCGATCGACCCGATCGCACCAATGCGATCCCGGCGATCGCACCCGCGAGGCGCCGCTTGCAGGTCCCGGCCACATCCAACGAGCTATCTACTTGTAAAAGATCGCCGCGCCGGAGAGTATCTCAGGACCGGCGCCCGGTGGGCTCTTCATTCGAAATGGCCTCGGCATGAGCCCTGCTTAACGAAATAGAAGCCGTGAGAGGGCGAGAGACACCGCCTCGACACCCGCCTATCCCATTTGCGAGGAAGCAATATGCCGACATCCTTGGCCAGCTTGAGGCACGAAGAGCGCGGCGCCATCGCCGTGGAGTTCCTCATCGCGTTCATGCCGCTGCTGTACGCTTTTCTCTGCTTCACGCAGATGGCCTTCGGGTTCACGGCTGGGGTGGTGATGCGCCATGCGACGACCGTGGTCGCGCGCTATGCGAGCGTGGTGGAAGGATGTGTTCCGCACGCGGCCGAAGCCGCAGAGGGAGAAGGCAATGAGAACTACATGGCCGCGGCGAAGGCTGCGCTCGGGCCCTGGAACGGCAGGATTACAGTCGAGAAGATCCATGTGAGCTATCCTGGCGGCAGCGGCACGGGCTGCACGAAGCCGTTCGGCGACGTGTCGACCACGGTCGCGTTCCGATACCAATGCGGTGTTCCGATTGGGAAGAACCTCTTTTGCCGTTCGGGGGTGCTGTCGAAGGAAATTCGCGCTATTTCACCCAATCACGGCGCTTGCTACAAGATGAACGCGCTGGGCGATGCCACCAACGGCGTCTATGGTTCGAAGGCGGGGTCCAACTGCGGTGGAGAAGGCAGCGGCTATTGAGCGATGCACCCAAAGTGCGCTCGGCGAGCAAGGACGATTGGGCGAACGACGAGGGGAGGATACGTGAATTCCGTCAAAAGGCTGAAGAACGATGAACGAGGTGCCATCATGGTGATAGGGCTCTTGGTGGCCCTCTCGCTGAGCGGGGCGCTCTGGTTCTTGATTGGGATTGGACAGGCCATCGTCTTTCGCGACCGCGGCCAGGAGGTCGCCGACTCCGTCGCGCTTTCGTCGGCCACGGTCCATGCGCGCGGGATGAATGCCATCGCGGCGATCAACGTCATTTCGCTCGCGCTCGTTGCCTTTTATCTCATCCTCTCGCTGATCGGCGATATTCTCCTTCTTTTGGCGATCGTAGCGGCCGTCATCCCGGGCGGGCAAGGGGCCGCGCTGGCGCTCGCGAGAGCGGCGCAGCTGCCTTACAAGCTCGCGGTCAAATACGAAAAGGCAAGCCTCAAAGCGGCCTTGCCCGCGCTCGGCGTCGCGTCGACGAGCGTCGCTCTCTCCGCCCCATGGCTCGGCAGCGCGGCAGGGGCGGAGGCGGCGCGTCACTACAGCGACCAAAAGGATTCCTTCATGGGGGTTGCGTTGGGCCCATCCAACATTCCCATCTACAAGGAGAGAGAATCGGATAAGTTGCCTTCGGGGGCGAAGTCGCCTGGTGGGGTCAAAGGGGTTCTCGACAAGGGAGAGCACAAGATCCTCGGGTTACCGGTGAGCCCGGAGAAGAACCAGGCGCTGTGCGTGCGGGCGATCGGCTACCCCATCAGCTCGTTGACCAATTGGATCCGGAGCGCGATCCCCATTCCGATGGTCGGCAATTGGATCGCGCGAGCCGTGGAGACCGTGGCCATCGCGCCTGCGTGGATTCATTGCGGCGGTAAGATCAAAGGTTTGGTGCCCCAGAAGCTGCAGCCAAAGGTCGAATCCGTCGCCGGGAAGCTGGAGGGGGCGGTCAAAAAGTTGAAAAAGCTCGGGGTGGCGCTCGACATTCCGTTGGGCGACGCCGACCTCTGGGCGGAAGAAGGGCCCAAGAAAATGGCTTTTGCCAACGGCGACACCCACTTCGTGGTGCTCGGCTGGGCGATGGGCGGCGACTTTCAGGATACGTCGAGTCGGAGGGTGCAGCTCGCCTCCCAGCAATACGGCGGCCGCGTGGAGGATTCCGTGCACGCATACAACGCGCAGGCGGAGTTCTTCTACGATTGCGGCGAGATCTGGAGCAAACCGAGCTGCAATGGCCCGAGCAATATCGGCATCACCGACACGGGATATCAGCACGCGCTCTACTCGATTCGCTGGAAGGCGCGCTTGAAGCGATCGATGAACCTCGCCGAGGTGTTTGCGCGCGTGGGGCTGGAGAAGGGGCTCGAGTACTTCACCGGCAAGGGATTCCGAGAGGCTTACGCCAAGACCGCCAATGCGCCCCTCCTGGACGCGGCCGTGCGTTACTTCGGAGACATGGGCAAGGCGATCGTCAAGGAGCGCTCGCAGACGGCCGGGCGATTCCCCACCGGTAACTATCATTGAAACCCAGGAGAACGACGATGCGTACGAATCGTGCGAGAGAGCGGGGCGCCGCGTTGGCGGAGGCGTCCGTGGTGATGCCCGTCATAGTCATATTCTATGGATTGATCATATTCGCCTACAACAATATTACGGTCAAGCAAGAGTCGATGCTCGTGACCCGGCACAAGGCATTTCAAAATTCGCTGCGTTCGTGCCCCAGCGGCGGGGAGCGGGGCAGCGGTGGATTCGACAGCCTGGTCGGCGGCGCCAGCCGCGTGGGCGGTGAGCAGGGTCGAACGGCGGTCGCACAGGGTAATCTGGCCTCCGTCATTGCCGGAGGTTTTACCTCCACGACCATGATCGAACGCCGGGTGGCGACCAACGCACCTCTCACGAGCATGGTTCGACGCAACATGCAAACGACCACGAGCTACGTCTATTGCAGTCCGGAATCGGGGTTCAAGGGCGGTATGATGGACATCGTCAAAACCTTGCTGGGCATGGCCCGCGGGCTCGTGCTTTGAATCGCGGACGCCGCGGGGTTCTTCGAACTTAGTCCGAAACCGAGGAAACGACCATGTGGATTCAGCTTTTGATCAAGCGAGCTCGCGGCGACTCCATGGCCGCCGCCGTGAAGAATGGGCCACGGGTGTATCGCGTCGTCGCGTATTTTGGAGCTCTCCTCCTGATTGGAGCGATCTTTACGGCCCGCTCGGCGCGAGCCCAAGTGCTGGAGGGCTCCCTTCAGGTCGGGCGGGATCTGCTCCCCATCGCCGACTTGCTCGGCGAGCGCGCGCAAATCAATATCGATGGTGAGACCGCGTGGGTCGGCAGCAGCATCTCGCGCGATCCAATCGGCGAGATCCTGGGCCGCTTCGCGGCGAACTGCCGCGAGAACGGGGTAAGCGAGGGCACATGGCAACGGCTCTCCAAGGGATCCGATCTCGCGAAGGTCGATTTGAATCGCTTCGATCCCGGGATTATCCGGCACGAGGAGGACAACGAAGGAATGGTCGTCTGTTTTCCCAAGGCGGAGGAGACGCCCGATGGATGGCTCGATCGATTGGCCGCGTTCGAGCGGACGCAGGATCTCGGCTCCTTGGGACGGGTGCGCTACGCCTTCGTCCGGAGCGATGGTTCCCAGTCGCACGTTCTAACGGTCTGGACCGCGACGCATTTCCACCTCGACAAGCTGGTGGCAACCGACGAATACGAGCCGGGCACGGACAACCCCGCGCTACCGCGCCCCATTCGCGCGCGCCGCACCCTCTCCGCGTCCATCGACGGAACGCCGTATGGCGTGCGCGGATACCTCTCGATGGGAACCCCGCGCGAAATCGTCGAGGCGTACGACACCGAAATGAAAGCGCGCGGCTTTCTCACCGTGCCCCACGGCCTCGAGCCCGAACGCGACGTGCGCGGCTACATCAAGGACGGCCTGATGGTCGTTCTTGGCACCGCCCCGACGGACGACGGCAAGAGCATCGTGTCCCTGGTCGAAATGGCCGCCGATCCAAAGGTCAACCCGGCTGAAGCCGCTCCTTCTCCTCGCATCGTCGATTAGCGTTTTCCCAAGGGCGTAGCTCCATCCGAGCGCTTCTGGACGCTTCGATTCGAGGGCTTCGTCGCCATGGAAGGGTCGGGGTGGGCGCCCGACCGCCTTTGCGGCTTACGATGTCGTTCCGTCGTGGTGTTCGGACACGCCTCGTTCCGGTGGGAAGTCGGCGGCTTCCTCGAAAAGCTCCGAGACGTCCGCGCGCGGTTTTTGGAGCTTGCAGCCAGCCTTGTTCAGATCGAGCTGATTGTTGCCATCGAGGCAGGTGTAGATTTGATAAGTCTCCTCGCCGTAGGAGGCCCCGTGATCCACGGTGATGCGTCCCTGTTGATCGACCTCACAAGGGTTGTTCATGGTACACCGTTCGCCATCTTCGTTGCCGGTGCTGTTGATGCCGATGATCTCGCGTGTTTGCGCGTGGATGATGGGCGACCCGGAGGTGCCCCCGATGGTCTCGCAGCCCGGCCGGCTGTATTTGATTGAATCGTGGCTCCTCCACTGATCTTCACGCAGCTCGTAGATGAACTTGTCGATCGCGCACGAGTAGATCTTCTTCCAATAGCCGGATACTACGCGAATGGGGGTGCTCACGGTGGGATGCACATTGGAAAGGGTGAGTGCGGTGACGCCGTAGCTCGACTGAATTTGAGCGTATGTCGAGGTTAGACGGTAAATTCCAATATCCGTGCCCGACATCGTGGCATAGACGAGTCGCGAAGCTCGGAGCGTGGCGAGCGTTGTCTGACCGTTGGACGAGAGAAGAGAAAACGTGCGACTGGACGCTTGGTTCACGACGGCCGTCCCTTGAGGAGGAAAGTTGCCGATGCAGTGACCATTCGTGAGCACCAATGCGGAATCGGTCGGGCGTGACGTGGTAAATCGGACGAGCGATCCCGAGCAGTTCGACAATCGAATGATGGCGGTGAAGTCGACCTCCGCGGCTTCGAGCTCGAACGTGCTCGGCGCGGAGCGTTGTGCTTCCTGTCCATTTCCGAGTGGAAATGCCAGGGCGGGGGAGGCGACGGCGGCCGTCGCGAGGAGTGCCAATGGAGCAAGTTGAAATATCTTAGGAGTGTTGACCATGGTGGCATCCTCTATGCCCACCATCGCGGCGAAAGGGGGAATATTTTGCGGATGACGTATTCATAAATATGCCACCCATGCGCGGCTTTGCCCACGTTTGCGAACATTTGAAATCAACACCCGGTCGCTCGACCGCTCGTGTGCGGGATTGTACCCGGAAGAGCCGGACGCCCAAAAAGGGCCAAGGTGGTTCCGTTTTGGCGTTCCGGCTAACTTTTGAGGAGTGACCGAGGCGCCTGAGCACACGCGAGCATTCGCCTGGGTGACGAGCGTCGCTTGACGAGCGTCGCTCGAATGCCGTTGGTTGAAAGCGCCTCACGTAGCGGTGTCCTCGTGCGTCAAGGCGTCTTGCAGGTCGTGCAGGTGCATACCGAAACTCACCATGTACTTTGAGGGCAATATTCGTAACGCCATTGCCCAATCCATACCCTCCGTCGCCGGCGCGTCCGCTTCCTGCCGGCGTGCGCTGAGCCGTGTCTGCTCTGCGGCCCGAAGTTCGGGGTACCTCCCGGCCATCCTCGCACCCAGCATCCCCATCAACTTCTCGTTGATGGGGAGGTTGGGCCCTCGGTATCCGTCTTTCTTGACGGAGGCGCTCACTTCTTCTCGAAGCGACTCGCTTCGTTCGTGCGCCGCACAGGTCAGATCGTCGGCATCGATGAGGCCGGGCGCGTTCTTTCGGAGTGCGTCGAGCCGCGTGCTGAGACCCTCCAGCGCGGCTACCCACTCTTTTCGGGTCTTGACCCCCGCGGACAGGAGCTCGAGCGCTTGCCCGATGTTCTCGTATTCCGCGTGCGCCCGCGTGTGCTCTGCCGCCTTCTCGATGTAACCAAGAGCCACCCGGCGATGCGCATTACCATGTACTTCGGCCCACGCACGCCAATCCGCCAAGAGCTCCTTGATGTCGAGTGTGGGCGTCAGGGTAATTTGCAGCGAAACGCCTCCAACATCGATGATGTCACCATCGGCAAGAGTTGTCAGCTTTAGAGGCTGAAGCACGATCCGGCGACGCTCGCGAAGGAGGTGGGTGCCGTTCGTGGAATCGCAGTCCATCACGACGTACCGGTTTGCCACGCGACCGATCTGTGCGTGGTGGATCGACACACACGGGTCGTTCAGAATGAGGTCGTTCCGCTCGTCTCTTCCGATCAAGATGCGGTCATCGATGGATTCGAAGGTCGTTCCGCCCAGTGATCCATGTCGCACCACAAGTCGAATCATGTGCACACCTGTTGGATTCTGAGGACTCGGATCCCCGCCATTCAAAGCCGCTCACGTTCTCATGTGAGCCGTGCCCAACACGACGGATGATAGACCGTGCAGGAGAGGATGCCGTCTTTTCGAATGCAGGAGGCACGTACCTCGCGCGAGGAGGCAATGAAGCGTTTGGTCCGACGTGAAGCGGACGATGTGCCATCACCAACAGGGAATGCGGGGTAAGACGTCGCGCGGATCGCCTCTGTAGGCGTCCGGCAGCGGATGATCGGACCACATGAACGCGCTATGTCCGGGGGCCTGAACGACCAGGACATGGCCGAAAGGCCGGACGGTCTCGACGGCCTTCGCCGCGATCGCGACAAGCGCCACGTATACGTACCACGAGCCAAAGCTCGCCGCCGGTAACGGGTGTGCCAACGCAAGCCCAATGCCATGGACCTCCGGCGCGCACCACGCCGCGACTTCAAGGTGCGGTCCATCGAAGTCATTTCCCCCTCCATGCACCGCCCGCGGCACCAAGACGAGCTTGACACCGCACGGATCGATGACGAATTACATGATACGTGATCGTCCGCGAGTTTCCTCGTCGTGGCGGGGTTGGCATAGGGTGGCGGCCCGAAATTGCGGTCGATTTGTTGCGTGAGCGCACGCGGATCGATTTCGTCGAGGTCGTGGCGGAGACGTGCTTCACGCAACGCCATTTGCGCCGTGAGGCGAGTGCGTTGGCGGAAATATGGCCGGTCATTCCGCATGGTGTGAAGCTCTCCCTGGGCAGTGCGGAGGGCGTGGACATGGAGCGGGCGCGCCGGCTCGGTGCCCTCGCGCGCGAGCTCGGTGCCCCTTTCGTGACGGAGCACGTGGCCTTTACCCGCGCCGGTGGACGCGAGATCGGGCACTTGACCGAGCTGCCGCGAACACGCGATGCCGTGCGCCTGGTGGCGCGCAACGTGGCGCGTGCACGCGCGGTCTTGCCCGACGTTCCGCTGCTGCTCGAGAATGTCGCGTGGTCGTTTCGATGGCCCGAAGACGAGATGGACGAACCATCGTTCTACGGTGAAATCGTGCGCGCCACGGGGTGCGATTTGCTCCTCGATGTGAGCAACCTCTATGCGAATGCGCGCAACGAAGGGGTCGACCCCGCGCGGCGTCTGGAGCAATATCCGCTCGAAAACGTGCGTATGGTGCACATCGCGGGCGGAGTCGAGGAGGCCGGCTTTTACTTCGACACGCACGCCCATTCGGTGAACGAGGATGTGTTCGCGCTCGTGGCCGCGCTCTTTGCGCGCAAGCCGGATGTCCCCGTCCTCCTCGAACGGGACGCGGACTTCGGGGCCTTCGATGGGCTTCGCGCGGAGCTCGAACGGGTGCGCGACATGCAGCGGACGGACACCGCGATCCCGCGCGCATCGAGCCTGCATGACGTGCGCTCGCTGGGGGATGCGGGCGATGCGCGCGAGCCGTCGGCAAAGGAGCTCGAGAGCCTGCAGGCGCAGGTGGCGGCGCTCTTGATTGACGTTGCGCCTCCGGCGGGCGCGCTCGCCGAACGAATTGGGCTTTCGGCGCTGGCGCGGGCACGTGCAATCCTGCAGCGCAAGCGCGTGGACGATGCGCTGCCGCTCCTCGCGAGCCTCGCGCGGAGCGCCGAAATCGTGCGACCGCTGGCGACAGGCGCGATGGAGCGCCATGCACGATTGCCGCGCGGAGCCGGCCCGGCCGACGCATGGCGCATCGTGCAGGCGGCGCTCGAGGATCCGCGCCTCCGCGACGATGCGCGGATCGATCGCCTCGTTTTGCGCGCGCGCTTCAGCGGGCCGGATGAACATGGCGCGCTCGAACCGCGATGGGGGCCGTTCTTCGGCTTCGAACGGCTCTCCGATGGACGGCGCGTCTCCGCGCGCAAAGGCTTCGGCGCGCTTGCTGCAGTGCGCCTTCACGAGAGGAAACGCACATGGCCCAGCAACTCGCGCAGCTCCCCGAATCGGCTCGGCGAAGGCTCGACGAGCTGAAGGCATCGCTCATCGGTGTCCTCGGCGACGAGCTGGAGGCGCTCCTCGTCTACGGCAGCGCAGCCCGAGGCGGATACCGCCAGGGCCAGAGCGACGTCGATGTGCTGGCGGTGCTCCGTTCGGATCCGCGGGCGTTGCTCGAAGCCATCGGGCCCGCGCTCCAGCTCGCCCGGTTCTCCGCGCGCATCGAGGTCATGCTGGTCACCTCCGCCGAGGTCCCGCACGCCGCCGATGTGTTTCCGTTGCTCTACGCGGACATCGCGCGCGCCAGCGTGTGCATCCACGGCAAGAGCCCCTTCGAAGGGCTCACCATCGACCCGCATCATCTGCGGGTGCGCATCGAACAGGAGCTGCGCGAGGCGCGCATTCGCCTCCGCCGCGTCGCCACCGACTTGGCCCGCGGGCCCATCTTCGCCGGCGCCGTGGAGCGCAAGATCAAGCAGGTGCGCGCGCCCCTGCACGCGTGGCTCGAGCTCCGCTTCGGACCATCGGACGATCATCTCCCCGCGGTGCTCGACGCTGCAGGCAAGGCGTACGGTGTCGACGTCGCACCGCTGCATCGCTCGTGCGAGGACGCGGAGGCCGCGTTCGAGAGCCTCGTGCGCTTGCTCGATGCCGTGCTGCGCGAGGTCAACGCTCACCACACGACGGAGGAAATATGACGGAGCTCTTCGACTTTTTCCCGTTCAATCTCCCCCCTTCGGAGGGCTGGATCGTCTTCTATGCGATCATGGCAGGCGCCATTCTGCTGGGGACGCGGGTGCTCGCCGATGCGCTCAGCAAGCGCTACGATCGAGCGAACGAGCCGGCCGCCCCCGCACCCTCGGTCCGCGCGGATTATCGCTATGCCGCCGTGCCTCGCCCGGGGCGGGGGCTCAGCATCGGCTGGATCCCGCAAGGCGAGGAGCTCTGGACCGTCGCGTACCTGCGCAATCGAAGCCATGGCGTCGCGGAGACGCTCCTCAGCGAGGCGCTGGCGAGCGGGTGGATCGTGAACGATTCCCCGCCGGCGGCGAATTATACGACGGCGCTCGCCGGGCGGCCTTCGGATCCTCTGGTGGCGCGCTTCGCGGCCAATCTTCGGAGCGTCCGGAGCTTCACCTTGGCGCAGGCGGCGGGTATCGCGAAAGGCGTCGCCATCGAGGAGGAAGATCGCTTCGAACGGGAGCTCGAGGCCGCGGGATTCGTGCGCCCTGCGCGGGCGAAGATGGTGTTGGCGTGTGTGGTGCTCGCGGGCGGCGCCCTCGCGGAGAGCATCGCCATCATCCGAATGATGGTGCGTCAGGAGGCGACCCACGGGGAGGCCAACATGCCATTTGTCCTGCTCATGGGGATGATGGCCGTCGCCTTCGTCACATGGCGCATGCTCTCCAACGTGGGCGTGAGCTCGCGACCGAAGCAGTACCTCGCATGGTTGGACGATGCGACCCAGTCGTTGCGGGCGGACGTGCAGCGCGGTCGCCGCCTCGCCGCGCCCGATGTGAGCCTCGCGGTGGCCCTGGCGGGCGTGGGCCTGGTCGCGGCGCTCCCTGGATTCGAAGCGATGGCGCCCATTTTTGCGCCGCCGCTGCCAGTGGCCGGAGCCGGGGGATCGAGCTGCAGCTCGTCGAGCTGTGGAGGAGGCGGCGGGTGCGGCGGCGGCGGTGGATGCGGCGGCGGTGGAGGCTGCAGTTGACGCAGCCGCCGCACGATCTCGGCGCGGAGCCGCGGGTCGCCTTCGACGTGATCGATGTCCTGGGGCTATGCACCTTGGAGAAGCGCTCGCCCACGTTGGACGGCTCCGTTCCGCTGCGGGTCGCGCAAGCGTGCATGCCGCTCCTCGAGGGAAACGCGTTCGGCTTTCAAATCGCCCTCCGCAAGCGCATCGAGCTGCGAAGACGCTTGGGGGCGTTCCACCTGTCGAGCTTCGAGGACGAGCCGGCCTACGCACGCGAGCATCGCGCCACGCTTCCCATGGCGGTCGCGCGTGGGCTGCTGGTGCGCGGCGGCGTCTGGCACGAGAGGCTCGAACGCGGCATCGTCGACGCAGGTCATTTCGCGCGGCGCTCCACGGGCAGCGCCGTCGCGTTCTGGACCGGGTTGCTCGTGCGGCCGAGGGCGGGGGTACGCCTGCGGCAATCGTCCACCGCAAACCGCCGAGCCGTCACGTTCACGGTGGACGAAGTCATCCTCGACGACACGGATGCGTATTGTCCCTTGGTGCTGGGCATCGCACCGGCGGACGACACCGACACGGTGGTCCTGCATGGCGAGATCGCGACCCTCGCGGCGCTGCCCGCGCGCGCGCGTCTGGAGTGTGTGCCGCTCGACGAGGCCCCGGAGGTCGCCCGCGCGCATCTGGCATTCTACGATGCGCACTATTTCGCGACGAAACGAGAGCATCCGTCGCGCAAGTACAAGCACCTCGCGACCCGCGCGCCATCGCCTGCCGAGAGCGCGGCGGACCTTCATGTGCGCGCGGCTTGCGCCGGGCCCGCCACCGTCTTCGAGGCATGCCCGCGGCAGATCGCCGGCGCGAAGGGGCCGCGTCCCGAGCCCTACGCGCCGGACCGCTTCGTCTTCCGCAACGCCGTGGCCTTCTCCGCGCGGTTCGACGGCCAACATGTGGCCATCGACTTCGACCGAGCGCGTCTTGCTGCGCACGCCGAGCGCATTCGCGCGGCGTGGACCGGCGTGCTCGGCGCAGGCGACGAAGGCGTACACCAAGGCGCTCTCTGGTACCTCACGAAGTACTTCACGCCGCATCCCGCCGGCGAGCCGCACTTCTTCGTCAAGCCATGGGCCTTGATGCACACACGAGCCGGATGCTCCATGCTGCTCGAGGGCATCCCTGGCCGCGGGTACGACGTCCTCCGCGGCGTGGTACGAACGGATGTTTTTCATGCGACCCCGGCCGTGTTTGCGCTGCGCCAACCGGGGCTTCACATCGACGTCGCCGAGGGAGCCCCGCTCCTCTCCCTCTTGCCGATCCCGCGCGCGTTGGAGCAGGCCACCTTCCACTTGGAGGGCTTTCGCGATGCCTTCGCATGAGATCCTCGGCGCGCTCCGAGCGCGCTCTCGTGGTTGATACCGCGGGGTGTTCTCGTCCTTCTTGCAAAGCCATGGGCTCGACGGGCTCGCGGCGCGGCTCTAAAGCTCTCCGCGCATGAACAAGCTCGCCCTTCTCACCGTCACGCTCCTGTCGCTCGCGACGGCGTGCCAAGGCTCGTCGCCAGCGACTTCCGCCGCGGCCGCTCCTTCGCCCCGCGCCGCGGCTCCCGGCGCCGTGCCGTCCCTCCGCCTCTACGCGCTCGACTGCGGTCGTGTCGAGGTCCCGGATATGGGCATCTTGTTCTCCGAATCGGGTAAACCCAGTGGCCGCGCGGGGACGGTCACCGTCCCTTGTTTCGTGGTGCGCCACCCGCGCGGCGTTCTTTTGTGGGACACCGGCTTGGGCGACGCGATCGCGCAAGCGCCGGTGAAGGGCCCGCTCGGAATAGGTGAGTACGTCGACGTGACGCTCCAAGGCCAGCTCCAAACCCTCGGTCTCCGTCCCGAAGACGTGACCTACGTGGGATTCTCCCATCTTCACGCGGACCACGCCGGCAACGCCAACCTCTTCACGACGTCGTCCACCTGGCTCCTGGGGCGGAAGGAGCTCGAATGGGCGCTCGGCGCTCCGACCCCTCTGGGCGTGGATCCAAAGGTATTTTCCGGCTACAAGACCGCGAAAGTGCGCTCGTTGGAGGGCGATTTCGACGTATTCGGCGACGGCATGGTGCGCATCCTAGCGACACCGGGGCACACGCCAGGGCACCAGTCGCTGGCGCTTCGCCTCGCCCGCGCCGGCACCGTCGTCCTCTCCGGGGACCTCTGTCACACCCGCGCGAACTGGGAGCATCACTGGGTGCCAAAGCTCAATTCGGACCGCGCACAAACGCTCTCGTCCATCGACCGGATCCAGTCGCTGGTGGATCAGAGCCATGGGCGCTTCGTGGTGCAGCACGCGCGCGAGGATTTTACCTCGTTACCCAAGTTTCCGGCATTTCTCGAATAGCCATTCGCGCGGATACCGTTCCACCGGGGGCGCGGAGGTGAAACTCTCCTAAAAGTGTATTTCGGATGATACGGGACCCTCGCGAGCCGCGAAAGGGGTGCGGCCGCGCCATCGGATAGGGACCCCGTGGGTAACTCGCATTTGCTCGAGTTGCCATACGGCTTTCAATGTGGGGGTCAACGATCTCGCCTCCCCAGGGAAGGTCTTCAACATCGGTTCGGCCGGCGGGGACCGGCGCTGCCAGCCAATATGCACGCCGAGCGTTTTCTCGCCAAGGAGCTGCGCGTTCATACGTTCAAGCACACGATGACGGGGGTCACCACCAAGGTGAACGACGCGGGGCGAGCGCTCGTCACCGGGAAATGGTTGGATAGTGGGCCATTCAAAGTGCCCGGTTTGCGTAACATTGCGTCGCATCCGCCTATTTTCATGATGGCAAGGAGGCCGCCCTCGAGGATATCGTCGAATTTACGATCGCGCCCTGGCGACGCCGTTTGGAGCCGCCCTGAGCGAGCGGGAGAAATCGGATCTCGTGGCGTTCTCGAACATGCTGTAGCGGGCGAGGGCGCCGTCCGAGCGAAGTGTGCTATCGGAGCGGCGCTCGTTTGGGATCATTCGCGCCAATTCGCGGTTGGACCTCTGCGGACGGTTTCGTGGAGGCTTCGGGCGTCTCTGGGCGTGAACGGAATTTCGTTCGCATCGATTGGGGTTATTGGGGTATCGCGCTCGTGTCGAAGTGGTTATGCGTAGTCGTGGAATGGCGATTCGACCTTTGTGGTGGCGAGACGAGCGCGGCGCGAGCGCCACCGAATATGCGCTCCTTCTGATGGCGATTCTGCTGACGGTGGTGGTCGGGTATCGCGCCCTCGGTACGCAGATCGGAAAACGAGTCGCGTGTGCGGCTACGTTTGGCGCGAACTGCGCGGCCGGGAATGGCGAATCTTTCGGAAAGAATGCGCTCGCCAGTGGGGCTACCGAGATCGGGGCGAGCGGGCGCACCGAGACACCGCCGTCGGCTGCGCCCGTGCAACACTACGTGGGGCCCGTTTCGGCGAGCACGTCCGGAGAGCCACCCGGAGGGAACGCCGGAGCCACCGGGCAACCGATACCTGGTCATGCAGGCCTGCCAGGTGACACGTTTCCCCCCGCGGGCAGCCCTCCTCCCGAACCGGTCACGCGCCCTGGAGAGGGGCCATACTACCGCAACGATACGCCCATCGACGCGCCCGTGCAGTTGTCGGAGGACAATCGGCCGGTGGATCCGAGCCCGGGCTGGGAGCAAGCCCGTGTTGCGTTCCTCGGTGATCTCACCGAAAAAGGACGGGCCATCACCATGATGGAGGGGGTGGTCGCCTATTTTGGTACCGTCAAAGATTACGATAGGGCGGCCGAGCTTCTCGGGCATTGGCTCTATGGGCACGGCGAGGCCGTGCGCATCGATGCGCGAAAGATGATTGAGGATTTGCCCTCCTTCGACCGAGCCATTCAGGAGCAGGTCCGCGCGGGCATGACCCATCGTGGAGCGTTCGACAGCGGCTGGAAGTCGGCCAGCGTGGCCGACGCGATGGAGCAAGACATCAAGACCGCCGGCGAGGACAGGCGGGTGCTCGATTGGTACTACGCGCTCAACGGCTACCAATACCGCATTCAGGGCGGCGGCAACGAGACCACCGTCAATGGCGCGCAGTACCGGGAGGTCAAGGTGCAAGTCTTCAAACGATACAATTGGGGCAATCCCAACGGCGGTGTGCATCGCAATGACCTTCAGGCCGGTCCGTTCACCGTCAAACAGAATACCCTCGCCGAGCTCAATCATTACGGTATGGCCCACGACTTCAACGTGTGGGGCGAGACCACCATGCTCGTTCCCGTCAACGGTCAGGGGCCGGTTATTTACCGTTGATCCATGCGCCGCTGCGGGGCGTGCGCGAGGGAGCCGCCGGCGCTGCGCACCGGCGATGACCGCAACGAGCGGGTCGTGCTCCACCGGTCGAGCTGCTCGGAACGATTTAAAGAACCTTCGTCTCGGATGTACCGATGTTTCGACTCGATGGATAGCGCGTAACGTTTCGTTCGTGGAGTTGGTGGTACCTACGTTCGCCCGCCAAATCGCCACTTTCGGAAGAAGGGCCGGTGCGACAAAAAGCGCAATGGCCCTTCGGCTGTGGGAGCGGTATCAACGCGCGCTTCGAGGTTGCCCGGAATGAACGCTCTCTGGCCTCTGCGGATTCGCCACGTGCCGCGCATCGAGCGACATCGGCTCGTGGTTCGTACACGCTCTCGAACGGCTCGCGCGTCGATGGCTGGCGCTCGTGGTCTGTCGCGATCCGGGGCGTGAGATGAGCACCGGGTCCTCCTCCTCCACGTGGGTCCAGCGGCTGGCTCGGGTGCATCGGTGGTTCGGGGTGCCCCTGTCGCTCCTTGTCCTGGTTTGGTTCGTCTCTGGGATCGTCATGACCCTTGGCGGTGGGTTCCCCGAGGTGACCGAGCGGCAGCGTCTCGAACGAAGCGGCCATCTGGTCTCGAGTTTCGATGAGATGGCTGCCGGTGGCGCGGTATGGGTTCCCGACGTCACGGGTGCCGCGGCCTTTCCGGCGGGGGTGGTGCCGAAAGGCTCCGTTCGAATCGTTGCCCGAATGGGGCAGATCATTTGGGAAATCGAGGCCAATCGTGGCATTGCACGCTACGAGGTCGAATCCGGGAGGGCGCTGGGACCGACCTCGGAAGCCCAGGCGCGTGAGCTTGCTGGAGCTTGGCTCGGAAGCGCGCCTGAATGGGCCGTGATCCAGAATACTCCGGACACATGGACCCCGCGCGCCGAATCCCACGGATGGCTTCCGATGCTTCACGCCGCGGCACATGATGGCACCGAGGTTTACGTGTCGCTTCCCGCGGGCCATGTCGTGCAATCCAGCACGGCGCGCGCGCGTGTTCTCGCGTGGCTCGGGGCGATCCCGCATTGGTTGTACGTGGTCCCACTCCGGCGTCATGGCGCGCTCTGGCGATGGTCGATCGTCGCGCTCTCCGGTGTGGGCGCGTGCGCCGCGCTGTCGGGGATCGTTCTCGGCGGGGTGCGCGCTGCAACGCACATGATTCGCCACAGGCAATTCGGCCCGTTCCGCAAGAATGTCTTCGTCTGGCACCACGGCGCTGGGCTCACCGCGGGGGCCTTGGTGTTCACCTGGCTCGTGAGCGGGGCGCTGTCGCTCGATCCCTTTTCGCTCGAACCCTACGGCAGCCCTCGCGCGGGCGACCGCGAACGTGCACGCGGTGGCGCGCTCGAGCCCCGCGCGTTCGTGCGATCCGTGCGCGATGCCGTCGCCGCATGCTCGCCGCATCTCACGGTTCGAAGCCTCGAGCTCGTTCAGATCGTCCGCGAGCCTTTTTACGTCTGCCGAGAGAGCCCCGTTCGGGCCATGATGGTCTCGGCGTCCCACGGAGGCGGCGCGCTCGCGCGCGTTCCTCCCGCGTGGCTCGCCCGCGAGGTCGAGGCGTTGACGGCGGGAGCGCCCTCGCGCGTGACGGAGCTCTCCGCCGCGGACGCTTATTACTATCCAACACACTTCGAGCCGGACCTGCCATTTCCCGTCATGAAAGTCGAATCGGGGTCGATTGCTCATTACGTGGACCTCACGACGGGCCGCGTCCTTCGCCGGCACGACCAAACGAGCCGCACGTATCGATGGCTTTACCACGGGCTTCATAGCCTCGACCTCCCCGCTCTTCTCGCGCGGCCGCTTCTCTGGCGCGTCGTGGTCATCGCCCTTTGTTCCGTGGGGAGCATCGTGGGAGCGACGGGAACGTGGCTCGCCGCACGACGGGCGTGGCGTACGATTGGGCCCGCCCCGTTGCGGGCGAAGACGGGACGAGCGATCTCCTCGACGAAGAAAAATATGGATCATCTCTGATCCGTTTCAAGTGACTTCGAGGGTGCGCTCGCGCTCCGCACGTCGCCATGCGTGGATCGATTGACCCGGCCGGCCGCGTGCTCCACGCGCGCTGCCAAGAGTGGTACGCGAAGCAGCTCGCCACCTTGCTGAGCAAGCTCGGTGAGAAGGACCCGCTCGATCCCGCGCACACGATTTTGGAGAACTCGGTGGTCCTGTGGTGCAGCGAGATCGCCGACGGCCAAGCGCACAACTGCCAATCGCTGCCGCTCGTGATGATGGGCGGCGGCGGCGGATATCTGAAGGGCAAACAGATCGTGAACCTCGGCGCCCGCTCGCACGCGGGCCTGCTCCTGTCGCTCTGCGAGTCGATGGGCGTGAACGGGATCGACGTGGGCAACGGCGGCGCCGCCGGCGCGCTGCGCGAGGTGAAGGCATGAGACCGCGAACGAAGACCTCGGCGAAGACATGGCTGGCCATCCTCGGAGTTGCGGTGCTCGGCGCGGCGGGCTGCGGGAATCGGGATCGCAGCGCCCCGACGAGCGGGGACGAGCCGACGACGCCGGAGGAAGAAGCGGCCGCCCATCAGCCAATCCCCGAGGGAACGTCGATCGGCAAGGTCCAACTGCGACGGCTGACGAAGGCCGAATACGAGAGCTCGATTCGCGACGTCTTCGCGCTCGGGTCCGAGTGGGCCGGCGCTTCGCTCAGCGCGGATCCCTCGTCCAAGAGCGGCTTCGACAACGACGTCGAGCTCCTCGCGATCGACGAGACGCGCGGGGCCGAGCTCGTGGCCGCCGCCGAATCGATCGCCGACCTCCCGCCGCCGCCGCCCAACGCGGGCGAGCCGCCGGTGCCCAAGCCGGGCCTCACCACGCGCGAGCTCTACGAGACCGTGCACTCGACCAAATCGGGTTGCGCCGGGTGCCACCGGCAGATCGATCCGATCGGGTTCGGCCTCGAGCACTTCGACGTAGCGGGCACGTACCGCACGTCCGAGCGCGACAAGCCGATCGACCCGAGCGGCAGCATCACCAACTTCGGCGGAGCGACGCCGGCGTTCGACGATCACAAAGGTCTCGCCAAGCTCCTCGCGGGCTCGCCGCTGGTCGCCGATTGCGTGGGCGGAATGATGGCCTCGTATGCGTTTGGAAGCGGTGAGGGCAAGACGTACACGCTGCCCGAATCGCGCGACGGCTTTCGCAGCGCGACGGTCAGCCTGGTCGATTACTTCTCCAAGCTCGCCGCGGCGCCCCACTTCGTCGTGCGCTTACCCGCTGGCAAGTAGCCGAGCGATCGCGTCGTCCGCGATACCGAGCCGGTGGTTCGTGGCGATGAAAGCCTTTTCCGAGCCGGAAGGTGCGGCCGCAGGCGCGTACCACACCGTTCGCCCCGAGGTCCAGGCGTTCGAAAAACGTTTGGACGCGATCACGCGGCGGCTCGTCGAGACAGCCGAGCTGGACAAAGATGCCGGTCGCCCGCGCCGAGCGCCATTCGTCGATGAGGAGGTGAAATGAATTAACGCTTCGGAGGCGGCAGCGTATGTGTCGATCCTGGCCTCGTTCGTTCGACGCCACGGTAGAAGCACGAAGAGGCCACCTCTCAAGTACGGAGAATCAAGAATGAGAAAGCTCATCGTTTCGGAGTTCATCACGCTCGATGGCGTCATCCAGGCCCCTGGCGGTCCGGACGAGGATCGCGACGGCGGCTTTGCCCACGGCGCTTGGACGCTCCCCTACTGGCACGACGATATCGGTCGTTCGTTCGGGGCGCTCATGAAGGACACGGATGCCTTTCTGCTCGGGCGGCGCACCTATGTCACCCACGCCCAGGCGTTCGAGCCCATGCCGGCCGGCGACGTGTTCGGCGATATGATGAACGCGCCGGCCAAGTACGTCGTCTCCAAAACGCTCGACAAGCCCATCTGGCGCAACACGACCATCATTCGCGACGATGTCGTCAATGCGGTTCGCGCGCTCAAGGCGCAGCCCGGCAAGAACATCCTCACCGACGGGAGCAGCCAGCTGGTGCACACGCTGCTGGAAAACGATCTGGTCGACGAGCTGCATCTTCTCCTCTACCCGATTTCCGTCGGCGGAGGAAAACGCCTGTTCCCTGCGGGCACCGCCCAGAAGTTCGCGCTGCTGGAGACGACGCCGTATCCGACCGGTGTCGTGGGGCTGCACTACAAGCGCGCGGTGTGACCCCGGCCGCTGCCGTAAAGCTGTTTCTCGTGCGACCGCGCTGACGGCATGGGGGCGATCCGCGCGGTCCAGATAGGTCCGACGGCGTCGCCCCCACGAGCGGACCCCGCTCGAGGTACGCGACGCCTTCGTCGGTGAACGTCTTCGGGGCGGCGTTCGTGACGTCCAGCCGGCGAAGGTGAAGCGCGATTTAGACCGAGTCGGCCGCGGAACGTTCCTTTTCTTTCTTCAATTCTTGGGGCATCCACCGCCGCAATCGACGGTGAAGCGAATCGGAGCTCAGCAAACGAGAAGTATTCTCATTTGCGAGAGTCATGATCGAGCTGTGCCCCATCATGTCCGCTGCCCGCGTCTCGTTCGTCTTCGGAGCGGTGCAGAGGGGCGCGTGCCGCGCCGCGTGAGCGATCCGTCACGTCGCGCCACGGGTGGAGCCGCGATCGCGAACACGCGCGCGACGCGCATGCCATGTCCTTTTCGCGCTACCGGAGCGCACGTCGCACGAGGGTGAACGCGCCGATCCCAGTTGAATGGCAGATCTCAACGGTTGCGCAAATCAAATGAAGGTATCGATCCTGGACGATTGATGATTTCGATGAGAGCTCAGCGGGATTGACGCTTCGGACGCGCGATTCTAAAAACAGAATTGCGTGTCGAAGGATCGGCCGTATAAGATCTTGCGAACTATCCCGGAGTGCGGCGCAATGCATTTCACGACGAAGGTGGACACCGCTGCAAACGGCGGTGAGTTGGACCGTGCGGAGGTTGGGCACGCGCGCGGGAGGTTCGATGTAGGATCGTCGTGGCCCCGCGCGTGAGGAAGGGGGCGGAGACGTTACCGGGCGCCCCCATCGAAATGGAGGCCAGCTCGCATTTGCCATGGGGATGCGGCGACGCCATCCGCCTGCCGCGCTCACCCTCGACCGAAGAGATCATCGTGATCATCCCGGATCGTCGCACGTTCGTCGTTGCGGGCGCGCGGTGCCCAGGCGAGTTGGCGGCCGCGGCCGATATCTTATTACGGGCAGCGCGCGTCGTTTCGGGAGAGCGCGAAACGGACGGGGATGCGGGCGCGAAGACCTCGGCTGCGTCGGCGGCCGAGGGCGGGGCCACCGAGGTGGCGGAACGGGATCTCGCGCACCTTGCGGTGGCATTGCGTTACCTGGTCGGGCGAGCGGCGCTGGATGAAGGACCTCCCACACCCCAGTTGGGTACGGGCCCGCCTACGTTCCGCGTCGACGCGGGGGGAACCTTCTTCGTCCTGCCGAATGGCACCAAGGTGTCGTGCCACGCACGCGCCATCGTTCAGCGCCTCCTTCGGGTGCTGACCGAAGGTCGACTGCATTCGCCGGGCGTGCCGCTCAGCGCGAACACGCTCGTGCAGGCGGGATGGCCGGACGAAAAGATTTTATCGTGGGCCGCGAAGAATCGGCTGCGGGTCGCCCTCTCGTGGTTGCGAAAACGAGGATGGGGGTCGAGCTTGATTACCCAGTCCAACGGCTACTTTTTCGACCCCAACGTAACGATCGAGATCATCTCCGACGATGCCATGGGCATCCATCCGAGCCGCCGCGCAAACGTGCTTTCAAACGACCTCCTTCGAGCCGGGCCGCGCAAATGAGCCTTCGGGTCAAGGTGTGATGGTCGAGGCCGAGGGGTCGACCCGCCGCGTGTCGGGCACCGCGCGCGAGGCATAGCGCTGCATCGTTCGAACGCTGATCCCCAGACGACGCGCCGCCCGCGAGCGGTTGCCGCCCTCGAGGTCCAGCGCCGCGCGAAGGATCCGATCGATCGTGCCCTCGAGGGGTTCATCGAGCCGTATTTCGAGGATCTCGGCGCCGGGCGCGATGCGTGGTTCGCCGCGCGTCGGCGCCGTTTGGGGTGCGGCCTCGCGTATGGGGGGCGGAAGATCGCGCGTGCGAATCTGCTTTCCGTCGCGCAGCAGGCAGACGAGCTCCACCAGATTTCGTAGCTCGCGGACATTGCCGGGCCATGGGTAATTGCGGAGCGCCGCCATCGCGGCTCGGGTGAACCGGGGAGGCTTGGTCCCGTGTTGGACCGATAGCGTTTCGACGAACTGGCGCACCAGGATGGGCAAATCGGCTTGTCGGTCGCGAAGGGGAGGGACGTTCAAGCTGATGCCCTGGATGCGGTAAAAGAGATCGGCCCGGAATCGTCCTGTTTTGACCTCGGCTTCGAGGGGACGCAATGTGGCGGTGACGAGCCGTACATCGACGGCGATTTTGGTCGTCCCGCCGACCCTCATGAATTTACGGTTTTCCAGGAACCTCAGGAGCTTCGCTTGAACGCCGATGGGCATCTCGCCCAGCTCGTCCAAGAACAACGTGCCGCCGGCCGCCGCCTCCACCTTGCCGCGCGCGCGGTCGTTGGCGCCCGTGAAGGCGCCTTTTTCGTGGCCGAATAGCTCGCTCTCGAACAGCGCCTCCGGAATGGCGGCGCAATTGATGGGGATGAACGGGCCGCGGCAGCGGGCGGATCGATCGTGGATGCGGCGCGCCAGCACCTCCTTTCCCGTGCCGCTCTCTCCGATGAACGTGACGATGACATCCTTGTCGGCCACCTTGCGGATGATGCGGTCGAGGTTGCGCATGGCAGCCGATCGCAGGACTGGCTGGAGGACGACGTCGAGCTGCCGCTTCGAACGGGGCATGCCATTCAAGATAGAACGGGTCACGCCTCTCCCTGGAAGCTTCGAGGTGCGGCATCGGACAATTTGGCCGATCGCGGCAGCGTCGTCGCGAACGAAGCGCGGTATGTGTGCGCCGATCGGCGTTGGCCGCCTTTCAAAGAGTACGACAAATTGTCGTATGTGCGATTCGGGAGGTCCGGCCGGACGGACGCGCTCGCGATCGACCTGAACCCGAGCGAAAATACCGGCTGGTACCGTCATTGCTGGTCTCGGGTGCGAGCCCGGGCGATCCGCGCCCTACCGCAGCCATGCGACTTCGCACCTCCCGGAGGAAGGGACACGATGACGACACTGGAAAGTCCACCTCGCAGCCGCGCGTTCCGAAAAGAGCTAGCCCCCGGAAAAGCCGGCGCGATGGCCGCCGTGCCGATCGGGGCAGCCCTTCGTCGCGTGTTCGCGAAAGGGTACGGGATCGCCGATCTGCGCTCGGACGTGTTGGCGGGTGCCGTGGTCGGCATCGTGGCCTTGCCCCTCTCGATGGCGCTGGCCATCGCGGTGGGCACGCCGCCTCAGCACGGCCTTTACACCGCCATCGTCGCCGGTGCGGTCGTGGCCTTGCTCGGTGGGTGCAAATTTCAGGTGACCGGCCCGACGGCCGCGTTCGTGGTGATCCTGGCGCCGATCGTTGCCAAGCACGGGATCGGGGGGTTGCTGACGGCGGGGCTCTTGGCCGGGCTCCTGCTCATCGCCATGGGGCTCGCGCGCCTCGGGAGCTTGATTCAGTACATCCCGTACCCGGTGACGACGGGCTTTACCACGGGCATCGCGACCGTCATCGCGACCTTGCAGATCAAGGACGTGTTCGGGCTCCTGCCGGATTCGATGCCCGAGCACTACGTCGATAAAGTCGCCGCGCTTTGGCGGGCCAGGGGGACGGCGCACGCGGGTGAGTTTGGCGTGGCGGCCGTGACCCTCGCGCTCCTTCTGCTCATTCCGCGGATCATCGAGAAGGTTCCGGCGCCGCTCATCGCCATTGGCGGCGCAGCGCTCGTCTCGGCGCTGCTTCACGCGGCCTATCCGGCGTTCGCGGTCGCCACCATCGGAAGCCGATTTCACACCGTGGTGGGCGGCGTGGAGATCGCGGGTATTCCGTCCGTGCTCCCGTCGCCCTCTCTGCCGTGGGGCACGGGCGGGCTGACCTTCGGGCTCGTTCACGACCTACTTCCGGCCGCATTGGCCATCGCCATGCTGGGCGCGATCGAGTCGCTCCTGTCGGCGGTGATCGCCGACGGTATGACCCATACGCGGCACGATCCGAACACGGAGCTGGTGGCGCTCGGGGTGGGAAATGTCGTCGCGCCGATCTTTGGGGGCATCGCCGCCACGGGGGCGCTCGCCCGAACCGCGACGAACATTCGCGCGGGGGCGCGCTCTCCGTTTGCATCGGTCACGCACGCCGCCGTGGTTCTCTTGGCGATGCTCGCGCTGGGCCGGTGGATGGCGTACGTGCCCATGGCCTCGCTCGCCGCGCTCTTGCTTCTCGTGGCGTGGAACATGTCCGAGGTTCACAGCTTCGTCGGTATCATCAAAGTTGCACCGAAGAGCGATGTCTTCGTGCTCGTGACGTGCTTTTTGCTCACGGTCTTCTTCGATATGGTGGTCGCTGTCTCCACGGGCTTCGTGCTCGCGGCCATCTTGTTCATGCGGCGCATGGCCGAGCTCACGCAGTCTCGTTTGGAGCTCGACGCCACGCGCGAGGGCGGAAAGGTCGCCTTGCCCGAAGGGGTCATGCTCTACGCGATCAACGGCCCGCTCTTCTTCGGTGGAGCCCAGAAGGCCATGGGCGCGCTCCACTCGGTCCAGGGGGACTCGTTTCGCGTGCTCATCATCGATTTGGGGCGCGTCCCCGTCATCGACGCGACGGGGCTCGTGGCGCTCGAGAACGCGATGGCTAGGGTGCTCCGCTGGAAGAAGAAGGTCGTCCTCGCGGGGCCCCTGCCGAAGCCGCGGCGAATCTTCGACAAGGCCAAATTGGAGACGAAGTACATGGGGCTCGCCATCACCCCCGACTTGGATGCGGCGATCGCGCTCTCGGGTGGCCTTGCCCTCGAGCCCCCGATTCAGAACTGAATGCTGCAGTTGGCTTGAAGGTCGAAGTTCGACGGCTTCGCGGGAGACGTCGGGCCTTGCACGAGCTGGGCGTCGTACGATCCGAACACGTCGGCGCCTTGCACGTTGGGGCGCCAGCGGTTGCCGACGGCTTGGACCGTCGGGGTTCCGTAGCCGATCCAGAGCGCGGTCTCGCCGGCGAGGAAGCTGTTCTCTCCAGGATCGTCCACGGTGCCGAGATCGACGTTCGCGCGCGGGATCCACACGCCGGACCCCGTCACTTGGATCTCGCTCTTTCGTAGGGTGAGCGAGGCATTGTACTCCGTGTGCACGCCCGAGCTCCCATGGATTCTCGTGTTGGAGATGGTGGCGACGCTATTCTCCTTGAGCCAAATCGTCGTCAGCCGCGCTTCGAGGAAGCTCTCTTCGACGGTCAGCTGTCCGGTGTTGTGGATGGCCCCGGTGGTGTTCTCGATCGTCGAGCGCCGGATCGTGAGGTTGCTCGACGGGTCCATGGCCATGGCGCCGAACCCCGATAGGTTGGTCACGCGAACGCTGTCGGCGGTGAGGGTCGCGCTGCCGGCCACGGTGATCTGGCTCGAGGCGCAAAATACGCTCGGGATCGGGCCTGCGAAGGTGCTGTTGCTCACGTTCACCGCAGCGCCCGCGGCGGCCAGGACGCTCGCGACCCCCAGCATGGAGAAGGACACCCCGCTGATGGTCGCCTTCCCGAGCTGCGTCACGAACACGCCCGCGAGGTTCATGCAGTCGCCCGTGCCGCGCGGTGTGACGTGGATGCCCCCGCCGTTCATCTCGAGCTCGGCGTGGCCGAGGACATGAACGCCCACGCCCGTGATCTCCTCGAACGTGACGCTATGCAAATACGCCTTTGCGGTATCTGCGAGCTGAAATCCGCCGCCGCCTTCGATGCGCACATCGGTCGCCCTCAAGGTCCCGGCCGTCGCACGGACCGCCTCCTTGAATGCGCGGAAGACGACCCCCCGCAGTTGGGCGCTGCCCGTGAGCTCGAGGCCCGATGCCTGCGGCGCGCCCGCGATCTGCGCGCTTCCTTGGGCGAGGGCCTCGAGGGTGACCCCGTCGGCGATCTTCTGCGGCCACACCTCGCCGTTCGCGGCATCGTAGGTGCCGTCGCCGAGGTAGACGGTTTGTCCTTTTTTGGCGATGGCCAGCGCCTCTTTCAGGGTCTTCACCGGCCTTTCGCGCGTGCCCGGGTTCGCGTCGTTGCCCTGGGCCGGCGACGCAAACACGTCGCACGCCGTGTCGGTGCGTGGGAGGCAGCCGCGCGGGCCTCCGTCGGGAGCAGGCTGCGCATCGGGAGCCCCCGCGTCCTCCGCGGGCGGTCGATTCGACGGCTGCGCATCGGAGCTGCCGCAGCCATCGAGGGCGGCGACGAGGCCGGAGTACGCGACGAGGAAGGCCAAGTGGGAATATCGAAGATAATTGCGACCGAGAGAGCTCATGAGTGTGCGCCTTCGAGAGGAATCGATGCCCGCCGTGGGGGCTCAATGATTGACGCGGTACACGGGGCCGCCGGAATCGACCGTGACGATGGGGGAGCCATCCGATTCGACCGCCAGAGAGTCATCGTATCCGCCATATGGAACCAAAAAAGACGGCCCGACCAGGCTCCAATCCTTTCGCGTCACATCGGCGACATGAAACGACGCTGCGTTGTCCACGTCCTCCGCCTGCCGCCAAAGTGCGAAGAGGTGGCCTTCGCGGCCCCGTACGAAGTGGGTAAGGCTCACATCGTAACGCGAGGCGCCGAGGGGCTGGCCGACCTGCACCCATTTTCCACCGTCGAGGCGTGCGACGCGAAGATCGGACTCGGTCCCCGCGGCCGTGGCCATCAAAGCGAACAGTTCGCCCGCGTCATCGAAGGCCAGGCGCACGAGCGAAGCGCTCCGGCCGTCGAGGGAAGGGTCGGGGCCGGCGGGGACCCATGCGCCGCTCGAGAACTTGCGCACCAACGCGCTTCCGCCGGATGGGCCGCGCGCGGTCACGCTGACGTAAGGAGTCCCTTCTTTGTCCACGGCGACCGACGGCGATCCGACGTAGCCTTCCGACAGGCTCGTGACTCGGCCGAGCGAGCGCCATTGGTTTCCGTCGAAGGCCCAAACCACGGTGAAGTATCCCTCTTCGCCCGCAGTGCTGTCGGCGAAGGCGACGAACATTCGGCCCGTGGCGTCGATGGCCATCGCACGGTGCTCTTGTCGATGGGAGGTTTTGGTGATTCCAAATGGATAGCCAACGTTCTTCCAGTCGGTGCCCGACCACCTCCGAACGCGCATGCGGTAGTTGCCGCTCGACTCTTCGGGGACGAACACCACCGGCGCACCTTGCGGATCGGCGGCGATCGAGTACGGCGCGATGTCGTCGACGAAGCCGATGTCGCCGAGCGTGTGCCACGTTCCTTGGGGGCCGTCGATGCGGCTCACGAAGGGGCGCAATCGATGGGATGCGTCGTACCTCCCATGAATGGCGTGGATCTGCCCGTCGGGTCCGCCCGCCAAGTAGATCGCCGAGTGGCTGGCGTCGAGCGAACCGCGTCCCACGGCGTGCCAATAGGGGATTTTCCAACTCCACGCCGGCTTGGGCGCAAATGGCTTGCCGTCGAGCGTGGAAATGTCGCCGAAGGTCGCGAACACCTCGGCCGGCGCCGAAAAGGGGCTCGTCGGGGTGACGGTGAGGGTGCGCCGGTCGGCGGAGAGCGCGGCCGTCGATGCGATGGCGGCGCCATCGGCCCGGAAGAGCGAGACGGGGTTGGGGGAGATCTGGACGGGCTCCGAAAATGTGATTCGAATCGGATCGCGCACGCCGACATTCTCGTCTTTGTTTGCAGGCGAAAAGGTGGCGGTGAGGGGAGCGGGGGCATCCGGCTCCGCGTCGCCAGGCCCCGCGTCGCGGGGATCGGCCGTCTTTGCGTCCGGCCCTGCGTCGGCGGTTCCGCTATCGTGCGGCGAAGGGGTCGCGTCATTGGAGTCACATGCCCAAAGGCCGCTACCCGCTACGGCGACGGCCAAAGCCATTTTCCAAGCCAAGAACGAAGCGCGCATCGCTTGCGAAGGTGGACTTTTCGCATGCTGCCGTCAACGCCTCGCCACGGGGGGCGAACATGAATTCTCGGCGGTCCGCACATGTATCCGGCCTGCTACAGCCGCGTGTTCGCGACGCGGTCCATTTCGACCAAATACCCAATGGAGAGCCGGCCGGGGCGCGCGGGCCGACGAATCGCGCCCGAAGATGCGACGTCGCCCGTGGGCGTCATCGATCGACGGCCCCGCCTCGCTTCGAGCCCGACGACGGCGCGCCGGCGCTCGGCTCCAGAACGGCCCGCACGACGGCGCGCAGTTGCTCCCGAACCCACGTGAGCGCCGCGTCGCGCTCGGATTTGGCGTGCCACACCATGGATACGGGATATGCGGTCATGGCAACGGGTGGCTCGGCCGTGCGAAGCCCGTACGTCTGCGCCACCACCGCCGCCGCGATGTGCGGCAAGGTCGCGATGAGCGGCCGGCCCTTGACGAGGGCGCCCAGGGGACTGAATCCGGAGACCGTGGCGATCAAACGGCGCTTCTTCCCTTGGGCGCGGAGCGCCTCGTCGACCAGGCCCACCAGATCGCCGGTGATGCTCGCCATCACGTGGGGCGTCGCGAGGAATCGCCTCATCGTGAGCGGCGGTCGCACGTGAGCAGGATCGAAGATCGAAACGAACCGCTGCCGATAGAGCTCCTCGGAGACGAGCGCGGCGCCCGGTTTGGGCAGCACACCGATGGCGATGTCCGTCTCTCCGCGCTCGAGCAAGGGGAGCCCCGTGTACCAATTGTTGCTCTGCACGACGAGGATCACGCCCGGCGCTTTTCGTTGAATCTCGTCCAAGAGGCGAGGCAGGAGCCACACGTCCAAATCGTCGGCCAGGGCCAGGCGGACGATTCGGGATGCCGTCTTCGGATCGAACTCGGTCGCGTCGAAGACCGCGCCGTGCACCAGGTCCAGGGCCTTTTGCACCAGCGGCTCGATCGCCGTCGCCTTCGACGTGGGCTCGACCCCGGTCGCCACCTTGACGAAGAGGTCGTCCTTGAAGAGCACGCGAAGCCGCCCCAGCGCCATGCTCACCGCCGATTGACCGACGAACAACCGCTTCGCGGCGCGCTTCACGCTGCGCTCTCGGAATACGGTGGCGAACACCACGAGCAGGTTGAGATCGATCTGGCGGAGGACTCGATAGTCAGTAAGGTTGAACATCATTGTCAAGATTATCAACTACCTTGATGATGCGCACCACCCTAAAACACGGCGCATGAACATCGGAATCATCGGAGCTACGGGGAACATCGGCCGGCGCATCGCAGACGAAGCGCTGCGGCGCGGACATCGGGTGACGGCCATCGCGCGCGACGCGTCGCGTGTTCCGCCGGAAAAGAGCGGCAAAGTCGCGTGGAAGGTGGCCGACGTGTTCGACCCCGAGGGCCTCGCGCGGGCGCTCGACGACGTCGACGTCCTGGTCAGCACCTACCAACCCGGCAACGCGTCCATCGACATCGCCGACACCATCCAGCGCTCGATCGCGGATCCTTCGGTGTACGCGGCGGCCGCCCGGTCCATGCTGCGGGCCATCGAGCGCACGCGCCCGAGCATGCGCCTCATCGTGGTCGGCGGCGCGGGGAGCCTGGAGATCCGGCCCGGGCTCGCGTTGGTCGACTCGCCGGACGCGGAGGCGCGATTGGAGAAGCTCGGTATCCCCAAGGAATACAAAGTGGCGGTCGAGGGGCACCGCGACGCGCTGAACGTGCTCCGGCTCTCCAATCGCAATTGGACCTACGTGAGCCCGGCGGAGCAAATCCGCGCGGGCGAGCGCACCGGCCGCTTTCGGCTGGGCGACAATCAGCCGGTGCTGGACCGAGATGGGGAGAGCCGCATCTCGTACGAAGATCTCGCGGTCGCGTTGATCGACGAAGTGGAGATTCCAAAGTACGTCCAAAGGCGTTTCACCCTCGGGTATTGATGCGCGAGGGGGGGCCGAAATGGCGCCGCCGTACCGCCCGGTCCTCGAATCATGGCTGAGCTGAGCTGCTCCGCGATGTACGCTCGCGCTGCCGAAAAATGCGGGGCAATGTATGGACCCTTCCCCCCGTCTCCGGCATTTGCCGTCCCTTTCCTGTGCAGAATTTCGCGCGGCCCGAGCTAGTGTGCGCTCGCTCGGATTGGGGACGGGGGATTGTCCCGTTCCGCGAGCCAGAAAGGACAATACGGATATGCGTCGTTTGCTTTCGTGCTTGATGGGGCTCGGTTTGGTGGTGGCAGGGGGGGCTCCGGCGGCGGCGGCGGAGGTCGCCGAAGAGGCGGTTTTGGCGGACACTTGTCCGGTCAAATCTCGGCCGACGGGGAAGGTCCTCCAGGGGTACTGGGAGAACTGGGATGGGGCGGCCAATGGTGTTCATCCGCCATTTGGTTGGGTTCCAATCAACGACAGCCGGATTCTCGCCCACGGCTACAATGTGATCAACGCGGCGTTCCCGGTGATCCTCAACGATGGCACGGCCCTCTGGGAGGATGGGATGGATGCCACGGTCAAGGTGTCCACGCCCGCCCAGATGTGCGCGGCCAAGGACGCCGGGGCCACCATTCTGATGTCCATCGGTGGGGCGGCCGCCGGCATCGACCTCAACTCGACGGCGGTGGCCGACAAGTTCGTGGCCACCATCGTGCCGATCCTCAAGAAGTACAACTTCGACGGCATCGACATCGACATCGAGACGGGTCTGACCAGCTCCGGGAACATCAATACACTGTCCACGTCGCAGAAGAACCTGATCCGGATCATCGATGGCGTGCTCGCGCAGATGCCATCGAACTTCGGGCTGACGATGGCGCCCGAAACGGCGTATGTCACGGGCGGCAGCATCGTGTACGGGTCGATCTGGGGAGCCTATCTGCCGATCATCAAGAAGTACGCCGACAATGGGCGACTCTGGTGGCTGAATATGCAGTACTACAATGGAAGCATGTACGGTTGCCGCGGTGATTCGTACCAGGCAGGGACGGTCCAAGGCTTTACCGTGCAGACGAATTGCTTGGACACGGGCCTGGTGGTGCAGGGGGTGACCATTCGGGTGCCGCTCGACAAGCAGGTCCCGGGTTTGCCGGCGCAGCCGGGCGCGGGTGGCGGCTACATGTCTCCCAATCTGGTATCGCAGGCCTACAACAGTGTCCGCGGCCTGAAGGGGCTGATGACCTGGTCGATCAACTGGGACGGCTCGAGGAACTGGACCTTCGGCAACAACGTGAAGGCCTTGCAGGGTAGATGACCCGCGGAGGGGCCCGAGGTCGGGCCGGGCCCTCCGCCATTTTGGGATTTCGTGGTTGGTCTGCGGGTAGTAAGCGCGGTTTGGATGCGCGCAGCGCCTCGGATGCTCATTCGAAGTAGTAAGGCTGGTCGATGTCGGCGATCAATCCGGGGAACGTGGGTCGCCACTGCAATCGTTCCCGCGTTTGCTGGCTCGAGGCCGTGACGTTCATCGCGGCGAAGTGCGCGAACCAGGTGAAGTGCGCGGCGGCTTCCTCTCGGCTCTTGGAGACGACGGGGATATTCAATCGCCGTCCGATGACCTCGGCGATCTCCCGAAACGGTACGCCTTCCTCGGCGATCGCGTGGTAGTAAGCGCCGGGGGTCCTTCGCTCGACGGCGAGGCGATACACCTTCGCGGCGTCGGTCCGGTGGACCGCGGGCCATCGATTCTGGCCGTCGGCGATATAGGCCGAGATACCTTTGTCGCGCGCAAGATCGATGAGCATCGGTACGAAGGCGTGGTCACCTTTGCCGTGCGTCGACAGCGGGAGGCGGACGACGGACACGTTCACGCCGCGATCCATCGAGGCGCGCGCGGCCTCCTCCGTCGCGGCGCGCGGGCTCGGGTTGGGCGATCGCGGCATCGTCTGCTCGGTCACGACGTGCCCCGTGGGGAGCACCCCGAGGGCCGAGGTGACGATCAGAGGGCGGCTCGAGCCGTGGAGCGCGGAGCCGAGCACCTCGATCACCTTGCGATCGATTTCGCACTTGGCGGCGTACTTTGCATAGTCGTGGTTGAATCCGGTATGGATGACGGCGTCTGCCTCGGAGGCGCCGCGCCGGAGGCTGTCGGGCTCCTCGAGATCTCCGCGGTACGTGATGGCGCCGAGGTCGGAGATGGCTTTTGCGGCCGAGTCGGAGCGAGCGAGCCCCACGACCTCATGACCGGCCTGGAGGAGCTCCCGAACGACCTCGGTTCCAACGAATCCCGAGGCTCCCGTAACGAAGATACGCATGATGTTCTCAATCCTTGGTGCGCGCCCATCGCGGGCGATTCGATGTCGACGGGGAGAGCATGGGCCATGGGCGAGCATGTCTCAATCCGCATGCTCGTCATGCTATGCATGACGGAAAGTATGGCTAAGCAAACGAACAAGAATGGGCTCGAAGGGCTCGGTGTGCTGCGGGCGGTCGTGGAGGCCGGGAGCTTCATGGGCGCAGGCGAGGCGCTCGGCCTGACGCAGCCGGCGGTCAGCCGCTCGATCGGGCGCCTCGAAGCTCGGATCGGCGTGCGGATCTTCCAGCGGTCGGCGCGCTCGATCGCGCTGACCGACGAAGGGGGCCGCTTTTACGAGTCCATCGCCCCGCATCTGCGGGCCATCGAGGAGGCGACGAACGAGGCCGGGCGCTCGCTCGCCAAGGTGCGCGGGCGGCTCCGCGTGAACGTCGATCCGGGGACCGCTCAATTCGTTCTGATGCCGCGCCTGGGGCCCTTCATGGCCATGCACCCCGAGCTCTTCGTCGAGCTCGCGGTGCGCGATCGCATCGGTGATCTGATCCGGGATGGAATCGACGTCGCCGTTCGCTTGGGCAATCCGGAGCCGTCCGCGCTGAAGGCTCGGCTGCTCATGCACACGCGCGTCGTCACGTGCGCGTCACCGGAGTACCTCGAGCAGCACGGCACGCCGCGGCGGCCGCTCGATCTCGAGAAGCATCGGTGCGTGCTGATGCGCGATCCCACGACGGGGAGCCACTTTGGTTGGGTGTTCGTCCGCGGCAAAGACGTGGTGCCCGTGAATGTGAAAGGCCAGATCATGGTGAATCACTTCGGGCCGATGCTGGCCGCGTGCCTCGCCGGACAAGGGATCGCGCAGTTCTCCCATCTCCATGTGCGCGAGGCCCTCGCCCATGGGCAGCTCGTGCAGGTGTTGCCCGGATGGGCGGACGAGACATATCCGCTTTATGCGCTCTATCATTCGGCGCAGAACATGTCGGCCAAGATTCGAGCCTTCGTCGACTATGTGGTCGCGATCACCCAAGACGAAGCGGGCGGGGCCGCGCCTCGACGGGCGAGCCGGCGGGGCGTCTTTCGAGACAACCGGGGTGCACGCGCGGCCGATAAGTAGATCAGTCGATCCATAGAGGACGCGGGCCCGTTTTGACCAACGGGCTCGATCCGAGAATGTCACATTGGCAACGATAGAATGAGGAGAATGAGACCATGGTCGCTTTTGGGAAAGTGTCACTGGTTGGACTTGGCGCCATCGCAGGCATCGTTTCGGTCATGGGCGTGCGCCTCGCGTCGGCCCAGTCTCCGACGAGCACCGCCGCAGCAGCCACCGCCGTGCTGACGGCCGATACGGACGTTGCGCAGCTCCGCGGGGGCTACATCACGAACTCGAGTGGAATGAAGCTGGTCGCCAGCGGGCCGTTCGTGCTCACGGACCTGGCGGCGGCGCGGGCAGGAACGCAAATGAGGGTCTATGTCGTGCCCGGAAGCGCGTGCCCGACGTCCAATATCCTCCCCACGTTCGAAACCGAAGTCGCGAGCCACGGTATGCGCATCGGGGTTCCCACCGGTTCCGTCGCCTGCATTCCCGGCTCGAACTCCAACATGTCCTGGGCCGGCTTCGTGCCGTACTGAGGATCGAGAGGGCTCACCTTTCGCGCGCCGCAACGGACGTTGCGCGTGGCGCGAAAGGGTGGGCTTGCAGCGCATATCGAAAGTTGGGCTGTTGGCATGAGCGCCCCGGATCGCTTGAGGTCTCCGTTTCGGGCTTCGATGTCGAGAGTACTCGTTTGCCGAGCGTTAAACGAAAGTCCTTGATCCGTTGTCTGATTTGAAATTAACGTTACATGAATAGCTGTCGTCGTAGCTCGCGTCACAACCAGACGGTCGACACCACACTCAATTTCCCCATTTGACTGGCGTTTTTTTTGCCAAGTGGAGGATTCGATGGATGCATCTTACGAGGCCTACTGCCTCGCCGATCCGTTTTTTTACGAATCGCCCGCCCGGATGGACCGCGAAGGCTGTGACGATTTTGCGCTGGCGAATCGGGCGTTGCCTGCGGGATGGCAGCGCCATGTCGACGATACGTGGGTTCGCTTCCGGCCGGATGACATATCCCTTCCGCAGCAGGGGTGGAAGGTCCACGTGTCGGGATGTATGGGCAACGCCAATCGCATTTTGGAAGCGGTGTGGGAATATTGCGTGCCCGCGCGGATTGCTTTCAAGTTTTTGCGTGGTCCGGCCATTCACTTCGTGCGGAATACGAAATACGCGCAGCGCAACGGCAGCGGTAAACTGGTGACCATCTATCCGGCGGATGAAGCTGCGCTCGCCATCGTTCTTCATGAATTGAACGAGCGTATCGGCGGTGAGCCGGGGCCCTACATTTTGAGCGATTTACGGTATGCCCGCGGTCCGCTCTATGTGCGTTATGGAAATTTCGCGCAGCGAACGTGCCGCGATGCGCGCGGCGTGCAGGTGTCGGCCATCGCCGATCCCGACGGGAAGCTCGTCCCCGACGTTCGCGGGCCGGTCTTTGCACCGCCCGTGTGGGTCCGTTTGCCGGAGTTTTTGCGGCCGCACGTGGAGGCGCGCAACGCGATCAAGGCGGATGGTTTACCTTATCAGGTCGAGTCGGCGCTGCATTTCTCCAACGGCGGCGGCGTGTACTTGGGGCGCCATCGCGATACCGGAGAGCGCGTCGTCATCAAAGAGGCGCGGCCGTATGCGGGGCTATCGTTGGGAGGTTTGGATGCCGTCGCGCGCCTCGAGAGGGAGAGGGATACGCTCCAGCGCCTCGCGGGCATCGAGGCCGTGCCGCGCGTTCTCGGATACCATGTCGTGGGGGAGCATCATTTTCTCATCGAAGAGCTGATCGATGGGGTCGCGCTCAATCGGGCCCAGGTTCAGCGCTATCCGCTCCTCACCGCGACCCCGGATCCGGCGGCGATCGCCGAATATACGGAGTGGGCGCTGCGCATTCATGCGCAGGCCGCGCGGGCGCTCGAAGAAATTCATGCGCGGGATATCGTCTTCGGGGACTTGCACCCGCGCAACATCATGATTGGGCCCGATGGGCGATTGACCTTGGTCGACTTCGAGGTCGCGTTCGATGTGAGCCGCGATCCAGGGCCGATGCTCGGCGCGCCGGGGTTTACGGCCCCGTCGGAGCGCACGGGCTTCGAGCGGGATGCGTATTCGCTGGCGTGTCTGCGGCTCGCGTTGTTCTTGCCCATCACGACCCTCTTGCGGGCCGACCCGAGCAAGGTCTTCGAGTTGGTGGATACGATCGTGGAGCATTTTCCGGTGGAGCGAAGCATGCTCCTCGAGGACGCCGCGATCGTCCTGGGTCGAGCCTACGGCGATGCGCCGCGACGGCGCGAGACGAGGGAGCTGCCGGATGCGTTCGACTGGCCGCTCATGCGGCGATCGCTGGCGGCGGCCATCGTGGCCTCGGCGACCCCCGAGCGGGACGATCGACTTTTTCCGGGCGACCCTGCGCAGTTTCGCGTGGGCGGGTGCGGCCTGGCACACGGTGCGGCGGGGGTCCTGTATGCGCTGGCCATGACGGGGGCGGGGACCTTCCCGCCATTCGAAGAATGGCTCGTGCGCCAAGTGAAGCGTGGCCCCCACAAGGGTAGCGGCTGGGGATTTTACCATGGTCTGCACGGCGTGGCGCATGTGCTCGACCGCCTCGGTCATCGTGCGGAGGCGTTGGCCATCGTCGAGCGCGGCCTCCGGGAGCTGCCGGGGGAGCTCGGGTTGGATCTCGCCGAGGGGCTCTCGGGGATCGCGCTCAACCTCGACCACCTTGGAGAGGCCGCGGGGGATTCGACCTTGCGTGGGGAGGCGCTGCGGCTCGCGCAGAACATCGCCGATCGGCTCGGGGGGGTCGAGCAGGTGGGGCCCATCAGCGGGGGGAAGTTTCCGTATGCCGGCTTGATGCTGGGGGCCTCGGGGCCGGCGCTGCTCTTCGTTCATCTGTACGAGCAGACACGTGATTCCGTATTTCTCGATCACGCGGCGGTGGCCCTTCGTCAGGATTTGCGCCGGTGCATCGCGAGGCCCGATGGGTGCTTGCAGGTCAACGAAGGGTGGCGGCGTTTGCCTTACCTCGACGGCGGCAGCACGGGAATCGGTCTGGTCCTCGATCGGTATTTGGCGCATCGCCACGATGAGGCATTTGCCGAAGCCAGCGCGGGAATTCGGATCGCCGCGCGATCGAGGTTCTACGTTCAACCCGGCTTGCTCCGCGGGCGCGCCGGCATGGTCCTTTATTCGAGTCAGCTTCATGGCGCCGGTGCGGCGATCGCCGACCCGGAGGTGCGCGAACAGGTTCGTCGCCTGAATTGGCACGCGCTCTCGTATCGCGGGCACCTCGCGTTTCCCGGCGATCAATTGCTGCGGCTCTCCATGGATCTGGCCACCGGCAACGCCGGGGTGCTCCTCGCGCTCGGCGCTGCCTGTCACGGGGAGCCCGTGCATTTGCCGTTTCTTGCGCCGGCTTCCGTCTCGCTCTGATCGTCGAACAACGTTACAAGAAAGGGAACGAGTCTCATGTCCATCCTCGATTTGCAGGCCATCGAAGACGCTTCGGAAGTCGAAACCAGCGACGATTCGTTTGCAGCAGGCAGCGATCTGAGCGTCCTCGGCGACTGTGGTGACAGCGGGATCAGCTTGCTCCTCTGCGGTTGATCCACGGCAGGTGATACACGGCAGTTGATCCATTCGCGACGGCCCGGGCTCTGGATGATCTCCAGGGCCCGGGGTTTTTGGTGCGCGCGGTGATCCGGCGGACGGCTTCGATTCAATGGAGATCGAGGACGATGTCGTCGTAGCGAAAGCGCCACGTGGATGTGTTTTCCGTCGCCCACACGATGCCGAGTTTGAGCTCGATGTCGGAGACGGACCAATCGGCCTTTATTTCATTGTCGATGACGAGGGTGCCGTCCAGGCGTGCGGCGATCCGCCGCGCGGGTACGTCGATTCGAATGTCGAGATGGGACCATGTGCCGGCCCTCGGTTGACGATCCACGAAGAGGTAGTTTCGATACTGGGGCGCCGAGCCGTCGGGGTTCATGATGCGTTCTTCGATGCTCGAGCCGTCCGCTCCCAGGTAAACGTCCATCTTGCGTGAATCGGGCTGGTCGGGGTGGCCCTCGATGCTCACCACGCTTGCCACCTGGGAAGGGATGTATCGTTCCATGAGGACGTCGAATGACATGCGAATGTTCCGCGGTCGCCCGGCGTCGAAGGTCCGAAACATGTAGGCTCGCCGATCCATCGAGCCCGTGGCCACCTCCGAGATGAACGACAGGGGGGCCGAAGACCAAGCGCCGGGATCGGCCGCCACGAAATCGGGTCGCTTGAACAGAAGCTCGAAATCGGTGCTGTAGAGCCGCCCGTCGTCGAAGTCGCGGCAAAAGGTGGGCGAGGGGTGAAGGCCTTGGCAGTAGGGGGTGCCGCAATCGGCGGTGCACGATCCTCCGCCGTCCGCGCTCGTGTCGCCCAGACCCCCATCGGACGCTGCGCCCGTGCCTCCGGTCATGCCGTCCCACGAAGTCAAGAACGAGCATGCCGTCAAGGCCATGACTGCCAGTCCAGCCAGCGCGCCCCAACGCCGTTTTCCCATCGCACGAGCATCGCCGCGTGCGGCCTCTCTTGCAAACGAGAGCGTACCGGGAGCAGCCGCAGAGCCCGTCGGGCTCAGGGAACCGTGGGATCACGGCGTGGGGCATGCACTCACGGGGAGCACGGCGTAGGGCGTGCACTCTCGGGGCGTGAAAAAAAACGGGTGGGGCGGTCACACTCTCGTGCTCTCGTACGAGGAGCGAATGTGCCCCGAACCGTGACGTCCCATTGGTCCTCGTCCACCTTCCGCGAAGCCCTCGTCGCGCTCGTGCGCCGTCGTGTTCCCGAGAAGGATGCCGAGGATGTCGTTCAGTCGACGTTGGCCGAGGCTCTGGCATCGCAGACGCGCCCCAGCGAGCCGGAGGCGCTGCGTCAGTGGATCTATGGCATCGCACGGCATAAGGTGGCCGACTACCATCGGCGCGCGCGGCGAGAGGTCTTCGACGTTCCCGAGATCCCCGTCCATGTATCGTCGGAAGAGGCCGACGATCTTTTGCGGTGGGCGGCGCGTGAGCTCCCGAGCGGGCGCGATGCGCAGCAGACGCTCGAGTGGCTTTTGCGCGAGGGCGAGGGCGAAAAGCTCGAGTCGATCGCCGATGGGGAAAAGCTGCCCGCGGCGCGCGTTCGCCAGCGGGTGAGCCGCTTGCGGAGGCATTTCGTGGCGCGCCGGGCTGCGCAAATGGCCGCGCTGGCGGCGCTCGGGATCGTGGGGATCCTGGTCGTCCTCTGGTTGGCGCGCGCGCGGCGACCGGCGCCCGATGCGCCGATGGCGCAAGATATCGGCCCCGAGGTGCCGAAGGAGCCGACACCGCACGAGCGCGCCTTGAACGAGCGCGACGAAGGTCTCGCGCTTTGCGAACGCGGGGAGTGGCGCGCGTGCCTCGACTCGCTGGATCGCGCCGCCACGTTGGAGCCCGAGATCGCGAAGGATCCCGCGGTGGAGAGCGCGCGAGACGCTGCGCGAAAGATCGTGGCGCCCGAGCTCGTGCCGCAGGACTTGTCGGCCCCCGTGCCGACGGCGCCGCCCGTGCCGACGGCGCCGCCGCCGCCCGTGCCGACGGCGCCGCCGTCCGTGCCGACGACGGCGCCGTCGTCCGTTCCGACGACGTCGGCGCCGCCCGTGCGAAGACCTCAGCGTCGCTCGAGCTCGAGCGATGCGCCTTGGACGCCGGCGGCGCCGCCAAAGCCAGGGGACTCCTACGGCGGTGTGGGTACCCCCTCCCTCGGCACGAAGAAGTAGTACGCCCCGCGGGGGTGTGCGGAGTCGGTCCGCTCGCGAACGTGTCGAGGCGCCCGTGCGCGATGCTTGGGGCTGGGAGCGTCGCGGGCCACGAATCCGCGCGCGGTGATCGGCGCGGGCACGTCACGAGTTGGCGCGCACGTGAATCGGCGCGGGGCATGTCACGAAATGGCTTTCACCGACGATGGAGAGGGTGAAAGCGCGCGCCGCATCGGGCGGCGCGGCGCTCCTGCGGAGGAGCGGCGATATGTATCCTTTGACTCGGCGCGCGCGGCGCGCACCCGTGGTGGTTTGTCTTTTATTCGGATTGACGTTGATGGTGACGGGATATTCCAGAGCGAATGGTGCGGAAACGGCGCACGATGCCCGCGGCGAAGGGCGAATGACGCTTCGGGATGGCCGATTGCCCATTTACGCGTTTTCCCCGTCGGGCGACGTGTCTCGGACGCCGCCGCGCGCCCGTCCGATAACCGTTTATCTTCATGGCATGTGCGGCGATCCCGGCAACGGGTGCGCCCATTTTCGAGACGGCGTGGTGGAGTCGTCGTGGCTCCTGTGCCCGAGCGCCCCCACGCCATGCACCGGCGGCGGTGCGATCTGGACCGGGTCCAGCGACGATCGCGCCAAGGTCATCGGCGACGCGGAGCAGCGGCTCGTGGCGAGGTACGCGGACGCGGTCGACGTGTCGCCCGGAAGTCGCGTCCTCGTCGGTTTTTCGCAGGGGGCGTACCTTGCACGCGATCTTCTTCGCAGCCAGCCCGGGCGCTACCGCGCGGTGATGTTCATCGGCGCCGACGTACGACCCGCCGCCGAGACGCTCCGCGCTGCAGGCGTGCGGCGCGCCGTCTTCGCCTCGGGGCGGTTCGATGGGACGCGCCGCGCACTCGAAAATGCCGCCGCGGCGCTCGTCCAAGAGGGATACGCGGCGCGCTTCGTGGATCTCGGGCCGGTGGGGCACACCTATGTTCCCGCACGCGAAGAGCCGGTGTTGCGCGACGCCCTCGCGTGGCTCGAAGAGGATTGACCCGTCAGGGTGGCGCGAGCAAACGATCCAGCGCGGCGCGCACGCTGGTCGTTGCCTCGCCGCTTTGCACGGCGGCCAGGTGATCGCCCGGTACGCGGACGGTGTGCACGGCGCCGCCGGTGAACGCTTGCCAGTCGACGGCCGGGCCGCCGTAGTTTTCGATCGTCTCCTCGCTCCACCAGACGCAAAGGGACGCGCGCAGAGCACGCGCGGGCAGCGCGTTCAGAAAGAGCGCGGCGTCGCGGAGTAGGACGTAACGGTGCCAAAATGCGGCGGCCGGGGCGTCCTCGGGAAGAAAGCCCCGCGCCTGGGCCCAAATGGCGGCTTGCTCCACGCGCTCGCGGGCGGCGAGGCGGTCGAGGCGCTCCTTCAAGGCGCGAAGCTCCTCTTGCGGCAGCGCCAAGAGCTCCTCGCGGCGATGGGGATCGATGTACCCCGCGAGCTCGGATACGACGTCGGGCGCTTCGCCCGTGTACAGGTGGGTGCGCGGCTGCGTATCGAGGATGCCGAGAAATCCGACCGACTCGCCCCGCGCTTCGAGCACGCGCGCGACACCGAGGGCGAGGACGCCGCCCAACGACCACCCAAGTAGATGGTACGGGCCGCGCGGCTGGTACGCTTGCACCTCGCGGGCGAGCGCCTCGGTGATGAATGGAATCGAATCGTCTTCGTGGCCCAACACCGAGCCGAGGTCGAGCCCGAGCACGGGGCGATCGTCGCCGAGGGCGTCGGCCAGCGGCTGATACGCCGTGACATGGCGGCCCGTGGGGTCCACGCAGAACAGGGGAGGACGCGCATGCGCCGAAGGTGACGCTTGGCGGAGGGCTACGATGGTCGAGGAGGCTCGCGCGCCCGCGCCTGCATTTGCGACGGCGTTCGCACGTGCATCGGCGGCAGCGTTTGCGTCTGCATTTGCGACGGCGTTCGCACGTGCATCGGCGACGGCGTTCGCGTCTGCATTTGCGACGGCGTTCGCACGTGCATCGGCGGCAGCGTTCGCGTCTGCATTTGCGACGGCGTTCGCGTCTGCATTTACGACGGCGTTCGCACGTGCATCGGCGACGGCGTTCGCGTCTGCATTTGCGACGGCGTTCGCGTCTGCATCGGCGGCAGCGTTTGCGTGGGCGCCCGCCTCTAGGCTTTGGCCGGCGCGGGCTTGGGCGATGAGCTCGGCCAGGCCGGCAACGGTGGGGGCACGAAAGATGGCCATCAGCGAGAGCCCGGTGCCGAACGATTGCTGGATTCGGTGCATCAGCGGAATGGCGAGCAGCGAGTGCCCGCCCAACGCGAAGAAGTCGTCGTCTACGCCCACCTTTGCGACCCCGAGCACGTCGGCCCAAATGCGCGCGAGCGTCTCCTCGATGGGGGTGCGGGGCGCGACATGAGCGTGCTTGGCGCGCCGGTCCGCGGGGCTGGGGAGGGCCTTGCGATCCACCTTGCCGTTGGCCGTGAGGGGGAGCCGCGGAAGGACCACGATGTCCGTGGGGAGCATGTAGTCGGGCAGCCGGGGGACGAGGAACTCGCGCACCTTCGCGGGGTCGAGCTTCTCGTGGGGTTTTTCGTCGAGCTGCTTCGGGACCACGTATGCGACGAGCGCGAAGCCCTCGTCCTGCCGCGCCAGGACGATGGCTTGGCCGACCGCGGGATGTTCCGACAAGCGCGCCTCGATCTCGCCCAGCTCCACGCGGAACCCGCGGATCTTGAGCTGATGGTCGCGGCGCCCGAGGAACTCGACGGTGCCGTCGGGGCGGTACCTCGCGAGGTCGCCCGTTCGATAGAGGCGCGCGCCCGCCGCGAAGGGATGCGGCACGAAGCGCTCGGCGGTGAGATCGGGCCGGCCCAGGTAGCCGCGCGCCAGACCGGCGCCGCCGAGATAGAGCTCGCCCACCGTGCCGACGGCCGCGGGCTCGAGGTCCGTGTCGAGAATGTACGATTCATCGCCGGGCAGCGGCCGCCCGATGGGCACCGACGCGCAACCGAATCGATCGCGCAGATCGCGAAGGGGCAAAACGAGCGCGCCCACGGTGGTCTCGGTGGGGCCGTAGTGGTTGACCACCGCGCACGTGCCGCCGAGCGCGGCGATCCGATCGGCGAGCGCCATCGGGAGCGCCTCTCCGCCGAGCACGAGGAGGCGCCGCGGCAACACGGCCCGGCCTTGCCCGGCGTCGAGCAACGCGCCGAGGTGGGACGGGACGATCTTCAACACGTCGAGCGCGTATCGTTCGGTGTATTCTGCAAATTTTTGCCCGTCCGTGGCCGTCTCGTAGTCGATCACATGGAGGCATCCGCCCGTGGCCAGGGACGCAAAGATGCTGGTGTTGCCTAGATCGGCGCTCAAGGTCGTGACGGTCGCGAAGTGGAGGCCGGGCTCGATGTCGAGCGCTCCGCAGAGCGCCTGCGTGTAGTTGGCGATGCCGCGATGGGTGATGGCGACGCCCTTCGGCACGCCCGTCGACCCCGACGTAAAAATGACGGACGCGAGATCGTCGAGCCGGGGGGTGACGTCCGGGTTTGCGTCCTGGTCGGGGGCAGGGGAGCCGTCGACTCGAACGATGGCGCAGCCCGTGTGCGGCCACGCCTCGTCGCGGTTCGTGAGCACGATGGAGAAGGCGCCTTGCCGGAGCTGCTGCAGGAGACGCTCGGAGGGCGCCTGCGGATCGAGCGGAGCATAGGCGCCGCCGGCCTTGAGGACGCCCAGAAGGCCGACGATCATGTCGGCGGAGCGCTCGCAGCAGAGACCGACGGGGCTCCCGGGCTTCAAGCCTCGGCGCGACAGCTCGCGCGCAAGTCGATTGGCGCGGCGATTGAGCTCCCGGTACGTCAAGCGCTGCTCGCCGCAGATGACCGCGAGCGAGTCCGGCCTTCGCGCGGCTTGCTGCTCGAAGGCGCGCTGGAGGAGCCGCGGCGCCGAATCTGGGGCTTTGCCGCGGCCATCGGTGAGCCTGCGCGCGCGCTCGGGCGCCCCGAGGATGCGAAGCGCGCCCACGGGTGCGTCCCACGATGACTCCAAGGTGCCCACGAGCGCGACGTACTGCTCGGCGAGGGTCGCGGCACCGCCGCTCGATACGCGATGGGTATCGTACCAGATCGTCACCGACGCGCCGTCATCGCGCACGCCGTCGTCGCCACGTACGCCGTCGCCACGTACGCCGTCGCCACGTACGCCGTCGCCACGTACGCCGTCGCCACGTACGCCGTCGCTACGTACATCGTCGCCACGTGCGCCGCGCACGACGGACAGCGCGAGCTTGAGACCCGGTGGCCCCATGCACTGCGCCTCGAGTTGCCAGGACGTGCCCGAGGCCATCACCGCCTTCGGAATTTCGTCGTAAGCAAATCCTACCCAATCCGATGTGCCATGCTGCACCGCGGGCCACTCCGCCGTGCGCTCGGGCGCATCCTGGTCGAGCGGATCGAGCCCCTCGTCGAGCGCAGCCTCCACCCGCCGCACGAGCTCACCGAACGACACCGCTTCGTCGACGCGGCACACGGCCGGCATCCAGCTCGCCACGGGCCCCATCACCTCGTGAAGCTCCTCCACGTGCCGCCCCGCGGAGAGGACGGCCACGCCGAGCTCCTTTCGCACGTTTTGCGCGCCGAGCCCGGGCGAGAGACGCGCGCGGTGCACGAGCCAGGCCGCCAATAGAAGCGCCGATACCGTCGTCCCCTGACGGCGCGCCAGGGCTTCGAGCCCGATCGCCACGCGAGCCTCGACGCCCAGCTCCACCCGCGCATACACCGCGCGCGCCCCGTCCGAGGCGTCTTCGAACGGCAGGACGATGGGGGCGGCCGAAGGCGCTTGCGAGGCCAAAGGCGAGACGTCTCCACCGCCGGAGAGCTCGTTCTGCCACTCCGAATATTGCGCGTACTGCGCGGGCTCCTCCGATCCTTCGGGCGGCCCGGCGCGGTGCGCGTAGGCCTCGGCGAGCTCCCGCACGAAGAGGCGCAAGGTCCATGCGTCGGCCGAGAGCGCCGGCAGGACCAGGAGGAGCTCGTGGTGCTCGGCGCCGCGCCGGAGGAGGGTCACGTCGAGCACGGGGCCGAGGGCCAGGTCGAAATCCCGCCGCGCCGCCTCTTGCCACAAGGTGGCGATGGTGGCGCGCTGTTCGCTCTCCGGAAGACCCTCGAGCTCGATGTAGCGCCATGCAAAGGCGCCCGCGCCGGCTCGTTGGAGCGGGAACTTGAGGCGCGCGTCGCGATGGAAGGTCGTGCGCAAAATCTCGTGGCGCGCGACGACATCCCGCAACGCGCGCGCGAGCCTCTCGTGCTCGATGCGGCCAAAGGCCCGAACGCGCGCCCGCGCGGTGGCCGAGACGCCGTGCTGGTGCAGGGCCCAGAGGCGCCGCTGCACGGGGGAGAGTCGAACGCCCTCCAGCGCGAGGCCGGTGGTTTCGATCGCAGGTGCTTCCGCGTGGGTCGTCACGGGGTCGTCTCCAGGCCCTCGGCGCGCGCGAGATCGGCGTGCGACACCATTTGGCCCATGGCCACCACGATTTTGCGCGGGCCCTTGAAGGGATCGCGGGCGTGGGCCACGAGCATATTGTCGAGCATCAGCAGATCGCCGCTCTGCCACGGGTTGCGCACGGCGCAGCGTTCGTAGATTTCGCCGAGAACGCGGGTGGTGCCTTCGTCGATGGGCGAGCCGTCGCCGTACGAGACATGGCGCGGCAACCATCGCTCGCCGAGCATGGCCAAGAGCGACTCGCGCACCGGTGCCTCCAGGTACGCGGGGTGGTGGAGCTGGATCTGATTGAAGAAGACCCATTCGCCCGTCTTGGGGTGCCGGAGCACGGCCGGGCCGCGCTGGCTGATACGAAGGCGCCCTCCGTCCATCCAATCGCAGCGCATGCCGCCCGCGCGGCAGCGCTCCTCCACCACCATGGGCTCGCTCGTATGAAAGAAGTCCTGCCAGCTCACGTCGTATCCGGGGGTGAAGTTTCGTACGTACAGGAGGCCCAATCGCTGAAAGCGCGCGCGGAGCTCGGGCGAGAGCGCCTCGTACAGACGGCGGCAGTCGACGATGGGCGTGGCGCCGCCTTCGGGCGAAGCTTGTGTGCAGAAGAACCACTGCTTGAGCGGCCAGCGCGGCAGGTGCGAGCTCTCGTTGTGGAAGAGGATCGCCTTGTCGGCGGGATACGGTGTCGAGCCGTATACGTCCTTTCCGGCCTTCTCGCGCGGCAGATCGCCGTATTCGCCGAATAGCTCGCCGGTCACGTTTCGCGCCACCTGCTCGAAGTCCTGGACCGACCTCAGGCCGAAACCGCGGAACAGCAGCGCGCCATGACGGGCGAGCTGCTCGTCGATGAACCCGCGCTCCGCCTGCGCCCACGCCGCGAGATCCACGTCGGGCAGGGCCGGCTCGACGATGAGCGGCATCGTCTCGGTGGGCTTGGCGAGGCGCGTGGTGATGAAGGCGTTCATTGGAGCCTGCACCTGGGACGTCGCCGGGGTGGCCGTCGGGGCGGCCGCGCGCTTGAAGCTCTTGAGGCCTCCCGCGGGGAGCGCGCGGCTTCGTTTGGTGCGCTCCTTTGGCTCCGCGGCCGCGAGGGCCGTGATGCGGCTCTCCGGCTCGGCGGCGATGCGCCGCAGGATGGCGAGCAGCGACGCGGCCATGGTCTCGATGGTCGTCGCCTCGAACATTTCGGCGCGGTACTTCCAAACGCCGATCATGCCGTCGCGCGTCTCCTCCACGAACAGGGCGAGGTCGAAGCGGGCGGTGTCCCACGCGAGGTCCATCCCGCGGAAGTGAAGTCCGGGCAGCTCCAGCTCGGACGCGGGGGTGTTCTGCATGACGAACAACGTCTGCACCAACGGGTGGCGCCCCGGGACGCGCGGCGCGCGGACGGCGTCGACGACCTGTTCGAAGGGGAGATCCTGGTGCGCGTACGCTTCCAGGGTCGTCTCGCGAACGCGGCCGAGGAGCTCGCGGAAGGTGGGCGCACCGCCCAGATCCGTGCGCAGGACCAGCAGGTTGACGAAGAAGCCGATGAGCCCCTCGGTCTCCACCCGGCCGCGGCCCGCCACGTCGGTCCCGATGAGGAGATCCGTTTGCCCCGTGCGCTGAAAGAGCAGGACCTCGAAGGCGGCCAGCAAGGTCATGAACAAGGTCGCGCCTTCCTGCCGGCCAAGGTCTCGAAGGGCGTTCGCGAGCTCGGGCTCGAGAGCCATCTCGAGGCGTCCGCCGCGGTAGCTCGGTGCACCCGTGGATGCATGCGTGAGCGCAGGATCGGGGCGGAGATCGAGCGCGGGCGGAGCATCGTGGAGGCGCTGCCTCCAGTAGCCGAGGTGCGCCTCGCGCGCGGGGCCGCGCATCCATTGGCGCTGCCAGACGGCGAAGTCCGCGTACTGGATCGGGAGCGGGCGGAGCGTCGAAGGACGCCCTGCGCGCGCCGTATCGTAGAGCTCCGCGAGCTCCGCCACGAGCACGCTCATGGACCAGCCGTCCGCCACGATGTGGTGCGCGACCAGGACGAGCACGTGCTCGTCTGCGCCCAGCTCGACGGCGGCCACGCGGAGCAAGGGGCCGCGGCCGAGGTCGAACGGGCGGCTCGCGTGCGCGGTGGCGATGGCCTGCACGCGGGCCTCGTGGTCTCCGGCCGGAGTATCCGAGAGATCGAACACCTCGAAGGGCACCTTTGCGCCCTGCGCGATCACCTGCACCGGCTCGCCGTCCTTCAGGGCGAACGAGGTGCGCAGCGCTTCGTGGCGCGCGATGAGCGCCGCGAGGCTCCGCTCGAACACGGCCAGATCGAGACGGCCGGTGACGCGAACGGCGGCCGTCATGTTGTACTCGGCGCTGTCGGGCTCGAGCTGCGCGAGGAACCACAGTCGCTGCTGGGCGAACGACAGGGGGAGCGGCTCGTCCCGCGGCACCGCGACGAGGGCGGGGGCCTTCGCGAGGTCGCGGGCGCGCCGGGTGTCGATGTCGCGCGCGAGCTCGGCCACCGTGGGATGGTCGAACAGGCTGCGAAGGGGCAACTCGACGCCAAAGGCGCGGCGCACGCGCGAGACGACGCGCGTGGCCAGGAGCGAGTGGCCGCCGAGGTCGAAGAAGCTCTGGTCGGTGCCGATGCGGTCGCGCCCGAGGACCTCGCCCCAGATGCCGGCGAGGACGTCCTCCGTCGGTGTGCGCGGGAGCTCGATGGCCGAGGGGGCGGCGGGCGTTTCGGCCGAGGAAAGCGCCTGGCGATCCACCTTGCCGTTGGGGGTGAGCGGCAGGGCGGGAAGAAGCACGAACCGGGTGGGGATCATATAATCGGGCAGCGTCTCCCTCAAAAATTCGCGCAGCTGCGCGGGGGTGAGCGGCGGCTCGACCTGCGAAGCTTGCGCGACGTGCGCGCTCGGGGCGGTCTGCGCGCTCGGGGCGGTCTGCGCGCTCGGGGCGACGTGCGGGAGCCCATCGCCGCCGGTGGCCACGTAGCCGACGAGCTGCTGTCCGCCTGCCGGGGGGGCGTGCACGAGCACGGCGGCGGCGTGGACCCTCGGGTGCTCGGCGAGGCGCACTTCGATTTCGCCGAGCTCGATGCGAAAGCCGCGGACCTTGACCTGGTGATCGCGCCGGCCGAGAAATTCGAGGGTGCCATCCTCGAGCCGGCGCGCGAGATCGCCGGTGCGGTACATGCGGGCGCCGGGCTCGCGGCGGAAAGGATCGGGCACGAAGACCTCGGCCGTTCGCCGCGGGTCGTGGAGGTATCCGCGACCGACACCGACCCCTCCGACGCAAAGCTCGCCGATGGCGCCGATGGGGGCGAGCGCATCGCCCGCGAGGACGTGGAGCTGCACGTTGGGAACGGCGCGCCCGATGGGGACGTGCGCCGCGTCGGGCTCCAGCGCGGCGGTGAGCACATGGAGCGCCACGTCGTCGGCGCACTCCGCGGGGCCATAGGCGTTCATGAGGGGCACGTGCGGGAATCGCTCGAACCATTTCCGGCACAGATCGGGGGTGAGCGCTTCGCCGGTGGGGAGCATCCAACGCAAGCGCGAGAACGCCTCGTTCGAGGCTTGGAGCTGCACGATCTCGCGCAGCAGAGACGGGACCAACTCCAGCACGGTGATGCCTTGGGCCTCGGCCTCCTCGAGCAGCCGCGGGGGATCCGCCACCACGTCGCCGGGGACGATGTGCACGCGCGCGCCGCAGAGCAGCGCCGAGAGGAGCTGCCAGACGGAGATGTCGAAGCACTGCGAGGCCGTTTGCCCGACGACGTCGCGCGCGGTGAGCGAGAGCGCAGGGATCTTGCCCCATACGTTGTTGAGCATCCCCGCGTGCTCCACCATGGCGCCCTTCGGCGTTCCGGTCGATCCGCTCGTGTAAATCACGTACGCGAGGTGCCCCGGCCCGGGTAGCTCGCCCTCGGGCGCCTCCTTCGCGTCGCGGGCATCGGACGGGAGCTCTTCGCGCAGGACGAGCCGCGGTCGTTCGGCCTCCGGGAGACGGGCCAGCGCGTCCGAGAGCGCAGGACCCCACGCCCGGGACGTCAACACCACCCGAGCGCGGCTCGTCGCGATGACCTGGGCGAGACGCGACGACGGATGCGACGGGTCGAGCGGGAGATACACACCGCCGGCCTTGAGCACGCCGACGGCCGCGACGACCAGGTCGATGTCGCGCTCCTCGAGGACGGCCACGATGCCGTCCGGGCCCACCCCTTCGGCGCGGAGCGCCCGCGCCACGCGGTTGGCCGCGCCGTTCAATCCGGCGTACGTCAGCCGGCGCCCGCGGCAGGAGACGGCGTCCGCGCCCGGCGTTTTTCGGACCTGGGACTCGAAGATCGCGACATACGACGCGGCGGGGGGCGCTTCGCCCGCGGTGGTGTTCCACGCGCCGAGCAATCGCTCTTGTTCGTCGGCGCCGAGCAGACCGATGTCGCCCAGCCGCGCGTTCGAGGATCGAACCATGTCCTCGAGGGCGCGACTCAGGTGATCGAGCATCCGGCGGACGGCCAGGGCATCGAACCATCGCTCGTCGTAGGAGAGGCGCACGCCGAGCCGGGCGCCGGGATAGGCCACGACCGTCATCGGATAGTTCGTGTGGACGCGGTCGTGCTCGAAGGAGAGTCGGACGTCGCCCACCTGCTCGCCCAGCCGCGGATCGAGCGGCGCGTTCTCGAAGACCACCAAGCTGTTGAAGAGCGATTGCCCATTGGGTAGCTCGCTCCACTGCTGCATTTGCACCAGCGGCGGATATTCGTATTGGCGTATTCGGTAATTGTGGGTGAGCAGCTCCTGGAGCCAAGGTACGATCGGCTGCTCGGGCGAGACGCGCACCCGGAGGGGCAATGTATTGATGAACAGCCCCACGATGGATTCGACCCCGGGCAGCTCGGTCGGCCGGCCGGCCACCGTCACCCCGAACAGCACGTCGCGGTTGCCGCTGTAGCGGCTCAAAAGCAGCGCCCAGGCGCCTTGGACCAAGGTGTTCACCGTGAGCTGGTGCCGCTGCGCGAACGCGGCGATCGCCTGGCTGGCCGAGGGCGATAGCTCGATGAACGCATCGCCCATGGTGTCGGCGGGCTCCACGTCGTCTTTGAGGATGCGCTCCACCCCGAGCCGCGTTGGGGACGAAAAGCCGCGGAGCTCCGCGCGCCAGAACTGCTCGCCGGCGGCCAAGTCCCGGCCGTCGAGCCACGCGATGTAGTCTCGGTACGGGCGCGGCATCGGCAAGGCGATCGGCTGCTTCGCGCGCAGCGCGCCGTAAAAGGAGAGGCACTCCATCATGAGCACCGAGAAGCACCAGTCGTCGGTGAGGATGTGATGGAAGCTGCGCACGATGCGGTAGGTCGCGTCGGCCATGCGAAAGAGGCGGATCCGCATGAGCGGCGCGCAGGTCATGTCGAAGCCCGCGCGAAGCTCGGACTCGAGGGTCTCGTCCACGCGCGCCTGCTTCTCGGCCTCCGGCAGCTCGCGCAGATCGTGCACCTGAACGACGTCCGCCGCGTGGACGCGCCGGACGATCTGCAGCGGTCGTTCGAGATCGTTCCACGCGAACGAGGTCCGCAGGATCGGGTGCCGATCGATGACCTTCTGCCACGCCTCGATGAGCAGGGGGACGTCGAGCGGGCCCTCCCACGTGTAATGCTGCTGCATCAAGTAGACGCCCGAGCTCGGGTTGAGCAAGGTATGAAAGAGCATCCCTTGCTGCATCGGCGACAGCGGGTAGACGTCGTCGATGCTCGCGGGCTCGGGCAGAAGGCGCTCGATCGCCTCGGGGGTGAGGCCGCTGAGGTTGGCCATCTTTGGCGGCGCGGGGTCGGGGGCCACGGCCTCGGGGAGCGCGGGCGCGGCCTTTTTGACGATGGCCACCGCCGATGCTTTGGCCACCGTGGGGTGCTCGAGGAGCTGCTTTGGATTGAGCTTGACGCCGCGCTGGTTGGCGCGCGCGATGACTTGCAAGCTCCGGATGGAATCGCCGCCAAGGCCGAAGAAGTTGTCGTGGATGCTGACCCGTTCCTTCCCGAGGACGTCGGCCCACACCTGGGCGAGGATGGACTCGACCTCGTTGCGCGGGGCCACGAAGGCGGTGGGATCCGGTGTTTGCGTTTGGCCCGGCGCGGGGAGCGCGGCGCGGTCGATCTTGCCGTTGGGGGTGAGCGGCAGCGCGGCGAGGGGCACGATCACCTTCGGGAGCATGTAATCGGGGAGCCGCCGGCCCAGCGATGCAAGCAGCGCCGCCTCGTCGAGCTCGGCGCGATGCTCGGATGCCGCGACGCCTTCGGCGCGATGCTCGGACGCCGCGACCACGTAGGCCACGAGCCGCTTCGCGCCCGCGTCGTCGTGCACCACGACCACGGCCTCGCGCACCTGGGGCTCTTCGCGGAGGGCCGACTCGATTTCACCGAGCTCGATGCGGTAGCCGCGCAGCTTGATTTGATGATCCGTTCGCCCCAGGAACTCGATGGCACCATCGCTTCGGTAACGAGCCCTGTCGCCGGTGCGGTACAAGCGCGCGCCGGGGGTCGTGCCGAACGGATCGGGGAGGAACCGCTCGGCGGTCAGGCGCGCGCGATCGTGGTAGCCACGCGCCACGCCGGCGCCGCCGAGGTAGAGCTCACCGGGGACGCCGGCCGGCACCGGCTGCATGTTCGGATCGAGGATGTACGCTTGCGTATTCGAGAGAGGCCGGCCGACGGGGAGCGACGCGGTCGTTCGCGGGGCATCGCGAGGGACCTCCCATGTGAGGGTGCCCACCGTGGTCTCCGTCGGACCGTAGTGGTTGACGACCGCGCAGTCCGGCGCGAGCGCTCGAATTTTGTCCACCAGCTCACCGCTCGCCGCCTCACCCCCCAGCACCAGGCAGCGACGCGGCAGCACCCGCCCGGGATCCTTGGCCTCGAGCAGACCCGCGAGGTGACTCGGAACGATCTTGAGGCCGTCCACCGCGTGCTGGCGCATGTACTCGGCCATGCGATCGGGGTCGAAGATTCGCTCGTCGGCGAGCACGTGCAACGTGCGCCCCGAGCAGAGCGCGCCGAACAGCGACGTGTGCCCCAGATCGGCCGCCACCGTGGAGACGAAGGCCAGGCTGGTGCTCCCGGCGAGCGGGAGGCGCGCGAGCGCCGCGCGCACGTAGCTCACGAGCTGGCGGTGCTCCACGGCGACGCCTTTCGGGCGCCCTGTCGAGCCGGAGGTGTAAATGAGATACGCCAATTGCTCCGGGCGGGCGCGCACCTGCTCGCGCGCGAGCGGCGAAGAGCCCTCGGCGGCGAGGGAAGGGTCGGCCACGTCCACGAGGGTGAGCCCTTCGCCGAAGGTGGCCTCGGCGCCGGAGCTCGCGATGACCACGCGCGCGCCGCTGTCGAGGGCGATGTCCCGCTGCCGCTCGCGGGGGAACTTGGGGTCGAGCGGCACGTATGCGGCGCCGGCTTTGAGCACGCCGAGCAGGCCGACGATCATCTCCACCGAGCGCGGGGCGCAAAGAACGACCCGGTCCTCGGCGCCGATCCCCAGCGCGCGCAGCCGGCGCGCGACGCGGTTGGCGCGCGCGTCGAGCTCGCGGTACGAGAGGCGCGCGTCCTCGCAGACGACGGCGAGGGTGTCGGGGTGGCGTCTGGCTTCGGCCTCGAACAGCTCGTGGACGCACGCCGCGGTGGGGGCCAGCGCCTCGGTGGGGAGCGTCGCGTTCCAGTCGACGAGGATCCGCTGGCGTTCGCGCTCGTTCATGAGGGGCAGCTCGCCCAGGCGCGCGTCCGGTCGCGCGGCCATCGCCTCGAGCAGGGTGGCGCATCGGTCGAGCAGGCGGGATGCGCCTTCGTGCGTGAAGCGGCGGCGCTCGTAACAAAGAACGAGCCGGAGCTCGCTCGTGGGCTCGACGATCAAGGAGAGCGGGTAATTGTTTCGTCCGGCCGTCAGAACGGCGTCGCCGGCGGGGCGGCTTGGCCTGGGCAGGGCGCGAACGCGAAGATCGGCGGGCATGTCGGCCACGTCCTCCTCGGGGTAGCTGTCGAAGACGACGATGCTCTCGAAGAGCGACTGCCCGCCCGGCACCTCGCTCCAGCGCTGCAGCTGCGACAGCGGTGTCCACTCGTGCTGGCGTAGCTCGCTGTTTCGATCCTGCAGCCGCTGCAGCCAGGGGCCCAGCGGCTCATGGTCGGCCATGGAAACGCGGATGGGCAAGGTGTTGATGAGCAGACCGACGATGCTGTCCGAGCCCTCCAGATCCGGTGGCCGGCCCGACACGGTGGAGCCGAAGACCACCTCGGACCCGCCGCCATGCCGGTGCAGAAGGCACGACCACGCGCCCTGCACCAAGGTGTTGAGCGTGATCCGATGGCGGCGCGCGCACGCGGCGAGGGCCTCGGTCTGGGCGCTCGAGAAGCGGAGCTCGCGCTCGGCGTACGGGAACGCGTCGTCCTCCAGCGCACGACCGGGCAACGCATCGGTGGGGAGCGCGGTCGGCGCTCGGAAGCCAGCCAGGGCGCCGCGCCAGAACGCCTCGGCGTCGGACTCGTTTCGAGCTTTCACCCACCCGAGGTACTCGCGGTAAGGGCGGGCCGGCGGCAGATCCAGCTTCGTGGCGGCGACCAGGGCATGGTACGCGATCAGCGCCTCCCGAAGGACCAGGGCGAAGCTCCAGCCGTCCAGCAAGATATGGTGGTGGCTGTTGACGAAGTACCAGGCGTCGTCCGCGATCCGGAGGAGGGCGAGGCGCATCAGGGGAGGCTTGAGAAAGTCGAAGCCGGCCCGGCGATCGCCGGCCAGGAATGTCGCGAGGTCTTCCTCGCGCGCCCGTTCACCGCGCCCGCGCCAATCATGGGATTGAAGAGGGATGGTCACCGCCTTGCGAGCGACTTGCACCGGCTTGGCGATGCCTTCCCAGGCGAAGCACGTGCGAAGGATCGGGTGCCGATCCACCACCGCTTGCCACGCGCGCGCGAAGGCCTCCGGATCGAGCTTGCCCTCCAGCAAAAAGCTGGTCTGCGTAAAGTAAGGGTCGCGCGCTTGGTCGGCGACGGCGTGAAAGAGCAAGCCCTCCTGCAGGGGGGAGAGGTGGAGAATCGACTCGATGTCCTTTTTCGTTTTCATGAAATCTCAATCCATTTGTCCGAGGATGGCGTCGAGCTCGTGAACCTCGAGTTGGACGTCGGGGAAGTCGGAGAGCGTGTACCCGCCGGCGTCGGGCGATATGCAGTGGGCGATCAGCTCCTCGAGCGCGTCGCGCCACGCGGCGCCGAGCGCCTCCACCGTCTCGCGCCGGTAGCGCGCCGCGCTGTAGCGCCACGTCGCCTCGAGCTTCCCGTCGTACACGGCCGCGTCGATCTCGAGCTCGTACGAGAGCGCGCCGCGCGGATCGTGCTCGGCGCCCGGCGACTCCTCGGCGAGGGGGAAGCGCGCGCGCGCGCCCACGATTTGGTCCCATTGTCCGAGGTAGTTGAAGGCGATGCCCACCGGCGGTAGCTCGCGCAGCCGCGCGGCGACGTCGCCCGTGCCGAGCTCCCGCACCACGCCGTAGGGCAGGCCATGGCGCGGGATCCGGCGCAGCTGCTCCTTGATGGACTTGAGCGCGTCGCCCGGGGCTGCGTCTGGGGCGATGTCGAGCACCACCGGGTGGGCGCTGGTGAACCAGCCCACCGTGCGTGAAAGGTCCATCTCGTCGCCGTCGGCCGTGAGGTCGCCGTCGCGCGCGCCAAGGGTGGGAAGGACATGGCGGCCATGGCCCTCGACCTCCAAGGCCACGGCACCCTCTCCCGTCCGGCGCCCGAGCGCCAGGCCCAGCGCGGTCAGCAAGACCTCCTCCACGCGCGTGCTGTACGCTTCGGACACGGTCTCCAAGAGGTTCCGCGTGGACGTCGCGCTCAAGCCTACGGTGATGGTCGCCGCCGTGGCCTCGGTTCGTTCGCCGGCGGGATGGTCGGGGGGAAGGGACGCGATCCGATCCCACGGCAGCCCGAGCCAGAAGGCGGCTTCGTCCTGGAGCGCGGGGTTTCGCGCCGCGAGCTCCAGGTGCTCGGCCCATCGTTTGAACGAGGTGCTCTTTTCGGGCAGCAGGATCGGCTCTCCGCGCCGGGCGTGATCGTACGCGGTCTCGAGATCCTCGAGCAGGATCTGCCACGAGACGCCGTCGACCACCAGGTGATGGGCGGCGAGGAGCAGGCGGCCGGGGCGGCCCGCTCCCAGGTCGAAGCCCACCACGCGCAGGACCGGACCGACGGTGAGCTCCAGGCTGGCCTGCCATCGGGTCGCGTGCGCTTCGATGGCCTGCGCGTGCTCGGCCTCGGGTACGCCGGAGAGATCGGCGCGATGCACGATGGTGGCCGGTTCGTCGGGCGCGTGCGTCTGACGCCAGCCGTCTGCTTGGCGGCCGTCGCGCACGTACCGCAGGCGCAGGGCGTCGTGGTGCCGTACGAGCGCGTGCGCGGCGGCCTCCAACGCGGGCCAGTCGAGGGGTTCGGCGACCGTGAGCAGGAGGGCTTGGTTCCAGTGGTGCGGGTTGGGTAAGTCGCGCGCGAAGAAGCGCCTTTGGATGGGGGTGAGCGGCGCTTCGCCGGTGATCGGGCCCTGCTCGTCGGGGGCGTCGGCGGTTCGGGCATGGGCGCGTGCGGCCGCGGCCAGCGCGGCGAGGGTCTGGTGTTTGAACATCTCGCGCGTGGTGATGCGCACGCGCGCTTGCCGGGCGCGTGCGACGACCTGCAGGCTCAGGATGGAGTCGCCGCCCAGCTCGAAGAAGTTGTCGTGTGGCTCCACGCGGTCGCGGCCCAGCACCGAGGCCCAGATCTGCGCCAATTGCTGGAGCTCGTAGCCTTCGGCGGTCGTCGTGGCTTCGGCGGTCGTCGTGGCTTCGGCGGACGCGGTGCTCTCGGCGGTCGGGGGCTCGTGCACGGGGCTGGGGGATGCGGCGATGACCCCGGCGTGCGCGGGAGCCGGGGCCTGCGCAGCCGGCGCGTGTGCGAGGCGAGGCGGCGCGGTGAACGGCAGCTCGGAGAGGCGCGCGGCCGGTTGCGCGACGATGCCCTCGAGCAGCGCGCGAAGATCGTCGGACATGCGTTGGATGGTGGGCGCCTCGAAGAGGTCCGTGCTGTACTCGAAGGCGCCACTGAGCTCGTCGCCATCGTGGGCCATGTGGAGGGAGAGGTCGAACTGGGCGGTGCCCGGGTCGACCTCGACGGGCAGGATCTCGAGCCCCGCGATGGGCGGCGCCTGGCCGGGGTTCTCCTGAAGGGAGAACATCACCTGGAACAACGGGGTCTGCCCGAGGTTGCGCGCCGGCCGTAAGGCCTGGACGAGGCGCTCGAACGGCAAATCCTGGTACGCCTGCGCCTTGAGCACCAGCTCGCGCACCCGAACGAGGAGCGCGGTGAACGACGGATCGCCCCCGAGATCCGTCCGCAGCACCAGCGTGTTGACGAAGAACCCGACGAGCCCTTCCAGCTCCACGTAGGTGCGGTTCGCGATGGGCGTGCCGATGCAAAGGTCCGTCTGGCCGCTGGAGCGCGCGAGCAATGCCTCGAACCCCGCGAGCAGCAGCATGAAGGACGTCACACCCTGGGCGCGTGCGAGCGCGCGGAGCGCATCGGCGAGGGCGCGCGGGAGGGTGAAGGTGTGACGGGCTCCCCGGTAGGAGCGCTCCGCGGGCCGCGGATGGTCCGTGGGCAGCGACAGCACCGGGGGAGCGCTGCCCAGGGTCTGCCGCCAGTAGGCGAGCTGCTCATCGAGGGCGGGGCCGTCGAGCCATTCGCGCTGCCATCGCGCGTAGTCCGCGTACTGGATGCCGAGGGGCGGGAGCACGCGTTCGAGGTCGCCGTTCGCGGCATAGAGCTCCGTCACCTCGCGGATCAAGACGCCCATGGACCAGCCGTCGGAGACGATGTGGTGGATCACGACCAGCAGCACGTGCTCGTGCTCCCCGAGCCGGACCAAGGTGATCCGAAGGAGCGGTCCCGCGATCAGGTCGAAGGGGCGGCGGGCGCGCTCCTCCAGCAAGGCGGGGGCCTCGTCGGGGGCCGCGCGGCGATCGACGAGCTCCATGTCGAGCGGCTGCTCGGCGCCCACGCGCATCACCGGTCGTCCGCCGTTGTCGTCGAAGCGCGTGCGCAGGGACTCATGACGCCGGACGACCGCCTCGAAGCTGCGTTTCAGCCGCGCCGGATCGAGCGGGCCGCGCAAGCGCACGGCTGCCGGGACGTTGTACGAGGCGGCGGTGGGCTCGAGCTGCGCGAGGAACCAGAGGCGCTCTTGGGCGAAGGAGAGCGGGAGCTCCGCCTCGCGCGGTCGTGCGATCAGCGGGGGCCGGGAGATGGTGGGCCGGTCTCGGAGGGCGTCGATCGCGCGCGCTTGGGCGGTGATGGTCGGCGTCTCGAAGAGCGCGCGAAGCGGCACCTCGAGGTTGAACACGCGGCGGATGCGCGCGAGGACCTGGGTCAGCATCAGCGAATGGCCGCCGAGATCGAAGAACGAATCGGAGGCGCCCACCCGCGGTAGGCTCAGCACGTCCGCCCAGATCCCCGCGAGGAGCTCCTCCGTCGGGGTGCGTGGAGCGAGCCAGCCTTGGGCGTCGCCCGCGTCGGGGGCAGGGAGCGCCCGTCGATCGACCTTGCCGTTCGGCGTGCGCGGCAGCGCCGAGAGGACGACGAAGGTCGGCGGCACCATGTAATCCGGCACGCGCTCGCGGAGCCACGCGCGGAGCTCGTCGACGGTCGCGCCCGCGCCCGCGGTGACGACATACGCCACGAGCCGCGTGACACCGGGTCGATCCTCGCGGACCACCACCACGGCCTCGGCGATGGCCGGATGCTCGCCGAGCCGTGCCTCGATCTCGCCGAGCTCGATGCGGAACCCTCGGACCTTGACCTGGTGATCGCGCCGGCCGGCAAACTCGATCGTGCCATCGGCCCGGTAGCGCCCCAGATCTCCGGTTCGGTACAAGTGGGCCCCTGGCTCGTCCTCGCGAAAGGGATCGGGGACGAACGACTCCGCCGTGCGCCGCGGCTCGCCCAGGTAGCCGCGGCCCACCCCGATGCCCCCGACGAAGATCTCACCGCACACGCCGATGGGCAGGGGCGACAGGAGGTGGTCGAGGACATAGAGCTGCAGGTGGTCCACGGCCTTGCCGATGGGGACCTGCGTTTCATCTTTTGGCGGCGGCGCCGTGAGCGGATGCAAGGCCACGTCGTCCGAGCACTCCGCGGGCCCGTAGGCGTTCATCAGGGGTACCGCCGGATAGCGTTCGAGCCAAGCGCGGACGAGGGCGGCCGGGAGGGCTTCGCCGGTGGGCAGGATCCAGCGGAGTCGCGCGAGCGCGGGCGGGGTGGGGGTGTCGCCGGCGGCGTCGAGCATGCCCTGGAGCACGGAGGGCACCACCTCGATGATGCGAATGCCACGCTGCTCGATGTGCTCGAGCAGGCGGGCGGGATCGCGCACGATGGCGTCGGGCACGATCTCGACCACCCCGCCGCAAAGAAGCGCGGTGAGGAACTGCCAGACGGAAATGTCGAAGCAGGGGGAAGCCGTTTGCGCGATGACGTCGCCCGGGACGAGCCCCAGACGCGGGAACTTGCTGAGCATGTTGTTCAACATGCCGCGCCGTTCGACCATGGCGCCCTTGGGCACCCCGGTGGATCCGCTCGTGTAGATCACGTAGGCGAGGTTGAACGGGCCGCCGCGGTCCGGCGGGTTTTCTTCGGGGCCGGGGTCGGCAGGCCGATGCTCGGGGGGGCGATGCTGGGCGGAGCCCGGGGGATCGGACGTAGGGGGAGCGCCCGGCGGCTCGTCGAGGGCGACGACGATCGGGCGCGCGTGGAGCGATCCCGCGAGGTGCTGCTCGGGAGGCCGGTGCTCGGCGGAGGCCGGGGCATTGGAGGTAGGAGCGCTCGGCAGCTCATTGAGGGCGACGACGATCGGGCGATGGCGCGCGTCGAGCGATCCCACGAGGTGCTGCTCGGCGGAGCGATGCTCGGGAGGCTGGTGCTCGGCGGAGGCCGGGGCATTGGAGGAAGGAGCGCGCGGTGGCTCGTCGAGGGCGACGACGATCGGGCGATGGCGCGCGTCGAGCGATCCCACGAGGTGCTGCTCGGCAGGCCGATGCTCGGGAGGCCGGTGCTCGGCGGAGGCCGGGGCATTGGAGGTAGGAGTGCTCGGCAGCTCATTGAGGGCGACGACGATCGGGCGATGGCGCACGTCGAGCGATCCCGCGAGGTGCTGCTCGGGAGGCCGGTGCTCGGCGGAGGCCGGGGCATTGGAGATAGGAGCGCCCGGCAGCTCGTCGAGGGCGACGACGATCGGGCGCGCGTCGAGCGATCCCGCGAGGCGCTCGAGGCGTTTGCGGTGGCGCGCGCGGGTCACGATCACGCGGGGCTCGCTGAGCGCGAGGATGCGCGCTACGCGATCGTCGGGGTAGTCCGGCTCGAGCGGGACGTATGCGCCGCCTGCCTTGAATACGGCGATGATCATGGTGAGCAGCTCGATCCCGCGCTCGTCGAGGAGGACCACCCGCTCCTCGGGGCCGATGCCGCGGGCCGCGAGCACGTGCGCCAGTTGGTTGGCGTCGCGATTCAGCTCGGCGTAGGTTCGCTGTCGATCGCCGCAGGTGACGGCCACGGCGTTGGGCGTTCGTGCCACTTGGGCGTGGAAGAGCGCCGCGTACGAGGAGAAATCGGCGGGGCTGGCGCGGGTGGTGTTCCACTCCACGAGGGCCGTTTGCCGCTCGGCCTGCGTGAGGAGCGGCAGATCGCCGAGCCGCGCGTCGGGATCGCGGGCCATCCCCGCGAGGAGCGTTCGCAGGTTGGCGAGCAGCCGCGCGGCGGTGTCCGGGTGGATGCGCGCGGGATCGTAGGAGAGCTTGAGCGGCAGCTCGAGGTCGACCCAGGACATCACGGTCAGCGGGTAGTTCGTGTGGACGCGGTCGCGCACCTGCTGGACGCGGAAGACCATGCGGCCATCGCGCAAGGTGGGATCGGTGGGGGCGTTCTCGAAGACGAACAAGCTCTGAAAGAGCGACTGACCGCGTTCGAGCTCGCTCCACCGCTGGATGTCGACCAGCGGCGCGTACTCGTATTGGCGGAGCTGGAGGTTTTGGTGGAGCAGCCCCACGAGCCACGGCAGGAGCGGTTGCTCCGGCGGCACCGCCACCCGCAGCGGCAAGGTGTTGATGAAGAGGCCGATGATCGACTCGACGTTCGGGAGCTCGGGAGGCCGCCCCGCGACGGTGACACCGAAGAGCACCTCGCGCTCCCCGCTGTAGTGGCTGAGGAGCAGCGCCCACGCGCCCTGCACGATCGTGTTGAGGGTGATGCGATGGCGCTGCGCCAACGACGACAGGATCTCGGTGGACTTGCGGTCCAGGCGGATCAGCACATCGTCGATGGTGGCGTCGTCGGCTCGAGCTTCGAGGCGGCGCTCGTCGATTCCGAGCTGCGTGGCGCTGGCGAAGCCTGCGAGGTAGCTCCGCCAGAACGCCTCGGCGGCGGGCAGATCTTGGCGCCCGAGCCAATCGATGTAGTCCTTGTACGGGCGCGCGGGGGCCAGGTTCGGTGTCTCGCCGCGGACCAGGGCCTCGTAGTGGGCGAGGAAGTCCATCATCAACGACGAGGTGCACCACTCGTCGAGCAAGATGTGGTGGAAGCTATGCACGAACTCGTAGGTCCGTTCGTCGAGCCGAATGAGCCGAAACCGGGTGAGCGGCGCCTTTCCGAAATCGAACCCCACGTCGAGCTCGGCCTGCAGCACCACGGCCAAACGAGCCTCTTGGGCCTCCTCGGGGAGGCCGCGCCAATCGAGGACTTCGAACGGCATCTCCACGCTTTTGTGAACGACTTGGAGCGGTCGCTTCTGGCTCTTCCAGACGAACGACGTGCGCAGGACCGGGTGCCTGGCGCCCACGTATTGCCAGGCTCGGACGAAGGCGTCGGGGTGCAGCTCGCCCTCGAGCCGATACCGGTTTTGCATCAGGTAGATGCCCGAGGTCGGCCGGAGCAGGGTGTGGAACAGCATGCCCTCCTGCATGGGGGAGAGGGCGTAGACGCTTTCGATGTTCGCGGAACGATCTGCCTTGTCGGTCACGGTTTCACCTCTCCAGCTCGTCCAGGAGATCGCTCCACTCCTCGGGGGACAAGCCAAGGTCTGGGTTGTTGGCCGCCGGAGGACCATCGCCCGCGACGAGCGACGATCCACCCCGCGCGGCCTCGGCGGGCGTGTCGTCCGTCGAAGCGCTCGACGGTGCGGTCGCCGCGTTCGACGGTGCGGTCGCCGCGTTCGACGGTGCGGTCGCCGCGTTCGACGGTGCGGTCGCCGCGTTCGACGGTGCGGTCGCCGCGTTCGACGGTGCGGTCGCCGCGTTCGACGGTGCGGTCGCCGCGTTCGACGGTGCGGTCGCCGCGTTCGACGGTGCGGTCGCCGCGTTCGACGGTGCGGCCGATGCGTCGAGCGGGACGGCCACCGCCGCGGCCTGGGCGATGGTCGGATGGTCGAACATCTGCTTGGGCGTCAGGCGCAGACCGCGCTGGGCCGCCCGTGCGATGACCTGCAAGGTAACGATCGAATCGCCACCCAGCTCGAAGAAGTCGTCGTCGATGCCGATCCGCTCGCGTCCCAACAGCGCCGCCCACACCTCGGCCAAGATGCGCTCCGCCTCGGTCCGAGGTGGGGCGTAGGGACGCTGGGCCGCGGCCATCGCGTCGGGCGCCGGCAGCGCGCGCCGATCGACCTTGCCATTCGGCGACAGCGGCAGCCGATCGAGCACGAGGATCCGCGCAGGCACCATGTACGCCGGGAGGCACTCCGCCACCCAGGCGCGAAGATCCTCGGGCCCCGGCGGCGCCGCCGGCACGCCCGCGGACGAGCCAATCGCCGAGGCGCCGCCCGCGGACGAGCCAATCGCCGAGGCGCCGCCTGCGGACGCGCCGATCGCCGAGGCGCCGCCTGCGGACGCGCCAATCGGCGAGGCGCCGCCCGCGGACGAGCCGATCGCCGAGGCGCCGCCCGCGGACGAGCCGATCGCCGGCGGGGCAGCCGACGCAGCCGCCACCGATACGTACGCCGCGAGGCTCTTTCCCCCGTGCGCCTGCTCGCGCGCGACCACCACCGCTTCGCGGACGTCGGGGTGCTGGAGCAGGCGCGCCTCGATCTCGCCGAGCTCCACGCGCAGGCCCCGGATCTTCACCTGGTGATCGAGCCGTCCGAGGAACTCGATGGCGCCGTCGGCTCGGTAGCGGGCGAGATCGCCCGTTCGATACAGCCGTCCTCCCGGTGCCGTACCAAACGGATCGGGGATGAAGCGCTCGGCCGTCAGCTCCGGGCGCCGGTGGTAGCCGCGCGCGAGCTGCACACCGCCCAGATGGATCTCCCCGGCCACGCCGTCCGGCACCGGGTGACCCTGGCGATCGAGGATGTACGTTTGCACGTTCGCGATGGGCGTGCCGATGGGCACCGACGCGCCATCGTCCTCGGGCTGGCACGCCCACGCCGTTACGTCGATCGAGGCCTCGGTGGGACCGTAGAGGTTGTGCAGCTCCGCGCCGAGCCGCTCGAAGAAGCGCCGCGCGAGCTCCGACGGCAACGCTTCACCGCTGCAGATCACGCGCCGGAGCGAGCGGCACGACGAGACCCCCGGGGTCTCCAAAAAGGCTTGGAGCATCGGCGGAACGAAGTGCAGGGTCGTCACGTCGTGCCGCATGATGAGCTCGACCAGCCGATCGCCGTCGCGGTGATCTCCGGGGCGCGCCACGACCAACCCGGCCCCCGTCATGAGCGGCCAAAAGAACTCCCAAACGGAGACATCGAAGCTGAATGGGGTCTTCTGAAGCACCCGGTCCGACGCCGAAAGACCGTAGCGCTCCTGCATCCACTGCAGCCGATTGAGCAGACCCCGGTGGCTGTTGCCGGCACCCTTGGGGCGACCCGTCGAGCCGGACGTGTAAATCGTGTACGCCAGGTTGTCGCCGGCCACGCGGACGGCCGGGTTCGCGGTGGGCTCCCGCTCGAGGGTGGCTCGGTCCGCGTCGAGGCAAAGCACGCGCGCCCGATGGGCCGGCAGGCGCGAGGCCACGGGCCACTGACTGAGCAGCACCTCGGCCCCCGCGTCCTCGAGCATGAAGGCGATGCGATCGGCCGGATACTCCGGATCGATGGGCACATAGGCGCCTCCGGCCTTGAGGACGCCGAGCAGGCCCACCACCATCTCCACCGAGCGCTCCATCGCGATGGCGACGAGCACGTCGGGGCCGACCCCCGCGCGCCGGAGGGCGTGCGCGACCTGGTTGGCGCGCTCGTTCAACTCGCGGTAGCGCAGGCTGCGCTCGTCGAAGATCAGCGCCACGTCGTCGGGCTTCGCGGCGGCATGCGCTTCGAAGAGCTCGTGGACGAGGCGATCGCCCGCATAGTCCCGCTCGGTCGCGTTCCGCTTGGCCAGGCTGCGCCGATCGTGCAGCTCGCCGAGGAGCGAGAGCGCGCCCACCGGTACCTCGGGGTGGCTGGTCAGCTGACGAAGCGCCGCCTCGACCAACTCGAGCACGTGCGCGGCGCCCTCCCGGTCGAAGCGGCGCCGATCGTAGGCGAGACGGAGCCGGAGCTCGGGGCCCGGGACGACGGTCAGGGTGAGCGGATAGTTGGTCTGCTCCTCGAACGCGACATCCCGCACCGCGAGCCCGGGCAGCCCCTGGTAGGCGCGCGGATCGGCCGGGTAGTTCTCGAAGACCAAGAGGCTCTCGAAGAGCGGCTGGCCCGAGGGCAGGGGGCTCCAGGCGCGCGCGCGGGCGAGGGGCGTGTGCTCGTAGGGCCCGAGCTCCGTGGTGCGCTTCGCGAGATCGCGCAGCCAGTCCCCGACCGTGGTCGATGCCGGCACGGCCACGCGCAACGGGAGCGTGTTGATGAAGAGGCCGACCATGCCCTCCACCCCGGAGAGGCCCGCGGAAGCAGGGAGCGCCGCCGATCGACCGGCCACCGTGATCCCAAAGAGGACGTCCTCGGAGCGCGCCGTGCGCGCGAGCACGAACGCCCACGCACCCTGGGCCACGGCGCTGAGCGTGAGTCGCTGCTGCTGCGCGAAGCGTTGGAGCCGCTCGGTGGCCGATGCCGACAGGAGCCGCGTCTCCGCGCCCTGTCCGCTCGGCGGATCCCCCGGCTGCGCCCGCTCGAAGGGCAACGGTGTGGCGGCGTGGAAGCCCTCCAAGGTGCGCTGCCAAAATGGCCTCGCCGCATCGGGATCGTGCTCCTGCAGCCACGCGATGTGGTCGCGGTAGCGCGTGCGCGCCGCCAACGCGATGGCGCGGCCGCTGCGCAAGGCATCGTAGGCCGAGAACGCGTCGCGCAGGACGATGGCCGCGGACCACCCGTCGAGGACGAGGTGGTGATGGCTCCATAGGACCCGATGGACGCTGTCCTCCAACCGAAGGAGCGCGACGCGCATGAGCGGGCCCTGACCCAGGTCGAAGCCCTCGGCGCGATCCGCCTCGAGACGCGCCTCGATTCGCGCACGCTGCTCGTCTGCGCCGAGGCCGCGCCAGTCTTCGGCGCCGATGGCGATGGCCGCCGTCCGCCGGACGATCTGAAGCGGTTCGTCGGCGCCCTCCCAAAGGAACGTCGTGCGCAGCACGCCGTGGTGCTCCACGACGGCCTCCCACGCGCGGCGGAACGCGTCCTGGTCGAGCGCGCCCTCCAGCCGGCACGTCACCTGCTCGACATAGACGCCGGAGCCGGGCTCGTACAGGCTGTGAAAGAGCAGCCCTTGTTGAAGTGGGCTCAGAGGGTACACGTCCTCGACGTCGCGGCGGGAGGCGAGCACGCGATCCAACGTGGCTCGTTGGAGCCGCGCGAGCGGGAAGTCCGAGGGCGTGTAGGGCACCTCGCCCCGCGCGGCCGCCGCGGCGGCGTGCGCCGAGAGCGCGCGGAGCCGGGCCGCGAAGTCGTGGTGGAGCTCTGCGATGGTCCCGCGCCGGTAGCGCGCACCGCTGTAGCTCCACGTGATCCGCAAGCGTCCGCCGACGACCGCCGCGTCGATCTCCAGCTCGTACGCTCGGGGGGCCTTGGGATCGCGCTCGGCGCCGGGGTCGGCCTCGGAGAACGCAAAGAGCGGGCTTTGCGCAAAGAGGTCGTCCCACTGTCCGAGGTAGTTGAAGCTCACGTGGGGCGCGCCTCGAGCGCGGAGCAGCTGCGTGTCCGCGTCGCTCGCGAGGTGGCGAAGCAGCCCGTAGCTCTCACGCATGGGCGATAGACTGCGCAGTCGTTCCCTCACCTCGCGCAGCGCGTGATCGGGCGCGGCGCCTCGGGGGATCGCCAGTCGGACGGGGTACAGCGATGTGAACCACCCCACGGTGCGGGAGGCGTCGGCGTCGTCGAGCGCGTCGCGTCCGTGCGCCTCCATCTCGATGAGCACCGTGTCGTCTCCCGTCCACTGCGCGAGCGCGCCGGCGAGGGCGGTGAGCAGGATCTCCTCCACCCGCAGCCGGTACGCGGGGGCCGATTCGAGCAGGAGCCGCGTGGCGTCCGCATCGAGGCGCTCCGTGAGGCGAACGGTTTCGCCCTCGACGGCCGCGCCGTTCGGATCGTCCACGGGAAGCAAAGGCGTCGGGCCACCCTGCGCGATCCACGCGGGCGCGTGCTTTCGGATCGCCTCCGATCGGGCGTGCGCCGAAAGGCGGCGCGCCCACGCGCCGAAGGGGATGGACGTCGCGGGGAGACGGATCGCTTCGCCCGAGGTGTGCTGCGCATAGGCGAGCTGCAGATCTTCGAGCAGGATGCGCCAGGAGACGGCGTCGACCACCAGGTGATGCGCGACCAGCAGCAAATGGGCGGGCTCGGACAAGGCGCCCTCGAGGAGCACGGCACGGAGGAGCGGCCCGTCGCTCAGATGAAGCTGCGACTGCCAGGGCTCCGCGGCGCGGGTGATGCGCCCTTCTCGGGAGATCTCCTCCGCGGGAGCCTCGGGGACGCGCACGCGCCCGACCGCCGCGCGCGGCGCCCCCGCGTACGCTTGGTGGTACGCGCCGCCCGTATCGACGAAGCGCAACCTCAGGGCGTCGTGATGCTCCGCCACCGCGGCAACGGCGGCCTCCAGGGCCTCGAACACCACGGGCTGGCGCAGCTCGAGCAAGAACGACTGGTTCCAGTGGTGCGGGTTCTCGGCGCCCTGCGCGAAGAACCAGCGCTGGATGGGGGTGAGCGGGACGTCGCCCTCCGCGCGCTCGGCGCGCGCCGGCGGATGCGCGAGCGCCTCCGCGACCGCGGCCAGCTCGGCGACGGTCTGATGAAGGAAGATCTGACGCGCCGTGATCGCGAGCCCGGCGGCCCGCGCGCGCGAGACGACCTGCAGCGCCAGGATCGAATCGCCCCCGAGCTCGAAGAAGTTCTCCCGCGTCCCGACCGCCGGCCGCCCGAGGAGCGCCGCCCACACCGCGGCGAGGACCTCCTCCGCGTGGGTCGCGGGCGCGGTGGCCTCGCGTTCGATGTCGATCGTGGGGGCCGGCAGCGCACCGCGATCGATCTTGCCGTGGGGCGTATGGGGCAGCTCGCCCCGCACCACGAACGACGAGGGCACCATGTAGTCCGGCACCCGCTCCTTCAAGGTGCGCCGGAGGGCTTCCGGCTCCACGGTGGCATCGGCCGCGACGTACGCCACCAAGCGGCGGTCTCCCGGGCGGTCCTCCCGCACGAGCACGATGGCCTCCCGCACGCCGGGGTGCGCGGCGAGCTGCGCCTCGATCTCGCCCGGCTCGATGCGAAAGCCGCGCAGCTTGACCTGGTGATCCACGCGGCCCGCGAACTCCAGCTGCCCATCGTCGCGCCAGCGGACGCAATCGCCCGTCCGATACAGCCGCTCCCCCGGCCGCTCGGAGAACGGATCCGGCACGAAGCGCGCGGCGGTTTGGTCCGGACGCCTCCAGTACCCGCGCGCGAGGCCTTCTCCGCCCAAGTAGAGCTCCCCCATGACGCCGATGGGAACGGGCTCCCCCGCGCGGTCGAGCACATGGGCGCGCACGCCCGCGAGGGGGCGGCCGATGGGGATCGCCCATGCGTCGCGCGCATCGATCGCGCCGCGCGCATCGATCGCCATCAAGTCACTGGCCGTCGCGCTCACGGTCGCCTCGGCCGGCCCGTACGTGTTGAGCAAGCGAACCTGCGCGACGCCACGTGCGGCGCGCCACGCGCTCACCCGCTCCGGCAAGGCCGCCTCGCCGCCGATGATGAGCAGCCGCAGGCAAGCCGGCACCGTGAGACCCTCCTCCAGGCCCGCCACCACGCGGTGCCAATACATGGTCGGAAGGTCCAGCACGGTCATGCCCCATCGCGCGCACGCCGCGAGGAACGATGCCACCGACTCGAGCATTTCTTCCGTGCGCAGCACCAAGGTCGCGCCGCGCACGAGGCACGGAAAAATCTCCTCCACGCTCGCATCGAAGCTCAGCGCCGCGAACTGCAGCACCCGATCGCCGGGCGCGATGGCGTAGTGCGCGGCCGCCGTTTCGACGAAGCGCGCGAGCGTCCGCTGCGCGACCACCACGCCTTTGGGCACCCCCGTCGAGCCGGAGGTATAGAGGATGTACGCCGCCTGCCCGGCGGCAAAATCCTCCGCGCGGAACGTCGGATCCGGCAAGCCGCCCGTCTCCGAAGGCGACCCACGAAGGCCGCCGAGCGCGGGATCGAGATCCACCACCTCGACCCCAGGCGGCAAATCGCCCATCGCACCACCGTCGGCGACGACCACGGAGACGCCGGCATCGCCGACCAAGCCGGCGATCCGCTCGCGTGGGTACTTGGGATCGATGGGAACATAGGTGCCGCCCGCCCGAAGCACGCCGAGCACGGCGACGATCATGCCGATGGAACGCGGCAGGCACACGCCGACGCGCACCTCGCCCGCTCCCTCGCCACCCACGCCGCGGCTCCGTAAATCGTACGCGAGCCGCAGGGAGCGCCGATCGAGCTCACCGTACGTCAGGTGCTGCTCGTCGTGGACGATGGCCACCGCCTCGGGCGTGCGCGCCGCTTGCTCCTCGAACATCCGGTGCACGGGACGCGAGGTCGACGGCGACGCAAGGCTCGAAGGGCCGGAGCGGCTCCATGCGAGGAGCTGCCGAAGCTCCTCGGGCGCGAGCATCGGCAATTGGGACAGGCGCGCGTCCGGGTTCGCCACCGCGCCTTCGAGCACACGGCGCACGTGCGCGCCGAAGCGCGCGATGCGCGCCTCGTCGAACAAGTCCTCGTCGTATTCGATCGCGCCGGCGAGGCCCTCGCCGTCGGGCGCGAACTCGAGGGACAAATCGAACTGCGCGCCGCCCGCGTCCAGGTCGAGCAGCCGCATGTCCAGCCCCGGGATACGCGGCGCCTCCCCTAGCGCGGGCTGGAGCGCGAACAGCACTTGGCAGAGCGGAGCGTGGCTCAAGTCGCGCGTCGGGCGCACGGCCTCGACCACGCGATCGAACGGGACCTCTTGGTTCGCCTGCGCGTCGCGCACGGTGTCCTTCACCCGCGCGAGCAGGGACGCGAACGACGGATCGCCGCCCAGATCCGTGCGGAGCACCACGGTGTTGGCGAAGCAGCCGACGAGCCCTTCGAGCTCCGCCCGGCTCCGGTTGGTGACCGGTGTACCGACACGGATGTCGGTCGCGCCCGTGTAGCGCGCGAGCACGGCTTGGAACGCCGCCAGGAGCACCGTGTAGAGGGTGGTCCCTCGTTGCTTCGCCCGATCGCGCAGCCCGTTCGCGAGCTCGCCCGGGAGCTGAAAGAAGTAGCGCGCGCCGTGGTGCCCTTGGACGGCGGGCCGGGGGCGGTCCGTCGGCAGCTCCAGGATGCCATCTTGGCCGGCGAGCTTTTGGGTCCAGTATGCGAGCTGCGCGGCGAGGGCGCCCGTCTCGGCGCGACGGCGCTGCCAGTCCGCGAAGTCCGCGTATTGCAGCGCCACGTCCGCGAGCGGCGACGGCTGCGAGGCCGTGAACGCGGTGTACAGCGCGGCGAACTCGCGAAGGACCAGCTGCGTCGACCACCCATCGAACACGATGTGGTGCACCACCCAGACGAGCACGTGCTCATCGGGCCCCAGGCGCAAGAGGAGCAGCCGGAGCAGCGGGCCGTTCACGAGATCGAAGGGGCGCCGCGATTCGCGCTCGATCAGGCGCCGCGCCTCGGGCTCGCGCTCGCTCGGCGGCAGGCCGCGGAGATCGACCACCGGGATCCGCTGCGCGCGCGCCGGCCGGATCACTTGGCACGGCTGCCCGTCGACCACCTCGAACGTCGTGCGCAAGACCTCGTGCCTCTGCACGATCTCGGAGACGCACGTCTCCACCCGGCCCGTATCGAGCGGCCCATCGAGCCGCACGGCGGCGGCCATGTTGTACGAGGTGCTCTCGGGCTCGAGCTCGGCGAGGAGCCAGAGTCGCTCCTGCGCAAAGCTCATCGGAAAAACGAACAGATCCTCGCTCACGACCTGGGTCCTCCCCCGGCGCCGCCCTCGGGGCGGTATGACTCGGCCATGGCCACCAGGACTTGGCGGGGCCCTTTGAAGGACGTCCGCCCGTGGGCCACCAACATGTTGTCGGCGAGCACCACGTCGCCCTCCCTCCAGGGGAAGGACACGGCGACTTGCCGGTAGACCTCCCGAATCTCGTCGAGGATCCCGTCCTCGATGGGCGTGCCGTCGCCGTAGAAGGCGTTGCGGGGCAGCTCGTCCTCCGCGAAGATGGCCAGCAAGCCATCGCGCGCCGCCGGCTCCAGGTTGGAGACGTGAAAGAGGTGCGCTTGATTGAACCAGACCGCCTCCTTCGTGCGCGGGTGCGTGGCGATGGCCTGGCAAACTTGCCGCGTGCGCAGCTCGCCGTCCTCCTTCCACTCGCAGACGATCTCCGCGTCCTTGCAGAAGCGCTCGACCTCCGCGCGGTCCTCGGTGCCGAAGACCTTCTCCCAAGGGACGTCGAGGCCGTTGCCGTAGTTGCGCGTGTACATGACCTTCTTGGCCGCGAAGCGCTCACGGATGCGCGCGGGGATCCGGCGGAGCACCTCGCGGCTGTCGGCGAGCGGTGTCTCGCCGCCCTCGAGGGCGGGCTTTGCGCAATAGAACCAAATCTTGAGCGGCCACTCGGTGGTGTACGACTGCTCGTTGTGCAGCGGGATCTGCTGGTGCGCGGGGTACTCGGTGGACGTGTAGATGCGTCCCGAAAGCCGAGACCGCGGGGTCGAGCCAAAGGTGTACTCGAGGAGATCGGGGGTGACGAACGACACGATGCGCTCGAAGTCGCGGGGGCCGCGCACGGGATATCCGCGGAAGAGAACGGCCCCATGCCTCGTGAGCCGCTCTTCCACGGCGGCGCGGATGCTTTCGGCAAAGTCCGACAGATCGCCCGGCCCGCTCGGGCTCACGATGGGAGGGAAGCTCACGGCGTCTGCCCCTCCATCTGCTTGCGCAGGCTGAGGGGGCGCATGTCGGTCCAAACCCGGGCGATATGGTCCAAGCACTCGGCCTTGGTGCCGCTCTTGCCGGCGTCGCGCCAGCCCAGGGGGTTCTCGCGGTACTCGGGCCAGATCGAGTACTGCTCCTCGTGGTTGACCACGACTTTGTAGATCGTCGTGTCTTCCTGCTCGCTCGGGCTTGCCTGGTGCTTTGCGATCGTCGGGTTGGTCGGATTTTCGGTGCTCATCGGGGTTTTCCTTGGGTTGGGGCGAGGGTCGATGTGGCGAGGGTGGGGCCCGCCAAGAGCGGCAGCGGATGGCCCGCGACCCACGCCGCTTGTTGATCGCCGTAGTGGGGCGACAGCGGGTGACCGGATTGACCGGCGGGCATGTGGAAGAGGGCATCGGGCTCGTGCCCGGGCGAGACGACCAGGCGCTCGCTGGCGCCGAGGGTGCCTGCGGCCATCCGCACGCAGAAGCCGCAGCCGGCGAGGGGCTCGGCCGGCATGTCCAGCCATCGGCCTACGAGCGGCAAGCCGTCGGAGAGCGGGTGGCGGACCTCGGCCAAGTTCGCCTCGCCCCACGAGAGGCTCCGCGGGTTCTTGCCGTAGCGCTCCTTCATTTCGTCTTCGGCCTTCAAGAGCGCCGCGTGCACGAAGTCGTTCCAGCTCGTGGCGGGCGGGGGAACGAGGCTCGCCGGTCGCTCGGTGAGGAGCCGCTGAATCGGGGTGTCGATGTCGCCCAGCGCGAACTCGAAGTCCGGCTCGAGCGCGCGGCAGGCGCCGAGCCAGGCGCCGAAAATGTCGCGGGCGAGGACGCGCCGGAATCGAACGAGCCACGCGAACCCCGGGCTCGCGATCTCCGCGCGGCCATCCCACGCCGAGAGCGCGGCGCGCGCCTCGCCCAGCCGCGGATTGGCCGCCCCCGTGGCCGCGTCGAGGGTCGCGAGCGCCAAATCGCGGTACACGTCGAACAGCTCGCTGCGCGTGTCGAGTTGAAGGGCGAACAGATCGCGCTCCGTCACCTTGGGCATCGCGCGCAGCCGCTCCGTGATGCGGTAGGCGCGGTAGCCATTTCCAAAGTCGTGGCCGAGCACCGGCACGTCGGGCTCGGTCCGCATGCGTTGGTTGGCGTTCACCACGAAGCCGGAGGGAGGATCGAGCAGGCGCGGCATCGATCCCGGCGGCAGATACCCGCCCCACGCGCCGCCGCCGCCCGCCCACGAGACGCTCACCGCCCCGTCGAACCCCTGCCGCAGCGGGATGCGCCCGACCAGGGTCCAGCCGACCCGCCCCTGCGCGTCGGCGAGCAGGGCGTTCATGGGCGGGCTCCCCGAGCGGTTCAAAATCGCGGTGGCCTCGTCGATCGTGCGCGCGCGATCCAGTTCGAGCAGGCCAAAGTCGACCGCCTCCGGATCGAGGGCCGTCCACTTCACGGCCACCGGCCGCCCGAGCAGCGGGCGCGATGCCACCGGACCCCAGATCGTACGGCGAACGGGGGTCGTCACGTCGGCTTCGCCGGCGACCTTCACGACCGCCTGCTCGACCTCGAACGGCTTCCACCCTTCGGGCGTGCGGTACGCGTCGGGGTGCCGAGGGTCGACCTCGAGCTGGACGAGGTCGAACACGTCGCCCTCGAGGTTCGTCACGCCCCAGGCGACATGACCGTTGGAGCCTGCGATCACGGGCGGCACGCCGGGCAGCATCACGCCGGTGATCTCCACGTCGCCGTAGCGAAGGGTGGCGCGGTACCAGACGTTGGGCACCCCGAGGTCGAGGTGCATGTCGTTGGCGAGGATGGCGCGGCCATCGTTGGTCCTCGATCCCGCGACCACCCACCCGTTCGAGCCCTTCGGCGCCTCGCCCGCGGCCGCCGCGAGCACCGGTCCGTCCTTCGCGCCCGCGGCCGGTGCCGCCATCGCCAGCGCACGAAGCTCGCGCTCGGGCAAGGGCGGTGACGACGGCAAAGACGGCGAAGGCAGCTCCGTTTGCGCACCCAACAGCGCGCGCGTGTAGCGATCGGCGTCCGGCGAGAGGAAGTCGGCCACGTTCGGCGGTACGCAACGCGCGATGACGCTATGGGTGCGCTCCTGATCTTCGCTCCCGCTCAGGACCTGGAACATGCCGAGGGCGACGAGCGCGCTGTCCTCCGGCCGCCACGCCTCGGGGCGGTAGCGAAGGAGCTGGAACTCGAAGGGGAGCGTGCGCCCGCGCGCCAGGTAGCCGTTGACCCCTTCCGCGTACGCCTCGAGCGCCGCGCGCTGGGGGGCGGGGAGGCGCGCGACGACGCGGGGCGCGAGCCGGTCGAAGCCGTAGGTGCGGCTCTGCACGTCGGAGGCGAGGAGATCGCGTCCGAAGATTTCGGCCAGGCGCCCCGCGGCTTGGCGGCGCAGAAGATCCATCTGAAAGAGGCGGTCGCGCGCGTGGAGGTATCCGAGCGCGCGCAGGGCGTCCTCGCGCGAGCCCGCTCGAACGGTGGGAATCGCGTGCTCGTCGCTGGTCACCGTGACGGTGCCGGCGAGGCCCGCGACCGTCACCTCCGCGGAGAGCTCGGGCAAGGACCCGCGGAGGACGAGCGCGGCGAACCCCACGGCGGCGAGCCCCAGACCTGCCACGGCCGCGGCCCCCCAGAGCACGAGGCGCCGCCGTCTCGTGCGCGCTCGGGTCATGACGCCTGCTCGGCTGCCCGCACGGCCTCGTCGAAGATCGTGGCGATGGAGTCCACCTGCTCGGCCGTGACGATGAGCGGCGGGAGGAAGCGCACGACGCAATCGCTCCGGCCGCCCAGCTCGACGATGAGGCCTCGCCGCAGCGCTTCGGATTGAATGAGCCGGGCCTTCGCGGGCGCAGGCGGGTGCGCGCCCACGCCGTCGGCCTCGCGCTCCCGATCGACGATCTCGGCGCCGACCATCAGCCCGCGCCCGCGCACCTCGCCGATGCAACGCGACCGGCCTTGGACCGCGAGGAGGTGCTCGCGCAGGCGCTCGCCCATGGCGCCGGCGTGACGATCGAGGCGCTGCTCGCGGACCACCTCGATGGTGGCGATGCCCGCGGCCATGGCGAGCTGGTTGCCGCGGAACGTGCCCGCGTGCGCGCCCGGCGCCCAACGATCGAGCTCCTTGTCGTAGATCACCACGCTCATCGGCAGTCCGCCGCCGATGGCCTTCGACAGAACGAGCACGTCCGGCACCACGTCCGCGTGCTCGAAGGCGAACATGGCCCCCGTGCGGCCGAGGCCCGATTGAACCTCGTCGACGATCAAGGGAATGCCGCGTTCGCGCGTGATGCGGCGGATCTCCTGCAACCAGGGGAGCGGCGCGGGGATGACCCCGCCCTCGCCTTGAACCGGCTCGACCACCAGGGCCGCAGGCGCGACGATGCCGCTATTGGGATCGTCGAGCAGCCGCTCCACGAAGGTGCTGGCCACCCGTCCGCTCTCCGCGCCCCCGACCCCGAAGGGGCATCGGTATGCGTAGGGGTAGGGCAGGAAGTGCACGTCGGGCATGAGGCCCGCGATGGGCTCCTTCGGGCCGCGGCTCCCGGTGAGCGCCAGGGCGCCGTGGGTCATGCCGTGGTAGGCCCCGCGAAATGCCAGCACCGAGCGGCGGCCGGTGGCCGTCTTCACGAGCTTGAGCGCGGCCTCGATGGCATCGGCGCCCGTGGGCCCGCAGAACTGGATGCGCGCCCTCTCGGCGAAGCGGGGCGGCAGGAGCGCGATGAGATCGTCGATGAAGCGGTGCTTGACCGGCGTCGTCAGGTCCAGGGTCTGCATCGGCAGATCCTGGGCGAGCGCCCGCACGAGCGCCTCCTTGACGCGCGGGTGGTTGTGCCCGAGCGCGAGCGCGCCCGCCCCGGCCAGGCAGTCGATGTACGAGCGCCCGTCCGTGTCTTTGACGTGGATCCCGCTCGCGCTCGCGAGGGCGAGCGGCAACCCCCGCGGGTAGCTTCGCGCGTTCGATTCCCGCGCCGCTTGGTGCTCGAGGTAAATGCCGCTGCTCTGGAGCGGCGCGTCGTGGACCGAATGGGGAGAAGAGCTCTGCAACGAAGGTACGTTCACGGCCTGTTCCTTTTGGTGGAGTGCATGGTGTGCTCCTCGTTCATGAGGTGCTCCTCGCGAGCGCGGGCTCGCTCTCATGAGCGTTGAAGGCCTCGACGACCGGCCCCGGGGAGAGCGGCTGCGCCGTGACCGCGATCTCGGAGAGAACGCCGAAGTCCATGTGCAAGCAGCGATCGGCGACCCCGAAGTACTGCTCGTCGTGGCTGATGACGAGCGCGGTCTTCCCCTGCGCCCGCAGCTCGGGGAGAAACTCCCGGTAGAAGACCCTTCGAAACTCGGGGTCCTGATCGGCCGCCCACTCGTCGAAGAGGTAGAACGAGCGATCCTCGAGCAGGGCCGCGATGAGCGCCAGCCGTTTGCGCTGCCCGGTCGAGAGCCCGCCCACGCGCAACCTTCCACCCTCGACGGTCACGCGGCGATCGAGCTTGAGCCGCTCGAGGTACCCGGTCACCCGTTCGCGGGCGCGGGCATCTCCGAGATCGAGCTGCTCGTCGAAGACATGGTAGTCGGCGAAGATGGCCGAGAAGATCTGGCGGTACTGGTCGCGGTTCGCGGCGCCGATGGCCACTCCATCGACGCGGAGCTCGCCCTCTTCGGGGGCATAGAGCCCGAGCAGCACCTTGGCGAGGGTGGTCTTGCCGCTCCCGTTGCCCCCCACGAGGAACACGATCTCGCCCGGGCGGAAGTCGAGCGCGATGGGGCCGAGTCGAAAGCTCGTCTCCTCGTACTCGCGCATGTAGCTGTGGGTGACGCCGCGGAGCTCGATGCGCTGCCAGCTCGATCCGAGGGCGCGTGCGGGCAGGGCGGACAGCGCGCGCGGCTGGTCGGGATCGGCGAGCGCGAGCCCCAGGTCGTCGAGCTTCCGAAACGCCACGGCGGCGCGGCCGGCCGAGGGGGCGATCTCCACCAGCTGCGCCACGGGGCCCATCAGATACAAGAGGGTCAAGGTGGCGCCGGCGACCGCGGAGGCCGAGAGCCCTGCGGCGCTGGGAAGAACGAACACAGTCGCGCCGAGCGCGGCGTAAAACAGAAGTCCGCCCCAACCCATCCCCACGCTGTAGCGGGTCATGCCCCCGACGAAGTCGCGCTCGTAGGTGGTGAGGCTTTGGCCCAGCGAGTCGGCCAGAAAGGCCTCGCCTCGTTCGCGGTTGATCTTCAGCTCCTTGATGCCCACGGTGAGCGCGCGAAAGTGACGAAAGAGGGTGTCGCTGGTCTCGCGCGCCCGCTCGAAGAAGCGCAGCGCCCCGGCCTCTTGGAGTCGGAAGAGCGCGACGCCGAGGACGAGCGCGCAGAGCACCACGAGGAAGGCCGAGCGGGCGATCCAGGCGAGGTACACGAGGCAACCGAGGATGGTCGCGGCGCAGACGCAGATGTGGGGCAGCTGCACATAGGCTTGGGTGATGACGAGGGCGTCGTCGTTGAGCGCCGCCAAGAGACGATGGGGACCCTGCGCCTCGATCTGCCGAAGCGGCGCCTCGATGATGCTCCGGCCGAGCCTTCTCCGAACCTCGCCCACGATGGACTGACCGAGCCGGGTGAGGAGCACCTCCGAGACGCCCTTGCTGAGCACCGCCAGCAAGGTCAGTCCGATGAAGCTGGCGATCAGCCGTTCTCGGGCTTCGCCTGCTGCGGGCGCGCTGGACATGGCTTCGTGCACGAGGCCGATCACGGCGGCGCCCGCGAAGCCGCTGGCGAGACCCGCGCCGATCGCGCAGGCCACGACGGGCCATGAGCCCCTCAAGAGGGAACCAAAGGGGTTCATTCGCTTCGCCCCTTGATGCGGCGCGCGGCGCTTCGCGGGAGCGCCACCAACGCCGGCTCGGCCGGCGGCGCAGAGGGCTCGGCGCGGAGCGCGCGAACCCGCTCCGCCAGGCCGAGGGCCGTGGGGTGCTCGAAGAAGTCCTGGAGCGCCAGGGCGACCCCGAACACGTCGCGGACGCGATTGAGGATTTGCAGGGCGACCAGGGACTCGCCGCCCAGGGCGAAGAAGTCTTTGCTCGGATCGAGCTTGGGGACGCCGAAGGCTTCGGCCCAGAGGGCGGCCATTCGATCTTCCAGTCCGTCGAGGGATACGTCCTTCGCGTTCGGCGCGCGTGGGGAGGGCGAGGTGGTCGCGCTGGTCGATGGGGTTGCGTTGGTCGAGGCGGTTGCGCCGGTCGAGCGGGACGGCGGGCCGGCGGCGTGTTCCCGGTCGTTGGTGCCTGCTCCGAGGTGCTGCAGGAGGAGTCGCCCTTCGTCGTCCTTCGGGAGTCCGTCGAGCACCTGCGTGGAGACGAGGACGTGCGAGGGCGCGGTCTGCGCGATGAGCCGGCAGAAGACTTCTTGCCCCTCGGCTGCCGACATCGCCGGCATGGGGTCGGCGCCGTGCGGGAGGGAGTCGGGGCCGTGCGGCGGCAAGCGGATCGAGAGGCCCAGGGCTTCGAGCTGGGCGGCGGCGCGTGCGGCCATGCCGATGCCGCGCCAGCGATCGAGGCTCACGGAGATCGTCTTTCGCGCGGCGCGGCGGGCGAGGCTCTGCGCGAAGGCGTCGAGGAACGCGTTGGCGGCGGCGTAGCCTGCTCGCCCCACGCCTCCGCTCGACGCCGTGAGCGACGAGCAATAGAGGACGAAGTCGAGCGGCGCATCGCCAGGCGGCGCATCGCCAGGCGGCGCATCACCAGGCGGCGTGTCGCCGAGCGGCGCATCGCCAGGCGGCGTGTCGCCGAGCGGCGCATCGCCAGGCGGCGTGTCGCCGAGCGGCGTGTCGCCGAGCGGCGCATCGCCAGGCGGCGCATCGCCAGGCAGAGTGTCGCCAGGCAGAGTGTCGCCAGGCGGCGTGTCGCCGAGCGGCGCATCGCCAGGCGGCGTGTCGCCGAGCGGCGCGTTGCGGAGCGCCTCCTCGAGCGCGAGCGCGCCCAGCGCCTTGGGGCGCAGATCGGCGATGAAGGACTCGGCGGTGAGTCCTGCGAGGAGGCCGCCACCCGCGGTCCCGGCCGCGTGAATCACGCCGGCGAGGGGGCCGAATCGCTCGCGCGCCCGGGCGAGGACGGCGCGCACGGCCGAGACGTCGGCCACGTCGGCGCGCTCCACGAGCACCTCGGCGCCCAGGCTCTCGAGGAGGCGCACGCGCTGACATTGCTCGTCCGTGGGCTCCGAGCGGCCCATGAGCACGAGCCGCGCGCGCACCGCGCGCGCAAGGGTCTCGGCCAGGGCGAGCCCGATGCCGCCGAGCCCCCCCGTGATGAGGTACACGCCCCGTTCGCGGAGGCCGGCGCCGCGGGGGGCTTCCTCGATTCGGATCGGTGCCACCGTGGGAAGCCATCGATGCGCGCCGCGCAGGGCGACCACGGGGTCGTCCGAGGTGCATCGAATCTCCGCGAGGAGACTTTGCACGGTGGCTTCGAGCTCGCGCGCCTCGTTCGCGACGGCGCTTGCCGTCTCCAGGTCGACGAGCCGGCCGCGAAGGCGGGGCCACTCGAGGGAGAGCGTCCGGCAAAGACCGATCAGCGGCGCCTGCTCCGGGCGCAGGATTTCGCGGCCGGTCACGTCGTGCAAGCCCTGCGCGAGGACCAGGAGCCTCGCGTCGTTCATCGCGCGACCCAGCGCCGTCGCCGCCGCCATGACGCTCTCCGCGCCGCGCCGCTGTGCGCGCAGAAATGCGTCCGCCTCGAGGGCACCATCGTTCGCGCGCGCGCCGTCGCTCGAAGTGCCGTCGCACGTGCCGTTGCTCGAAGTGCCGGCACGCGTGCCGTCGCTCGAAGTGCCGTCGCGCGTGCCGTTGCTCGAAGTGCCGGCACGCGTGCCGTCGCTCGAAGTGCTGTCGCTCGAAGTGCCGGCACGCGTGCCGTCGCTCGAAGCGCCGAGGGCGAAGGCATGCACGATGTGCGTCCGCGACCCGGTCGTGCCCTCGGCGCACGCTGCGGCCAGGGCCCGATAGTCGTCCACGGCGGTGGGCCGAAGCACGTACTCGTGCGCACCGGTCTTGGCGAAGGCGGCGCCGCTCCGCGCGCGCGTAACCCGGCCGCCGGCTGCCCCGAGGGCACGGACGAGCCGCGTTACGAGCGGAACGTCGTCGCCCAAGACGACCCAGTGCGTGCCCGGGTCCACCGCTTCCAGCGGCGCGGCGGGCGCGCGCTTCCACGAGGGCGCGTAGAACCAGTCGCCCAACGAACGCGCTCGCGCCGGCGCGTCGGGTGCTTTGCGCGGGCGCGGCTCGAGCCAGTGGCGTTGCCGCTCGAACGGCGTGGCGGGCAAGGAGACCCGCCGGCCCCGCTGCGCGCGGGCGAGCGCGGTAAGATCGATCGGCGCGCCAAGGGCCCACACGCGCCCGACGGCTTCGAGCAAGGTCGCATGCTCGCTCGCCGCGGCGAGGCCGCGCGTCGCACCCGCGTCCTCGGTCGAGCGCGAGCCCGAGCCCGAGCCCGAGCGCGGCGCGCTGGGCATCGAAGGCCACGCGAGGGCCGGCGCGCCCGCGTTCCGCTGCCACAGCCCCGTCAGCGTTCGTCCCGGACCGACCTCGATCGCGATCCGATCGGGGCGCGCGCGGAGCGTGCGGACGCCCTCCGCAAAGCGCACGGGCTGGCGCAAATGCCGGACCCAATACGCGGGATCCTGCGCCTCGGCCGCCGTGATCCAGGTGCCGGTGACATTGGAGATCCAGGGCACGCGCGGCTCGGAGAACGACACCCGCGCCGCCACCTCCCGGAAGGCGTCGAGCACGCCGTCCATGAGGTGCGAATGAAACGCGCGCTCTCCGCGCAGACGCCGCGACTGCAGCCCCGCGGCGGCGGCCTCGCGCTCGACCGCCTCGATCGCGGCGACCGATCCCGAGAGCACGCACTGCCCGTCCGCATTGACCGCCGCCAGCGCCACCTCGGCGCCCAACCAGCGCTGGATGGCAGCCTCGGACGCGGGGATCGCCAGCATCGCGCCCGCGGGGGTCGCTTCCATCAGACGCCCGCGCGCGGCGACCAGCGCCAACGCGTCGTCGAGGCTCATGCAGCCCGCGAGGCACGCAGCCACGTATTCGCCCACGCTGTGACCGATCATCGCCTCCGGCTCGAGGCCGAGCGATGCCCAGACCCGCGACAGCGCGTACTCGAGCACGAAGAGCGCAGGTTGGGTCCGCGAGGTCCGGTCGAGCGGCGAGCCTTGCGCCTCTGCGGAGGCCGCAGCGAACAGCACCGCCTTCAAATCGAGGCCGAGGATCGGCTCCAGACGGCGCGCGCAATCGTCGATGGTGCGGGCGAAGACGGGCACGCGCTCGTACAGCTCCCGGCCCATCCCGGCGCTCTGGCTACCCTGGCCGGGGAACAGAAATACCACCGGCGGAGCCTCCCCCACCGGGCTGCTCGCCTGCACCGCCTCGCGATCCGCGCGCAACGCCGAAACAGCTTCCGCCTTCGACCGCACGACCAGCGCCCGACGGTGGGTGCCCGCACGCCGGCCCACCTGCAAGGTAAACGCGGTATCCGCCAGGCCGAGGGCTGCGTCCTCCTCGAGGCGCGCAGCCAGCGCGTCGCTCACCGCAGCAAGCCCGTCGCCCGAGCGCGCCGACAGCACGAGCAACCGACTCTCCGCCAGCCGCGGCTCGTCGCCCATGGTCTCGCCTCGCGGCTCCGCGCCCACGGTCTCGCCTCGCGGCTCCGCGCCCACGGTCTCGCCTCGCTGCGCCGCGCCCGGCGACTCGCCTCGTTGCGCCGCGCCCATGGTCTCGCCTCGCTGCGCCGCGCCCGGCGACTCGCCTCGTTGCGCCGCGCCCATGGTCTCGCCTCGCTGCGCCGCGCCCACGGTCTCGCCTCGCTGCGCCGCGCCCACGGTCTCGCCTCGCGGCTCCGCGCCCATGGTCTCGCCTCGCGGCTCCGCGCCCACGGTCTCGCCTCGCGGCTCCGCGCCCATGGTCTCGCCTCGCGGCTCCGCGCCCACGGTCTCGCCTCGCGGCTCCGCGCCCACGGTCTCGCCTCGTTGCTTCGCGCCCACGGTCTCGCCTCGCTGCGCCGCGCCCATGGTCTCGCCTCGCTGCGCCGCGCCCATGGTCTCGCCTCGCTGCGCCGCGCCCACGGTCTCGCCTCGCTGCGCCGCGCCCGGCGACTCGCCGCGCCCATCCCCCGGCGACTCGTTGCGCTCTTCCAACTCGGCGCCGGCTCGCACCGGCGCTTGCTCCAACACGGCATGCGCATTCGTCCCACCGAGGCCAAACGCGCTAACGCCCGCGCGCCGCGGCCCGGAGGCCGCCCACTCCAGCAGCCCGGTCGCGACCCGAAACGGACTGCGCTCGAAGTCGATGGCCGGATTGGGGGTCGCAAAGTGCAAGCTCGCCGGGATCCGACCCTCCCGCACGGCCAGGGCCGCCTTGATGAGCCCCGTGACCCCCGCCGCCGCATCCAAGTGCCCCACATTGGTCTTCACCGAGCCGATCGCGCAGAACCCCGCCCGCTCCGTGCTCGCCCGAAACGCCTGCGTGAGCGCCGCGATCTCGATCGGATCGCCCAGCGGTGTACCGGTGCCGTGGGCCTCCACATAGCCCACGGAGTCCGCCGTGATGCCCGCGGCCGCGTGCGCGTCGCGAATCACGCGCGCCTGCCCGTCCACCCGAGGTGCCGTGTAGCCGATCTTCTTTCGCCCATCGTTGTTGACGGCGGAGCCCTTGATCACGGCGACGATGGCGTCTCCGTCGGCCAGCGCATCACCCAGCCGCTTGAGGAGCACCACCCCCGCGCCGCTCCCCGACACCGTCCCTTGGGCGCGTTCATCGAACGCACGGCAGTGCCCATCGGGCGAACCAATCGCGCCCTCTTGGTAGAGAAATCCCGCCGTCTGCGGCACCGTGATCGACACCCCGCCGGCCACCGCGAGATCGCACTCCCCGCCGAGCAGCGCCTTGCAGGCCAAGTGAACGGCCACCAACGAGGTCGAGCACGCCGTTTGAACGGCGACGCTCGGCCCTTCCAGGTTCAGGCGGTACGACACGAGGGTGGTGAGGAAGTCCTTGTCGAGCGCCAGCAGCGCCGCCATGTCCGCCGCCGACTCCAGCCTCACGCCCTCGGGGAACCGATGAAAGAGGTAACCACTGAGGCTGGAGCCCGCATAGACACCGACCCGCCCCCCCGCGCGCTCGGGATCGTAGCCCGCGTCCTCGAACGCCTCCCACACGCACTCGAGAAAGACGCGATGCTGCGGATCGAGCAGCGCCGCCTCCCGCGGTGAAAAGCCAAAGAACCCCGCGTCGAAGCGATCGATCCCATCGAGCACCGCACGGGCCCGCACGTAGCGCGGGTCGGACACCTGCGCAGGGTCCACCCCCGCCGCCAAGAGCTCCTCGTCCGTGAGGGTCGCAATGGACTCGACCCCCGCGCAGAGGTTGCGCCAGAACGCGCGAACATCCGGCGCCCCCGGAAACCGCCCCGCCATGCCGATGATGGCCACGTCGTTCCCCTCGATGCGCGCGCGCCCCCGTTCCGTCACCCATGGCGCGCCCGCGCCCTCCGACCCCTCGGCGGAGGCGTCGCCCTCGGCGGAGCCCGACGCGGAGAGCGCCGCCGCCAACGAGGCGATCGTCGGGTGCTGAAAGAGAAGGAGCACCGGCACATCGCGGCCCACCCGCTCGCGGAGACGGTTCGCCACCTCCGCCAGCAGCAACGAGTGCCCGCCCAGGTCGAAAAAATTCTCGTGCACCCCCGGATGCCGAACGCCCAGCACCTGCTCCCAAATCGCCGCGATGGCCCGCTCCAGCCCCGTTCGCGCCGCCCCCGTCGTTCGCAACGGCACACCCGCGTCCGCACCCGTATCTGCAAGCGCCGGCAGCCGGCTGCGATCGACCTTTCCGTTGGACCCAACGGGCATGTCCTCGAGCCAAACGAGCTTCGACGGCACCATGGCCTCGGGCAGGTGCGCGCGCAGATGGGCACGCAGCGCCGTCGTGTCCCCGGCGCCCGGGCCTACCCCGGTCACGTAGGCTACGAGGTACGTCGCACCCGCGCCGCTCTCCCCGAGCATCACCGCGGCCTCGCGCACATCCGGATGCCGGCGCAGGCAGGCCTCGATCTCGCCGACCTCGATGCGCATCCCGCGCACCTTCACCTGATGATCGAGCCGCCCCAGAAACTCGAGCGCTCCATCCGCCCGCCGCCTCACCCGATCGCCCGTCATGTACAGCCGGGCGCCCGGCGCGTCGCTCCAGGGATCGGGCCTCCACCGCTCCGCCGTGAGCCGCGGATTCCGCCAGTAGCCGCGCGCCACACCCGCGCCGCCGATCGCCAGCTCGCCCGCGGCGCCATCGGGCAGCGGCGCGCCCTGGCGATCGAGCACGTAGAGCCGCGTGTTCGGGAAGGGCAGACCGAGGGGAACGCCCCGGCCCGTGTGTGCCTCCGGCGCGGCGCTCTCCTCCGCCTCGAAGAACGCGTTGTCGATGGTCGTCTCGGTCACGCCGTAGCCGCTGAGCAGGCGCGTCGTGGAAGGGAGCTGCCTTCGAAGCTCCACGTAGTCGCGCATCGACCAGGCGTCGGAGCCCACGATGAGCAGCCGAAGACTCCCGAGCCGCTCGCCGTACGCCATCAACGGCTTGGCCAGCGCCGGAACGAGATCGAGCGCCGTCACCTGCTCGCGTTGCACCAAGGTCGCCAGCGCCGCCGCGTCGATCGACGCCTCGAGGGGCGCGAGCACGAGCGAGCCACCCGAGCCGAGCGCCCGAACCCAGTCGGCCGTCCAAACGTCGAAGGCCGGGCTCGCGACCTGAAGAAAGCGCAGCTCCCCGTCGCGCATGCGATAGACGTCCTGCCAAGCGGCAAAGGCGTTGGCCAACGTGCGATGGCTCACCATCACCCCCTTGGGCCGGCCCGTCGAGCCCGACGTATAAATGATGTACGCCAGGCGATCGAGCGCACCCTCGGCGGCGCGATCGCGATCGCGATGGGGCTCCGCCACATCGCAACGCTCGACCCGCTCCAAATCCACCACGTGAACGCCGTTCGAAAGCGCAGGCAGCCGGGCGGCACCCGCACCGCGCGTGATCACCACGGAGACGCCCGCGTCCTCGAGGGTGGCGCCGGCGCGCTCGGCCGGATGGCTCGTGTCGAGCGGAACGTACGCGCCGCCCGCCTCCAGCACCGCCAGCGCGCTCGCCACCAGATCGAACGATCGGTCCAAATAGAGCGCGACCCGCACCTCGCTGGAGACACCGAGCCGCGCCAGATGCCCCGCCAGATCACGGACGCGCGCGGCCAGCTCCCCATACGTGCACCGCTCGGAGCCCGCGATGAGCGCCACCGCGTCGGGCTGCCTTACCGCCTGCGCCCGAAACAGCTCGTGAACGCACAGAGGCGGCACCTCGACCCGCGCCTGCGCCCCGAACGTCCGAGCACGTTCGCGCTCGGTCAGGATGGACAGCTCCGAGAGCGGCGCGTCCGGGCGCGCCGCGATCTGCTCGAGCACCCCGCGCAGTCGCTCCCCGAGATCGCGGATCGTCGCGCGGTCGAAGAGATCCGTATTGTACTCCCAGACCCCGCGCAGCTCACCCTCGGCGGGCACGAGATCCAACGCCACGTCGAGCTGCGCGGTGCCCGTATCGAACTGCTCGACGGCAAACGTCACATCGGCCAACGAAGGCCAGGCGGGCAGGGGAGGCTGCATCGAGACCATGGCCTGGAAGAGGGGCGCGCGGCTTGGATCGCGCGCGAGCGGCAGCTCCCGAAGCACGCGCTCGAACGGCACGTCCTGGTGCGCCTGCGCCTCCTCGACCGCCCGGCGCACGCGCGCGAGCAGCTCCGCCGCCGCGGGATCGCCCCCCAGATCCACGCGCAACGCGAGCGTGTTGATGAAGCACCCCACGGCCCCCTCGAGCACATTTTCACCTGCCCGTACCCGCGCGCGTCCGGCGACCGGCGTTCCGAGGCAGAGATCCGACTGCCCCGTGTACCGATGCAACAGCGCGAACAGGCCCGCGGTCACCGTCGCAAAGAGCGTGGCCCCCTGCTGCCGTCCGAGCCGCGCGAGCCGCTCCACCAACTCACCCGGCAGGACGAATGTCTCGCGCGCGCCGGCGTACGTCTGGACGGGCGGTCGAGGTCGATCCGTCGGGAGCTCGAGGGGCGGCACCGGCCGCTCGAGCCGCGCCTTCCAGTAGCGAAGCTGCGGCTCCCAAAGACGCGCGCGCTCCGCGCTTCGCTGCGCCAGGGCTTCGTCGGCAAATGCAAACGAGCCCGCGTTCGCCGGCAGCGCCGGCTCGCGCCCCGCAGCAAACGCCGCGTAGTGCTGCAGCAGCTCGCGGAGCACGATGGTCAACGACCAGCCGTCCACCACCAGGTGATGGGCCGTGAGCGTGAGGACATGCGCGCGCCCCCCCACGTCGAACAGCTCGAAGCGAACCGGAGGACCACCATCGAGCGCGACGGGCCGCCACATGTCCGACCGCCCCACCTCGATGGGCAGCGCCACCGGCGAAGGCGGCACGATCCTCTGGCAGGGGCGCCCTTCGTCCGTCGCAAAGCGGGTCCGCAACGCGGCATGCCGCGCGACCACCGCGTTCACCGCCCGCTCCAGGGCCTCGCGATCGAACGCGCCAACGAAGCGCAAACCCCCCGCAATCTGGTAAACCGGCGCCGGCGCCACGAGCTGCTCGAGGAACCAGAGACGCTCCTGCACGAACGAAAGCGGGACCCGCTCGGGACGCTCCGCAGCCTCCCGCGCGGAGCCCACCACCCCAGCACCGCCCGCCTCTACGAACCTCGACGGCTGCGCCTCGATCCATTTGGCCAGCGCCGCCACCGTATTCGTCTCGAACACCTGCGCAGGCCCCACCTCGACCCCGAACGTCTCGGTCGCCCGCGCGCTCAATTGCATCGCCTTCAGCGAATCGCCCCCCAGCTCCAGGAACGCATCGTCCGGGGTCACCCGCCCGCACTGGAGCACCTCCGTCCAGATCCGAGCCAACGCCGCCTCACGCGGCGTAAGCTCCCGCGCATCGTCCGCGCCCGCCGGCCCCACCGCGCCCGCATCCGCGCGGGTCGCCTCCCAGCTCCAGATGGCCGGCAGCTCCCCATTCACGAAGCGCTCCCGGCACGCCCGCCGCTGCACCTTGCCGCTGGTCGTGCGGGGAAGGCTCCCGCGCCGGATGAAAACGAGGGCGAAGACCGCCACCTCGTGCTCCGAGGCGATCGCCTCGCGGACGCGAGCCCCCGCGCGCGCCCACTCCTCCGCCGCGCGCGTTCGGAACTCCTGGACGACCACCAGGCGCTCCTCGCCGCCCACCTCCACCGCGAAGGCCGCCGCACCGCCCCCGCCCAGCGCCGCGCTGCACCCTTCGGCGCAAGCCTCGAGATCGTGCGGGTACAAGTTCCGACCCCGGATGATGATCAGATCCTTGAGCCGCCCCGTGACATAGAGCTCCCCATCGCCCACGAAGCCCAGATCGCCCGTTCGCAAGAACGGCCCTTCGCCCGACGCGAGCCGCGCCCCGAACGTGTCCGCCGTCTCCTCGGGCCGCCCCCAATAGCCGCGCGCCACGCTCCCACCGCGCACCCAAATCTCCCCCACCTCGCCCGCGCCACAAGGCTCCGCGCGCACCGGATCGACGATCGTCACCACCGCCGGATCCTGCGGCCCGCACCCCACCAGCCGCGCGACCGCACCCTCGCCCCTCGCGCCATCACCCGGCACGAGCACCGCCCGCCCCTGCTCGAGCGCCGCCCGCTCGACCGCCCGCACCACCGGCGGCGCGCTGCGCGAGCGCGCACTGACCAACAGGGTCGACTCGGCCAGCCCATAGCAAGGAACGAACGCCGAAGCCCGAAACCCGGCGCCCGCGAACGCCTTGGCAAAGCGTTCCAGCGTAGCCTCCCGCACCGGCTCCGCGCCGTTGAAGGCCACGGTCCACGAGCTCAAATCGAGCGCCTCGCGCTGCTCCGGCGCGATCTTGTCCACGCAGAGATCGAACGCGAAGTTGGGGCCGCCGCTGGTCGTCCCGCGGTAGCGCGTGATCGCCTCCAGCCAGCGAAGTGGGTTCGTCAAAAAGTGCTCGGGCGTCATCTGGATGCAGGGCGCGCCCACATAGAGCGGCTGCAGGATGTTTCCGATGAGCCCCATGTCATGGTACGGCGGCAGCCATCCCACGATCACGCTCTGGTCCGTCTGCCCGAACGCGCCTTGGATCATCCGCTCGTTCTGCAGAAGGTTCGCGTGGGTGAGCGCCACGCCCTTGGGCACCCCGGTCGAGCCCGACGTGTACTGGAGAAAGGCCAAGTCCCCCGGCTCGATGGAGAGCGGCCGCCATTCTTCGTCCGCGCCGTCCGGGATCGAATCGATCGAGACCCAGTGCAGCGCATCGAGCTCCGGAGAACGCGCCGCGATGCCGCTCGCAGCGCGGATGGTTCCCAAGAGCGCCTCGGTGGTCAGTGCCACGGTGGGACGGGCGTCGCGGATGATGGAAAGCAGCCGCGGAAGGCCCCGCCGTCGCTGGGGCAGCGGCACGGGCACCGTGATCAACCCCGCGTAAAGGCAGCCAAAGAACGCGGCGATGAAATCGAGCCCGGGCGGCAACACGATGAGCACACGGTCGCCGGCGCGCGCGCGCGATTGCATCGATCCCGCCACCGCGCGAGCCCGCCGATCCAGCTCGCCATACGTCGTCGAGCGAACATCTGATGCGCCGTCCGCGAGGAAGGTGTACGCGTGGGACGATGGGCGCTCGCCCGCGCGACGTCGAAGCAGCTCGATCAACGTCGTGGGCTCTCGGGACGGAGCGGTCGTAAGCGCGCGTGTGCGCGGTTCGTTCGATTCCATAATGTCCTTGGCACCAAATCCGAAATTCGAAGAATCCAGGACAGCGAGCTGGATCCGCTTTCGGGGCTCTAAGAATCAGGATCGCCGGCCGGCCGGGGACGCTTGCCGCTCAACGTTTCAGAAGGCCATTGGTCCGAGCGCCATTGGCGCACGCCAAGAAATATTTGTGCGATCGGTTGCTGAATATGAAAATCAGTCTCAACTGTCAACGGTGAAAGGTCAGCATCGCGTACGCGGGGGCGACTGTCGCTCGGACATCATCCGTCTCAATCGTCCGCGAGGAGGGGTCGATCGCATGCTCGGGGTAACCGTCGGTTGGACATCGAACACCTCAACCGTCCGTACGAAAGGACTCGAGTCGAACGTTCGGATGTTGTCGATAAAACATCGATCGTCGATGATGCTGCGCCATCCCCGTGACGAGCCGCATGAGCCCTTCGCAATTGACCCGACCCTCGGATACACGGTATGCGCGGACCATTTTGGATGACCGAGGCGTAGCCCGACCCACATACATTCTCGCTGTTCCAGGAAATAGGAATCATTCGCACCTTCGAGGGGCACCCGCGGCCCGCCGACTATGACACAGTGGATCCCCGATCTCCGCCTCCCAGCGGCCCTTCTCGTGAGTCTTGGCGTGTTGAGCCTTGGCGGGGATCGTGCCGCGTTGGCGCAGGGTGTCCCGTCTTCGGGGGACACCACGAGGTCCGAGGGGGCCGGCGCGGCCACGGTCCATCCGCCGGAGCTCCTTGCGTTCGTGGACGCGGACTACCCACCCGAGGCCCTGGCGGCCAGACGGGAGGGCCGGGTGGTGCTGCGGCTGACGCTCGACACGGAGGGCTTGGTGATCGACGCCGACGTGACGGAGCACGCGGGTCACGGCTTCGACGAGGCCGCCCGCAGCGCCGCGCTTCGTTTTCGCTTCTCCCCGGCCCGACGCGGTGACAAGGCCGTCGCCGCCCGCATCCTGTACACGTACGAGTTCCGTCTGCCCCCGTCACCCGCGCCGCCTGCGTCGCCCGCGCCAACCTCCGCGCCGTCCGCACCCGAACGAGCCCCGGACCTCCCATCGCCCGCGCCGCAGCCCTCCACGTCGGGCGACAAGCCCGTCGAAGTCAATGTCAAGGGCATCTCCGAAGCGAACCGCATGCGGCAGTCCGCGCAAGCCGTGAAGGTCATCGAGCTGGAACAGGCGCAGCGCGAGTCCGCGGATCTCGGCGAGGTGCTCGCGCGCTCCGGGGGCATCAGCGTCCGGCGCGGCGGCGGGCTCGGATCGGGCACGCGCTTATCGCTCAACGGCCTCACCGACGATCAGATCCGCTTCTTGGTCGATGGCGTGCCGCTCGAGCTCGCGGGTTATCCGTTTGGCGTCGCCAACGTCCCTTTGAACCTCGTCGAACGGGTCGAGATCTACCGCGGCGTCGTCCCCATCCGCTTCGGCGCCGACGCCCTGGGCGGCGTCGTCAACCTCCGCACCGACACCGAGGTGCGTGGAACGCACGGCGCCGCGTCCTATCAAGTGGGCTCGTTCGGCACCCACCGCCTCACCCTCGCCGCGCACACCCTCGATGAGCCCACCGGCAGCTTTACGCGCGCCACCGCCTTCCATGACTATGCCAAAAACGACTACCCCATCGACGTCGACGCGGCAGACGCGCGCAGCCGGGTCGTCCGCGCGCGCGTGGATCGCTTCCACGACGCCTACCGGGCTACGGGGGCCAGCGTCGAGACGGGCTTCGTCAACCGCCCATGGGCAAAACGCCTTTTGCTGCGCGCCTTCGTCACCGACTACACGAAGGAGCTTCAGCACAACGTCGTCATGACGGTCCCCTACGGGGAGGTCGAATACGGCGAGCTCACGTCCGGCGCCACCCTTCGCTACGAGAACGTCCTCGCCAAGAAGCTCTCGGTCAGCCTCATCGGCGGCTACACGCAGAGCCGCATCACGTTCCGCGACGTGAGCCTGTGCGTGTATAGCTGGTTCGGACAGTGTCTCCCGGAGCTGCGGACGTCGCCCGGTGAGGTCGAGTCGAAGCCGCACGACATCCTCCTCACGCAGCACAGTGGCTTCGGCCGGCTGAACGCCAATTGGCAGCTCCACCCGCGGCATTCCATCCGGCTCTCGCTCTCGCCCACCTATGTCACCCGCAAAGGCGACGAGCGGCGCGAAGCGGATCCCAACGAACGCGATCCGCTGGCGGCCCAGCGCGATCTGTTCACCCTGGTCAGCGGGGTCGAATACCAAGCGGACCTATTGGGCGATCGTTTGGAGAACATCGCCTTCGTCAAAGACTATCTTCAAATCGCGCGGACCGAGGAGCCCCAGCCGGGACGCTTCGTGCGCCGCCACGATCGCGATCTCCACCGCCTCGGCGTCGGCGATGCCCTCCGCTACCGCTTTCGCCCCTGGCTCTATGGAAAGGCCTCGTACGAGCTGGCCACGCGCCTGCCGCGGCCCGAGGAGATCTTCGGCAACGGCGCGCTCATCGTGGCGAACCTCGAGCTGAAGCCCGAGACCAGCCACAACGTCAATGTCGGCGCCATCATCGACGGCACCGAGACCCGCTACGGCGCCTTTCGGTTCGACGTGAACGGCTTCGTTCGCGTCACCGATCAGCTCATCAACCTGCGCGGCAGCGACCGCACCGCCATGTACGAGAACGTCTCGAGCGCGCGCTCCATCGGCGCCGAGACCACGGCCGGTTGGACGTCGCCGGGCGAGTACCTCGCGCTCGACGGCAATTTCACCTACCAAGATTTTCGCAACACCTCGCGCGAGGGGACGTTCGGCAACGAGGGCGACCGCATCACCAACCGCCCTTACTTGTTCGCCAATGGCTCGGCGCGCCTCCAATTCCGCCGCGTGGCCGCCTCCAACGACGAAATCGCGCTCGTCTGGAATACGCGCTACGTGCACGAATTTTACCGCGGCTGGGAGAGCCTCGGCTCGCGTGACTCCAAACAAATCGTCCCATCGCAGCTCCTGCACTCGCTCGCGCTCACGTACCTCGTCCGCGGCAACCCGCTCATTTTGAGCTTCACGGGCGAGGTGCAGAACCTGACCAACGAACCGGCCTACGACTTCATTGGCGTTCAGCGGCCGGGGAGAGCCTTCTATTTCAAGTCAACCGCGGAGTTCTGACTCCGCAAAAGGGAACAGCCATGAATTCGATGTTTGACGGCGCCATGAGTTTGAAGCGGATTGCCCTCCTCGCCGCGCTCCTCACCGTGTCGGGCGTCCCCGCATGTGGCAAGGACGATCCCGCGCCCGGCGGTGGCCCCGACGGCGATACCAGCCCCGCGTACTTGGTCGGCACCCGGGTCTGGAACGACAGCGCCACGACATCGTACTTCCAGGTGGTCTCCTCCATCGACGAAGCCACGACCTTCGACCCCAAACAGGCGCTGGAGGTCGCCGGCTCGGCGAAGCTCTACACCATCCCCGGCGTCGGATGGTTCGCGGTCGGCAACGGCGACGATCCCACCTTGACCCGCTTCACCTTGGGCAACGGCCGCAAGCTGCTGCAGCAAGAGAAGATCACCCTGCAGCCGCAGGGGGTCGGGCGCCTCTGGGACACGCTCTATGTCGTCTCCCCCACCAAGGTCTATTACCCCGATCGCGAGGGCCGGCAGCTGGTCATCATCAACCCCACAGAGATGACCGTCGAAGGCACCATCAAGCTCCCGCAAACGGAGCGCACCGGGTACCTCTCCCTCTACGGCTACGGATCGCTGCTGCGCGACGGTAAGCTCATCTTCCCCGTGGGGTGGTTCGACTGGGACGTGGGCGACAAGGTATTGGGCGAAACCGGCTTGGTGGTGATCGACACCGCCACCAACACCGTCTCCCGATTCGACGTGGACAACCGCTGCGGAGGAATCACCACCCCGGTCCTCATGGCATCGGGCGATATGTACTTTACGAGCTCCGCCCTCGCCGGTGCCGCCTTCCGACTGGGCCGGCTGCCCACGGCGCCCTGCGCGCTGCGCATCAAGGCCGGCGCCGATGCCTTCGACCCGAGCTACCTGGCGCGCCTCTCCGACGTCACCTCCACGGCCATCGCGGGCGAGCCGATCCCCGCGGGCGGCAACAGCATGTTCCTGCGCGTCTTCGACGAGACGGCGGCCACCGTAAAATCCGACGACCAAACCTGGAAGCTCACCAGCCAAGCTGCGTGGCAGTGGTGGCGTTGGGACGTCACCACCGCCAAGGCCGTTCGTCTCAGCGAGCTCCCATCCGCCACCGCCGACGCCCTCTGGTTCCAAGTCGATGGCCGCGTATTCGGCGCCGACGCCAAAACCGACTACTCCTCGACCACGCTCATCGAGCTCACCGCCCAAGGAGGACCCAAGCGCTCCTTGACCGCGCCCGGGTTCCTCCACGGCGTCGCGCGCGTGCGCTAGGCGCGGGCACCCACGCGCGGAAGCGCTGGCGACGGCGCCTTCAGCGGGGGCACTTCTTGATGCACCGGCCATAGAGCGGGACGCACTGCGAGTGGGGGTGCGTCTCGAGGCAACCCTCGAGGAGAGCGTCGCAGCGCTGCTGGCACTCCTCGCATTCGGGGCTGCACACGGCGCGCTCGTCGCCCCCGTTGGCGTCGCCGGCCAAGGCCTGACTCGGGGTCGTCATGCCGAGCCCCAACGCAAAGATGGCCATCGAACAAAAGGCAAATAACTTCTTCATGGCGTTACCTCATCGTGTCGAACCTCACGCCGCACACGAACGGGCGCGTGCTCCCTTGATTTGCGATCCCCGACTCAATGAGGGCACGCTCGGAGGCACCGTTGGTACGCGCGCGCGCAGATGTGATGAGGCAGGTCGAAGACGCACGCATCGAACTCGTCTTGGCAATCCTGCCGACACTGCTCGCACTCCGGATCGCAGGCGGCGGATCCCTCGATGGTGACGTCCTCGGCCAACGCGCGGCGCGGCGATGCGGTGCTGATCCCAAGAGCGAAGATGGCAATCGAGCAAAAAGCAAATAGCTTCTTCATGGCGTTTACCTCATCGTGGTTGAAGTCCGAGTGCCATGTTCAAGTTTCGTGCCTTCAGTCCTGTTCATGACGGCTCGTGACGGAGCGTGAAAACGAGGCGCCTCGTTCGTCCGCGTGACGTGCGGCGACCACCCGCGTCGTTGCGCGATGCAACGTACGTTTCACGCCCGCACCGTCCCCCGGCGAGAGCGCGGCCCGATGCGGTCGATGACGCGTCGTGACGGGAAACTTTCCCTGCTGGCGTAGGCTGTAGGATGGTCTCGATGTACTAATGACGCCGGGGGGATCGACGTCATTTCAAGAGCCCCCGAGGGGGCGTCTTCATGGTGATTGGCGGCGAAGATACGTATGCCAATGATGCCGCAAACGAAGAGTCCGGCCTCCCTTGACACACCGAGGGATCACATTGTCTTCTAGTGCGATGCAAGGTCGTAACGGCCGGGCGGCGTCGTTGCTGTTCGCTTTGCTGGTCTCTTCGTCGAGCCTCGCGTTCGGCCAGGAGCCGCCCCCCGCGCCCCCGGCAGGAAAGGCGGCGGAGCACCCGGCCAACGCCATGGCCGAGGCCCGCAAGCGCCACGATCTCGGCCTCAAACTGTATGACGACGGCAACTACGAGGCGGCGCGCATCGAGTTCGAGCGCGCCTTCGCCCTCGCGCCAAGTCATAGGATTCTCTACAACATCGCACTCGCATATCGGGCGCTCAACAATTATGTGGACGCGCTGAATACGTTCGAACGCTACCTCGCGGAGGGCGGCTCCGAGATTCAACCGGACCGACGCGCTCGGGTCGAAAAGGACATCGCGGAGCTCCGCTCGCGAATTGCGCGCGTGCGCGTCATCACCAATGTGCCGGGGGTCGAGATCTCCATCGACGGTATCGTCGTTGGAAAGGCGCCTCTGACCAAGCCTTTGCCCGTCAACCCTGGGGTCCGAAAGGTCTCCGGTCAGGCTCCGGGGTACTTGCCGAGGACCATCACGATCACCGTCGGCAGCACGGACGAAGCCACGGCGGACCTGGAGCTCGAGAGCCTCTCCAAGACGGCGCGCCCCGAGCCAAAATCGAATCCATGGGTTGCCCCGGCCGTGGTTGGGTGGAGCGCCACGGGGGTCGCCGCGATCACGGCGGGCGTGTTTGCCGCGCTCTCCTTGAACGCCAAATCCGATCAGCGCGATAAGCTCGAGCAGATGGGGGTCACCCACGACGAGCTGAAATCCGCGCGGGACAAGACGCAGACCTTATCGGGCGTGGCGGACGCCTTGCTCATCACCACGGCGGTGTTTGCCGGCGTATCGACCTTTTTTACCGTTAAGCTGATGACAACGAAACACCATGCCGAGGGGGAGAAACACGCGCGGCAACCGGAATTGCGGAATCTAGAATTGCGGAATCTAGAATTGCATTGGGGGCCCGGTGGCATCGCCGCATCGGCATCGTTCTGAGCCGGTGCAGCCCATGGGACGTACGTCGCGCGCAAAACGCGTATTATCTTACTTTGGCATGTCGGTAGCATTTCCTTCCAAAATCGGTGTTACGGCCGGTGTCGTCGCGGCGCTCGCCGTCCTCGCGAACTGCCTGGACGATCCGCGCAAAGACGATCCCGTTCGCGTCACGAACAGCTGCACGAAGGGTGCGCTCTCGACGGACCCGAGCTCGCCGCAGTCGACCTTGCGGGCCTTTCTCGACGCATCGGAGCAGCTCCTCGTGCGGGCCACGGCGACCGAGGCCGAGCTTCGCGACGCGTGCAACGCCCTCGACGTGGAGCTGGGGCTTCCCACGGGCACCGACGCCGTCACCGCGTGCAAATCCATTGGCGCGCGCGTCGAAGAGGTGAGCAAGAAGGGACCGATCCCCAACCCGGGTCTTCCGCAATGGGCCGAGCTTCGATTTGCGCCCGACTGCACCGTTGCGCCCGAGGCGCTCGGCCAATGCATTTCATCGTGCGCGGGACCCTGCGAGACGGCCAAGTGCGAAGCCGGGCAGCTCGCGGCGCCTTGCTACGGCGAGTGCAAAGGCCTTTGCCTCACGGAGGGGGAGGACATCCCGTGCAACGGTTCTTGCGTCGGCGAAATCCCGATCGACGGCGAACCCACCACGTGCAGCGGTGAATGCCAAGGCGTGTGCACGGGCGCCGATTGGTCGGCACGGTGCACGGGATCGTGCGCCGGTGCGTTCCGTGGCTCCTGCGCCGGAACCTGCACCGGTCAATGCGACGGTCAACCCATCAACACGGACCCGACCGACGCCGGCACCGACGGCCGCGCGCCCGGCGACGGCGGTTCGAGCGAGGCGCCGTCGTTGGTGGAGCCCCCGCCCACCAACGCCGACGGCAATTGCAAAGGTCTCTGCGTGGGCGTCTGCAGCAAAGGCGCGAATGGCTACTGCCACGGCGCGCCTTGCCTGGACTTTCCCTCCAGCGGGGCGCCGGCGCTCGCGCCTTTTTCGGGCGGCAACTGCTTCTCGGGGGGCTGCGGCGGCCTTTGCAAAACGGGCTTCGGCAGCGGCGCCACCAAGCTTTGTCGCGGCAAGTGCACCCAGAAAAAGGCCCAATGCGATGGCCTTTGCCTCGGCGAGTGCAGCGGCACCCAAGGCGCGGCGCCGCTCATTTGCAAAGGCAAATTGCGATGCAACCAGAACGTGGAGTGTGAAAACGCGTGCCAGGCCAGGGCACAACTTGCCACCACCTGCGCGGAGCCCAGGACGCTCGAAATGTATGCCATCACGGATCCCGCGCTGTTGGCCGCGTTTCAGAGGCATGGAGCGAAGCTGGCCAAGCCGATTTCGGAGCTCCGGATACTACGGACCGCGTTTGGCTTCTTGGGGCGCCGCGCCTACGGCGATTTCGTCACCATCGGTCTGCGCGGCGATCTCGCCCGCGCCTGCGTCGCCAAAGCGGTCGCCAATGTGGCCGACGCCGACGTCGCGATCCGGGCCATCATCACCGCCGACCCCACGGTGCGAAAGCTCTAATGGATAGATCCATGCGGTATGCATCGATTCGTCGCGTGGCGCTCGCCGCCCTCCTGGCCGCGGGCGCCCCGAGCGCCGTCATGGCCCAGCAAGGCTGCTCCTTCAGCACGAACACGACGGCCGTGCAGTGCACGTCGGAGGACGAGTGCCTCGCGTTGGGACCATCGTTCGCCGGCACCACCTGCGATCCCCTCTCTCGCACGTGCGTTCGCGTCCCGGAAGACCAGGGGCTCTGCAGCACCAACAAGGAGTGCATCGACAAGGCCGGTGGGGTTCCGGCCATCTGCCGCCGGCGCGATCGCCGCTGCGTCACGCTCGCCTCGCCCGAGTGCCCGACCATCATGGCGGAGCCGGGACAAGTGTCGAACGACGACGCCATCGTCATCGGCGCCATCACCCCGGGGGGAGGCGATACGGAGCTCGGCGACAACATGGAGGCGGCGCTTCATCTGGCGCAAATCGAGCTTTCGAAGGTGGGCGGCCATGGGCTTCCGTCGATATCGGACAGGCCCGAGGGGCGCCCGCTGGTGATCGTCGCCTGCCGCGAGTTCGGCCCCGAGGGCTACGAGTCCATTTTGCGAGCGGCCGATCACCTCGCGCGCGATATCGAGGTTCCGGTCAATATCGGCCCCGTCGACTCGGGGAGCGCCGCCATCGTCGCGGCCCAGGTGTTCAACCCGAGGCGCATCCTCTCCATTTTGCCATCGGGGAAGAGCTCCATCCTCGCCACCCTGGCGAACCCCGTCGCCCCCACGCCCATCATCTGGAGCCCGTCCTATGGCGATCGCGAGATCACCAACGCGGCGGTGAAGCTGGTCTCCAAGGTGCTCGAGCCTCGGATTCACGCGCAAGGAGAGCCGGGGCCGATTCGGGTGGCCGTCCTTTCGGAGGACAACTTCCTCGGGCAGATGTCCACGAGCATGCTCCAAGATCAGCTATCGTTCAATGGCAAGTCCGCCGTCGACAATGGCGCCGCTACACCGCCCAACTATCTGCGGCTGAGCATCGGCGATCTCCTGGACCCCGTCGGCAACCCCGCGCCGGAGACCAAAATCGCGGCCGCCATCCGGAGGGTGTACGAGTTCAAGCCGCACATCATCTTTCACTCGTACGCGCCAAAGGCCGTCGCCGCGACATTCTTTCCGTTGGTGCGCAACTACCCGCCCGCCACCGCCGGCACCCCCGTGCCCTATCATATCGACGTGGTGGCCACGTTTGGCGCGTTCCAGCCGCTGGAGGAGGTCATCGACAACTTCTCCAAGCCATCGATCCCCGCGCAAGCGCGGCTGCGCTCACGGCTCTTCTCGGCCGAAACGCGCGTGGTCGATCGCACCCGCAACGACGCGTGGGTCATCAAGTTTCAAAATCAGTTTCCACGGTTTGCGACGTCGTCCTCACCAAAAACGCTGCTCGTCCAATCCTGGTACGACTCGGCCTACATGGCGGCCTTCGCGATCGTCGCCAATGGGAAGAAGCCCCTCACGGGCGAAAACCTCGCCGCGACCTTGCCGCAACTGATCCCCCCCGGTCAACAGATCAGCCCCGGACCCGATGATACGCAACGCGCGTTCGGGCTCCTCGGCTCCGGCCAAGGCATCGACCTCGACGGGCTCTCCGGTAACCTCAACCTCGATCAGCGAACCGGGCGAACGCGGTACAACATTTCGATCACGTGTCCCAACACCGGCACCAACGGCAAAACGCAAGGCTTCAAGGACTCGGGGTTCTATACGGAGAACCAGGAAGGGGTGGGAAACATCAACCATTGCGACTGAGGACCGAGGGCTATCCGCGCCGCGGTCGAGAAGACTCGTCCCGCCGGCCAGAATTACGTCCTAACGCCACGTGCCCGACGTCACTCGACGGAGTCACGTGCCCGACGTCACGTGCCCGACGTCACTCGACGGAGTCACGTGCCCGACGTCACGTGACCGACGTCACTTGACCGACTCCAAGTAATGATAGAATTCCGAATCGGCGCGGATCATGAGGGTGGTGTTCGCGCTCATCGTCTCGCGGTAAGTCTCGAGGGTCTTGAAGAGACCATAGAACTCGGGGCTCTGGCCGTAGGCCTGACCGTAAATGCGGGTCGCGCGGGCGTCGGCCTCGCCGCGGATCTCCTCGGCCTTGCGCGAGGCCTCGGAGCGAATGGCCTGGAGCTCCCGCTGCATCTCACCGAGGATCTCTTCGCTGCGGCCGCTGCCCTCGGAGCGGAATTTCTCGGCGATGCTCTGACGCTCCGAGATCATGCGGTTCTCGACCCGTTCCCGTACGCTGGCGATGTAGTTGACCCGCTTGATGCGAACGTCCAAAAGCTCGATCCCGTAGCTGGAAATCTGCGCCTGGGCGGACTCGAGGATCTCACGCTCCAAGTCTTCGCCCCCGCGCTCGGCCGTGGGGGCCGGGTTGGCCTCGGACGGAGACTTCCAACCGGAGGAGCGAATGATCTCTTCGAGCCTGGCCCCGGAGACCTTGTTGCGCACGATGGAGTGCAGGATGTCGTCGAGCCGGTCTTGGGCGCCCCGATCGTCGTGGACGCTCTCCAAGAACAGGCGCGGGTTCGCGATGCGCGAGCGCGCCGTGGTGTTGACCAGGATGAACTCGCGACCGAGCGTCGGAATCTGCTCGAGATCGCTGGTCGAGACCAAGAGGCGCCCGTCGAAGCGGCGGACCTCGTCGAGGATGGGGAGCTTCCAGTAGAGCCCCGGCTTGGTGAGCACCTGGCCCCGGATCTCGCCGAATCGAACGATGAAGGCCTGTTCGGCCTCCCCCACGACGAAGGCCGAAAGCGAAAGGGCGACCAGAAGAACGGCGCAAAGGACGCTCAGACCCGCCACCTTGGGTTTCATTTTTGTGACCCTCCCTGCTCATTTAAGTGAAAGAACGATTGCGGGTGGCTCTTACCATCTTGCACGACGATGATCTTGCCGGCCTTGGGCGCCACCTCCCGGATGGTCTCCAAGTAGAGGCGTTTGCGGGTCACCTCGGGCGCGAGGCGGTATTCCTTGAGGACGGCCTGAAACCGGGCCGCGTCCCCCTCGGCGCGATGGACCCGCTCGATGGCGTAGGCCTCGGCCTCGGCGATGGTCCGTTTGGCTTCGCCGACGGCCTTTGGGATCGCATGGTTCTTTTGCAGGATGGCCTCGTTGATCATCCGCTCTCGCTCTTGCCGGGCCTCGTTGACCTCGTTGAACGAGGCGCGCACCTTTTCGGGGGGCAGCACGGCCTGCAACTCCACCGCGGTAATGCGGATGCCGGAGTCGCAGCCATCCATCGCCCCCTGGATGGCGTCGCGCGCCAAAAGCGAGATCTCCGCGCGGCCCGTGGTCAGCACGTCGCTGGCCAGGCGATTGCCCACCAGCCGGCGCATGATCCCCTCCGAGGCATCGCGCAACGTGCGCTCGGGCTCCCTCAAATCGTGGAGGTATTTGATGGGATCCTGAATTTGATACTGAATCACCCAGGAGACATCGACCATGTTGAGGTCCCCGGTGAGCATCTCGCGCTCCTCGTGGTAGCCCTCGGTCACCGGGCGCTCCTGGTGCGCGTGCGGATCACGGCCTTCGGCCGACTCACTGCGAAATCCGAACTCCTGCTTGAGAACGCGCTCCGTGGGCACCTTGTGGACGTCCTCGATGCCGAAAGGCAACTTGAAGTGCAGCCCTGGTCCCGTTTGGCCCATGACCACCCCAAATCGCTTGATCACGGCGCGCTCGTCCGGTTCGACGGTATAAAACAAGCTCTGCGCGACCATTCCGCCGACGATGAGCGCGCCGACCATGAGGTTGATGGCCCAAACGCTCGTGGCCGCGGGCTCCGAGCGGCTCTTTGCGGGCTCGGAGTCGCCTTCGACGGCGGCTAAAAATTCGACGTCTCCTTTTACGGCTTCGTCATTCATGGGAGGACTCCGGGGCCAGAGGCCACGTCAGGGTGTTGGCCCGTCAAGGTCGGTGCAGGGTCGGGATCCGCTGCGGCGAGCAGCTCGTGCGGGCTCGGATAAAGCTCCGATGCGAGCGGGTATTTGGCCCATACGAGCGCGAGGAAGCGGGAGGCCTCCTCGCGCTCGAGATGGCGCCGGTCTCCAAAGAGATCCACCAGCTCCCGCCGCAATTTCCAATCGAGCAGAAGGCGCCGAACGTAATTCCAGAGGGAGAGCTCGGAGAACGCACGCTGCGAGGGGCCGAAGCGAAACTCGAATTGGACACCCGACGGATCGGGCGGCAAACGGCGTTCGTGGCCCTCGGGATCATTCGTGAGCACATCGCGCGAGACGCCTGCGGAGAGCTCGCGAGAAAGACCTGGAGAAAGACCTGCGGACGGCGCGGGGCTTCCTGCGGATTTCCGCGCATGGATCGCGCGGATGTGGAGGGACAGGAACGTCAGCACCACGAAGAGCATCGCGACCACCGTCCACGCCACCGTTCGATACGACTGGGCCAGGGAGGCTTGGTCTGCCCAACGGCCAATCAGGTACGAGATTCCCTTGGCCCCCAAGGTGCCCGCCATCAGACCGATGCCCGACAGCATGGCGCTCCTCGTCGGGGCGCGCTCCATCGAGAGGCCCAGCAGCAGAGGAAAAATCGCCCCCAGCCCAAAGCCAAACAGGAAGTTGAGGATGCAAAGGGCGTTGTAGCTTCGGTACTCCAAGATGGACACCGCCGCGACGGTCGCGGTCGCGATACCCATCGCCATCAATGTCGTGGGCCGCAGCTTCCACGTGAGCCAACTGCTCAGCAGCCGCGACGAGGCCATGCCCACCAGAAAGAGCCCAAAGGCCTCGCGGGCTCGCTCGGGAGGGAGCCCAATGATCTCGTTCGCGTAGGTGACGAACCAAACGCCATGCCCCCACTCGGTGGCTTGCAGCAGAAAGCAGCCCAAGGTGAAGGGCAGGAACATGGGGTCGGAGAGCAGCGACAGATAATCGGTCTTGGTGCGAACGGTCCTCCGCTCCGGCGCGCGCGTCGAGCTTTCGACCAGGCGCGCGGCCAGCACCGAGGTCATGAGCAACAGGGCCGCCGCGACCAAAAAGACGAGCCGCCATCCCTTTCCCGTCCAGTTGCCAAAGGTCGTAAAATAGTTCACGAGCAGGGGAGTCGACAGGCTCCCCAGGCTGAACAAAAAGTCCATGAAGCTCAGGATCGATACCTTGTTGTCCTTGCCGACCCTGGCGGCGGTCGCGTGCCCCGCGGTGAAGAACAAGCTGCCCGACAAGGAGAGGGCAAACGCATAGATTTTGTAGCGCGCGAGATCCTGCTCGTCGTAGAGGAGCAGCAGGCACGCCACGGAGAACAAGGAGGTGATGACGAAGAGCGTCCGTACATTGGCGACGTAGAAGGCCTTTCCACCGATGTACGCGCCGAACAAAAATCCGGCCGACCAGTAGACGAACACCACGCCCGCCTGCTCGTTGGTGACGCCGAACTCCTGTTTGATATTGGGCATCGAGACGCCAATGACCGTGCTGAGCAGGCCAAAGACGAAGAACCCAATGCACAGGATCGAGAGCGCGTTCTTTCGTTCTTGTTCTTCTTGTTCTTTTTGGTCGAGCGCGAGAGCGCCAGGCGATGACATGAGCCTTCCTTTTTCGTGCGATCCGGCGCGCCAATCACCGCGCGCCAAGCCGGCCTGGCCGGCCCGGGTCAAACGGTTTCGACGCGGTAAGCGGGTGTACCCTCGAAATCACCCTTCCCCAGATCGACGCCCGCCGACCTCAGCAAAGCGTAGGCGATGCTGATATGGAAATAGAGGTTCGGGAGGACATAATCGAGCAGGAAGGCGCGGGCCTCGAAGACGCGCGCCTCCCCGGGTTTGGCGACGGTGATGGATTCGGGCCCCGCGTCCATCGCGTCACGGGAGAACGTCTTCAAATAAACGACGGCCTCCTCGATGAGGGTCTGGAGCTCTCCGAAGGAGGTCGGCCGGCGGCCAAAGGATGCCTCGTCTCCCCGGTTGAAGACTTGGAGCTCCGGAGATGTGTCCTTGGCGTCCAGGCGGCCGGCCAATCGCGCCGCGCTCCCCTTGGCGCCCGACACCACGATCACCACCTGGTGTGCCAGCGAAAACATGTCCGGCTGGAGACGTCGCTCGAGGAGGGACTCCGGGCGGATCCCTGTGCGGCGCGCAAACGCCTCACCCTTTCGAAGGATATGTCCCAAATTTTGCAACATGCGAATCAGCGCGGGCACGCTGGCGTCATAGATGGAGATGGAGCTGGAGATGGATGTGCTCATAGGGTTCCCTGTAACCCGGTGGGGCATGGGGCGCACCTGGTTTCGTTCGCGGTTTCGCTCTCGGAGAGCAATTGCAGTTCTGCCGGTTCAATACTTGCGGGTGGCCGGCACGGGGGGAACGTAGGAGGCATGGGCAAATAAGATGGATGGCCAATGCCGGATGGCGTTCTTGCGCAGCTCCTCGAGGATGCGCAGATAAGGCTGAAATAGAAAGCGCAGCGGGTTGCGGCAGTAGTCCGCGTCATCGCCGAATAGGCCCGCATCGGGAATGTACGAAGGAGGCTCGACATAGGTCCCAAACAACCGATCCCAGATGGTCAGCCTCGCTCCGAAGTTGCTCCCGTCGGAGACGTTGTGTTTTTGCTCCCGCGAGTGATGCGTAAAGTGCACCGCGGGGGTGACCAAAATGGCGCGGAAGAGCCTCAGCACCTTGTATTTGTTCTCCGCGTGATAGAGCGATACGGAGTGCGACGGGTTGGTCCATGCATCGAGGATCACCAAGACCACGAACATCCAACCGCTGCCGCGGAAGTCGAGCGAGAAGAGCTTGGTCAGCACGGGGAGGAGCAGCAGCACGAAGGCCCTGCCGCCGGCGACATCGAAGATGGATGCCTGAGGATCGACCGCTTGCGTGAGCTGCGAGAGGTTGCGCGAGCGGTGGTGGTTGATGTGCCCGAGATACCAGAAGAGCCGGATCTTGTGCGACCACCGGTGCGACCAGTAGTAGCAAAAGTCGGCGATGAAGCACGCGACCACGAGCGCGATGGCGCCGTGCAAGTTCACGATCGTCGGGATCCGTTCGAGCAAATGCACGTAGTGCACCAGCAGCCGCTGAACGGCCGGGTTCATGAAGGTGAACAGCGCCGTCGACAGAAACACGAAGTTGACGATGGATACGTTGATCATGGCCTCCCAGTCGAAGGGCCGCCCGGTGATCTTCTCGTAGAGCACCATGTCCGCGATGCCGACGAGAATTCCAAATACAATGCGAAAAATCGCCGCCGCGATGATCCAGGAAGCCAGCGATCGATCGACGTTGGATAGCAGCAGTGCGTCGACATTGTAGAAGATCACCACGCGCTCCGCGTGGGGGGTATCGAGCAGCGCCAGCCCGCCGTGATGGTACGATAACTCGGTGACGAGCGCGGCAGCCGATAAGAGGGCGAGGGCCAAGGCTTGAGCGCCGGAGCGTCCGATGGAGATGTCGCGGTCCCAAATCCTTCGTTTCATTCGCTCGAACCAACGAATGCCCTCGTCCGCTTCGTGGGTCCGTCGCAGTGTAGCCCTTATTTCCATACCGAATGCGTCATCCTTTGCGGGTGGAGGATCCTACCAATGCATGCTCACCGTGCGTGAATTTGGAAATCCTTCGCGCAGCGGACGGACGCAGGCCGTGGTCGATGAATGGATGTAAAACCGCGAGAGCGCGAACCGTGAAGCGTGGATTCCCTGCGTTCTCGAGCAGGCTCACGAAGCAGGGATTCGCGGCCTGCGACGCCATCGCGCCAGGAAGAGCCTGGGCGCACGGCGCCTGCTCCGTTTAGAGGCCTTTTCGCGCGCTAATCAAGTCGACGGCCTCGCGCGACGAGCTGGCAAATGCGATCGCGAGCACCTCGGTATTCGTAAACTGAAAGCCAAACGCGCTCGCGGCGGCGTTCGGATTACGAAAGAGCAGCTCTCGGAGACTCTCTTCGCCGGCTGCGGCCGTCGCGAGTTGAGCGATTTTCGAAGAGCGGACGGTCGCATATTCGCGACACGTGGTTCGATCCGGCGTACGCGTGGGGAGCCGCGCACTCGGCTCATCCGTCATTGTGTTCCAGAACAAAGCATCCGCGGCGGATATCCTAGTCTCGCCACACATTCATTGATTCCCTCGTAAGGAAACGTGCGAAGCAATGTTACTGCCCGCGTCGTCCAAGCGGACGAGGCGGTTCAGGATGTCTTTAATTCATGTTATAGGGTTGCTGTTTCGGCCGATTTTTGGCGATGAGCGTATGCCGCAGGCGGCCATTGTGCAAGTTGCCAAGGTGAATATTTTATTCGATTCGAGGTGGCGCGTTTGGCGCATCGAAACACGTGTCGGGCCGCAATCAGGCACACCTCTCGTTTCTCCATTAAGAAGGAAGAACGGTAGTTTGGATAGAGGATACCAAGGCGCGCGTCAACTGCTTGCATGATTGTGTCGGGGACGTTGCGGCGATGGTTGCTGGCGACCAGGACGCGCGCCGTAAAATTAAAGTTGCTGCTGCATCGATTGAGCGCGCCGGGCGCGCGGTCCACGAAATCGCCTGACATCGGCATACCGCTGCGTGCCTGCGCATGGAGTTGAACGGTTGATGTACCTAAGACGAAAAGTGCGCCATCGATTGACGGAGGATGCCGTTTGTTCCTGCGAAAGAGCAGGCCATTTGCCACTTGAGCTGCGCCGAAGCTCAGGCCGCGATGTGGGCTGCCGCGCCTTGTGCCGATTAGCGTGTGTGCGTTCGACGACGAGAGCGACGTTACCGTCGATAGCGCGCGGGGGTCGTACCCGTCCACTGTTTGAATGCGCGCTGGAACGCGCTCACCTCGGAAAACCCGATATCCTCCGCGATGGAACTCGTACTTCTCCCTGTGCGCAGGGCGGCGATGGCGGCGTCCCGGCGGAGCGCGTCTTTGACGCCTTGAAAGGTCGCTCCGCGCTCGCGAAGGCGGCGGGCGAGGGTCTGGGCGGACATGGCCAGTGAGCGCGCCACGTCCTCGAGGGATGCATCGCCAATGGGGCGCACCTCGGCGAGCGCGCCGCGCACCCGCGCCTCGAAGGAATCGGCGGGCGCCGGATCGAGCATGGTGCGCAGCGACCGATGTGTCCACTCGTCGACGTCGGCCGGCGCGCGAACGATGGGCGCACGGAGCGCGGCGGCCGGCAGATCCATGCGCGGCGGTCCTACATCGAACGACGGCTCGCGGCCGAAGAGAAATCGCGCTTCACTCGCGTACTCCGCAAAGGCGTGCGGCAGGATCAGCCGCGCCGGCCGAATGGGATGTCCACTCAGCCAATTCGCCGTGCGTAGCGGCGTCAGCAGCATGGCGTGCACGAAGAGCAAGGCACCCGATTGGATTGTCGTGTGCGGCTCGAGCGACAGCACCGCGGTACCCTCCGACATTTCGATTCGCCAGTGGACGTGGCCGTCGAAGAGCGCAAAGAAGTCGGCGGTCGCCTCCAGCGCGGCCGCCACGTCGCGCACGCGGGTGAGCATGCGCACCAAGGTCGCGTAGCTCCCGCGCGGCACCGGCCTTTGCATCATCGCGAATAGCTCGTCATCGGTCGCGCGCACGATGGTCTCGTAGACCGCCAGCACCTGCGCGCCGGTCACGCGGAACCCGCCGACGTGCCCCTTGCGCGCGGCGATGCCCGCGTTGCGGAGCGCGCGCGCCACGATGGCGGGCTCGATGCGCGAGCACATTTCGGTGACGTAGCGTATCGGCACGGTGGCAAGGAGCGGTTCGCCCTTTCGCATCGGTCAATCTCGTTGAGCGGATCGGTCATCGACCGGGACATGGCGGGGGGCACATACTCGCGACATGGCGAAGCATAACGTATTCGAGGACATGGCGGGCTACGGACGCGCGGATCTCGCCGGTACGTATTCATCGACCGCGCGGGCCCGAGCGGGGATGGATCCCGCGCAGGTGGATGCGCCGCTCGCGGAGCTCTTGGAGCGCGGATATGTCATCGTGCACGACGCGCTCGACCCCGAGACGCTCCGGCGCGTGCGCGACGCCGTGACCGCGCGGTTCGCCCACGCGGGGGGGCGGAACAACTTCGAAGGGTTTCGCACCCGCCGTCTCTACGGGCTCCTCGACAAGACGGACACGTGCGATCCGATCCTGATTCATCCGCTCGCCCTGGCGCTGCTCGACCGCGTCCTTCTCCCGAACTACCTGGTGTCGCAGGCGCAGGCGATCGAGATCCTCGCCGGGGAGGACGCGCAGCCGCTCCACTACGACGATGCGTTTTATCCGATTCCGCGCCCGCGCGCTCCGCTCGGCGCCGCGACCATCTTTGCGATCGACGCCTTCACGGAGGACAATGGATCGACCGTGCTGCTCCCGGAGAGCCACCGCTGGGGCGAGCGCGCGCCAGCGCCCGAGGACCCGCGCGTCGCCGCGGTGATGCCGCCCGGTTCGATGCTCTTCATGCTGGGCACGCTCTGGCACGGGGGCGGAGCGAACCGCACCCACGCGTCCCGGCTGGCGGTCACGGTGCAGTATTGTCAGCCGTACCTGCGCACCCAGGAGAATTATTTCCTGAGCATGTCGCGCGAGCGCGTGAAGCGCGCATCACCGGATATGCAGCGGCTCCTCGGGTACGACATTCATGGGCCCTTCATGGGATTCGTGAATGGAATGCATCCGCTTCGCGTGCTCGAGTGATTCCATCGCCGGAACGTATCGTTCCGTGAGAAGGAAGCGCCCGTTCCTCGGCTGCGTCCTTACCGTTCGTCAGAGGCATCGCGCCGCCACGTTTACCGCGGCACCGTCTTCGTCCACAAAGACGCGAGCTATGCCACCTTTGCCGACCTTAAAATAAGGTATTGCGCAGGAAAGGGTGCCAATCTACCGGGCATGGTATACGTTGTGTGTACCTCGCGCGGGGACCGGTTTTTCGCGCGATGGTTCGCTACGCGAAGAATGGCATATGGCAAGCATGTCGGAGGGCCTCATGCATATTCCGTTTACCGCGCGATCGCTGATCCCCCTCACCGTCGTATCGCTCGCCGCGGCGGCGGCGCCGGGGTGCAGCTCGTACGAAGATGCTTCGACCGCGCAGACCAGCACCGATGGGCTCTCGAGCGTGGATCGCCTTCCACGGTACGAGAAAATTCGCGATTCGGCGCGTGCGCGCGGGATTGGCAATGCGTATCTGCTGGCCGGAATCGCCATGCACGAGTCGGCCGGGCTCGCGATGTGTTGGTCCGAGCTGACGTGGGCGTGCCAGGGGCCGAGCTCTCCCGATTGCGGGGGAGGACCCATCATGGCCGGCGCCGGAGATGGAGCGTGCTCGGCGCAGCAGGGCGGTCTGGGCATGTTCCAATTCGACGCAGGGACGTATTGGGACACCATCCGCAAGTACGGACAGGACGTGCTCACCATCGACGGGCAGGTCGCGCACGCGATCGATTACGCCGTCAATATGGTCAAGGTGTCCATTTATACCACGGACGCCGAGACCGATGCCAAAGCGCGCGCGTGGATCAACCGCTTCGACATTCACAACGGCGCGCTCCGCGACCAGTGGATCAAGACCGTGTTGAGCGAGTACAACGGGTGCCGCAGCCCGGATTGGAGCTGCTGGGCACCCCGTTACCAGCAGTACAACGATGCGCTCTCTCAAGTGCTCAATGAGACGCCGGCCGGCTTCTGGGGAGAGACGGGGATCACGTGCGCCGGCGGCAGCGGGACGGTGGTGGGCTTGATCGCCGAGAAGTATCGCGCGCTCGGCGGGTGCGGCTCGGTCCTCGGCGTCCCGAAGAGCAACGAGCTCGGCACGCCCGACGGGGTCGGTCGCTACAGCGTCTTCGAGCGCGGGTCGATCTATTGGACCCCGGCGCTCGGCGCCCACGAAGTGCATGGCGCCATTCGAGACAAATGGAAGGACACCGGCTGGGAGGCGGGCGCGCTCGGATATCCGATCACCGACGAGACGATCCCGCCGGATGGGATCGGGCGCTACAATGTGTTCGAGCGCGGCTCCATCTACTGGACGGCGGCGACCGGCGCCCACGAAGTGCACGGCGCCATTCGAGACAAATGGAAAGAGCTCGGCTGGGAGGCTGGAGCGCTGGGCTACCCCACCTCCGACGAGTACGTGGTCACGGTGGGCCGCAAGAACGACTTCCAGCACGGCTCGATCACCTGGAACGAGCGGACCAACCAGACGACGGTCGAGATGAAATAACGCGCGAGCCGCGGAGCCCGGAGGTGTGGCATGACGTCATTCGCTTATTTGCGTTCGTTTGCAATCGCACTGCCGTTCAGCGTGTGGGCGTGCTCCTCGGCCACCAACGAGGAGCGCGCGCTCGAGGAGGAGAGCCCGCTGGCCGACACCGGGTTCTGCCCCGCGGAGGGCCCGATTACGCAGGGCTATCACAGCGCTCACGACGGGGTCGACATCGGCGGCCCCATGAGCGCGCCCATCTTCGCCACGGCGGCGGGATCGGTGACGGCGTCCGGCCCGGCGCAAGGGTACGGGCAATGGATCCGCATCCGCCACGACGATGGCAGCATGACCGAATATGGGCATATGCACACCCGCTTCGTCGGGGTGGGGGACCGCGTGAACGGCGGCGATCGCATCGCGCTCATCGGCGCGGAGGGCCAGGCCACCGGGCCGCATTTGCACCTCCGCACGTACAACCGTGCGGGCGACGGGCACGGGGTCGATCCCGTGGGCTACCTGGGCGCGCGCGGCGTCTCGCTGCCTTGTCGGGCAGGGCAGGGCGGCGGTGGCTCGACGACGTGCCCCGGGGGAAAGGGGGCGACCATCGGGGCCATCAATGTCAAATACCGCGAGCTGGGGGCTTGTGACTCCGTTCTTGGAGCGCCCATGACGAACGAGCTCACCACGCCCGACACCCGCGGGCGCTACAACGTCTTCGAGCGCGGATCCATCTACTGGACCGCGGCGACGGGCGCCCACGAAGTCCACGGCCTGATTCGGGACAAATGGCGAGATTTGAAGTGGGAGACGGGGCACCTGGGATACCCCATCACCGACGAGTTTACGCCGCCGGATGGCCAGGGGCGCTTCAACGTCTTCGAGGGAGGATCCATCTATTGGACCCCTTGGACGGGCGCCCACGAAGTGCGCGGGGCCATTCGCGATCGGTGGCGGGACGAGGGTTGGGAGGCGGGGCGATTGGGGTACCCCACCTCGGACGAGTACGATGTCGGGGGCGATCGGCAAAGTGACTTCGAGCATGGATCCATCCAGTGGATTCGCGCCACCAATCAAACCAAGGTGCAAATGAAGTGACCGGTCCCCGGAACGATAGGGGAATGAATGACGCCTTCCTCGGCGATCTTCGCCGCTCGGATCGCGGCCCTTATTGGACCGAGGGCTATCCGGCCGTCACGGTCACCGACACCGCCAACCTCCGCAACCCGCCTATCACCGCCTGAACGGCGAGGTGGACGATTTGAGCCAGCTCGACTCGAGCTCGCGACCCGAGTCGTCCAAAACGCCGTGGACGCGCGCGCGGAGATGCCGGGGTTGCCCCGCGACATGGGGGTCATCGCAGCCCTTGCGTCACGCGCGCTGCAATACGTGACGAAGGAATTGGCGCCGGGGGCAGCTCGTCTACCCCCCACGCCGGTCTCTTGGTTTGTTACGCTGGCCGATCATGCTCAGCCGACGCGAACTCCTTGCGACCACGGGATCCACGCTTGCCGCAGCTGCTTGCAGCGTACCACCGCGAAGCACGACCTCGGTCACCGCGGCCGCGCTGAGCACGTGGCCCAAGGTGCGCGAGCAGTTCCTCTTGTCGCGGGAGTATCTGCACTTTTCGCAGTTCTTCCTCGTGTCGCACCCCAAGACCGTGCGCGACGCCATCGAGCGCTATCGCCGCATGCTCGACGACAATCCCTTTCTGACCATGGAGCGCACCCCCGAGATGAAGCTCCGCGTGCGCGGGGCGGCGGCGGAGTACCTCGGGGGCAAGCCGGAGGAGGTCGTTCTGGTCGACAGCACCACGCAAGGCCTCGCGTTGATCTATCAAGGCCTGCGGCTCCGGCCCGATCACGAGATCCTGACGACCATCCACGATCATTACGTGACCCATGAAGCCATCCGCCTCACCACGGAGCGCTCCGGCGCGAGCTCCCGTCGCATTGCGCTCTACGATGCGCCCCACACGGCCACGCGCGATGAAATGGTGGACCGGCTGCGGCGCGCCATCAAGCCCGCGACCCGGATCGTCGGCGTCACCTGGGTGCACTCGAGCACGGGGGTGAAGGTGCCGATTCGGGAGCTGGCGAATGTCGTGGCGGACGCGAACCGAGGACGCGCCGACGCGGACCGCGTGTTGCTGGTGGTCGACGGCGTGCATGGTTTTGGCAATCAGGAGCCAACGGTGGCCGAATTGGGCTGTGATTTCTTTGCGGCCGGCTGTCATAAGTGGATCTTCGCGCCCCGAGGCACGGGCATCGCGTGGGCGCGGCCGAGCAACTGGGCCCTCTTGCGGCCGACGATTCCATCCTGGTCATCGAGTGAGCTCCATCACGCGTGGGAAGATGGACGGAGCCCGTCCGGGCCGGCCGATGCGACGTGGATCCAGCCGGCGGGCTTCAAGGCTTACGAGCACCAATGGGCCATGCCGGAGGCGTTTGCCTTTCATCGCGAGCTCGGTCGCGGCCGGGTCGAAGCGCGGATTCGCGATCTCAATAGCCAATGCAAAGAGGGTTTGGCGAAAATCCCCGGTGTGACCGTGCACACCCCGCGCGATCCGAGCTTATCGGCGGGCATCGTATGCTTCGATGTCGCGGGCCTTTTGCCGAAAGACGTCGTCAAAAAGCTGCTCGAGAAGAAGGTGGTCGCGTCCGAGTCGCCGTACAAATTGTCGCACGTGCGCTTGGCCCCGAGCCTCGTCAACGACGAGGCGGAGGTCGACATGGCGCTGCGCGCCGTGCGCGCGATCGCCTAGACGCGAGGACGCATCGAAGAGGCGAAACCCCGCCCGTCAGCCGAGGCGCTCCAGGACGGCGACGACGTGCTCGGGGCTGCGTTCGCAGAGCTTTTGAAGGAGCTTGGCGTCGAAGAAGGCCACCGTGGTTCCGGCGCGCGCGATGGCCGCGACATGGGGCGCGATTTGGTGAACGGCGTCGCGCACACCGTAGAAGGAGTCGGCCTCGATGGTGGCGAGCGGGGTATCCGGCTTGCCGTCTTCGAAGAGCCCAATCGAGCCGCGCGCCACCAGGCAAGCCACATTGGGGATCTCATTGGCGCGCAGCAGGAGGGTGTCTCGGTGGAAGGTCTCGAGGCGCTGAATGCACTGGAGCATCTCGTCTCGGACTTGGACGTCGAGCTGGCCCATCGTCTCGTGCATCGAAAAGAACGAGTCGATGCGGTGGAGCTGTTTGGTCTCCGCGATCCGAAGGGCGAACGCGCGATCGTCGGCCATCAAGGTGCGGATGATGGACGCCGGGCAAATCCAGACTTCGCTGATTCGTTCGGCGCGCAAGGTGGCGGTGCAGCGCGCGTCGGCGGCGCCGAGGACGCTCGACTCGCCGAGGAGCCAGCCCGGAAAGCAGCAGCGCACGAGCCAGGAGCCGCCCTCGGGGCGTTCGAGCCAGACGCCGAGCAGGCCGCTCTTGACGACGAACACATTTTGCGAAGGTTCGCCTTCGTTCACCAGGGCCTCGCCGGCGGCGAGGGTGCGGAGCCGCGCATGGGGGAGGAGCTTGGCGCGGAGATCGCCCGGCAAATGGGCGAAGCTCCTCGCCTCGAAGAGGCTGCTCAGCGGGGTGAGGCGCGCGCGACTTTGCTCGAGCAGCGCATGGACCGGCGAGCCCACGAACGCGTCGGGCCCGCCGAGCTCGAGGTCGAGGGCGGCGGCATCTTCCAGTGACCCGAGATCGTACCGATCGGCGAACTCGCGCGCGGCCGCCTCCAGGTAGCCCCGGGCGAGCTCGGTTTGACCGAGCTTCACCTCGACGCGCGCCATCGTGAGCAAGGTCGCACCCCTGCGCTCGTGATCGGCGAGGAGGTGCGGGAGGAGCTCGCGCGCTTCGCGGAGCGAGGCGGTATCGCCGCGCGCGATGGCGGCGCGGGCGCGCGCGTCGAGGGGGGCCTCGGTGGTGGTGGCGAGCAGCTCGAGGGCGGGCTCATCGTCGAGCTCGGAGGCCAGCTCTTCCCCGAAATCCGTGAGCGTGTCGGGCGCCGTCGGCTGCACGGAGGCACGCGCATCGCGTCGCACGGCCTCGATGACATGGTCGGCGTTGAGGACCGGCGTGATCGCACCGGTGTCGTCGACGTTCACATCGGCGACATGGAGATCCCCGGAAGGCGCCGAGAGGACGACGGTGACGATCCACGCGTCGTGGGTCACACGGCGGACGCGGCGCACGCCTCGAACATCGAGGAGGCGGCCGAAATCCTTCCGCAGGGTGGCGGTCATCGTCTTCCAAACTTGTTCGCGGGTCACGCGGCCAAGTGTAGTTCGCAGGGCCGCCCCTGACGATCGGGATCCACGGCCGCCCGAACTTCGCGCGCCGGCCGCCGCCCGCGGTGCGGGGTCAGGCGCCGATCATCGAAAAAGTGACAGCTGATCTTTCTCCCGGGGAGGCGGAGCCCCCTCCGTCCATCGAGCGCGATCCATGTCGACGGCCGTACCCGAAGGTGCGAACGGCGTGCCCTCCTTGCGCAGCAGGTCGAGCTGGCGCGATTGCAAGTGCGGTGCACAACTGCCGTCGATGCGAACGACCCGCCACCACGGAACGTCATCGCCATGGTGCTGGAGGACGTCGCCCACGTCGCGCGGCGTCGTTGCGCCGGTTTGGGCTGCGATATCGCCGTAGGAAAGAACGCGCCCCGCGGGGATGGCCTTGACGAGTGCGAGCGTACGTGCGGTGAAGGCGTCCATCGCCGGTAGACAAGCACCGGCGGCCCGGCCGGTCAATCCCAGCCGGCACCGCGGTGCTCGCGCACATCCTGGCCGCCGCACGGGGCCGCGGGGTCGCCCTTCGCTACTCTTCAATCGTGTTGCCGCCTGCTTCGAATCGGATTCACGAAGGTGACGTGGCTCGCGTGTGCTCCGATTGTTGCCCGGGTCACGTTGCCTGCCCGACATCTGGTTGCCTGCGCAGCGTCACGTTGCCTGCGCAGCGTCACGTTGCCTGCGCAGCGTCACGTTGCCTGCGTAGCGTCACGTTGCCTGCGCAGCGTCACGTTGCCTGCGCAGCGTCACGTTGCCTGCGCAGCATCTCGTTGCTGGCGTAACTTCTTGCTGCCGGCATAACGTCCTGAATGGCACGTGCGCCTCGTCGCGATCGATATGAGCACGGCGATGGATCGATCCTGCCTGGAGCGCCTCCCGCGTGGCGCAGTATGACGTGTCTTATTGCGCCTTCGGCGTGTCGCGATTGGTCGTGCCTCGAAGCCCTGCATCGCGAGGTGCTCAAATTGCCCGCAATGGCGGAGTGGCGCGCGGTTCAATCCGCTTTCGTCGCGAATAAGCACGATGGCGTGCAAAGAAAATATTTCATCCGACGTCCATGAGACGCCAGGGCGAGGCGCGAAAGGTGGATGACAAACGTAGAGGTGTGACCTAGAAAGATAATGGCAAATTTGTCTGTCTCATTCGAGACGGGGACATCGAAAACGTGAACATGCAGTGGACGAGTGTCTCCGCTGTGGATCGCGCAAATGCCGCCGGCGGAGACCGGTCCGCATCGGTCAGCATCGGTGCGCGCCGGGCTTCGACGAGCTTCCTCCTCCCCTATTATCCGCAAATCGGTTGAAAACAAAAAGTCGGATTCCATTCGAATGATCGTCGAATCGTTGAACATCGCCCTGGACACCCCTGCGTTCGTGGAGAATCGGCCGTTCGAGCGCGACCAAGTCCAGGCTGCGTCCTCCCGAGATCTGCCGTTTTTCGCCGAGTTCGCTGTCCATCGCCATCGCGCAACGCCTTGGACGCGCGCGACTCGCGAGTTTGCAAACGTTCGCCAAATCGACCAAGACGCCAATCACTCCTCCTCGGAAAACGATTTCTCGCGAACGGTCCAATCATGACCCACGCGCCCGCGATCGCGGCCAACCTGGAGGAGCTTCGCACCTGGATCGTGACCTACGTGGCCGAGCGTCTCGGCGTGGATCGGGCGGCGGTCGATCCGCGCGCGCCATTCCGGCGTCTCGGTCTCGATTCGCAGCAATCGACCGAGCTCGTCTCTTGGTTGGGTAAACGATTGGGGCGCGCCCTATCGCCCGTGCTCGCCTGGAGGTGCCCGACGCCCGAGAGCCTGGCGCAGCACCTCCTGGATCCAACGGCGTCCGATTGGCGCGATGGATCCATGCGCGACGAAGATGGGCGAGGTGGAGAGGATGGGCCCATCGCCATCGTGGGCATGTCCTGTCGCGTCCCCGGCGGGCCCGATGTGGAGGTGTTTTGGCGGCTGCTCCGAGGCGGCGTCGATGCCATTACCGAGGTACCCGCGGGGCGATGGGACGCTGGAGCGTGGTTCGACCCCGATCCGCGGGCGCCCGGAAAAGCCAACAGCCGCTGGGGGGGCTTCCTCGATCGCATCGATGCCTTCGATGCGGCCTTCTTCGGTATCTCACCGCGCGAAGCGGCATCGATGGACCCCCAGCAGCGACTCTTGCTCGAGCTGAGTTGGGAGGCGCTGGAGGACGCGGGGGTCGTCCCCGGGAGCTTGAAGGGGAGCCCGACCGGCGTCTTTTTCGGATCGATGTGGGACGATTATGCGACCTTGGTGCATCGCGCCGCGGCCGAGGCCATCACCTCGCACACCTCCACCGGGCACCACCGCAGCATCCTTGCCAATCGCGTCTCCTACGCGCTGGGGCTGCACGGGCCGAGCATGAGCATCGATTCGGCGTGCTCGTCGTCGTTGGTCGCGGTGCATCTGGCGTGCGAGAGCTTGCGGCGCGGCGAGAGCTCCCTCGCGCTGGCGGGCGGGGTGAATCTCGATATCGTCCCCGAGAGCGCGCTCGGCATGAGCCAGCTGGGCGGCCTGTCCCCCGACGGGCGCTGTTTCACCTTCGATGCGCGCGCGAACGGGTATGTGCGAGGGGAGGGCGGCGGCGTCGTTCTGCTCAAGACGCTGGCCCGCGCGCGCGCCGATGGCGATCGCGTTCTCGCGGTGATTCGCGGGTCGGCTGTCAACAACGACGGGGCCACCAACGGCCTCACCGCCCCCAATCCGGCGGCCCAAGAGGCGGTGCTGCGCAGCGCCTATGCGCGCGCGGGCGTCTCGTCCGAAGCGGTGCAGTACGTGGAGGCGCACGGCACGGGCACCGCGCTCGGCGATCCGATCGAGGCGGGGGCGCTCGGGGCCGTGCTCGGTCGGGGCCGCTCGCGCGAGCACCCGCTCCTCATCGGATCGGTGAAGACGAACATCGGGCACTTGGAGGGAGCGGCCGGTATCGTCGGGCTCATCAAGGTCGTTCTGTGCATTCTGCATCGAAAGATCCCCGCGAGTCTCAACTTCGAAGTTCCCAATCCGCATATTCCATTTTCCGATTGGAACCTGCGCGTGCAGCGCGCGCTGGGGCCGTGGCCCAGGGAGGATCGGCCTCTGGTCGCGGGCGTCAGCTCCTTCGGAATGGGTGGAACGAATGCCCATGTCGTTCTGGCGGAGCCCGACCGAGAGCGCGGCGTGGTCTTCGTGTTCGGAGGCCAAGGTGCGCAGTGGGCCGGGATGGGCCTGGGCCTGCTCGAGCGCGAGCCGGTGTTTCGCGAGACGCTCGTCCGGTGCGATGCCGCGATCCGCCGCCACCTTGGCTGGTCGCTGCTCGACGCGTTGCGCGCGGAGGACGCGCGCCTCGACGGGGTGGCGGTCGGCTTTCCCGCCATCGTGGCGGTGGAGATCGCGCTGGCCGACCTGTGGCGCGCGCGCGGCGTGGAGCCGGCGGCGGTGGTGGGGCATAGCATCGGTGAGATCGCGGCGGCCCATGTGGCAGGCGCGCTCGACTTCGACGATGCCATGCGCATCGTGTGCGCGTATGCGCGCGTGCTCGGAGACCGGGTGGCCTCCGGCGGTGCCGGCGCCATGGGCGTGGTCGGCCTCTCGTGGCAAGCGGCCTGCGAGGCCGTATCCGATGAACCGGGCCGGCTCTTTCCAGCCATCGAGCACGGCGCCGATCTGACGGTGCTCGCAGGCGACACCGGCGCGCTGGACCGCGTGCTGGAGCGCCTCGAGGGCGAGGGGGTGTTCTGCCGGCGCGTCGCCACGGATGCGGCCGCCCATTGTCCGTGGTTGAATGGACTTCGCGCCGATCTGCGGGCCGCGCTCCTCGACGTACGCGCGCACGCGGCGGCGATTCCCATCTTCTCCGAGGTCACCGGCGGAGCCCTCGATGGCGCTTCCTTCGATGGGGACCATTGGGTGCGCAACCTGTGCGATCGCGCGCTCTTTTCGACGGCCATCGACGGCGCGCTGGAGGGCGGGTTCGAGCTGTTCCTGGAGCTCAGTCCGCACCCCGTCGCGCTCGGGGCCATCGAATCGAACCTCCGCCGCCGCGGGGGGCGCGGCATGGTCGTGCATGCGCTCCGGCGCGGGGCAAGCGAGGTCGAGACCATGCAGGCCGCAGACGAGCATCTTCGCGCTCGGTACGCGCATCGCGTTCATGGCGACCGTCCCGGCCGTCGCGACCGTCGGGTTTTGCGCGCACGCGATGTGCGGGCCGTGCTGCCATTTCCCCTGTCGGGCAAGACCGAAGCGGCGCTGTTTGCGCAGGCGGGGCGCTTGCGCGCGCACCTCGAGGAGCACCCCGACGCGAGCCTCGCCGACGTCGCCCATTCGCTGGGGACGGCGCGCACGCACTTCGAGCGCCGCGCCGTGATCGTGGCCCGTGAGCGCGCGGAGCTGCTCGACGCGCTGGGGGCGCTCGAAGCGGGCGAGCTCGGGCCGGGGGTCACCGCGGGCGAGGTCTCGGTCGAGGGCAAGGTGGTGTTCGTCTTTCCGGGCCAGGGGACGCAATGGCCGGGGATGGCCCGCGGGCTGCTCGGCGCATCGCCCGTGTTCCGCGAGCAGATCGAGGCGTGCGAGCGCGCCCTCGCCCCGCACGTGGGCTGGTCGCTTCGCGCGGTGCTCGAAGAGGCCGAGGGCGCACCGTCGCTCGCGCACACGCACGTCGTGCAGCCGGTCCTCTTCGCCATGATGGTCGCGCTGGCGGCGGTCTGGCGATCGCTGGGGGTCGAGCCCGATGCCGTGGTCGGCCACAGTCAGGGCGAGATCGCCGCCGCCTGCGTGGCGGGCGTGCTGTCGCTCGAAGATGCGGCCCGCATCGTGGCGCTGCGCAGCCGTGCCCTCGCGGAGCTCGCCGGGCGCGGTGCCATGATGGCCGTCGAGCTGCCCGCGCACGAGCTGTCCGCGTACGTGGGGCGCTTTGGTGGCGCGCTCGCGGTCGCCGCGATCAACAGCCCGCGATCGGCGACCGTGTCGGGCGACGCGCGCGCGCTCGACGCGCTCCTCGGAGACCTCGCGCGCGATGGCGTCTTTGCGCTCAAGCTGCCCGGCGACCTGGCGTCGCACGGCGATCAGGTGGAGGTGCTCCGTAGCCCGCTGCTCGAGGCGTTCTCCGGCATCGTACCGCGCGAAGGGACCGTTCCATTTTACTCCACGGTGACCGGGCAAAGGACGCCCGGGGCCGCGCTCGATGCCGCCTATTGGTACGAGAACCTCCGGCGCACGGTTCGTTTTGGCGACGCCGCGCGCGCCGCCATGGAGGACGGCCACCGCTTCTTCATCGAGATCAGCCCGCACCCCGTGCTCATGCTGCCGCTGCAGGAGACGATCGAGGCGACCGAGGTCCCCGCGGTCGCCGTGGGATCGCTCTGGCACGACGAGGGCGATATGGCGCGCATGCTCGCGTCGCTGGCCGAGCTTCACGTTCATGGTCGCGAGCTCGATTGGAAGACCGTCGTGCCCGAGGGTCGCCGCGCTCCGCTGCCGAGCTACGCCTTTCGACGCGAGCGGCACTGGCTCGACGCGTTCGCCGCTCCGGCGCCGGGGTCTCGGTCGCGGCAGGGCGACGAGGCGACCATCGATGCTTGCCGCTATCGGATCGTCTGGAGACCGCTCGAGCGCGATCCGCGCCCGCGCCCGCGCCCCGGAGGAGCGTGGTGGTTGGTGCTGCCGGACGCGTGCTCGGACGAGGAGGCGCGCGCGCTCGCGCTCCATCTCGGCCACGCCGGCGCCCGCATCACGACGATCCGCGTGCCCGACGAGGACCCCGGCGACGGCGCCGAACGCGCGCTCCTGGTGGCGCATCTGCGCGAGGCGCGCGCGCGGTGCGGCAGCGCGCCGGATGGCGTGCTGTCGCTCCTCGGCTTCGACGAGCGGCCCATGCCGGCCTACCCCGCCGTGCCACGAGGGCTCGCGCGAACGCTGGCCTTGGTGCAGGCGCTCGGAGACGAATCCCTCGAGGCGCCGCTTTGGGTTTTGACGCGCGGTGGCGTATCTGTCGGACCGCACGATGCGCTCACGAGCCCCGTGCAGGCGATGCTCTGGGGGCTCGGCCGGACGGCGGCGCTCGAGCACCCCGAGCGCTGGGGAGGCCTGATCGACGTCTCGGATCTCGAGGAGGCGTCGGTCTCGCGCCTGCCCGCCGCGCTCGGCGCGCATTCGCGCGAAGATCAGATCGCGTTGCGCCATGGCGGCGGGTTCGTACGGCGCTTGGTCCGCGCGCCGCTCGGCCCGAGCGCGGGTGCGCGCGCCTTCGAGGCGCGCGGAACGGTCTTGATCACCGGGGGCGCGGGCGCGTTGGGTGGCCATGTCGCGCGATGGCTGGCGCGGCGCGGCGCCGCGCATGTGGTGTTCGCCTCGCGCCGCGGCGCCGCGCTCCCGGGGGCGGCCGAATTCCAGACGGAGCTCGGCGCGCTCGGGGTTCGCGCCACCTTCGCCGACTGCGATGTCGCCGACCGGGCCGCCGTAGCGACCTTGCTCGCGCGCCTTCGGGGCGATGGCGAGGAGCTCCGCGCGGTGTTTCACCTCGCGGGCATCGGGCAGCAGCGGCCCCTCGATCGAACGACGCCGTCGGATCTTTCGCAGGTGCTCGCGGCCAAGGTCCTGGGCGCGCGGCACCTCGACGAGCTGCTCCTCGATCACGAGCTCGATGCGTTCGTGCTCTTCTCGTCCACCGGCGCGATCTGGGGCAGCGGCCATCAAGGTGCCTATGCGGCGGCCAACGCGTTCCTCGATGCGCTGGCCGAGCAGCGCCATGCATCGGGGCGCTCGGCGCTGTCGATCGCGTGGGGGAGCTGGGCCGGGCCGGGGATGGCCGACGATGGCTCGCGCGAGCACCTTTTGCGCCGCGGGCTGCTCCAGATGGAGCCTCCACGGGCCATGCAAGGGCTGGCGACGGCGCTCGGCTCCGATGCCCCATCCATCGTGGTGACCGACGTCGATTGGCGGCGGTTCGCCCCTTATTTTGCGTCCGCGCGACCGCGACCGCTGCTCGAGGATCTGCCGGAGGCGCGCGAAGCGCTGGGGCCGATCGAGGGCGCGAACGCGCGCGCGGCGGACCTCCTAGCCCGTCTGGAGCGCCTCTCGGACAAGGAGCGCCTGCGCGAGCTGGTCGCCCTCGTGGTCGCGGAGACGGCCGCGATCCTGGGCCACCGCGATGCTTCGCGCCTCGATCCGAAGAAGGGTTTCGTCGATCAGGGCCTGGACTCGCTCATGGCCATCGGTCTGCGCGAGCGGCTGCATCGTGCGACCGGCATACGCCTGCCGGCGACCTTGGCCTTCGATCATCCTTCCCCCCAGCACGCGGCGGCCCGTCTCCTCGACGGCATGGCCGCGAAGCTCCGACCCTCCGTTCGCGCTGCTCGGGCGGAGGCGCACGAGCGGCACGTGCGCACCGAGGGCGAACGGATCGCCATCGTGGGCATTGGATTGCGTCTCCCTGGCGGTGTGGTCGACTTGAATGGCTTTTGGGCGTTGCTGGAGGGCGAGATCGACGCCGTCTCCGAGATCCCGAGCGACCGCTGGGACGTCGATGCCTTCTACGATCCCGATCCGGAGGCCCAGGATAAGAGCTACGTTCGCGGCGGGGCGTTTCTCGACCGCATCGATCTTTTCGATGCCGATTTTTTTGGCATCAGCCCGCGCGAGGCAAAGGATCTCGATCCGCAGCATCGCATCTTGCTGGAGACCGCCTGGCAAGCGCTCGAGCACGCGGCCATCGTCCCCGGATCGCTGGAGGACTCCCGAACCGGCGTCTTCGTCGGCATCGGGCCGAGCGACTACGAGCGGCTGCGCACGTCGGCGCAACCCGGGACGATGCACGCCCTCACGGGCACGCACGCATCGTTTGCCGCGGGCCGGCTGGCGTTCACCTTGGGCCTGCAGGGACCTGCTCTTTCGGTGGACACCGCCTGTTCGTCCTCGTTGGTGGCGCTCCACCTGGCGTGCCAATCGCTGCGCCATGGCGAGTGCGAGCTCGCGCTGGCCGCCGGCGTGCAAGTGATGGCCTCTCCCGAGATGTTCGTGTTGCTGTCGCGGACGCGGGCGCTCTCTCCCGATGGTCGCTCGAAGACCTTCTCGGATCGCGCCGATGGGATGGGCCGCGGCGAGGGTGCGGTGGTTCTGGTGTTGGAGCGGGAGAGCGCGGCGCGTGCGGCGGGGAGGCGGATTTTGGGCGTGGTTCGGGGGAGCGCGGTGAATCACGACGGGGCGAGCAGCGGGATTACGGCGCCGAATGGGACGTCGCAGCAGAAGGTTCTGAGGGCGGCGCTGCGGGATGCGGGTCTGGAGGGCCACGAGGTGGATGGCGTGGAGTGCCACGGGACGGGGACGACGCTGGGGGATCCGATCGAGGTGCAGGCGTTGGGAGGGGTGTACGGGGAAGGTCGAGGGGAGTCGGGCCGGCTGTGGTTGGGTGCGGTGAAGACGAATATCGGTCATCTGGAGTCGGCGGCGGGGCTGGCGGGTGTGGTGAAGGTGGTGGCGTCGATGCGAGCTGGGATGCTGCCAGCGACGTTGCACACGAGGCCGAGGAATCGGCACGTGGAGTGGGAGAAGCTTGGGGTGGAGGTGGTGGAGTCGCGGAGGCCGTGGCCGCGGCGGGGTGAGGGCGTGGCGAGGCGAGCGGGGGTGTCGGCGTTCGGGCTGTCGGGCACGAATGCGCATGTGATTTTGGAAGAGGCGGGCGCGGGGTTGGATGTGGCGGCGAGGGCGCACGCGCAAGGAGGCGAGAGGGCGGCGGGGTGGGGGAGGGTTCCGCTGGTGCTGTCGGCGAAGAGCGAGGAGGCGCTGAGGGGACAGGCGGAGCGGTTGCGGGCGTATTTGGAAAAGGACGAAACGATATCGCTGTTGGATGTGGGGTATTCGCTGGCGACGACGCGGACGAGGTTCGAATACCGTGCGGCGGTGGTGGCGGGGGATCGTGCGGAGGCGCTTTTGGGGTTGGCGGCGCTGGCCGGCGAGGAGCTGGAGCCTGGGGGGCGGTGGGGAACGGGAGAAAACCGCAAGGGCGCAAGGGTCGCCAAAGGGCGCGCGAGGGGGGATGGGAAGTTGGCATTTCTGTTTACCGGGCAGGGGAGTGCGTATTCGGGAATGGGGCGGGAGTTGTATGCGGCGTTTCCGGTGTATCGGGGGTCGTTGGATCGGATTTGTGCGTGCTTTGAAGATGCGTTAGGCGTGTCGCTGCGGGAGGTGATCTTGGAGGCGGGGAATGCGACGCAATTGGAGCAAACGCAGTATGGGCAGGCGGCGCTGTTTGCGGTGGAAGTGTCGGTGGTGCGGTTGCTGGAGTCGTGGGGGATACGAGCGGATGTCGTGATGGGGCACTCGGTGGGGGAGCTTGGTGCGGCGCACGTGGCGGGTGTGCTGAGCTTGGAGGATGCGTGCCGGTTGGTGGCGGCGCGTGGGCGCTTGATGCAGGGGGTGAGCGCGAAGGGGGCGATGGCGTCGCTGCAGGCGACGGAGGCGGAGGTGGTGGAGCGGCTGGGGGCCGTGCGGGGGTGTCGATTGCGGCGGTGAATGGGCCGCGTACGACGGTGATCTCGGGGGACGAGGCGGCGGTGCAGGAGGTGGTGGAGGCGTTCGAGAAAGCGGGACGCAAGACGAAGCGGCTGGAGGTGAGCCACGCCTTTCACTCGGCGCATATGGATGAAGTTTTGGAGGCGTTTGGGCGCGAGGCTGCGAAAGTCGCATATGCGCCGCCGCAAACGGCGGTGATCGCGAATGTGACCGGGAAGCGAGCGCGCGACGAGGAGCTGCGCAGCGCGGGCTATTGGGTTCGCCACCTGCGGGAACCGGTTCGATTCGGCGAGGGCGTGCAAGCGCTGGAGGCGGAAGGCGTTACGCGTTACGTGGAGGTGGGCCCGCGGGGCGTGCTCTCGGCGATGGCGGCGGAGAACCTAACGGAACGTGGCGCGGAAGAGAGCGTGCTTTTGGCGGCCATTCGCCCGGAGCGCTCGGAGGTGGAGACGCTCCTGGAAGCTCTATGCAATCTGCACATAAATGGTCAATCGGTGGATTGGGCCGCCTTCTACGAACCGCTGGGCGCGCGCCACGTGGAGCTGCCGACCTACGCCTTTCAGCGCCAGCGCCATTGGCTCGACCTTCACCCGCGCGACGCGAAGGGCCGGAGTGCGCCCGACCGCGACGACGAGGATCGAAACACAATCTACGCGCTCGACTGGAGGCCCTGTCCGAGCGCCGGTGCTCCGGTATCCGGCGGGTCGTGGAGCATCGTTGGCCGCGACGGGGCAAGGTGGCACGAGCGAATCGCAAGCCGGGTCGGACCGCTCGACGCCCATGCGGATCTCGCCGAGCTCCGTGCGGAGATTGGCCGCGGCGCGCGCCTACCCGGCATCGTCCTTCTCCCGTGCACCGCACCTGCGGAAAGTCCACGCGCGCCGCTTCCGCACGTGCTCGCGCATCTCCAGGCGTGGTTGAACGATGAAGCCTTCGCCTCGTCGCGGCTGGTCATCGTCACCCGCCGCGCGGTCGCCGCGGGGCCCGACGAAGATGTCTCCGACGTCCATCACGCGCCCATTTGGGGCTTCGTGCGCTCAGCGCAAACGGAGCATCCGGATCGCAACCTGACCTTGCTCGACATCGATGACGACCCTGCGTCGCTGGACGCACTCCCGCTGGCGATGGCCTCGAACGAAGCGCAGATGGCGCTGCGGGGCGGAGCGATGCGGGTACCGCGGCTCGCGCCCCGGCGTGCGACGCCCAGCGCGAAGGCCGGCGGCCGCCAAAGCCCGCTCGCTCCCGAGGGAACGGTGCTCGTCACCGGTGGCACGGGGGCGCTCGGAGCCGCGGTCGCGCGGCACCTGGTGGACCGTCATGGCGTGATGCGACTCGTTCTCGCTTCGAGGCGGGGGCAGGCGGCGCCAGGGGCCGAGCAGCTCGCGCGCGACCTCGCGTCGGCCGGCGCCCAGGTGCAGATCGTGGCGTGCGACGTCTCGGATCGTGCGGCGCTGGCGTCGCTCCTCGCCGCGATTCCGGCGGCGCATCCATTGTCCGGGGTGATCCACGCGGCGGGCGTGCTCGATGACGGCGTGGTGCTTTCGCAGACGGAGGCTCGCATCGCGCGCGTCTTTGCGCCGAAGGTCGACGCGGCGTGGCACCTTCACGAGCTCACGCGCGAACGAGACCTTTCGGCCTTCGTGCTGTTCTCGTCGCTGTCCGGCGTGCTCGGGAGCGCGGGCCAGAGCACCTATGCGGCCGCCAACGCGTTTCTCGATGCGCTGGCACATCATCGACGCGCGCACGGCTTGCCCGCCATGTCGCTGGCATGGGGATGGTGGGCCGAGGACGGCGGCATGAGCGCGCACTTGGACGAGGTGGCCCAGAGGCGCATGTCGCGCCTTGGCATCGAACCGTTCTCCACGGCGGACGCGCTCGTGCTCCTGGATGCTGCGCTCGACCAAGGTGAGGCCTCATTGATTCCCGCGCGCTTCGATCGCCGTGCGCTTCGCGCGCGGACCGCCGGAGCGCGCGATCTGCCAGCGCCGCTGCGCGGGCTCGTTCCAGAAGCCGGCCCGCCCGTTCGAGAGCCCGGCCGCCTCGCTCCCGAGACCAGCCGCCTCGTCGAACCGCCCGGCCGGACCGAGCACGCGCCGGCATGGCCGTGGGGCGAGCAGCTCGGCGGACTCTCCGCGCGCGAGCGTGAGCGCGCGCTCCTCGCGGCGGTCGGCGCCGAGATCTCCACCGTGCTCGGGCGCGGGAGCGACCGAGGGCTCGAGCCGGATCGCCCGCTGCAGGAGCTCGGCTTGGACTCGCTCATGGCCCTGGAGCTACGCAACCGGCTCGGGGCGCTCGCGGGGAGGCGGTTCCCGGCCACATTGCTCTTCGATCATCCGACGCCGGCCGCCCTCGCGCGAAGCGTCCACGACACGCTGTTCCCCCAGGCGCCTCCGCGGCCCACCCAGGTGCTCGACGAGCTCGCGCGGCTCGAGTCGCTGCTGGCCTCCCTCGATCCCGAAGACGCCGAGCGGTCCGGCGTGGCGGCGCGGCTTCGCGCGCTGTCGTCGAAGTGGAGCCGCCCCGCGCCGAGCGCGCAACGAGCCGAGGCCGCGTTTCGGGCGGCCAGCGACGACGAGCTCTTTGCGCTCCTCGAGCAAAAACTGCAAGGGCGAGGTCTCGAATGAGCAACGAAGAACGACTCCGCGATTACCTCAAACGGGTCACGTCTCTTTTGCACGAGACCGAGGCGCGGCTGGCGGGCGTCGAAGAGAGGGACCGCGAGCCGATCGCCATCGTATCGATGGCGTGTCGGTATCCGGGTGGGGTGCGGACCCCCGAGGATCTCTGGGAGCTCCTTCGCACCGGGGTGGATGCGATATCGGGACCGCCTCGAGGTCGAGGTTGGGACACGGCGCCCTGGTACGATCCGGATCCGGACGCACCCGGCACGAGCTACACCCGCGAGGGAGGCTTCCTCCACGACGCCGACCAGTTCGATCCGGCGTTCTTCGGCATCAGCCCGCGCGAGGCGCTGGCCATCGATCCCCAGCAACGGCTGCTGCTGGAGACGTCGTGGGAGGTGGTGGAGCGCGCGGGCATCGATCCGCGGTCGCTCCAGGGCAGCGCCACCGGCGTCTTCATCGGCATGAACTCCAACGACTACGGCGCACGTTTGCTCGAGCACCGTGAGGCGCTGGAGGGCTACGTGGTGACGGGCAGCGCGGCGAGCGTGGCCTCGGGCCGCATCGCGTACACCTTGGGCCTCGAGGGGCCCGCGCTCACGATCGACACCGCGTGCAGCTCCTCGCTGGTCGCCATCCACCTCGCTTGCCATGCCCTGCGCCGCGGCGAGTGCGCGCGCGCGCTCGTGGGCGGCGTCACCGTCATGTCGACCCCCGCCGCATTCATCGAATTCAGCCGACAGCGCGCGCTGTCCCCCGACGGCCGCTGTCGGGCCTTTTCGGCCGGCGCCAACGGGACCGGGTGGGGCGAGGGCGCCGGTCTGCTCTTCCTCCAACGCCTCTCGGACGCCCGGCGCGAGGGCCGCCCCGTGCTGGGCGTGATCCGCGGCAGCGCCGTCAACCAAGACGGCCGAAGCCAAGGGTTGACGGCCCCGAACGGGCCCTCGCAGCAGCGGGTGATCCGGCGCGCGTTGGAGAGCGCCAACCTGGTCGCGCACGACGTGGATGCCGTGGAGGCGCACGGCACGGGGACGACCTTGGGCGATCCCATCGAGGCGCAGGCGCTGCTCGCCACCTACGGCCAAGGGCGAAGCGCCGACACCCCTTTGTGGTTGGGGACCATCAAGTCGAACCTGGGGCATACGCAGGCGGCGGCGGGGGTCGCGGGCGTGATCAAGATGCTGCTCGCCATGCAGCACGGGCTCTTGCCCAAGACGCTCCACGCCGAACACGGCTCGCCGCACATCGATTGGTCCCAAAATACCGTGCGCCTCGTCACCGCGCCGACCGCATGGAAGCGCCGCGGACGCGCGCGCCGCGCCGCCGTCTCGTCGTTCGGGGTGAGCGGCACCAACGCCCACCTGATCCTCGAAGAAGCTCCGCCCCCGCCCGATCCCGCCGAAGACGCCGGGCCGCGGACGCCGGCCCCTGCGTACGTGCCGCTCGTGGTATCGGGGCCGAGCGAGGCAGCGTTGCGCGCGCAGGCGGAGCGGTTGCGGGCGTATTTGGAAAAGGACGAAACGATATCGCTGTTGGATATGGGGTATTCGCTGGCGACGACGCGGACGAGGTTCGAATACCGTGCGGTGGTGGTGGCGGGGGATCGTGCGGGGGCGCTTTTGGGGCTGTCGGGGATCGCCGGTGGGGTCGGGAGAGAATGGCCCGAGCACGCGGGGTTGTCGGGGATGGGCGGTGGGGAGCCGGAGCATTTGGGGGGATGGGGAACGGGAGAAAACCGCAAGGGCGCAAGGGTCGCCAAAGGGCGCGCGAGGGTGGACGGGAAGTTGGCATTTCTGTTTACCGGGCAGGGGAGTGCGTATTCGGGAATGGGGCGGGAGTTGTATGCGGCGTTTCCGGCGTATCGGAGGTCGTTGGATCGGATTTGTGTGTGCTTTGAAGGGTCGCTGGGGGTGTCGCTGCGGGAGGTGATCTTCGAGGCGGGGAATGCGACGCAATTGGAGCAAACGCAGTATGGGCAGGCGGCGCTGTTTGCGGTGGAAGTGTCGTTGGTGCGGTTGCTGGAGTCGTGGGGGATACGGGCGGATGTCGTGATGGGGCATTCGGTGGGGGAGCTGGGTGCGGCGCACGTGGCGGGGGTGCTGAGTTTGGAGGATGCGTGCCGGTTGGTGGCGGCGCGGGGGCGCTTGATGCAGGGGGTGAGCGCGAAGGGAGCCATGGCGTCGCTGCAGGCGACGGAGGCGGAGGTGGTGGAGCGGCTGGGGGGCCGTGCGGGGGTGTCGATTGCGGCGGTGAATGGGCCGCGCGCGACGGTGATCTCGGGGGACGAGGCGGCGGTGCAGGAGGTGGTGGAGGCGTTCGCGAAAGCGGGGCGCAAGACGAAGCGGCTGGAGGTGAGCCACGCGTTTCACTCGTCGCATATGGATGAAGTTTTGGATGCGTTTGGACGCGAGGCCGAGAAGATCGATTATCGGGTGCCGCAAACGGCGGTGATCGCGAATGTGACCGGGAAGCGAGCGCGCGACGAAGAGCTGCGCAGCGCGGGCTATTGGGTTCGCCACGTGCGGGAGCCGGTTCGATTCGGCGAAGGGGTGCAAGCGCTGGAGGCGGAGGGCGTCACGCGCTACGTGGAGGTGGGGCCGCGGGGCGTGCTTTCGGCGATGGCGCTCGAGAACCTAACGGAGCGAGGGGCGGAGGAGAGCGTCGTGCTGGCGGCGCTTCGCCCGGAGCGCCCGGAGGTGGAGACGCTCCTGGAAGCTCTATGCAATTTGCATATAAATGGCCAATCCGTAGATTGGGCCGCCTTCTACGAACCGCTGGGCGCGCGCCACGTGGCGCTGCCGACCTACGCCTTTCAGCGCGAACGCTATTGGCTGGATCCTCCATCGCGACATGCGCCCGCCGCGGTCGCGGGACGGAGCGTGGTGACGCACCCGATGCTCGGTGCCGTTACGGTGCTGGCCGAGAGCGAGGGCTTGCTCTTCACCGGGCGCGTAGCGCTTCAGAGCCATCCCTGGCTGGCCGGGCACACGGTCTTCGGCCTCGTCCTCTTGCCGGGCACCGCCTTTGCGGAGCTCGCGCTGGCGGCGGCTCGCCACGTCGGGCTCTCGACCATCGAGGAGCTCACATTGGAAGCGCCGTTGGTGCTGCCACCCGAAGGCGACATCGAGCTTCAAATCACGATGGGCCGCCGCGACGATCGCGGCCGTCGCCCGCTGACCTTCCACGCCCGAGCGACAGGGGCGGAGGACGGCACCGGTTGGACCCGCCACGCCACCGGCGTCGTTGGGCCCTCGCGCGAGGCGCCCGCATTCGATCTCCGCACATGGCCGCCGCGAGGGGCCATCCCGCTCGACTTGGACGGCCTGTACGATCACTTCGCCGGCACGGGCTTTCTCTATGGCCCGCAATTTCAGGGGCTGCGCGCAGCATGGCAGCGCGAGGGCGAGCTGTTCGTCGAGGTTCGTCTGCCGGACGAATTGGCCGAGCAGGCCAGCTCGTTCGCCCTGCACCCTGCGCTGCTCGACGCCGCCCTTCACGGTCTCGGGCGCTACACCCTGCCGCTCTACGGTCCTTCGTCGGGCGGACCGGGCGCCGGGCACGTGGCGCTTCCGTTCTCGTGGTCGCACGTCGTGATTCATGGGATGGGGGCGGCGAGCTTGCGTGTGCGCCTGTCGCGCGGACCGACGGACGGGGCCGCGTCCCTGACGATGGCCGACATGGCCGGCGAGCCCGTCGCATCGGTCGCATCGCTGCTCACGCGCCCCACCACCGCGCAGCAGTTCCGAGATGCTCTCGTCTCCGGGCAACAGGACCTTTACTGCGTGGATTGGCACCCGATCCCGATGCCGGATGCGAACCGCGCGGGCGCACGGCGCGCGGTGCTCCTCGGGGCGAACGACGAGGCATGGCGAGGCGCATCGACCGCATCGACCGCATCCACCGCATCGACCGCATCCACTTGGGAACTACCGCTCGAGCACCATACGGATCTCGACGCGCTCCTTCGCGCCGTGGACTCCGGCGCGCCGCTTCCGGACGCGGTGGCCGTCTTTTGGTCGCAACGGGAGGGCGAGGACGTCGTCTCCGCCGCGTCTTCGGTTGCCGTGCACGCGCTCGCATTTCTTCGCGCTTGGCTCGCGGAGGAGCGGCTCGCCGCGATCCGGCTCGTGTGGGTCACGCGCGGGGCGGTGGCCGTCGACGCCGCCGAAGACGTGCCCTACCCTGCGCGCGCCGTCCTCTGGGGGCTCGTTCGCTCCGCCCAGACGGAGCATCCGGATCGCCCGCTCGCGCTCCTCGACGCCGACGATCTCACCCCGCACGCGCTGGTGACGGCGCTGTCTTCGTCCGAGCCGCAGCTCGCGCTGCGCCGCGGCGTTTTGCACGCGCCCCGGCTCACGCGCGCGCCGCGCGTCCCCCGTGCACCCTCGGAGCCCGCGTTTTCGCCGGACGCCACGGTGCTCATCACCGGCGCGACGGGCGCGCTCGGCGCGGAGCTGGCGCGGCACCTGGTGACCCGGCACGGCGTACGGCATTTGCTCCTGACGTCACGTCAGGGACCGCAGGCGGCCGGCGCCGGAGCGCTCGTGTCGGAGCTGCGCGCGGCCGGCGCCCAGGTCACCGTGGCGGCGTGCGACGTCGCCGACCGCGCCGAGCTCCAAGCGCTCCTCGCATCGATTCCAGCCGAGCACCCTTTGCGCGTCGTCATCCACGCGGCGGGTGTGCTCGACGATGGCGTGCTGCTCGCGCAGACGCCGGAGCGCCTCGCGCGCGTCTTTCGCCCGAAGGTGGCCGGCGCTTGGCACCTGCACGAGCTCACGCGCGAGCTGCCCCTCTCGGCCTTCGTGCTCTTCTCGTCTTTGGCGGGCGTCGTGGGCGGCGCGGGCCAAAGCAACTATGCCGCGGCCAATGCCTTTCTCGATGCCCTCGCGCACCACCGGCGCGCCCGCGGGTTGCCCGCGCTCTCGCTCGCATGGAGCCTCTGGCGGACGCCGAGCGGCATGAGCGCACGCCTGGACGATGCCGCGCGCGCCCGCATGACCCGGCTGGGGATCGAGCCGCTTTCCACGGCGGACGGTCTCGGGCTCCTGGACGCCGCCTGGACCCGCACCGAGCCGGTGTTGGCGCCGGCGCGCTTCGACCAAGCGGGGCCACGCCGCGGCAAGGACACCCCAAAACAGTTGCTCAAGCAACGAATAAGGCACCTCTCCGGCGAGGAGCGCGAGCGAGAGCTCCTCGCGCTGGTGTGCGCCGAGGCATCCGCCGCCCTCGGCGGTGCCCGTGTGGATTCGTCCGGGCGCGACCGACCCTTGCGCGAGCTCGGCCTCGACTCCTTGACCGCGCTCGAGCTGCGAAACCGCCTCGGGGCCGCCGTCGGCATGCGCTTGCCCGCCACCTTGCTCTTCGATCACCCCACGCCGGCCGCTCTGACCCGATGGCTTCGCGCGGAGCTCGACGGCGCGCGCGAACCCCACATGGCACCCGCGCCGGCGCCCGCGAAGCTGGAGGCCGCGGACGATCCCATCGCCATCGTGGCCATGAGCTGTCGCTTTCCGGGTGGGGTGTGCACGCCCGAAGGTCTATGGCAGGCCCTGATCGACGAGGTCGACGCGGTCGCCGGCTTTCCCGAAGGGCGTGGGTGGAACCTCCAGGGCCTGTACGATCCCGATCCCGACGCCGCAGGCAAATACTACACACGCGGAGGGAGCTTCCTCCACGACGAAGGCCTCTTCGACCCCGCGTTCTTCGGCATTTCGCCGCGCGAAGCGCCGACGATCGATCCCCAGCAGCGGCTGCTCCTGGAGACGGCATGGGAGGCGATCGAACGCGCCGGCATCGACGCGACGTCCCTCGAGGGGAGCCGGACGGGCGTCTTCGTAGGCATCATGTCGAGCGACTACGCCTCGCGCCTCTCCGTCGTCCCCGAGGACGTGGAGGGTTATGTCATCACCGGCAGCGCGAGCAGCGTCGCGTCGGGCCGCATCGCCTACACCCTCGGGCTCGAGGGACCGGCGGTGAGCATCGATACCGCATGCAGCTCGTCGCTGGTGGCCCTTCATCTGGCTTGCCAGGCCTTGAAACGAGGTGAGTGCAGCTTGGCGTTGGCGGGCGGGGTGACCGTGATGGCGACGCCCCAGAGCTTCATCGCGTTCAGCCGGCAAAGGGCCCTTTCGCCCGATGGGCGCTGCCGCTCGTTCTCCGAGGCGGCGAACGGGGTGGGTTGGAGCGAAGGGGCCGGGATGCTGCTGCTGGAGCCCCTCTCCGAGGCACGGCGCCTCGGCCACCCCGTGCTCGCCGTGGTGCGCGGCAGCGCGGTGAACCAGGACGGGCGAAGTCAAGGGCTGACGGCGCCGAATGGCCCATCGCAACAGCGCGTGATTCGCGAAGCGCTGGAGAACGCCAAGCTGGATGCCCGCGAGGTGGAGGTGGTGGAGGGGCACGGTACGGGGACGACCTTGGGCGATCCGATCGAGGCGCAGGCGCTCTTGGCGACGTACGGCCAAGGACGTGCCGCGGGGGAGCCCCTTTGGCTTGGGAGCATCAAGTCGAACGTGGGGCACACGCAGGCGGCGGCGGGGGTCGCGGGCGTGATGAAAATGGTGCTGGCCATGCAGCACCAGCGGCTGCCCAAGACGCTGCACGCGGACAGCCCGTCGACCCACGTGGATTGGTCGAGCGGTGCGGTGCGGCTCTTGACCGAGGCGCGGGAGTGGAGAGCCAGCGCGGAAGCTCGAACGCGGCGCGCCGGGGTTTCGTCCTTTGGAATCAGCGGAACGAACGCGCACGTCATCCTCGAAGAAGCGCCGGCGGAGGAGGTGCGCAGGGCGCAACCTGTGTCGCCGGAGCGCGTGCCGCTGGTGCTGTCGGCCAAGAGCGAGGCGGCGCTTCGGGAGCAAGCCTCGCGATTGCGCGCGCGTTTGGAGGAGGACGAAACGATATCGCTGTTGGATGTGGGGTATTCGCTGGCGACGACGCGGACGAGGTTCGAATATCGGGCGGCGGTGGTGGCGGGGGACCGTGCGGGGGCGCTTTTGGGGCTGTCGGGGATCGCCGGTGGGGTCGGGAGAGAATCGCCCGATCGCGCGGGGTTGTCGGGGATGGCCGGTGGGGAGTCGGAGGATTTGGGGGGATGGGGAACGGGAGGAAACCGCAAGGGCGCAAGGGTCGCCAAAGGGCGCGTGAGGGTGGACGGGAAGTTGGCATTTCTGTTTACCGGGCAGGGGAGTGCGTATTCGGGAATGGGGCGGGAGTTGTATGCGGTGTTTCCGGTGTATCGGAGGTCGTTGGATCGGATTTGTGCGTGCTTTGAAGATGCGCTGGGGGTGTCGCTGCGGGAGGTGATCTTCGAAGAGGGGAATGCGACGCAATTGGAGCAAACGCAGTATGCGCAGGCGGCGCTGTTTGCGGTGGAAGTGTCGTTGGTGCGGTTGCTGGAATCGTGGGGGATACGTGGGGATGTCGTGATGGGGCACTCGGTGGGGGAGCTGGGTGCGGCGCATGTGGCGGGTGTGTTGAGTTTGGAAGATGCGTGCCGGCTGGTGGCGGCGCGGGGGCGCTTGATGCAGGGGGTGAGCGCGAAGGGGGCGATGGCGTCGCTGCAGGCGACGGAGGCGGAGGTGGAGGAGCGGCTGGGGGGCCGGGTAGGGGTGTCGATTGCGGCGGTGAATGGGCCGCGTGCGACGGTGATCTCGGGGGACGAGGCGCCGGTGCGGGAGGTGGTGGAGGCGTTCGAGAAAGCGGGGCGCAAGACGAAGTGGCTGGAGGTGAGCCACGCGTTTCACTCGTCGCATATGGATGAAGTTTTGGAAGCGTTCGGACGCGAGGCGGCGAAAATCGATTATCGGGCGCCGCAAACCGCAGTGGTCTCGAACGTGACGGGGAAACGCGCAAGCGACGAGGAGCTGCGCAGCGCCGACTATTGGGTTCGCCACCTGCGGGAACCGGTTCGATTCGGCGAGGGGGTGCAAGCGCTGGAGGCGGAAGGTGTCACGCGCTACGTGGAGGTGGGCCCGCGGGGCGTGCTTTCGGCGATGGCGCTCGAGAACCTAACGGAACGGGGCGCGGAGGAGAGCGTGGTGCTGGCGGCCCTTCGCCGCGAGCGCCCCGAGGTGGAGACCGTCCTCGAAATTGTGTGCAATCTGCATGTGATCGGCCAACCGGTGGATTGGCGCGCCTTCTTCGAACCGCTGGGCGCGCGCCGTGTGCAGCTGCCGACCTACGCCTTCCAACGCCAGCGCTACTGGCTGGACGCGCCCCCACCCCGACCGGCCGCCCCCGATCACCCGCTCTGGGATGCGATCGACCGTGGCGATCTGGATGCCCTGATGGAGACACTTCACATCGACCGGCGCGAGCACCGGGACGCGCTCGCGATGTTGCTCCCCTCGCTCGCGAGCTGGCGAACGAGGGCCCAGGCTCCGAGCACCTTGGATGGCTGGCGGTATCGTGCGATCTGGAAGCCCCTCCCCGATCTCCCGACGGCCCACGTAACGGGGACGTGGCTATGCGTCGTTCCTTCGCACCTCGTGGATGCGGCGAGCCGATGGTGGAGAGGCGACGCGATCGTCGTTCCGGTCTCCGAAGCCGACATGGATCGCGTTCACCTCGCGGCGCGCCTTCGCGAAGCTCTCGCAGCGCACCCGGCCCCGCGCGGCGTGCTCTCGCTGCTCGCCCTCGACGAGGCGCCCGCCGCATCGCACCCCGCGCTTCCACGGGGGCTCGCGCTCACCTTGACCTTGGTGCAAGCGTTGGGCGACGCGGCCATCCGCGCGCCGCTTTGGTCTTCGACCCAAGGGGCCGTCTCCACGGGACCTTCCGATCCCATTCAGCGCCCGCTGCAAGCCATGGTTTGGGGGATGGGTCGGGTGGTCGGCCTCGAGCACCCCGAGCGCTGGGGAGGCCTCGTCGATCTCGACGCCCCGCCCGACGCCGGCGCGATCGAACGCATCCTGGCGATGCTCGAAGGCGGCTGCGACGAGGACCAGATCGCATGGCGGCAAGGTCGGGCCTTTGGACGGCGCCTGGTGCGAGCCCCCCTCGAGGCTACCTCCGCCCTCGCAAACCGGTGGACACCCACGGGCACGGTGCTCGTCACCGGCGGCACGGGTGCTCTGGGCGCCCACGTGGCCCGCTGGTTGGCGCGAAGAGGCGCAGCCCACATCGTCCTCGTGGGTCGACGAGGCCGAAATGCACCGGGCGTGGCCGCGCTCGAGCGCGAGCTCGCCGCCGCCGGCGCACGGATCACGGTCCTGGCGTGCGATCTCGCCGATCGTCGCGCCGTACGTGCTTTGCTCGATGCGCACGCCGAGGATCTGCGCGCCGTCGTCCACGCGGCCGGCGTGCCCCAACGGGCATCGCTGGATGCGACCACCGTGTCCGAGCTCGAGGCGGTCGTCTCCGGCAAAGTCTCCGGCGCGCGCCACCTCGACGAGCTCCTCGCCGGCCGCCAGCTCGATGCGCGCATCTTCTTCTCCTCCATCGCCGGTACGTGGGGGAGCGCAGGTCAAGGTGCTTACGGCGCGGCCAATGCGTTTTTGGATGCCCTGGCCGAACAACGCGGCGGCGCGGGCGCGCGCGTCCTCTCGGTCGCCTGGGGACCATGGGCGGAGGGTGGCATGGTCGCCGGCGACGCGGAGCGCGATCACCTCCTCCGGCGAGGCCTCGTGCCCATGGCCACCGATCGCGCCATCCTGGCCCTCGAGCAAGCCGTCGACCGCAACGAGACGACCCTCACGGTGGCCGACGTCGACTGGGCTCATTTCGCTCCATCGTTCGCGGCGGCGCGTCCGCGTCCATTGCTGCGCGATATCCCCGAGGCCCGAGCCGCCCTCGCCGCCGAAGCACCCGAGCCGCCCGGGCGCGAGCCGCCGCTCGCGTCCCACCTTCGAACGTTGCCGGAGCAACGACGTACCCCCCACCTGGTGGCCTTGGTCCTGGCGGAGGCCGCCGCCGTCTTGGGCCACGTGGACCCTGCATCGCTGGACCCCCGCACGGGCTGGCTTCGACTCGGCTTGGATTCGCTGATGTCCATCGAGCTGCGCAAGCGCCTGGAGCGCGCGACCGGCTTGCGATTGCCGGCCACCTTGGCCTTCGATCACCCGACCGCCCACGAGGTGGCGAAGCTCCTGCTCGCGACCTTCGAAGGCACGGACGAAGCCGTCTCCTCGCCGGGCCGTGGCGATGCGGCGGCTGCGCGGGAGGTGGCGGGGCCTCCCTTGGAGGACCTCGACGACGACGATCTCGTGGCGGCCGCCGAGGCTCTTTTGGGAACGAGCTGAACTCATGTCCGATCGAAATCAAAGCAAGCTCCGTGAGGCCCTGGTCCGCTCGCTCCAGGAATTGAAGCGTCTTCGCGATCGCATGGCCGAGCTCGAAGGCTCCTCGAGCGAGCCGGTGGCCATCATCGGCGTGGGGTTGCGTCTCCCGGGCGGTGCCATCGATTTGGATGGCTTTTGGCGGGTGCTCGAACAGGGAATCGACGCCGTGGGCCACGTGCCCGCGGACCGCTTCGCGATCGACGACGTCTACGATCCCGATGGCGACCTCGCCCCCGACAAGAGCTATGTCCGCGAAGGCGCCTTCCTCGACGGCGTCGATGGATTCGACGCGGCCTTTTTTGGAATGGGTCCGGCCGAGGCCGACCACGTCGACCCTCAGCACCGTCTGCTGCTCGAGCTGACCTGGGAGGCGCTGGAGCACGCCGGCGTGCTTCCCGCATCGCTCGAGGCGACGAAGACGGGGGTGTTCGTCGGCGTGGGGCCGAGCGACTACGAGCGCCTCCAAATGAACGCGGGCGACGACCATCCCTACGCGATCACCGGAACGCACGCATCGTTTGCCGCGGGCCGGCTGGCGTTCACGTTCGGGCTGCAAGGACCGGCCCTCTCGGTGGACACGGCGTGCTCGTCGTCCCTGGTGGCGCTCCACCTGGCGTGCCAATCGTTGCGGCGCGGTGAATGCGAGCTGGCCATCGTCGGTGGGGCAAAGGTGATGCTCGCGCCCGAGCCCTTCGTGCTGCTCTCGCGAACGAAGGCACTGGCCCCCGATGGTCGCTCGAAGACCTTTTCGGATCGCGCCGACGGTTATGGCCGCGGTGAGGGCGCGGTGGTTCTGGTGTTGGAGCGGGAGAGCGCGGCGCGTGCGGCGGGGAGGCGGATTTTAGGTGTGGTTCGGGGGAGCGCGGTGAATCACGACGGGGCGAGCAGCGGGATTACGGCGCCGAATGGGACGTCGCAGCAGAAGGTTCTGAGGGCGGCGCTGCGGGATGCGGGTCTGGAGGGCCACGAGGTGGATGGCGTGGAGTGCCACGGGACGGGGACGACGCTGGGGGATCCGATCGAGGTGCAGGCGTTGGGAGGGGTGTACGGGGAAGGTCGAGGGGAGTCGGGCCGGCTGTGGCTGGGTGCGGTGAAGACGAATATCGGTCATCTGGAGTCGGCGGCGGGGCTGGCGGGTGTGGTGAAGGTGGTGGCGTCGATGCGAGCTGGAATGCTGCCGGCGACGTTGCACACGAGGCCGAGGAATCGGCATGTGGAGTGGGAGAAGCTTGGGGTGGAGGTGGTGGAGTCGCGGAGGCCGTGGCCGCGGCGGGGTGAGGGCGTGGCGAGGCGAGCGGGGGTGTCGGCGTTCGGGCTGTCGGGCACGAATGCGCATGTGATTTTGGAAGAGGCGGGGGAGACGGTCGCGCAAGGAGGCGAGAGGGCGGCGGGGTGGGGGAGGGTTCCGCTGGTGCTGTCGGCGAAGAGCGAGGGGGCGCTGAGGGGACAGGCGGAGCGGTTGCGGGCGTATTTGGAAAAGGACGAAACGATATCGCTGTTGGATGTGGGGTATTCGCTGGCGACGACGCGGACGAGGTTCGAATACCGTGCGGCGGTGGTGGCGGGGGAGCGTGCGGAGGCGCTTTTGGCGCTGTCGGGGATGGCCGGTGGGGAGCCGGAGGATTTGGGGGGATGGGGAACGGGAGAAAACCGCAAGGGCGCAAGGGTCGCCAAAGGGCGCGCGAGGGTAGACGGGAAGTTGGCATTTCTGTTTACCGGGCAGGGGAGTGCGTATTCGGGAATGGGGCGGGAGTTGTATGCGGCGTTTCCGGTGTATCGGAGGTCGTTGGATCGGATTTGTGCGTGCTTCGAAGATGCGCTGGGGGTGTCGCTGCGGGAGGTGATCTTCGAGGCGGGGAATGCGACGCAATTGGAGCAAACGCAGTATGGGCAGGCGGCGCTGTTTGCGGTGGAAGTGTCGTTGGTGCGGCTGCTGGAGTCGTGGGGGATACGAGCGGATGTCGTGATGGGGCACTCGGTGGGGGAGCTGGGTGCGGCGCATGTGGCGGGGGTGCTGAGCTTGGAGGATGCGTGCCGGTTGGTGGCGACGCGGGGGCGCTTGATGCAGGGGGTGAGCGCGAAGGGAGCCATGGCGTCGCTGCAGGCGACGGAGGGGGAGGTGGAGGAGCGGCTGGGGGGCCGTGCGGGGGTGTCGATTGCGGCGGTGAATGGGCCGCGTGCGACGGTGATCTCGGGGGACGAGGCGGCGGTGCAGGAGGTGGTGGAGGCGTTCGAGAAAGCGGGGCGCAAGACGAAGCGGCTGGAGGTGAGCCACGCCTTTCACTCGTCGCATATGGATGAAGTTTTGGAGGCGTTCGGGCGCGAGGCGGCGATAGTTGACTATTCGCGGCCTCAGATACCGGTGATTTCCAATGTGACCGGGAAACGCGCGAGCGACGAGGAGCTGCGCAGCGCGGGCTATTGGGTTCGCCACGTGCGGGAGCCGGTTCGATTCGGCGAGGGGGTGCAAGCGCTGGAGGCGGAGGGGGTCACGCGTTACGTGGAGGTGGGGCCGCGGGGCGTGCTTTCCGCGATGGCGGCGGAGAACCTGACGGAGCGGGGTGCGGAGGAGAGCGTGCTTTTGGCGACCATTCGCCCGGAGCGCTCGGAGGTGGAGACGCTCCTGGAAGCTCTGTGCAATTTGCATATAAATGGCCAATCGGTGGATTGGGCCGCCTTCTACGAACCGCTGGGCGCGCGCCACGTGGAGCTGCCGACCTACGCCTTTCAGCGCCAGCGCCACTGGCTCGACATAGCCAAACCGCGCACCGCGGATTTGACGTCCGTCGGCCTCACCTCGTCGCAGCACCCCTTTCTTGGCGCCGCGGTATCGCTGGCGGACGCCGATGGCCACGTGCTCACGGGCTTGCTGTCCTTGGAGAGCCAACCGTGGCTTGCGGAGCACGAGGTATTCGGAACGGTGATTTTGCCGGGGACGGCATTTCTCGAAATGGCTTTTGCCGCGGCGCGACGGGTCGGGCTGGGGTGCGTCGAAGAGCTGACCTTGGAAACGCCGCTTTCCCTGTTTCCCAAGTTGCCTGTCCAGGTGCAGCTCTTCGTCGGCAGTCCCGATGAAGCGGGCCTCCGCGGCCTGACCATTCATGCGCGACCCCAAGGCGCGGATGATGCTCCGTGGGTCCGTCACGCGAACGGCCTCTTGGGCCCGCGCCGCCCCGGGGCCGCGGACTTCGATTTTCACATTTGGCCCCCCCGCGGGGCCACCGCGCTGAATGTGACCGAGCTTCACGAGCGCCTGGCCGAAATGGGGCTGGTGTACGGTCCTTCCTTTCGAAGCCTCCAGGCCGCATGGCAGCGCGGCGACGAGCTCTTTGCCGAGGTGCATCTTCCCGATACCCTCACCCCGGACGCCCAAGCTTTCGCGCTCCACCCGGCGCTGCTCGATGCAGCCCTCCACGCGACGGCTCTTGGCTCGGATGGGCATCCTCTGGTGGAAGCGCGCCTTCCATTCTCATGGGCTCGGGCCGATGTGCATGCTCCCGGAGCGGACAGCCTGCGCGTTCGAATCGTACGCACGCTCGCCGACAACCAAGGTGCGCTGTCGTTGCGAATGGCGGACGCGCGCGGTGAGCCGGTCGCCTCGGTCGATAGCCTGCGCACGCGGCCGATGCCGGCAACCGGCGGTCGAGCCTCGCTCTATCGCCTCGATTGGCGTCGCCTCCCCGTACGAAGCTCACCCACCCGCGAACGTTGGGCGGTGCTGGCGGACGAAGGCGATCCCCTGGTGACCGATTTGCGATCGGCGGTGAGCGCGCTCGCGTGCATTCCCGACCGGGCCGCGCTCGATACCACCGCCCTTCGCCCGCAGGTCCTGATCCTCCCGTTCCTCGCGCCGGAAGCCGGCATGAGCCGCGTGACCGAGACCGTGCACGAGGTCACCGTTCGCGCCATCGCACTCTTGCGCGCTTGGCTGGCCGCCGAGCATTTCTCCGCGTGCCAGCTGGTGATCCTCACGCGACGCGCCGTCCGCGCGACCGACGGCGACGCCAACGTCGATCGGGCGCACGGACCGCTTTGGCCGTTGGTTCGCGCGGCGCAATGGGAGCACCCCGATCGCGCGGTGATCTTGGTCGACGTGGACGATGCATCCACGTCGCTGAGCGCATTGCCGGCGGCTTTGGCGACCGGGGAGCCTCAACTCGCGTTGCGACGAGGCTCCGTATACGTGCCGCGATTGGCGCGCGCGGTGAGCGCACCTGCGGGACCGAAGCCCGTTCTCTCGCCCGAAAAGACGTTTCTGGTGACGGGCGGAACGGGGGCCCTCGGAGCACTTTTCGCACGGCATCTCGTTTCGAACTTTGGTGTTCGCCGTCTCCTCCTCGTCTCGCGTGGAGGTGAGCGCGCCGAGGGCGCCGGGCCCCTTGCACGCGAGCTCGAAGGGCTGGGCGCCCGCGTAACGTTCGCGGCCTGCGACGTTGGCGATCGGGCGGCGCTGAAGCAGGTGCTCGAACGCATCCCCCAGGAGCACCCGCTGGGCGGCGTGATCCACGCGGCCGGCGTGCGCGACGACGGTCTCCTTGCATCGCTCGATGCGGCGCGCATCGCGCGCGTTCTGCGGCCCAAGGTGGACGGGGCCCATCATCTGCACGAGCTCACGCTGGACCGAGAGCTGGAAATGTTCGTGCTGTTCTCGTCGCTGGCGGGCGTGCTCGGCAGCGCGGGACAAGCTGCATATTGCGCAGCCAACGGGTTTCTCGATGCGCTGTCGCATCACCGCCGCGCGCTCGGTCAGCCGGCGCTCTCCCTGGCTTGGGGGCCTTGGGCCGAGGAGGGCATGGCCGCGCGCGCCTCGGACGTGGAGCGCGCGCGCATGCGTCGGTTTGGGTTTCCACCGATGACCCGTGACGAAGGGCTCTCCCTCTTCGACGCGGCGCTCGGACACGGGGACGCGCTCCTCGCTGCCGCCCGGCTCGATGGGGCGAGCCTGCGCGCGCGCGCGGACGAGCTACCCTCGACCTTGCACGACCTCGTGGGCATCGGCGCAGCGCGCCGCGTGGAGAGCAAGCGCGAAGAGCGATCGCGATTTGCGGAGCGCGTGAGAAGGCTGGGGGACGAGCAGCGCGCGAAGTACATTTTGGATTTGGTGCGCGAAGAAGTGGGTCGCGTGCTGGCGCGGGCGCACGAGGCAATCGAGGAGACGAGGCCGCTGCAAGAGCTTGGTCTGGACTCGTTGATGGCGGTGGAGTTGCGCAATCGTTTGGGTACGGTGACGGGGAGGCGCTTGCCGGCGACCTTGCTGTTCGACCATCCGACCCCGCAGGCGCTGACGCGATACCTGCAGCGAGAGCTAGTGGGGGACGTCGGTATCGCGCCGGATGGAGTGCGCGAGGGCAGATGGGAGAGCACGGGGAACGAGCCAATTGCGATTGTATCGATGGCGTGCCGCTATCCCGGTGGGGTGAGGGACGCCGAGGGATTGTGGGCGCTGTTGGAGGCTGGTGGCGAGGGGATCACGGAGTTTCCCGCGAATCGGGGCTGGGATGTGGAGGGGCTCTACGATCCGGACGCGGAGGCGGTGGGGAAGAGCACGACGCGACGGGGCGGGTTTTTGCACGAGGCGGCGGAGTTCGATGCGGGGTTTTTCGGAATTAGCCCGCGGGAGGCGTTGACGATCGATCCGCAGCAGCGGCTCTTGTTGGAGACGTCGTGGGAGGCGTTGGAGGGAGGCGGGATGGACCCGCGGACCTTGCAGGGGACGCGGACGGGTGTGTTCGTGGGGGTGATGTACAGCGATTACGGGGCGCGTCTAGCACCGGCGCCGGCGGGGTACGAAGGTCATGTTGGGATAGGGAGCGCACCGAGCATCGCATCGGGGCGTATCGCGTACACGCTGGGGCTGGAAGGGCCCGCGATGACGATCGACACGGCGTGCAGCTCGTCGCTGGTAGCGATTCACCTGGCGTGTCGGGCGTTGCGGCAAGGGGAGTGCACGTTGGCGCTGGCCGGTGGGGTGACTGTGATGTCGACGCCGCTGACCTTCATCGAGTTCAGTCGTCAGCGTGGATTGTCGCCGGATGGGCGATGCCGGTCGTTTGGGGAGGGTGCAAACGGAGTGGGTTGGAGCGAAGGGGTGGGGATGCTGGTGCTGGAGCGGTTGTCGGAGGCGAAACGCCTCGGGCACCCGGTGCTGGCGGTGATTCGCGGGAGCGCGGTGAACCAAGACGGGCGAAGCCAAGGGCTGACGGCGCCGAATGGGCCGTCGCAGCAGCGCGTGATTATGCAGGCGCTGGAAGATGCGGGGTTGGGAGCGGGGGACGTGGAGGTGGTGGAGGGTCACGGGACGGGGACGACGTTGGGGGATCCGATCGAGGCGCAGGCGCTGCTGGCGACGTATGGGCAGGGTCGGAAAGCGGAGGAGGGGTTATGGCTTGGGAGCATCAAGTCGAACTTGGGCCATACGCAGGCGGCGGCGGGGGTTGCGGGTGTGATGAAGATGGTGCTGTCGATGCAGCACGAGAAGCTGCCGAAGAGCTTGCACGCGGAGCGGGCGTCGAGGCACGTGGATTGGTCGGGCGGTGGGGTGAGGTTGTTGACGGAGGCGCAGGAGTGGAGGGCGCGATTCGGTCGGCAACGGCGCGCGGGGATTTCCTCGTTTGGAATCAGTGGGACGAATGCGCACGTGATTCTGGAGGAAGCGCCGGTGGAGGACATGGCGGTCGTCGCGGAGGCCGCGGGGCTCGCGAGGGTGCCGCTGGTGTTGTCGGGGAAGAGCGAGGGGGCGCTACGGGAGCAAGCGGCGCGATTGCTCGCGTCGGTGCAACGGAACGAGACGATCTCGCTGTTGGATATGGGGTATTCGCTGGCGACGACGCGAGCACCGTTCGAATACCGTGCGGCGGTGGTGGCGGGGGATCGCGCGGGGGCGCTTTTGGGGCTGTCGGAGATTGCTGGTGGGGTCGGGAGAGAATCGCCCGATCGCGCGGGGTTGTCGGGGATGGCCGGTGGGGAGCCGGAGGATTTGGGGGGATGGGGAACGGGAGAAAACCGCAAGGGCGCAAGGGTCGCCAAAGGGCGCGCGAGGGTGGACGGGAAGTTGGCATTTCTGTTCACGGGGCAGGGGAGTGTTTATTCGGGAATGGGGCGGGAGTTGTATGCGGCGTTTCCGGTGTATCGGGGGTCGTTGGATCGGATTTGTGCGTGCTTTGAAGGGTTGCTGAGGGTGTCGCTGCGGGAGGTGATCTTCGAAGAGGGGAATGCGTCGCGGTTGGAGCAGACGCAGTATGCGCAGGCGGCGCTGTTTGCGGTGGAAGTGTCGTTGGTGCGGTTGCTGGAGTCGTGGGGGATACGGGCGGATGTCGTGATGGGGCACTCGGTGGGGGAGCTTGGTGCGGCGCATGTGGCGGGTGTGTTGAGCTTGGAGGATGCGTGCCGGTTGGTGGCGGCGCGTGGGCGCTTGATGCAGGGGGTGAGCGCAAAGGGAGCCATGGCGTCGCTGCAAGCGTCGGAGGGGGAGGTGGAGGAGCGGCTGGGGGGCCGGGTAGGGGTGTCGATCGCGGCGGTGAATGGGCCGCGCGCGACGGTGATCTCGGGGGATGAGGCGGCCGTGCAGGAGGTGGTGGAGGCGTTCGCGAAAGCGGGACGCAAGGCGAAGCGGCTGGAGGTGAGCCACGCGTTTCACTCGTCGCATATGGATGAAGTTTTGGAGGCGTTCGAGCGCGAGGCGGCGAAAATCGATTATCGGGCGCCGCAAACCGCGGTGATCTCGAACGTGACAGGAAAACGCGCGAGCGACGAGGAGCTGCGCAGCGCGGGCTATTGGGTTCGCCACGTGCGGGAGCCGGTTCGATTCGGCGAAGGGGTGCAAGCGCTGGAGGCGGAGGGTGTCACACGCTACGTGGAGGTGGGCCCGCGGGGCGTGCTTTCGGCCATGGCGGCGGAGAACCTGACGGAGCGGGGCGCAGAGGAGAGCGTGCTTTTGGCAGCGCTTCGCGCGGACCGTTCGGAGGTGGAAACGGTATTCGAAACATTGTGCCAACTGCACGTCACCGGCCAAGTCGTGGACTGGTCGTCGCTGTTCGCGCCGCTCGGAGCGCGCCGGATCGCGTTGCCGACATATGCCTTCCAACGTGAACGCTATTGGCTCGACGCGCCCAAGGCACGCACCGCCGACGTACGGTCGCTCGGTGTTGCCCCTGCGGAGCATCCATTTCTGAGCACGGTGGTGCCTCTTGCCGATGCGGATGGGTTCTTTTTTACGGGCCGGCTCTCCATCGACGATCTCCCGTGGCTCGCCGACCACACCCTGTTTGGTTCGTGCCTCTTGCCCGCCACCGCCTTATTGGAATCGGCCCTTGCCGCTGCACGTCGGGTCGGGCTCGACGGCGTGGAGGAGCTAACCTTGGACGCGCCCCTGCTCCTTCCGGCGAAGGGCGGCGTTCAAGTGCAAATCGTCGTGGGCGATCGCGACGACGCCGGCCAGCGCTCGTTTGCATTTCATGCACGCACGGAGGAACCCGGCGATGCCGGCCGCTGGACCCGCCATGCGACGGGGCGCCTCGGGTGCGCTCGGAAACCCGCGTCGTTCGACCTCCGCACATGGCCTCCCGCCGACGCGGTCCCCTTGGATCGCGACGAGCTGCACGGCCGCCTGCAGGCCTCGGGCTTCCGCTACGGTGCGTGTTTTCAGGGACTGCGTGCGGCCTGGAGCCGCGGCCGTGACATGTTCGCGGAAGTGCAATTGCCCGCCGGCCATCGGCTCGATGTCGGGGACATGGGCGATTACCAACTTCACCCGGCGCTGCTCGATGCCGCTCTTCACGCGCTCGCCGGCGCATCCTCGGCGGATCTCGCCGGCGCCCATGTCGCGGTTCCGTTTGCATGGTCGGGTATTTCGATGCACACGGCGGGGGCGTCGAGCTTGCGCGTGCGTCTCGCACCCCGTACGGGCGCCGATGGGGAGAACGCCTGGTCGCTGGCGGTGGCCGACGCCTCGGGTTCGCCGGTGGCATCGGTCCAGGAGCTGCTGCTCCGACCGATATCGCAGGAGCGATTGCGCGCAGCACTGGGCTCGTCGCGCGATCTGCACGCGGTCGCGTGGATGGCGTGGCCGGAGGTTGGCCATGGGCACACGGCCGCCATGGGCCGCTGCGCGCTCCTCGGTGCGAGCGAAGTACCTTGGATGGCCTCCCTCCGCGCGCGACGCTTGGAACGGTATTCCGATCTTGCCGCGCTGCAAACGTTCCTCGACGGCGGCGGTTCGGTGCCCGATACGATCCTCGTCACCTGGAGCGGCACCCATGCCAGTGGATGCCCCGCCGACGAACGGATTGCGGCCGCACATCGCAGCTCGTACCGCGCCCTTGCATTTCTGCACGCATGGCTGGCCGACGAGCGCTTGAAGGACACACGATTGGTGGTGCTCACGCACCGCGCAATCGCAACCCGCGAAGGCGAGGACGTGCTCGATCTGGAGCACGCCGCACTGTGGGGGCTTCTGCGTTCGGTGCAAACGGAGCACGCGACGCGGCCCATCGTGCTCGTGGACGTCGACGGCGAAAGCACGGTCACCGAATGGCCGGCGGCCCTCGTACGCGGCGAATCCCAATGGGCTCTCCGTCACGGAACGTGGCACGTACCGCGCCTGGTGCGCCCCTCCGCGTCCCCGAGCGCGGCGCGCGTGGCCCGCCCGAGTGGGACGTATTTGGTAACGGGAGGCACGGGAGGGCTTGGAGGAGAGGTCGCGGAGCTCGTGGTGAAGCGGGGTGTGGGGCGAGTGATTCTGCTGTCGCGGCAAGGTGAGAATGCGCCGGGGGCGAAGGAGCTGAAGGCGCGGTTGGAGAAGGCGGGCGCCGAGGTGCGGCTGGAAGCGTGCGACGTGGGCGAGCGAGCGCAATTGGAAGAGGTGTTGAAGGAGATCGAGGGAGAGTGGGGGTTGGATGGAGTGATCCACACGGCGGGGGTGTTGGAAGACGGGGTCGTGGAGAAGCAAACGGAGGAGAGCCTCGTGCGGGTGATGCGAGGGAAGGTGGATGGGGCGTGGCACCTTCACGAGCTGACCCGAGGAATGAGGCTGGAAGCGTTCGTGATGTTCTCGTCGGTGTCGGGGTTGGTTGGAGGGGCAGGACAAAGCAACTACGCGGCGGCGAATGCATTTTTGGATGCGCTGGCGCACCACCGAAGGTCGCAGGGGTTGTCGGGGCAATCGCTGGCGTGGGGGAGGTGGACGGTGGGGAAAGGGATGGGGTCGCAGTTGAGCGAGGGCGCCGAAGAGCGGATGGAGAGGTGGGGAGTGGGAGGGTTGGGGCGAGAGGAAGGATTGGAGCTTTTCGAAGAGGCGCTCGGGCGAGAGGAGGCGCTGTTGGTGCCCGCGAAGCTGCAGGTCAGGGAGGTGAGGAGGCGGGCGAAGGAGGGGGAACGAATCGAGCCGTTGCTACGTGGGTTGGTGCCGGAGTGGCGCGAGAGAGGAGAAGGGGAGGGATTTGCGGAGCGGGTGAGGGGGATGGGGGAAGAGGAGCGGGGAAAGTATGTGATGGAGGTGGTGCGCGAAGAGGTGGGTCGCGTGCTGGGTGGGGTGAGCGGAGGAATCGAGGAGACGAGGCCGCTGCAAGAGCTTGGTCTGGACTCGTTGATGGCGGTGGAGTTGCGCAATCGTTTGGGTACGGTGACGGGGAGGCGCTTGCCGGCGACCTTGCTGTTCGACCATCCGACCCCGCAGGCGCTGATGCGGTACCTGCAGCGGGAGCTGATGGGGGACGTCAGCGTCGCGCCGAACGGGTCGCGCGAGGCGCGATCGGACTATGCGGGGAACGAGCCAATTGCGATTGTATCGATGGCGTGCCGCTATCCCGGCGGGGTGAAGGATGCGGAGGGATTGTGGGCGCTGTTGGAGGCTGGTGGCGAGGGGATCACGGAGTTCCCCGCGAATCGGGGCTGGGACGTGGAGGGGCTCTACGATCCGGACGCGGAGGCGATAGGAAAGAGCACGACGCGGCGGGGCGGGTTTTTGCACGAGGCGGCGGAGTTCGACGCGGGGTTCTTTGGAATTAGCCCGCGGGAGGCGTTGACGATCGATCCGCAGCAGCGGCTCTTGTTGGAGACGTCGTGGGAGGCGTTGGAGGGAGGCGGGATGGACCCGCGGACCTTGCAGGGGACGCGGACGGGCGTGTTCGTGGGGGTGATGTACAGCGATTACGGGGCGCGTCTGGCGCCGGCACCGGCGGGGTACGAAGGTCATGTTGGGATAGGGAGCGCACCGAGCATCGCATCGGGGCGCATCGCGTACACGCTGGGTTTGGAGGGGCCCGCGATGACGATCGACACGGCGTGCAGCTCGTCGCTGGTGGCGATTCACCTGGCGTGTCGGGCGTTGCGGCAAGGGGAGTGCGCGTTGGCGCTGGCCGGTGGGGTGACAGTGATGTCGACGCCGCTGACCTTCATCGAGTTCAGTCGTCAGCGTGGGTTGTCGCCGGATGGGCGATGCCGGTCGTTTGGGGAGGGTGCAAACGGAGTGGGTTGGAGCGAAGGGGTGGGGATGCTGGTGCTGGAGCGGTTGTCGGAGGCGAAACGCCTCGGTCATCCGGTGCTGGCGGTGATTCGCGGGAGCGCGGTGAACCAAGACGGGCGAAGCCAAGGGCTGACGGCGCCGAATGGGCCGTCGCAGCAGCGCGTGATTATGCAGGCGCTGGAAGATGCGGGGTTGGGAGCGGGGGACGTGGAGGTGGTGGAGGGTCACGGGACGGGGACGACGTTGGGGGATCCGATCGAGGCGCAGGCGCTGCTGGCGACGTATGGGCAGGGTCGGAAAGCGGAGGAGGGGTTATGGCTCGGGAGCATCAAGTCGAATCTTGGCCATACGCAAGCGGCGGCGGGGGTTGCGGGTGTGATGAAGATGGTGCTGTCGATGCAGCACGAGAAGCTGCCGAAGAGCTTGCACGCGGAGCGGGCGTCGAGGCACGTGGATTGGTCGGGCGGTGGGGTGAGGTTGTTGACGGAGGCGCAGGAGTGGAGGGCGCGATTCGGTCGGCAACGGCGCGCGGGGATTTCCTCGTTTGGAATCAGCGGGACGAATGCGCACATGATTCTTGAAGAGGCTCCGGCGGAGGATGCGACGGTCGTTGCGGAATCCACGGTGGTGCCGGAATACGTGCCGCTGGTGTTGTCGGGGAAGAGCGAGGGGGCGCTGCGGGAGCAAGCGGCGCGGTTGCTCGCGTCGGTGCAACGGAACGAGACGATCTCGTTGTTGGATATGGGGTATTCGCTGGCGACGACGCGAGCACCGTTCGAATACCGTGCGGCGGTGGTGGCGGGGGATCGCGCGGGGGCGCTTTTGGGGTTGTCGGAGATTGCTGGTGGGGAGCCGGAGGATTTTGGGGGATGGGGAACGGGAGAAAACCGCCAGGGCGCAAGGGTCGCCAAAGATTTGGGGGGATGGGGAACGGGAGAAAACCGCCAGGGCGCAAGGGTCGCCAAAGGGCGCGTGAGGGTGGATGGGAAGTTGGCATTTCTGTTCACGGGGCAGGGGAGTGTTTATTCGGGAATGGGGCGGGAGTTGTATGCGGCGTTTCCGGTGTATCGGGGGTCGTTGGATCGGATTTGTGTGTGCTTCGAAGATGCGCTGGGGGTGTCGCTGCGGGAGGTGATCTTCGAGGCGGGGAATGCGAGGCGGTTGGAGCAGACGCAGTATGCGCAGGCGGCGCTGTTTGCGGTGGAAGTGTCGTTGGTGCGGCTGCTGGAGTCGTGGGGGATACGGGCGGATGTCGTGATGGGGCACTCGGTGGGGGAGCTGGGTGCGGCGCATGTGGCGGGTGTGTTGAGCTTGGAGGATGCGTGCCGGTTGGTGGCGGCGCGGGGGCGCTTGATGCAGGGGGTGAGCGCGAAGGGAGCGATGGCGTCGCTGCAGGCGACGGAGGCGGAGGTGGAGGAGCGGCTGGGGGGCCGTGCGGGGGTGTCGATTGCGGCCGTGAATGGGCCGCGCGCGACGGTGATCTCGGGGGACGAGGCGGCCGTGCAGGAGGTGATGGCGGAATTCGAAGGAGCGGGACGCAAGGCGAAGCGGCTGGAGGTGAGCCACGCGTTTCACTCGTCGCATATGGATGAAGTTTTGGAGGCGTTTGGGCGCGAGGTGGCGAAAGTCGACTATTCACGGCCTCAGATACCGGTGATTTCCAATGTGACGGGGAAGCGCGCAAGCGACGACGAACTGCGCAGCGCGGGCTATTGGGTTCGCCATGTGCGCGAGACGGTTCGATTTGGCGAAGGGGTGCAAGCGCTGGAGGCGGAGGGGGTCACGCGTTACGTGGAGGTGGGCCCGCGGGGCGTACTTTCGGCCCTGGCGGCGGAGAACCTGACGGAGCGGGGTGCGGAGGAGAGCGTGCTCTTGGCGGCGCTTCGTGCGGACCGTTCGGAGGTGGAGACGGTGCTCGAAGTATTGTGCAATCTGCACGTCATCGGTCAATCGGTGGATTGGGGCGCCTTCTTCGAACCGCTCGGAGCGCGCCGGATGGCATTGCCGACGTATGCCTTTCAACACGAACGCTATTGGCTGGATGCGCCCAAGGCAGCTACGGGCGATATGGCCTCTGTGGGCCTCGCGGCGGCGGAGCACCCGTTCCTCGGAGCGGAAGTCGCGCTGGCGGAAGGAGACGGCCTGGTTCTCACGGGGGCATTGTCGCTGGAGAGCCAAAGTTGGCTACGAGAGCACGACGTGTTCGGCACGGTGATCTTACCGGGGACGGCATTTCTGGAGCTGGCATTTGCGGCAGGGGAGCGCGTCGGGCTGGAACGCGTGGAGGAGCTGGTCCTGGAGGCGCCGCTGGGGATACGGGAGAAGGCGCGGGTGCAGATGCAAGTGGTGATCGGGAGCCTGGAGGAGCAGGGAGGCCGCCCGCTGAGCATCTATGCGCGCGAGAGCGGAGCGGAGGGAGAGGTGGGCTGGATTCGGCACGCGAGCGGCAGACTGGGTCCGTCCGCACCGCCGGCAACGCAGGAGCAGTCAATATGGGATTACGCCGCATGGCCCCCGGCGGGAGCGAGAGCGATCCCCCTGGACGAGCTCTACGAGCGCCTGTCCAACGCAGGGTTGGTCTACGGCCCGTCCTTCCAAGGCCTGCACGCGGCATGGAAACGAGGCGAAGACCTCTTCGTCGAGGTGCAGCTACCGGAGCGGATGGCGGAAGAAGCGGGGCAGTACCACCTGCACCCCGCGCTCCTGGACAGCGTACTGCACGCACTCGCGCTGAACATCGAAGAACCCCGTGACAACGACGGCCGGAGTCAGGGCGCGCCCGGCAAGGGCGTCGTCGACGCTTGGGAGCCCGCGCTACCATTCTCGTGGACGGGCGCCACCTTGCCGCTCGCGAGCAGCTCCCGCCTGCGGGCGCAGCTCTCACGCAAACCGGACGGCGGCATCGCCATGACCCTGGGAGACGCCTCGGGCCGGCGGGTCGCGCAGGTGCAAACGCTGCTCACCCGCCCCGTTTCGCGCGACCGTTGGCTGCTCCCTTCTTCTGCTTCTTCTTCTTCCCAAGAATCGATGTACGTCGTGAATTGGATTCCATGCCGGCCATCCGACATTGGATCACCCACCCGGACGCACGCACAACACTGGGCCCTTTTGGGGGACGACGATGGCCCTTGGACCGAGGCGCTCGAGGCCACGGTTGGACGGCTGGATCGATATCCCGATTTGGCATCGCTCTGCGCAGCCCTCGCAGACGGCGCAACAATGCCCGAGCGGGTGGTTTGCCCGTGGATGGCTTCCGCGACCTCGAACACGGATCCGTTGCCCATGATCCACGACACGGCACGCCGTGCGCTCTCGTTTCTCCAAGCGTGGATCGCCGAGGAGCCGCTCGCGAATACCCACCTCGTGCTCCTAACCCATCGGGCGATGGCCTCGGGCTCGGACGAAACCTGGGTCGACTTGCCGAACGCCCCTCTCTGGGGACTCGCCCGCTCGGTGCAGTCGGAGCACCCCGAATTGCGAATGACATTGGCCGACTTCGATGGCACGGATGCATCCATTCGCGCGTTATCGAACGCGCTCCCATTCGGCGAGCCGCAGATCGCCGCACGCTCGGGAGCCCTACACATTCCGCGGTTCGCCCGCGCCATGTCGAGGGCCAACGCCATACCGGCCCGCCTGAGTGGGACGTATTTGATAACGGGAGGCACGGGAGGGCTTGGAGGAGAGGTCGCGGAGCTCGTGGTGAAGCGGGGTGTGGGGCGAGTGATTCTGCTGTCGCGGCAAGGTGAGAGTGCGCCGGGGGCGAAGGAGCTGAAGGCGCGGTTGGAGAAGGCGGGCGCCGAGGTGCGGGTGGAAGCGTGCGACGTGGGCGAGCGAGCGCAATTGGAAGAGGTGTTGAAGGAGATCGAGGGAGAGTGGGGGCTGGATGGAGTGATCCACACGGCGGGGGTGTTGGAAGACGGGGTCGTGGAGAAGCAAACGGAGGAGAGCCTCGTGCGGGTGATGCGAGGGAAGGTGGATGGGGCGTGGCACCTTCACGAGCTGACCCGAGGAATGAGGCTGGAAGCGTTCGTGATGTTCTCGTCGGTGTCGGGGTTGGTTGGAGGAGCAGGACAAAGCAACTACGCGGCGGCGAATGCATTTTTGGATGCGCTGGCGCACCACCGAAGATCGCAGGGGTTGTCGGGGCAATCGCTGGCGTGGGGGAGGTGGACGGTGGGGAAAGGGATGGGGTCGCAGTTGAGCGAGGGCGCCGAAGAGCGGATGGAGAGGTGGGGAGTGGGAGGGCTGGGGCGAGAGGAAGGATTGGAGCTGTTCGAAGAGGCGCTCGGGCGAGAGGAGGCGCTGTTGGTGCCCGCGAAGCTGCAGGTCAGGGAGGTGAGGAGGCGGGCGAAGGAGGGGGAACGAATCGAGCCGCTGCTGCGTGGGTTGATGCCGGAGTGGCGCGAGAGAGGAGAAGGGGAGGGATTTGCGGAGCGGGTGAGGGGGATGGGGGAAGAGGAGCGGGGAAAGTACGTGATGGAGGTGGTGCGCGAAGAGGTGGGTCGCGTGCTGGGTCGGGTGAGCGGAGGAATCGAGGAGACGAGGCCGCTGCAAGAGCTTGGTCTGGATTCGTTGATGGCGGTGGAGTTGCGCAATCGGCTGGGGGCGGTGACGGGGAGGCGCTTGCCGGCGACCTTGCTGTTCGACCATCCGACGCCGCGGGCGCTCGCCCAGCGGGTGCTCACCGAAATCGCGCCCCCCGAGGCGGCGCCCATCGCGCCCGTGCTCACGGACATCGACAAGCTCGAAGGCTCTCTCGCCAGGATGGATTCGGATGAGCGCACGCGTGCCATCGTCGCGGCGCGCTTGCGGCGGCTGCTATCGAAGTGGGCCCGCGTCGAAACGGCGGCGGACGGCTCGGACATCGACGGAGCGACCAACGACGAGCTCTTTCGGCTTCTCGACCAAGAGCTCGATGCGATGGAGGCGAGCCGATGAGCGCCGGCGCGACCATGAACGAGCAAGAGCGACTTCGCGACTACCTCGCACGAGCAACTTCGGCTCTGCGCGACACCCGGAAACGGCTGCAAGAGCTCGAAGAAAAAGAGCGCGAGCCCATCGCCATCGTCTCGATGAGTTGCCGCTATCCGGGCGGTGTTCGCACGCCCGAAGATTTATGGCAGCTCCTGATGGCCGAGCGTGACGCGATATCGACATTCCCGGAGAATCGCGATTGGGACATCGATGGAGTTTACGACGTCAATCCCGATGCAGAGGGCAAGAGCTACACGCGCCAAGGCGGCTTTCTCCACGATGCCGCGGAGTTCGATCCCGCATTCTTCGGGATTAGCCCACGCGAAGCCTTGGCCATCGATCCGCAACAGCGGCTGCTCCTCGAGACGTCCTGGGAGGCGTTCGAGCGCGCCGGTCTCGATCCGGTCCGGCTCCAAGGCAGCCCCACCGGCGTCTTCGTCGGGGTCATGTACAACGACTACGCCGCGCGCCTGTCCCCCGCGCCCGAGGGCTTCGAAGGGCACGTCGGCACGGGCAGCGCGGGCAGCATTGCATCCGGGCGTATTGCCTACACCTTAGGCCTCGAAGGTCCCGCGGTGACGATCGACACGGCGTGCAGCTCGTCGTTGGTGGCGATTCACCTGGCGTGCCGGGCGTTGCGACGAGGGGAGTGCACCTTCGCGCTCGCGGGCGGGGTCACGGTGATGGCGACGCCCAGCGCATTCATCGCATTCAGCCGCCAGCGCGGCCTCTCCCCCGATGGGCGATGCCGTGCATTCTCGGAAGACGCCAATGGCGCGGGGTGGAGCGAGGGCGTGGGGATGCTGGTGCTGGAGCGGTTGTCGGAGGCGAAGCGCCTTGGGCATCCGGTGCTGGCGGTGATCCGTGGGAGCGCAGTGAACCAAGACGGGCGAAGTCAGGGCCTGACGGCGCCCAATGGTCCATCGCAGCAGCGTGTGATTGTGAAGGCTCTCGAAGATGCGGGGTTGGGCGCCGAGGACGTGGAGGTCGTGGAGGGTCACGGGACGGGGACGCCGTTGGGGGATCCAATCGAGGCGCAAGCGCTGTTGGCGACATATGGGCAGGGGCGAAAAGCGGAGGAGGCGCTGTGGCTTGGGAGCATCAAGTCGAATCTTGGCCATACGCAGGCGGCGGCGGGGGTTGCTGGGGTGATGAAGATGGTGCTGTCGATGCAGCACGGGAAGCTGCCGAAGACGTTGCACGCGGAGCGGGCGTCGACGCACGTGGATTGGTCGAGCGGTGCGGTGCGGTTGTTGACGGAGGCGCAGGAGTGGAAGGCGCAACCCGATAAGCCACGGCGCGCGGGGGTATCGTCGTTTGGAATCAGCGGAACGAATGCGCACGTTCTCATCGAAGAAGCCCCGGCGAAGGAGGCGGTAGCCGCCGCAGAATCCACGGCGCCGGAGTGCATACCGTTTCTGTTGTCGGGAAAGAGCGAAGGCGCGCTGCGGGAGCAGGCGGAGCGGCTGCGGGCGTATTTGCAGGAGGATAAAACGATATCGTTGTTGGATATCGGGTATTCGCTGGTAACGACCCGCGCGCAATTCGGCCACCGCGCGGTGGTGTTTGCGCGGGATCGAGAGCAGGCGATCGCCGCGCTGGGTCAAATCGCACGCGGAGAGCCAAGCGCGGACGCGGTGCAGGGCGAGGCGAAGGTTTCGGGGAAGGTGGCGTTCATCTACCCGGGGCAAGGGTCGCAGTGGCAAGCGATGGGCAAGGCGCTGTGGGAAGGGTCGGAGGTGTTTCGCACGGCGATGCAAGCGTGTGAGCGGGCGCTGTCGCCGCACGTGGACTGGTCGCTGCGTGCAGTGGTGTGTGGGGAGCCGGGTGCGTCCGAGACCGAGGCCGCGTCCGCGTCCGAGACCGAGGCCGCGTCCGAGACCGCGTCTGCGTCCGCGGCGATGCTGGAGCGCGTGGAGGTTGTGCAGCCCGCGCTGTGGGCGATGCATGTGTCGCTGACGGCACTATGGCGGTGGCTGGGTGTGGAGGCGCAGGCGGTGGTGGGTCACAGCCAGGGGGAGCTTGCGGCGGCGAGCGTCTCGGGTGCGCTGAGCCTGGAGGAAGCGGCGAAGGTGGTGGCGATTCGAAGCCGTTGGGTGGGACAGCTGTCGAAGCAGGGTGCGATGGCGGCGGTGGAGTTGGGGGTGGAGGAGCTGGAACGCAGGCTGGGTCGCCACGGAGAACGACTGAGCATCGCAGCGGAGAACAGCTTGCGCACGAGCGTGGTGAGCGGGGAGCCGGAGGTGGTGGAGCAGCTGTTGGAGGAGCTGAACGCAGCGGGTCGCTACGGCAAACGGATCCGGGTGGACTACGCCTCGCACAGTGCGCAAGTGGAGGCGCTGCGCGAGCCGCTGCAGAGGGAGCTGGGGAACCTAGCCCGGTCGGCGAAGCCAAGCATCGCGATGAAGTCGACGGTGACGTGCCGCCCAATCGAAGAAGGGGAGCTCGACGGAGGGTACTGGTACGCCAACCTACGGGAGCGGGTCCGGTATCGCGAGGTGATGGAGCAACTCGGTGGGGAGGGATACGGGTGGCTGATCGAGGTGAGCGCGCACCCTGTGCTGATGCAAGCGACGCAGGAAACGGCCGAACGCTGGTCGCACAGTGCAGCGACCACCGGAACGCTAAGAAAAGAGCACGGAGGAGTGGAGACGCTGATGCGCGCAGCCTCGGAGCTGTGGACGCAAGGCCTGGGGGTGGCATGGGAAAAGCTACTGAACGGAGGACGCCGCGTGGCGCTGCCGACGTACGCCTTCCAACGCGAACGCTATTGGCTGGAGGCAAGCGCGAGAAAGTCGACGGACGTGCGTGCGGCGGGAATGGATGGAACGGAGCACCCGCTGCTGGGCGCGGGGGTGTCGCTGGCGAACAGCGCAGGGTACCTGTACACGGGGCGTCTGACATTGCAGAAGCAGCGCTGGCTATCGGAGCACACGGTGTTCGAGCGGGTGCTGCTGCCTGGCGCGGCATACCTGGAGCTCGCCTGGGTAGCGGCGCAGCAGGTGGGTCTCACGAGGGTGGAGGAGCTGACATTGCAAGCGCCGATGGAGCTTCCGGCGAAGGGGAGCGTGCAATGGCAGGTGACGGTAGGAGGAGCGGATAAAGAGGGAAGGCGCCCGTGGTCGCTGCACGCGCGAAACGAAGGGCGCCCGGGAGAGGCGGGAGAGGAACGAGGCGACGAAGTCTGGACCCAACACGCGAGCGGCATGCTGGGCCACGCGGAAACGCGCGCCGCATGGGATATGGCAGAATGGCCGCCCGCCGGGGCCACGGAGCTGAGCGTGGAAGGGCTGTACGAGCGATTGGCGGAGGCCGGACTCGGTTACGGCGCCTCGTTCCGCAATGTGCGGGCAGCGTGGAGACGAGGGTACGAGACCTTCGCGGAGGTGGAGCTCGGCGCGGATCTCGACCCGCGCCATTTCGCACTTCACCCGGCTCTCCTCGATGCTGCGCTCCACCCCCTCGCCCTCGACCCCGGCGAAGCGGTGGCGACCGCCCTCCCCTTTGCATGGTCCGGCGCACGTCTGTACGCGACCGGAGCATCGACCTTGCGCGTCTGTCTCTCACGCCATCCGGCCGACGATTCCCTCTCGCTCGCCCTCGCCGACGGGGCAGGCATGCCGGTGGCCCGCATCGATGCGCTGCGCCTGCGCCCGGCCTCCCCGCAACGACTGCAGGATATGTTGCAGAATACACGCTCCGCGCATCGTCAACCCCTGTACCGCGTCGACTGGGTGCCCCTGCACGGCGCCGCGGTTGCGATCGCCGGGGAGCATTGGGCGCACATTGGTGCATCCGACGCGATGCGCGGGGCCCTGCAGCGCGCGGGAATACGGCTCGACGGCTACCGCGATCTCGCCGCGCTGCGCTCCGCCTTGGACGAAGGACGCCCCGCACCCGCCGTGGTGTTGCTCGTGCGCTCCCCGGCCCCGACGCCGTTTGCGGAACACACCGACCTCGCACCCGCCGTTCACCAGGCGACGCATGGCCTGCTCGATCACGTGCAACGCTGGCTCGCGGACCCGCGCTTGGCTGCGAGCCGCTTGGTCGTCCTCACCCAGCACGCCGTGGCGGCAGGCGAAGACGAAGGCGTCGCGCACATCGAAGATTCCGCCCTCTGGGGGCTCCTTCGCACCGCACAATCCGAGCACCCGGATGCGCAATGGGTGCTCGGCGACCACGACGCCACCGAGGTCTCGCTCCGCGCGCTGCCCGCGGCCATCGCGTCCCGTGAGCCGCAGTTCGCGCTTCGGGGTGGGGCGGTGCGGGTGCCGCGTCTCGGGCGAGCCCGGGCGCGTGCATCGTTGGACATCCCCGCATCGTCCTCGACCTGGCACCTTCACACCCCTGCCAAGGGCACGTTCGAGTCGCTCGAATTCGTGGATACCCCCGACCTCGCGGCGCCGCTGGCCGAGGGGCAGGTGCGGATCGCGGTTCGGGCCGCGGGCCTCAACTTTCGCGATGTGCTCGACGCGCTCGGCATGCTCCCGCGCGACGTCGGCCCCCTCGGAGGTGAAGGCGCCGGGGTGATCGTCGAGACGGGCCCCGGTGTGCGCGAGCTCGCCCCGGGCGATCGCGTGATGGGCATGTTCGCGAGGGCGTTCGGTCCGCTGGCCGTGGCCGACCAACGCATGATCACGCGCATGCCCGCCGCGTGGTCGTTCGCGCAGGCCGCGAGCGTTCCCATCGTATTTCTCACCGCGTATTACGGCTTGGTCGATCTCGCCGATTTGAAGGCGGGCGAGCGCTTGCTCGTGCATGCGGGCGCGGGCGGCGTGGGCATGGCCGCCATTCAGCTCGCGCGCCATCTCGGCGCCGACGTCTTCACCACCGCCAGCCCGGCCAAGTGGGACACCTTGCGCGCCCTCGGGTTCGACGATGCGCACCTCGCCACCTCGCGCTCCAGCGACTTCGAGGCGGACGTTCTGCGGTCCACGGGCGGCCTCGGCGTCGACGTCGTTCTGAACTCACTCGCGCACGAGCTCGTCGATGCCTCTCTGCGCCTGCTTCCCCGCGGGGGACGCTTCATCGAGATGGGCAAGATCGACATTCGCGATGCCGGCGCCATCGCATCGCATCACGCGGGGGTCGTCTACCGCGCCTTCGATCTGCTCGACGCCGGCCCCGATCGCATCGGCGAGATGTTGGCCGCCTTGATGTCGCTGTTCGAACGCGGGGTCCTCCAGCCTTTGCCCGTGGCCGCCTGGGATCTCCGGCGCGCCCCCGAAGCGTTCCGGTTCCTCGCACAAGCGCATCACATTGGCAAAATCGTCCTCACGCCGCCGCGCCCCCTGGACGCAGCCGGGACGGTGCTCATCACCGGCGGCACCGGCACACTCGGTGCGCGGCTCGCGCGCCACCTCGTCGAGTCCCACGGGGTGCGCCATCTTCTTCTCGTGTCGCGCCGGGGAGCTGCCGCGCCGGGGGCGGAGGCGCTCCAGCGCGAATTGGAGTCGGCCGGCGCCCGGGTCACATTGGCCGCGTGCGATGTCCGGCATCGGGCTTCGCTCGAACAGGTCCTCGGGGCGATTCCGCGCGAACATCCCTTGACGGCCGTCGTCCATGCGGCGGGCATCCTCGACGATGGGGTGCTCTCCGCGCTCACGCCGGAGCGGGTGAGCCAGGTGCTGCAGGCCAAGGTGGATGCCGCATGGAACCTTCACCTGCTCACCCGAGAGCGCGACCTATCCGCGTTCGTGCTCTTCTCTTCGCTCGCCGGCACCTTGGGCACCCCGGGCCAGGGTCACTACGCCGCCGCCAACGCCTTTCTCGATGCGCTCGCACACCACCGCCGCGCTCGAGGTCTGCCCGCGCTCTCGCTGGCGTGGGGCTTTTGGACCGAACGAAGCGGGATGACCGCCCACCTCGCCGAATCGGATGTCGCGCGCATGACGCGCCTCGGATTCGATGGCCTCGCGTCCTCCGACGCCTTGGAGCTCCTCGACCTCGCGCTCCGGCGTCCGGAGCCTTTCCTGGTCCCTGCGGCCATCGACGCGAGGGCGCTGCAACGGCGCGCGGCGGAGGGCGATGCGCTCCCCGCGGTTCTGCGCGATCTCGTTGGCGCGCCGGCATGGCGCACGGTCGCCGCGGAGGCTCCGGAGCGCTCCGCGTTCGAACGGCGGCTGCGCGCGCTCTCGGCGGCCGAGCGGCAGCGCGCGATCGTGGAGATGGTCCACGCCGAGGTGGCGAAGTGCCTGGGCTACACGGCGGGCGCCATCGATCCCGAGCGCCCGCTCCGAGAGCTCGGCCTCGATTCGTTGATGGCCGTGGAGCTGCGCAATCGCCTTCGTGCGCTGACGGGACTGCGTCTTCCGGCCACCTTGCTCTTCGACTATCCAACCGCCTCGGCGCTGGTGGCCCGCCTGCGCGAAGAGCTCCTCGGCGCGGCCTCGTCCGAGCCTCGACCGCCGGCCCGGATGCTGCCGCGCCAACCCGAGGGCACCGGCGAGGAGCCGGTGGCGATCGTGGCGATGAGCTGCCGATTCCCCGGGGGCGTGCGGGATCCCGAGCACCTTTGGACGATGCTGACCCACGGCGCCGACGCGATTTCCGCCTTCCCCGCCGGCCGATGCGATCCCAAAGGCCTCGACGGGGACAGCGAGGAGCGCGAGACCGTCCATGGCGGCTTTCTCGTGGACGCCGATCGCTTCGACGCCACCTTCTTCGGCCTGAGCCCGCGTGAGGCGACGGTCATGGATCCGCAACACCGGCTGCTCCTCGAGACCGGCTGGGAGGCCCTCGAGCGCGCGGGCGTCGACCCCACGGCGCTCGCCGGGAGCCGCGCGGGTGTCTTCGTGGGAATTTGCAGCACGGACTATCAGCGGCTCACGCAAGCGTCCGAGGCACCCAAGGGCGGCCACGACGAGCTCTATACGTTCCTCGGCAGCTCCGCGAGCTTGGCCTCCGGACGCATCGCGTACGCGCTGGGGCTCCAGGGGCCCGCGCTGACGATCGACACGGCGTGCAGCTCGTCGCTGGTGGCGATCCACCTCGCTTGCCAAGCGTTGAAAAAGGGCGAGTGCTCGCTGGCGTTGGCCGGAGGCGCAACTGTGTTTGCGACACCCGAGCCGCTGGTGAGTTTGAGCCATCTCGAGATGCTGAGCTCCCCCGACGGGCGATGCCGCGCGTTCTCGGAAGACGCCAATGGCGCGGGGTGGAGTGAGGGCGTGGGGATGCTGGTGCTGGAGCGCTTGTCGGAGGCGAAGCGCCTCGGGCACCCGGTGCTGGCGGTGATCCGTGGGAGCGCGGTGAACCAAGACGGACGAAGTCAGGGCCTGACGGCGCCGAACGGTCCTTCGCAGCAGCGTGTGATCGTGCAGGCGCTGGACGATGCGGGGTTGGGCGCCGGGGATGTGGAGGTGGTGGAAGGTCACGGGACGGGGACGACGTTGGGGGATCCGATCGAGGCGCAGGCGCTGTTGGCGACGTACGGGCAGGGTCGAAGAGCGGAGGAGCCGCTGTGGCTTGGGAGCATCAAGTCGAATCTTGGTCATACGCAGGCGGCGGCGGGGGTCGCGGGTGTGATGAAGATGGTGCTGTCGATGCAGCACGGGAAGCTGCCGAAGACGTTGCACGCGGAGCGGGCGTCGACGCACGTGGATTGGTCGAGCGGTGGGGTGCGGTTGTTGACGGAGGCGCGGGAGTGGAGCGCGCGGGTCGATAAGCGACGGCGCGCGGGGGTATCGTCGTTTGGAATCAGCGGGACGAATGCGCACGTGATTCTAGAGGAAGCGCCCGTGGAGGAGGCGGCGGTCGTTACGGAATCCACGGTGGTGTCGGAGAGCGTGCCGCTGGTGTTGTCGGGGAAGACTGAAGAAGCGCTGCGGGAGCAGGCGGAGCGGCTGCGGGCGTATTTGCAGGAGGATAAAACGATATCGTTGTTGGATATCGGGTATTCGCTGGTGACGACCCGCGCGCAATTCGGCCACCGCGCGGTGGTGTTTGCGCGGGACCGAGAGCAGGCGGTCGCCGCGCTGGAGCAAATCGCGCGCGGGGAGCCAAGCGCGGACGCGGTGCAGGGCGAGGCGAAGGTTTCGGGGAAGGTGGCGTTCATCTACCCGGGGCAAGGGTCGCAGTGGCAAGCGATGGGCAAGGCGCTGTGGGAAGGGTCGGAGGTGTTTCGCACGGCGATGCAAGCGTGTGAGCGGGCGCTGTCGCCGCACGTGGACTGGTCGCTGCGTGCAGTGGTGTGTGGGGAGCCGGGTGCGTCCGAGACCGCGTTCGAGACCGAGACCGCGTTCGAGACCGAGGCCGCGTCCGAGACCGAGGCCGCGTCCGCGTTCGCGTCCGAGACCGAGGCCGCGTTCGCGTCCGAGACCGAGGCCGCGTCCGAGACCGCGTTCGAGACCGAGGCCGCGTCCGCGTCCGAGACCGAGGCCGCGCTCGAGACCGAGGCCGCGTCCGCGGCGATGCTGGAGCGCGTGGAGGTTGTGCAGCCCGCGCTGTGGGCGATGCATGTGTCGCTGACGGCACTATGGCGGTGGCTGGGGGTGGAGGCGCAGGCGGTGGTGGGTCACAGCCAGGGGGAACTTGCAGCGGCGAGCGTCTCGGGTGCGCTGAGCCTGGAGGAAGCGGCGAAGGTGGTGGCGATTCGAAGCCGTTGGGTGGGACAGCTGTCGAAGCAGGGTGCGATGGCGGCGGTGGAGCTGGGGGTGGAGGAGTTGGAACGAAGACTCGGTCGCCACGGGGAAAAGTTGAGCATTGCAGCGGAGAACAGCTTGCGCACGAGCGTGGTGAGCGGGGAGCCGGAGGCGGTGGAGCAGCTGTTGGGAGAGTTGAACGCAGCGGGTCGCTACGGCAAACGGATCCGGGTGGACTACGCCTCGCACAGTGCGCAAGTGGAGGCGCTGCGCGAGCCGCTGCAGAGGGAGCTGGGGGATTTGCGCGGGTCGGCGAAGCCAAGCATCGCGATGAAGTCGACGGTGACGTGCCGTGCGATCGAAGAAGGGGAGCTGGACGGAGGGTACTGGTACGCCAACCTTCGAGAGCGGGTCCGGTATCGGGAGGTGATGGAGCAACTCGGTGGGGAGGGATACGGGTGGCTGATCGAGGTGAGCGCGCACCCCGTGCTGATGCAAGCGACGCAGGAGACGGCGGAAGGCTGGTCGCACAGTGCCGCGACCACCGGAACGCTGAGAAAAGAACACGGAGGAGTGGAGACGCTGATGCGCGCAGCCTCGGAGCTGTGGACGCAAGGCCTGGCGGTGGCATGGGAAAAGCTACTAAACGGAGGACGCCGCGTGGCGCTGCCGACGTACGCCTTCCAACGCGAACGCTATTGGCTGGAGGCAAGCGCGAGAAAATCGACAGACGTGCGTGCGGCGGGAATGGATGGAACGGAGCACCCGCTGCTGGGCGCGGGGGTGTCGCTGGCGAACAGCGCAGGGTACCTGTACACGGGACGTCTGACATTGCAGAAGCAGCGCTGGCTATCGGAGCACACGGTGTTCGAGCGGGTGCTGCTGCCGGGTGCGGCATACCTGGAGCTCGCATGGGTAGCGGCGCAGCAGGTGGGTCTCACGACGGTGGAGGAGCTGACATTGCAAGCGCCGATGGAGCTTCCGGCGAAGGGGAGCGTGCAATGGCAGGTGACGGTAGGAGGAGCGGACAAAGAGGGAAGGCGCTCGTGGTCGCTGCACGCGCGAAACGAAGGGCGCCCGGGAGAGGCGGGAGAGGTGCGAGAGGCGGGAGAGGAACGAGGCGACGAAGTCTGGACCCAACACGCGAGCGGCGTGCTGGGCCACGCGGAAACGCGCGCCGCATGGGACATGGCGGAATGGCCGCCCGCCGGGGCCACGGAGCTGAGCGTGGAAGTGCTGTACGAGCGATTGGCGGAGGCCGGACTCGGCTACGGCGCCTCGTTCCGCAATGTGCGGGCAGCGTGGAGACGGGGTCACGAGACCTTCGCGGAGGTGGAGCTCGGCGCGGATCTCGACCCGCGCCATTTCGCACTTCACCCGGCTCTCCTCGACGCCGCGCTCCACCTCCTTGCGTTCGATGACGCGTCCCCCGCCGACGGCCCCTCGCTCTTGTTCGCCTGGGGAGGCGCCCGCCTTCATCGCCCGGGGGCCACCAAGCTGCGCGTGCGCATCGCGCGTCCGCCGGGCGGCGTGCCCTCGCTCGCCCTCGCGGACGCGGCGGGCGAGCCGGTCGCCACCATCGACGCGCTCCGCACGCGCCCCGTGTCGCCCGAACAGTTGCAATATGCACGCACCGCCCGCCGCGACTCGTTTTATCGGATCGAATGGGTACCGCCCGCCCCTACGGCTCCCGCGCCCCCCGGGCAACACTGGGCGGTGATTGGAGCGTCCGAAGCGCTGCTCACGGCGCTGGCGCGCTCCGGGGTCCGACTGGAGCCCTACCGCGATCTCGCGGCCCTTCGAAACGCACTCGACGAAGGCAAACCTCTGCCCCACGCCGTGCTGCTCGCATCGGCGCCGGCAGCACCGGCGGCGACGGCCGACGGAGTGCATCGGCGGCCGTCACCGACCACGGCCGACCGAGCCCGTGCCGTTCACGACGCAACGCGATCGGCCCTCACCCACCTGCAAACGTGGCTGCGCGATGGCCGGTTCGGCACGAGCCCGATGCTCGTGCTCACGCAAGGCGCGATCGCCGCGCGCGACGGTGAAGACGTACCGGGCCTCGAGAGCGCCGCGCTTTGGGGCCTGGTGCGCGCCGTTCAGTCCGAGCACCCCGACGGCGCCGTGATCCTCGCAGACCACGATGGACGCGAAGCCTCGCTCGCCGCGCTGCCGCACGCGCTCGGCGCGCGCGAACCGCAGCTTGCCCTCCGTGAAGGTACGCTGCTCGTCCCTCGATTCTCCAAGGTGCCAGCTTCCCACGCAGAAGCTCGCCCGTGGGATCCGGAGGGGACGGTGCTCGTCACGGGTGGCACCGGACCTCTGGGCGCCCGGCTCGCGCGGCACCTCGTGGCCGAAGGGGGCGTGCGGCACCTTCTGTTGGTTTCACGCCGGGGCCCGGCCGCGCCGGGCGCGGACCAACTCGAAAAGGACCTCCTCGCGGCGGGCGCGTCGTCCGCGACCTTGGCCGCGTGCGACGCCGCCGATCGCGGTGCGCTCGCGGCGCTGCTCGGCGCGATCCCCGAGCATCGACCCTTGAGGGGCGTCGTGCACACCGCCGCGGTGCTCGACGACGGCCTCTTTCTCGACCTTTCGCCGGAGCAGCTCGAGCGCGTCCTGCGGCCCAAGGTGGACGCTGCGCTGCACCTGCACGAGCTCACGAAGGACTTGCCCCTGACCGCCTTCGTCGCGTTCTCGTCGCTCTCGGGGCTCCTCGGCGGCGCGGGCGTGAGCAACTACGCGGCCGCCAACGCCTTCCTCGACGCGCTGGCGGCCCACCGCCGCGCGCAGGGGCTTCATGCCGTTTCGCTCGCGTGGGGCACGTGGACCGAGGTGGGCATGTTCACGCGGCTCTCGGCCGCCGATCGCGCGCGCTCCCGGCGCGCCGGATTGTTGGCGCGGTCTCCGGAGGACAACCTCGCCCTCTTCGACGGAGCGCTCGCGCGCACCGAAGCGCTGCTCGTCCCGGCGCGCTTCGATCTGGCGGCGGTGGCGGCCCAGTCCCATCGATCGCCTCTCTTCAATGGCCTCGTCCGCGCGCGCTCGGGACCTCCCGATGCCCACGGGCGCGAGCAGCGGCGGGCCGCCTATGCCGGCGCCGACGGCGAGCACCGGCTGGTGGAGCTGGTGCGCACCGAAGCGGCGGCCGTGCTCGGGCTGCCGAGCACCCAGGGCGTCAAACCGAACCGCCCCATTCGCGAGCTCGGACTGGACTCGGTCATGGCCGTCGAGCTGCGAAATCGCTTGGGCGCCGCGACCCATCTGCGCCTCCCCGCGACCTTGCTCTTCGATCACCCCACGCCGAGGGCCCTCGCGCGGCACCTCCACCAGGAGATCGCCCCCGGCGCCCCGCGACCCGGAGCGCCCCGCGCGCCTGCGATCCTCGACGATCTCGACAAGCTGGAGGCGGCGCTGGCCGCGCTGGCCCCCGACGATCGCGCCCAGGCGGCGATCACCCAACGATTGCAGGCGCTGCTCGCCAAGCGATCCGACGCCGGCGCCGAGGGCGCGGCGCTCACCAACACGTTGCAGTCGGCCACGGCCGACGAAGTCTTCGCCATCTTCGATCGCGAGTTTGGCGCACCAGGAGTCGATCCGTGACGAACGAGGAGAAGCTGCTCGGGTATCTCAAACGCGCGATGGCCGATCTGCACGAGGCCCGCCAACGGCTTCGGGAGGTCGAAGACAAGGAGGCGGAGCCCATCGCGATCGTGTCGATGAGTTGCCGCTTTCCCGGCGGCGTGAGGAGCCCGGACGAGTTGTGGGCGGTGCTGACCGGGGAGGTGGACGCGATCGGCGAGCTCCCCCGCGATCGAGGATGGGACGTGGAGGGGCTCTACGACGCCGATCCGGACGCCAAGGGAAAAATCTATGTGCGCCACGGCGGCTTCGTGCAGGAAGCGGACGGCTTCGACGCCGCATTTTTCGGGATCAGCCCGCGGGAGGCGCTGGCGATCGATCCGCAGCAACGGCTGCTGTTGGAGACGTCGTGGGAGGCGGTGGAGCGCGCGGGGATCGAGGCGACGGGGCTGGAGGGGAGCCGGACGGGCGTGTTCGTGGGCGTGATCTACAACGACTACGCGGCGCGGTTGAGCGAGATCCCGGAGGGGCTCGAAGGGTACGTGGGGACGGGGAGCGCGCCGAGCGTGGCGTCGGGTCGGATCGCGTACACGTTTGGATTCGAGGGCCCGGCGGTGACGATCGACACGGCGTGCAGCTCGTCGTTGGTGGCGATTCACCTGGCGTGCAGGGCGCTCCGTCAGGGGGAGTGCACGTTGGCGCTGGCGGGCGGGGTGACCTTGCTGGCGACGCCGTCCACCCTCGTCGAATTCAGCCGGCAGCGTGCGCTCTCGCCCGACGGACGATGCCGCGCGTTCTCGGAGGACGCCAGCGGCACGGGGTGGTCCGAAGGCGTCGGCATGATCGTGCTGGAGAAGCTGTCGGACGCGCGGCGCCTCGGGCATCCGGTGCTGGCCGTCGTGCGCGGCTCGGCGGTGAATCAAGACGGGCGAAGCCAAGGTCTGACGGCGCCTCACGGCCCGTCGCAGGAGCGGGTCATCGCGCAGGCGCTCGAGAGCGCGCGCTTGCGTGCGCGCGACATCGACGTGGTGGAGGCGCACGGAACCGGCACCACCTTGGGCGATCCCATCGAGGCGCAGGCGCTCTTGGCGACCTACGGCAAGGAGCACACGCCGGAGGCGCCCCTCTGGCTCGGCAGCATCAAGTCGAACCTCGGGCACACCCAGGCGGCGGCGGGGATCGCGGGCGTGATGAAGATGGTCCTGGCGATGCAGCACGGCCTCTTGCCAAGGACGCTCCACGCCGAGCAACCGTCGACGCGGGTGGACTGGTCCAGCGGCGCGGTGCGTCTGCTCTCGCGCGCGATGGCCTGGGACACCTCCGGGCGTCCACGCCGAGCAGGCGTCTCGGCCTTCGGGGTGAGCGGCACCAACGCGCACGTCATCCTGGAACAGGCGCCGGAGACCGTGCTGGCGCCGGAAGAAGGGCCGCGAGCGCGCCCGCCCGCGACCCCCGCCGCGGCGCTCCTCGTCTCCGCGAAGAGCGAAGCGGCCCTTCGCGCCCAGGCCGCGCGCCTTCACGCGCACCTCGCGTCGCACCCGGAGCTGCCGCTCGCGGACGTCGCCCATTCGCTGGCAACTTCGCGCACCGTGTTCGAGCATCGCGCGGCGGTGCTCGCGCGCGAGCCTGCGCAGGCGCTCTCCGCGCTCTCGGCGCTGGCGCGCGGCGAACCGAGCCCGGATGCCGTCTCGGGCGAGGCAAAGGCGGCGGGCAAAGTGGTGTTCGTGTTCCCGGGGCAAGGCTCGCAGTGGGCGGGCATGGCGACGGCGCTGCTCGAGGAGTCGGAGGTCTTTCGAAGGTCGATGGCCGATTGCGAGCGCGCGCTGTCGCCGCACGTCGATTGGTCGCTCGCCGGCGTCTTGCGGGGCGATGCGGGCGCGCCGCCGCTCGAGCGGCTGGACGTGGTGCAACCCGCCTTGTTCGCCATGATGGTGTCGCTGGCCGCGGTGTGGCGCTCCTACGGGGTCGAGCCCGACGCCGTGGTGGGCCATAGCCAAGGCGAGATCGCCGCCGCCCATGTCGCGGGCGCGCTCGGGCTGGACGATGCGGCCAAGTTGGTGGCGTTGCGCAGCCAACGGCTGGCCGGGTTGGCGGGCGCGGGCGCGATGGCCGCCGTGGAGCTGCCGGCCGCCCAGCTCGAGGAGAGGCTCCGCGCGTACGGCGACCGCATCGGCGTCGCGGCCGTCAACAGCTACCACGCGACGGTGATGAGCGGAGAGCCGGACGCGGTCGACGCTCTCCTCCGCGACCTGGCCCGCGATGGCGTGTTCGCGCTGAAGCTGCGCGTCGACGTATCGTCGCACGGCGCGAACGTCGAAGCGCTCCGCGCGCCCCTCCTGCGCGAGCTCGGCGGCATCGCACCGCGGCGGGCCGCGATCCCGATGTACTCGACGGTCACCGGCGAGAGCATCTCCGGCGAAGCGCTCGACGCGCGCTACTGGTACGACAACCTTCGACAGCCCGTGGACTTCGCGGCCGCGAGCGAGAGCTTGCTCGCGAACGGGCATCGCTTCTTCATCGAGGTGAGCCCGCACCCCGTGCTGTCGCTCGCGCTCCAGCAAACCTTGGAGGCGTTCGCCGAACCTACCGCGGCCGTGGGCACGCTCTGGCAGGGCGAGGGCGACACAGCCCGCGTCCTGCAGTCGCTCTCCGACCTGTGGACCCGAGGGCTGCCGCTCGACGGCGCGGCGCTCGCGCCCGCGGGAGCGCGCGTGGATCTGCCGACCTATGCATTTCAACGCCAGCGCTACTGGCTCGAGGCGCCCCCGTCGCACGCGCTGGACGTGGCCCTCGCGGGGCTCGCCCGCACCGATCATCCGCTGCTGGGCGCGGAGCTGGCCTTGGCGGAGCCCTCGGCCGCCGTCTTCACCAGCCGCTTGTCGCTCGCGTCGCAATCGTGGTTGGCCGGCCACGCGGTCTTCGGCGCCGTGCTGCTTCCGGGCGCGGCCTTCGTGGATCTCGCGCTCCATGCGGCGCAGCGTTTGGGCCAAGGTCGGGTCGACGAGCTTACCCTGGAGGCGCCTTTGGCGCTTCCCGCGCACGGCGCCGTTCATCTTCAGCTCGCGGTCGGCCCGGCCGACGAAGCGGGGAGGCGCCCGCTCACCATCCATGGACGACCGGAGGGCTCGCCCGATGCAGCATGGACGCGCCATGCAACGGGATCGCTCGGACCGGTGGCCAGCGCGCCGTCGTTCCAGCTGCGCGCGTGGCCACCTCCTGGCGCCGTGGCGCTCGACGTGGAGGGCCTCTACGAGCGCCTCGAGGCCGTGGAGCTGGTGTACGGCGCCGACTTTCGAGGGCTGCGCGCCGCATGGAAGCGCGAGGACGAGCTCTTTGCCGAAGTCGAGCTGCCCGAGAGCCTGACCCCCGACCACTACTCCATCCACCCGGCCCTGCTCGACGCGGCCCTGCACGTGCTCACGTGCGACGTCGCGGCAGGCGGTGCTGCGATCGCGCTGCCCTTTGCGTGGGAAGGGATATCGCTCTACGCGCCCGGCGCGTCCCGTCTGCGGGTTCGCTTGGTGACGCGCGCCGCGGAGCGCGAGGTGTCGCTCTCCATCGCAGATGCCCTGGGCGAGCCGGTCGCGTCGGTCGAACGGCTGCGCGCGCGCCCGGTGTCTCCCGCGCAGGTGCAGCGCGCGCGGATCGCGCATCGCGGCGCCCTGCACGCGGTCACGTGGATGGCGCTTCCGGCGATCGAATGTCCGCCGGTTCGGTTCGAAGGGTATGCGGAGCTCGCCCCGTTCCGCGATCGCGCCACGCGCGGGGGGCCGCTGCCCGAGGTGGTCGTGCTCCAAGCGTACGGCCGTGGAGATGCAGCGGTGGATACCCTGCGGGACGCGCACGACGCGCACGGCGCGCAGGGCGCCATCGCGCGGGCGCTCGCGTTTCTCCAGACCTGGATCGGCGACGAGCGCTGGGGCGGCTCGCGCCTGGTGGTGGTCACGCATCGTGCGGTGGCCGCGCGATCCGGGGAGGACGTGCTCGATCTGGCGAACGCTCCCGTGTGGGGCCTCGTTCGCGCGGCGCAAGCGGAGCACCCGGCGCGGGGGTTGATGCTCCTCGACGTCGACGATCCGGGCGCGCTCGCCGCGGCGTTGCCTGCCGCGCTCATGTCGGGTGAGTCCGAGCTCGCCGTGCGGTCGAACCTCCTCTGGGCGCCGCGCATGGCCCGTGCGGTCGCTTCGAGCGAAGCGGCGGATCCATCGCATGCGGCGCGCGCGCTCCTCCGTCCCCACCAGACCGTGCTGATCACGGGTGGCACCGGGACATTGGGCGCGCGGGTGGCGTGCCATCTGGCCCAAAAGCACGGCGCCCGGCACCTCGTGCTGGTCTCGCGACGGGGACCTGCGGCGCCGGGGGCCGAGGCGCTGGTGCGCGAGCTGGAGGCGGCCGGTGCGCACGTGACCTTGGCGGCGTGCGACGTCGGCGACCGCGCCGCGCTTGCACGGCTTCTGGCGGGCATTCCGGGAGAGCACCCGCTGGGCGCGATCGTTCACACGGCGGGCGTGCTCGACGATGGCGTTCTGCTCGCGCAGACCCCCGAGCGACTGGCCCGTGTTCTGCGCCCCAAGCTCGAGGGCGCGCTCCACCTTCACGAGCTCACCGAGGCGCTCGATCTCTCGTGCTTCGTGCTCTTTTCGTCGCTCGCAGGGCTCCTGGGCAGCCCGGGCCAAAGCAACTACGCAGCCGCCAATGCCTTTCTCGATGCGCTGGCCCACCGGCGCCGCGCACGGGGGCGGGTGGCCATCTCGCTCGCATGGGGAGCTTGGGCGGAGGTGAGCAGCATGACCGCCCACCTCACCGATTCGGATCGCGCGCGGATGGTGCGCTCGGGCATCGACGCGCTGTCCTCGGACGAGGGCCTCGCCCTCTTCGACGCGGCGCTCACCCGAACCGACGCGCTGCTGGCCCCCGCGCGCTTGAACGCGACGGCCTTGCGTGCGCGCGGCACCGAGGCGCCGTCGCTCTTGCGAAGCCTGGTCCCGCTCGCGGCGCGTCGCGACGGCGCACCCGGCGAAGGACGTTCGGCCTTCCGAGAGCGCCTCGCAGGATTGTCCGAGCGCGAACGGGAAGAGGCCGTACTCCACACCGTGCGTACGGAGGTCGCCTCGGTGCTCGGCATTACCATCCCCGGCGCGATCGAGCCGGGACGTCCGCTCCAAGAGCTGGGACTCGACTCGTTGATGGCGGTGGAGCTGCGCAATCGTTTGGGCGCGATCACCGGCCTGCGCCTGCCCGCGACCTTGCTATTCGACCACCCGACACCTTCGGCGCTGACCCGCCGCTTGCGCGACGAGGTCGGCGATCCGGGGGCGCGGTCCGGCGGGCACCCATCTCCGGCGACGATGGTTTCATCGAGCGAGCCCATTGCGATCGTGTCGATGAGTTGTCGCTTCCCCGGCGGCGTGAGGAGCCCGGAAGAATTGTGGGCGGTGCTGGCGGGGGAGGTGGATGCGATCGGCGAGTTCCCCCGCGATCGAGGTTGGGACGTGGAGGGGCTCTATGATCCCGATCCCGATGCCAAGGGGAAGAGCTACGTGCGCCACGGTGGCTTCGTGCGGGAAGCCGGCGGCTTCGACGCCGCATTTTTCGGGATCAGCCCGCGGGAGGCGCTGGCGACCGATCCGCAGCAACGGCTGCTCTTGGAGACGTCGTGGGAGGCGGTGGAGCGCGCGGGGATCGAGGCGACGGGGCTGGAGGGGAGCCGGACGGGCGTGTTCGTGGGTGTGATCTACAACGACTACGCGGCGCGGTTGAGCGAGATCCCGGAGGGGCTCGAAGGGTACGTGGGGACGGGGAGCGCGCCGAGCGTGGCGTCGGGTCGGATCGCGTACACGTTTGGATTCGAGGGCCCGGCGGTGACGATCGACACGGCGTGCAGCTCGTCGTTGGTGGCGATTCACCTGGCGTGTCGGGCGTTGCGGCAAGGGGAGTGCACGTTGGCGCTGGCGGGTGGAGTGACGGTGATGTCGACGCCGGCGCCCTTCATTGGATTCAGCCGTCTGCGCGGGCTGTCGCCCGACGGACGATGCCGTGCGTTCTCGGAAGACGCCAATGGCGCGGGGTGGAGCGAGGGCGTGGGGATGCTGGTGCTGGAGCGGTTGTCGGAGGCGAAGCGCCTCGGGCACCCGGTGCTGGCGGTGATCCGTGGGAGCGCGGTGAACCAAGACGGACGAAGTCAGGGCCTGACGGCGCCCAATGGGCCCTCGCAACAGCGTGTGATTGCGCAGGCGCTGGACGATGCGGGGTTGAGAGCCGGGGATGTGGAGGCGGTGGAAGGTCACGGGACGGGGACGACGTTGGGGGATCCGATCGAGGCGCAGGCGCTGTTGGCGACGTATGGGCAAGGTCGAAAAGCGGAGGAGCCGCTGTGGCTGGGGAGCATTAAGTCGAACCTAGGCCATACGCAGGCGGCGGCGGGGGTTGCGGGTGTGATGAAGATGGTGCTGTCGATGCAGCACGGGAAGCTGCCGAAGACGTTGCACGCGGAGCGGGCGTCGACGCACGTGGATTGGTCGAGCGGTGGGGTGCGGTTGTTGACGGAGGCGCGGGAGTGGAGCGCGCGGGTCGATAAGCGACGGCGCGCGGGGGTCTCGTCGTTTGGAATCAGCGGGACGAATGCGCACGTGATCCTCGAAGAGGCGCCCGTGGAGGAGGCGGCGGTCGTTACGGAATCCACGGTGGTGTCGGAGAGCGTGCCGCTGGTATTGTCGGGGAAGAGCGAAGGCGCGCTGCGGGAGCAAGCGGAGCGGCTGCGGGCGTATTTGCAGGAGGATAAGACGATATCGTTGTTGGATATCGGGTATTCGCTGGGAACGACCCGCGCGCAATTCGGCCATCGCGCGGTGGTGTTTGCGCGGGATCGAGAGCAGGCGATCGCCGCGCTGGAGCAAATCGCGCGCGGGGAGCCAAGCGCGGACGCGGTGCAGGGCGAGGCGAAGGTTTCGGGGAAGGTGGCGTTCATCTACCCGGGGCAAGGGTCGCAGTGGCAAGCGATGGGCAAGGCGCTGTGGGAAGGGTCGGAGGTGTTTCGCACGGCGATGCAAGCGTGTGAGCGGGCGCTGTCGCCGCACGTGGACTGGTCGCTGCGTGCGGTGGTGTGTGGGGAGCCGGGTGCGTCCGCGTCCGCGTCCGAGACCGAGACCGCGTCTGCGTCCGAGACCGCGTCCGCGTCCGAGGCCGAGGCCGCGTCCGCGGCGATGCTGGAGCGCGTGGAGGTTGTGCAGCCCGCGCTGTGGGCGATGCATGTGTCGCTGACGGCACTATGGCGGTGGCTGGGTGTGGAGGCGCAGGCGGTGGTGGGTCACAGCCAGGGGGAGCTTGCGGCGGCGAGCGTCTCGGGTGCGCTGAGCCTGGAGGAAGCGGCGAAGGTGGTGGCGATTCGAAGCCGTTGGGTGGGACAGCTGTCGAAGCAGGGTGCGATGGCGGCGGTGGAGCTGGGGGTGGAGGAGCTGGAACGAAGACTCGGTCGCCACGGGGAAAAGTTGAGCATTGCAGCGGAGAACAGCTTGCGCACGAGCGTGGTGAGCGGGGAGCCGGAGGCGGTGGAGCAGCTGTTGGAGGAGCTGAACGCAGCGGGTCGCTACGGCAAACGGATCCGGGTGGACTACGCCTCGCACAGTGCACAAGTAGAGGCGCTGCGCGAGCCGCTGCAGAGGGAGCTGGGGAACCTAGCCTGGTCGGCGAAGCCAAGCATCGCGATGAAGTCGACGGTGACGTGCCGTGCGATCGAAGAAGGGGAGCTGGACGGAGGGTACTGGTACGCCAACCTACGGGAGCGGGTCCGGTATCGCGAGGTGATGGAGCAACTCGGTGGGGAGGGATACGGGTGGCTGATCGAGGTGAGCGCGCACCCCGTGCTGATGCAAGCGACGCAGGAAACGGCCGAACGCTGGTCGCACAGTGCAGCGACCACCGGAACGCTGAGAAGAGAGCACGGAGGAGTGGAGACGCTGATGCGCGCAGCCTCGGAGCTGTGGACGCAAGGCCTGGCCATCGCATGGGAAAAGCTACTGAACGGAGGACGCCGCGTGGCGCTGCCGACGTACGCCTTTCAACGCGAACGCTACTGGCTGCGCGACGTGGCCCGGGAGCGCATCGAGGACCCGATCGAAGCGTGGCGCTACCGCATCGCATGGGAACCGTTCGTGGCCCCGCCCCCGTCCCCCGCGGACGCCGCGTCGCCCGCGGACGCCCCGTCCCCCGCGGATGCCGCAGCGCGCGCGGACGCCGCAGCGCGCGCGCGACCTTGGTTGCTCCTCGTCCCGGCCGACATGGCGGAGGCGCCCATGGCACGCGCCATCGACCAAGTCCTTTCGCACGCCGCCGCGCCCATCGTTCGCGTCCTCGTACGCGAAGACGACGCCGACCGCGCCGCGATGGCCGAGCGGCTGCGCGCCGCGCTCTCGAAGGAGCCCGGGATCCGGGGCGTGCTCTCCCTTTGCGCTCTCTCCGAGCGCGCCACCCCGGAGCATCCCGAGATCCCCGAGGGGCTTGCGCTGACCCTCGCCATCGTCCAGGCCCTCGGTGACATGGCACTCGAGGTGCCCGTGTGGCTGGTGACCGAGGGGGCGGTGACCACCGGCCCTTCCGATCCGCTCGAGCACCCGCTGCAGGCGATGATCTGGGGGTTCGGCCGGGTGGTGGCCCTGGAGCACCCCGCGCGCTGGGGAGGGCTGCTCGATCTCCGCGGTGCGCTCGACCCACGCATGCTCGAGCACCTCCCGGCGCTGCTCGAGGGGATCCATGGCGAAGACCAATTGGCGCTTCGCGCGAACGGTGCGTTCGTTCGGCGTCTCGTTCGCGCGCGCCTCGAGGGCGACGCCGCATGCTCCTGGAAGCCGCAAGGCACCGTGCTCGTCACGGGAGGGACCGGCGGGGTGGGAGCGCACCTGGCCCGTTGGCTTGCTCGCGGCGGCGCCGAGCACCTCGTGCTCGCCAGCCGGAGCGGCCCTCGTGGGGCGCGCGCGACCGAGCTCGAACGCGAGCTCACGGCGCTCGGCGTCCGCGTCACGATGGTCGCATGCGACATCGCCGATCGCCGGGCGCTCGATGCGCTGACCGAGCGCTTCGAGGCGGAGGGCACGCCCATCGAATCGGTGATCCACGCCGCGGGTGTGGGCGGCTCGCGACCGCTCGCCGAAACGACCCTCTCGGACCTCGCGGAGGTGCTCTCGGCCAAGGCGTTTGGCGCGCAGCACCTCGATGCCTCGTTCCACGCCTCGCGCGAGGGCGCGCCCAATCGCGCGTTCGTTCTCTTCTCGTCGGGCGCCGGTATCTGGGGGAGCGCCCAGCAAGGCGCCTACGCCGCGGCCAACGCGTATCTCGACGCCCTGGCCGAACAACGCCGCGCCCGAGGGCTCGCGGGCACGTCGGTCGCCTGGGGGCTCTGGGACGGTGAGGGCATGGGCGACGATCCCGCCGCGCGCGACTACCTCCGGCGGCGGGGCATTTCGCCCATGGCGCCCGAGCTCGCCGTTCGCGCGCTCGAGCAAGCGCTGCATCGTGGAGCGACCGCGCTCACGGTGGCGAACGTCGACTGGAGCCGCTTTGCCCCCGCGTTCCGCGCAGCGCGCGCACGACCCTTGCTGAACGATCTCTCCGAGGCACACGGCGAGCGCGATCGCGAAAGCACGTCGCCGGCCGCGCGGTCACCGGTGTCCGAGGCGGCGGTGATCGGGCGCCTTCGCGGCCTCTCCGAGCGCGAACGCACGGCGCACCTCGTAGACGTCGTGCTCGCCGAGGCGGCCGCGGTCCTCGGCCATCGCGACGGCCGCGCGCTCGGTTCCGATCGCGGGTTCTTCGACCTCGGCCTCGACTCCGTCATGGCCGTCGAGCTGCGGAAACGCCTCCAACGCACCACGGGCCTGAAGCTCCCCGCCACCTTGGCCTTCGATTGCCCCACGCCGCGTCACGTGGCCTCGTTTCTCCGGGATCGTCTCGCCCCCGCCGTCGGCACGCATGCCTCGGCATCGGAGGGCCACGCGCGCGCGCGCTCCAGCACCGCGGCCGCGGACGAGCGGGTGGCCATCGTCGGCATTGGCTTGCGCCTCCCCGGTGGGGTCGTCGATCTGGAGGGGCTCTGGCACCTCCTCGAGGCCGAGGTCGACGCCGTCCGCGATATTCCGGCCGACCGCTGGGAGCTCGACGGCTTCTACGATCCGGACCCCGCCGAAAAAGGTAAGAGCTATGTGAAGTCCGCGGCGTTCGTGGACGGCGTCGACCGCTTCGACGCCGGGTTCTTCGGCATCAGCCCGCGGGAGGCCAAACAACTCGATCCGCAGCATCGCTTGCTGCTCGAGGCAACGTGGCAGGCGCTCGAGCTCGCCGGCATCGTTCCCGGCTCGCTGCGCGATTCGCAGACAGGCGTGTTCGTGGGCATTGGGCCGAGCGATTACGATCGCATGGTCGCCGCCGGGCCGCTGCAAAACGATGCCTATGCCATCACCGGCACGCACCCTTCCTTTGCCGCGGGACGGCTCGCCTTCAGCCTTGGCTTGCAGGGCCCCGCGTTGTCGGTGGACACCGCGTGCTCCTCGTCGTTGGTCGCGCTCCACCTGGCCTGCCAATCGCTTCGCAGCGGCGAGTGCGATCTCGCCCTCGCGGCGGGCGCGTCGGTCATGGCCGCGGGCGGGCCCTTCGTGGTTCTGTCGCGAACGAACGCGCTGGCGCCCGACGGTCGCTCCAAGACATTTTCGGCCAACGCCGACGGCTTCGGTCGCGGAGAAGGCGTGGTCGTGGTCGCCCTCGAGCGACTTCGCGACGCCGAGGCACGCGGGCGCACCATCCTGGGCGTGATTACCGGCAGCGCCGTCAACCACGATGGTGCCAGCAGCGGCATCACGGTGCCCAACGGCACATCGCAGCAGAAGGTGCTGCGCGCCGCTTTGGAGAGCGCGCAGCTCACCCCCGCGGACATCGATGCCGTGGAATGCCACGGGACGGGAACGTCGTTGGGCGATCCCATCGAGGTGCAGGCCTTGGCCAGCGTCTATGGTGAAGGCCGCGATCCACATCGTCCTCTCTTGCTCGGCGCCCTGAAGACGAACATCGGCCACCTCGAATCGGCCGCGGGCCTTGCAGGCGTAGCCAAAATGGTCGCGGCGCTCGCGCACGAAGCGCTGCCCGCGACCCTGCACACCTTGCCGCGCAACCCCCACGTGGACTGGGCCGCGTTGCCCGTGGAAGTCGTCGATTCCTTGCGCCCCTGGCCCCGCCACGAAGATGGCTCGCCGCGCCGCGCGGCGGTATCGGCCTTCGGGCTCTCGGGCACGAACGCGCACGTTTTGCTCGAAGAGCATCGCGCGCCGACGCTTCGTCCGACCGCGAGCGACTCGGTGGAGCTCCCGGCGCGGGTGCCTATGCTCGTGTCGGGGAAGAGCGAGAGCGCGCTGCGGGAGCAAGCGGCGCGATTGCTTGCGCAGTTGGAAAAGGGCGAAGCGATAGCGCTGTTGGATATGGCGTATTCGCTGGCGACGACGCGAACGGCGTTCGAATACCGTGCGGCGGTGGTGGCGGGGGATCGCGCGGGGGTGCTTTTGGGGTTGTCGGATATTGCCGGTGGGGTTGGGAGAGAACTGTCCGATGGCGCCGGGTTGCGTTTGGGGATGGCCGGTGGGGAGCCGGAGGATTTGGGGGGATGGGGAACGGGAGAAAACCGCAAGGGCGCAAGGGTCGCCAAAGATTTGGGGGGATGGGGAACGGGAGAAAACCGCAAGGGCGCAAGGGTCGCCAAAGATTTGGGGGGATGGGGAACGGGAGGAAACCGCAAGGGCGCAAGGGTCGCCAAAGATTTGGGGGGATGGGGAACGGGAGGAAACCGCAAGGGCGCAAGGGTCGCCAAAGATTTGGGGGGATGGGGAACGGGAGGAAACCGCCAGGGCGCAAGGGTCGCCAAAGATTTGGGGGGATGGGGAACGGGAGGAAACCGCCAGGGCGCAAGGGTCGCCAAAGGGCGCGTGAGGGGGGATGGGAAGTTGGCATTTCTGTTCACGGGGCAGGGGAGTGTTTATTCGGGAATGGGGCGGGAGTTGTATGCGGCGTTTCCGGTGTATCGGAGGTCGTTGGATCGGATTTGTGTGTGCTTTGAAGATGCGTTGGGGGTGTCGCTGCGGGAGGTGATCTTCGAAGAGGGGAATGCGACGCGGTTGGAGCAAACGCAGTATGCGCAGGCGGCGCTGTTTGCGGTGGAAGTGTCGTTGGTGCGGTTGCTGGAGTCGTGGGGGATACGGGCGGATGTCGTGATGGGGCACTCGGTGGGGGAGCTTGGTGCGGCGCATGTGGCGGGTGTGCTGAGTTTGGAGGATGCGTGCCGGTTGGTGGCGGCGCGGGGGCGCTTGATGCAGGGGGTGAGCGCAAAGGGAGCCATGGCGTCGCTGCAAGCGTCGGAGGCGGAGGTGGTGGAGCGGCTGGGGGGCCGTGCGGGAGTATCGATTGCGGCGGTGAATGGGCCGCGCGCAACGGTGATCTCGGGGGATGAGGCGGCGGTGCAGGAGGTGATGGCGGAATTCGAAGGAGCGGGACGCAAGGCGAAGCGGCTGGAGGTGAGCCACGCGTTTCACTCGTCGCATATGGATGAAGTTTTGGAGGCGTTTGGGCGCGAGGCGGCGAAAATCGATTATCGGGCGCCGCAAACCGCAGTGATCTCGAACGTGACAGGAAAACGCGCAAGCGACGACGAACTGCGCAGCGCGGGCTATTGGATGCGCCACGTGCGGGAAACGGTTCGATTCGGCGAAGGCGTGCAAGCGCTGGAGGCGGAGGGTGTCACACGTTACGTGGAGGTGGGCCCGCGGGGCGTACTTTCGGCCATGGCGGCGGAGAACCTGACGGAGCGGGGTGCGGAGGAGAGCGTGCTCTTGGCGGCGCTTCGTGCGGACCGTTCGGAGGTGGAGACGGTGCTCGAAGTAATGTGCAATCTGCACGTCATCGGTCAATCGGTGGACTGGGGCGCCTTCTTCGAACCGCTCGGAGCGCGCCGGATGGCATTGCCGACGTATGCCTTTCAACACGAACGCTATTGGCTGGATGCGCCCAAGGCAGCTACGGGCGATATGGCCTCTGTGGGCCTCGCGTCGGCGGAGCACCCGTTCCTCGGAGCGGAAGTCGCGCTGGCGGAAGGAGACGGCCTGGTTCTCACGGGGGCATTGTCGCTGGAGAGCCAAAGTTGGCTACGAGAGCACGACGTGTTCGGCACGGTGATCTTACCGGGGACGGCATTTCTGGAGCTGGCATTTGCGGCAGCGGAGCGCGTCGGGCTGGAACGCGTGGAGGAGCTGGTCCTAGAGGCGCCGCTGGGGATACGGGAGAAGGCGCGGGTGCAGATGCAAGTGGTGATCGGGAGCCGAGATGAGCCGGGAGGCCGCCCGCTGAGCATCTATGCGCGCGAGAGCGGAGCGGAGGGGGAGGTGGGGTGGATTCGGCACGCGAGCGGCAGACTGGGCCCGGCCGCACCGCGCGCAACCTGGGAGGACGCCCTATGGCCACCAGCCGGAGCGAGCGCGATCCCCCTCGACGATTTTTACGACCGCCTTGCCAACGCAGGGTTGGTCTACGGCCCGCCGTTTCAAGGCCTGCACGCGGCATGGAAACGAGGCGACGACCTCTTCGTCGAGGTGCAATGGCCCGCGCACGCGGCGGACGACGATGCGCCGTTCATGCTCCACCCGGCGCTTCTCGCAGCGGTCATGCAGGGCGCGCACCTGCGCAGCCCAATGGACGCGATCCAAGCCACCGTGCCCGTCGCGTGGTCGGGCGCGTCGGTGTATGCGACGCGCGCATCGGCGCTTCGTGTTCGCATCGCGCCTCGTCCGGACGGGCGAACGGTGTCGCTGATCATGCGGGATCCGGCGGGCGCTTTGGTGGCCTCCATCGACACCTGCCGTGAGGAGCTCGTCGACGCTGAACGCGTGCGCCGCGAGCCTGCGGCACCTCCCGCCGACGCATTCTACCGCGTCGCTTGGGCGGAGGCGCCGGGATCGCCGGTGCACCCCGGGCGCTGGGCATGGATTGGACCCGACGGCGTCGACGGGCCGGCGAAGCTTCCCACGCCAGCCCCTTCGTGGGAACGCTACCCCACCTGGCAAGCCTTTCGTGAGGCGCTAGAACGGGGAGCGACCCTACCCGACGGCATCGCGATGCGCGGCGCACCCGCCATGGGCGATGCGGCGACCGCCGCGCAGGAGACGGCCCGCGAGCAGCTACGTACCTTGCAGGCGTGGCTGACCGACGAACGCCTCTCCTCCTGCAAGCTGGTGGTCGTCACGCATCGCGCGATCCGCGTTCATCCGGGAGAAGACGTCGTCGACCTCGCGGGCGCGCCACTTTGGGGTCTCGTGCGCTCCACGCAATCCGAGCACCCCGACAGGGCCCTGACGCTCCTCGACGTCGATGATCATGCAAGGTCGCACCGCGCCTGGCTCTCCGCTCTCGCCTCGGAGGAGCCGCAGCTCGCGCTGCGCGCAGGCGTGCTTCACGCGCCCAGGCTCGTGCCCGTGGCCGCGGCACCCTCGCCCCCGCCCGCGACGACCGCGCGCACGGCTCCGAGCGGAGCGCCCTCGATCGGCACGCGAAGGCGCCCGTTCGGTCCCGAGGGCACGGTGCTGGTCACCGGCGCCACGGGCGCGCTCGGCGCGCGGGTGGCGCAGCATCTGGTGGAGCACCACGGTGTGCGCCATCTTCTGCTCGTCTCGCGCCGCGGTTCGGAGGCGCCTTCGGCCGGGCGGCTCGTCGAGGTGCTCACCCGCGCGGGCGCGGAGGTCACCTTGGCGGCCTGCGACGTGAGCGATCGAGGTGCGCTGGAGCAGCTTCTCGCCGCGCCGCGCGAGCACGCCCTGTCGGGCATCGTGCACACCGCCGGGGTCGTGGACGATGGCCTCGTCCTTTCGCTGAACGAAGCGCAGCTCGTGCGCGTCCTCCGGCCCAAGGTCGCGGCGGCTCTTCACCTTCACGAGCTCACGCGGAGCATGGACCTTTCGGCCTTCGTGCTCTTCTCGTCGCTCGCCGGGGTGCTCGGCGGCGCCGGTCAGAGCAACTACGCCGCGGCCAATGCCTTTCTCGACGCGCTCGCCGCCCATCGTCGCGCCCTCGGGTTGCCCGCGCTCTCGCTCGCGTGGGGACCCTGGGCCGAAGGAGGTCTCTTCACGCGCACCTCCGCCACCACGCATGACCGGGTTCGTCGCTCGGGCATCGTGCCGCTCTCGCGCGAACGCGGTCTCGCGCTGTTCGATGCCGCGCTGGAGTCCGAAGACCCCCTGCTCGCGCCGGTGCGGTTCGACGGTGCCGCGCTGCGCGCATGGACCGGCGCGATCCCGCCGATGCTGCGCGGGCTCGTGCGCGGACGGGCAGCAAGGGCGCAACCCTCCCTCGCGGACGCCGCGGCCACCTTGAAGCAACGTCTGGCGCCCATGCTGGAGAACGAACGGGCCCGCGTTCTCTTGGAGCTCGTGTGCGCGGAGGCCGCGGCCGTGCTGCACCACTCCACACCGGCGGGCATCGATCCCGAGCGCCCGCTCCGGGAGATTGGGATGGATTCGCTCGGCGCGCTCGAAGTGCGCAATCGCCTGGCCCGCGCGAGCGGCGTGCGCTTGCCCGCCACCTTGCTCTTCGACCATCCCACGCCGGCCGCGCTCGCGCGAAAGCTCGCCGCCGAATTGGGCGTAGGTGCCGCGCCCACGGTGGCCACGGCCTTCGCGCGCTTGGACGAATGGGAGGCGATGTTCGCGACCCTGGCCGAAAGCGATCGTGCGCGCCTCGCGTCGCGGTTGCAGGTGCTCTCGTCGAAGTGGACGGCCGGGCCCATGGCCACGGCCGCCGCGGCGACGCAGGGACTCGAGGCCGCCACCGATGACCAGCTCTTCGAGCACTTCGATCGCGAGTTCGGGGCGCCGAGCGCAGAGGAATGATGAACGAGATCCAGGAAGAGAAGCTCCGGTCGTACCTGAAACGGGCCATGGGCGAGCTGCACCAAATGCGGGAGCGGCTGCGCGAAGTGGAGACGCGGGCGCCGGAGCCCATCGCCATCGTCGCCATGAGCTGCCGCTACCCGGGTGGTGCGCACACGCCCGAGGCCCTCTGGCAGCTCCTCGCCCAGGCCCGAGATGCCGTGGCACCGTTTCCCGAGAACCGCGGCTGGAACCTCGACGCGCTCTACGATCCCGACGCCGACGCAAAGGGTCGAACCTATGTCCGAAGCGGCGGCTTCGTCGGCGACGCCGACCGCTTCGACGCGGCCTTCTTCGGCATCAGCCCGCGCGAGGCGCTGACGATGGATCCGCAGCAGCGGTTGCTCCTCGAGACGTCGTGGGAGGCCATCGAGCGCGCCGGCATCGATCCGCACGCGCTGGTTCGGAGCCCGACGGCGGTGTTCGTGGGCATCGCCAGCAACGACTACGCCAATTACCTGGTGGGATCCCCCGAGGCCGAGGGCTACGTGGGGCTGGGCAGCTCGCCCAGCATTGCGTCCGGTCGCATCGCGTACGCGCTTGGACTGGAGGGACCGGCGGTCACCGTCGACACGGCGTGCAGCTCGTCGCTGGTCGCTCTGCACCTCGCTTGCCACGCGCTCCGTCAGGGCGAATGCTCGCTCGCCTTGGCCGGCGGCGCGACGGTGCTCGCGACGCCCGGTGCGTTCATCGAATTCAGCCGCCAACGCGGCCTCTCGCCCGACGGCCGCTGCCGAGCCTTCTCCGCCGACGCACAGGGCACGGGTTGGGGTGAGGGCGTGGGGATGCTGCTGCTCGAGCGTCTCTCCGACGCGCGCCGTCTGCGCCACCCGATTCTGGCCATCGTCCGCGGCTCGGCCGTCAACCAAGATGGCAAGAGCCAGGGACTGACGGCCCCCAACGGACCCGCGCAAGAGCAGGTCATTCGGCGATCGCTGGAGCACGCGCGTCTCTCGGCGGGCGACGTGGACGTGGTGGAGGCGCACGGTACGGCCACCACGCTCGGCGATCCCATCGAGGCGCAGGCGCTGCTTGCGACCTATGGAATCGCGCACACGCCCGAGCGGCCCTTGTGGCTGGGGACCATCAAGTCGAACGTCGGCCACACGCAAGCCGCGGCGGGCGTGGCCGGCGTCATCAAGATGGTGCTGGCCATGCAACGGGAGCTCTTGCCCGCCACCTTGCACGCCGAGCACCCGTCGCCCCACGTCGATTGGTCGTCCGGCGCCGTGCGGCTGCTGACCAAGCCCGTGCCTTGGAAATCGGACGCGAGCCGCCCGCGCCGCGCCGGCATTTCATCGTTCGGCGTCAGCGGCACCAACGCGCACGTCATCCTGGAGGAAGCGCCGGCGGAGGAAGCGGCGGCCCTGGCGGGGGAAGCTGCGGAGCTGCGGTGCGTTCCGTTGGTGTTATCCGGGAAGAGCGAGGGCGCGCTGCGGGAGCAAGCGGCGCGATTGCTTGCGCACTTGGAGAACGACGAAGCGATATCGCTGTTGGATATGGGGTATTCGCTGGCGACGACGCGGACGGCGTTCGAATACCGCGCGGCGGTGGTGGCGGGGGATCGCGCGGGGGTGCTTTTGGGGTTGTCGGGGATGGCCGGCGGGGTCGGGCGAGAACCGTCCGATGGTGCGGGGTCGTCGGGGATGGCCGGTGGGGAGCCGGAGCATTTGGGGGGATGGGGAACGGGAGAAAACCGCCAGGGCGCAAGGGTCGCCAAAGATTTGGGGGGATGGGGAACGGGAGAAAACCGCCAGGGCGCAAGGGTCGCCAAAGATTTGGGGGGATGGGGAACGGGAGGAAACCGCAAGGGCGCAAGGGTCGCCAAAGATTTGGGGGGATGGGGAACGGGAGAAAACCGCAAGGGCGCAAGGGTCGCCAAAGGGCGCGTGAGGGGGGATGGGAAGTTGGCATTTCTGTTCACGGGGCAGGGGAGTGTTTATTCGGGAATGGGGCGGGAGTTGTATGCGGCGTTTCCGGTGTATCGGGGGTCGTTGGATCGGATTTGTGTGTGCTTCGAAGATGCGTTGGGGGTGTCGCTGCGGGAGGTGATCTTCGAAGAGGGGAATGCGACGAAATTGGAGCAAACGCAGTATGCGCAGGCGGCGCTGTTTGCGGTGGAAGTGTCGTTGGTGCGGTTGCTGGAGTCGTGGGGGGTACGTGCGGATGTCGTGATGGGGCACTCGGTGGGGGAGCTGGGTGCGGCGCATGTGGCGGGTGTGCTGAGCTTGGAGGATGCGTGCTGGTTGGTGGCGGCGCGTGGGCGCTTGATGCAGGGGGTGAGCGCAAAGGGGGCAATGGCGTCGCTGCAAGCGACGGAGGGGGAGGTGGAGGAGCGGCTGGGGGGCCGTGCGGGGGTGTCGATTGCGGCGGTGAATGGGCCGCGCGCGACGGTGATCTCGGGGGACGAGGCGGCCGTGCAGGAGGTGGTGAAGGAGTTCGAGAAAGCGGGACGCAAGGCGAAGCGGCTGGAGGTGAGCCACGCGTTTCACTCGTCGCATATGGATGAAGTTTTGGAGGCGTTTGGGCGCGAGGCGGCGAAAGTCGACTCTTCGCGGCCTCAGATACCGGTGATTTCCAATGTGACGGGGAAGCGCGCAAGCGACGAGGAGCTGCGCAGTGCCGGCTATTGGGTTCGCCACGTGCGGGAGCCGGTTCGATTCGGCGAAGGGGTGCAAGCGCTGGAGGCGGAGGGTGTCACGCGTTACGTGGAGGTGGGCCCGCGGGGCGTACTTTCGGCCATGGCGGCGGAGAACCTGACGGAGCGGGGTGCGGAGGAGAGCGTGCTCTTGGCGGCGCTTCGCGCGGACCGTTCGGAGGTGGAGACGGTGCTCGAAGTATTGTGCAACCTGCACGTCATCGGTCAATCGGTGGATTGGGGCGCCTTCTTCGAACCGCTCGGAGCGCGCCGGGTGGCATTGCCGACGTATGCCTTTCAACGTGACCGCTATTGGCTCGACGCGCCCAAAGCGCGCACCGCGGACATCGCATCCATGGGGCTCGCACCGGCGGAGCACCCGCTTTTGGGGGCTGCGGTATCGCTAGCGGAGGGGGACGGGTACCTCTTTACGGGATCGCTGTCGCTGCAAAGCCATCCATGGCTGGCCGATCACATGGTTCGCGATGTAGCGCTTTTGCCGGGCACCGCGTTCGTGGAGCTGGCGCTGTTCATCGCGCGCCACGTGGGCCTTCGTTGCATCGAAGAGCTGACCCTCGAAGCTCCTTTGGTGTTGCCGTCTCGCGGGGACGTGCAACTTCAGGTCACCGTCGGCGCGCAGACCGAGTCCGGCGCACGCGATGTGACCTTCTCCGCACGCACGGACGACCTTCCGTGGGCGCGCGTCGCCACGGGTCGCGTGGGCACCGCGGCCGAGCCGGCGGGATTCGAGCACGCATCGTGGCCCCCGACCCATGCCGTCGCGCTCGACGTGCGGGATCTCTACGAGCGTCTGATCGAGGCGGGGTTCTCGTACGGTCCCCATTTTCGAGGGCTGCGCGCCGCGTGGAAACGCGACGGTGACCTGTTCGTCGAAGTGGAGGCCCCCTCCGTTCTCGACCAACGCGCAGCGTTCGCGCTGCACCCTGCGCTCTTCGATGCGGTGTTGCACGCGCTCGGGCTCGAGCCGGACCCCGCGGCGGAGGCCGCACTTCCCTTTTCATGGTCCGGCGTGTCGATCCACGCGACGGGCGCTTCGTTTTTGCGAGCACGGTTGTCCGGGGTGGGCCATGGCAAAGCCATCGGCATTCAGATCGCCGACGCCACCGGCGCGCCGGTCGCGTCGGTGCAGGCGCTGCGCACGCGCCCTGCTCCGTCGCACATCGATCGGCGCTCGGACGCGCTCTACCGTGTCGCATGGGCGGCCGCGCCGCTGGGCGGTCCGGGATCGTCTTCGGGCGCGCCACCGTCCCGCGGCGCATCGTGGGCCATCGTCGGCGCGCAGCGAGAAGGAATGGCCGAGGAGCTCCGAGCCGTCGGCGTGCAGCCGGAGCCCCACGAGGATTGGTCGCGCTTTCTGTCCGCGACGGGCAACGCAGACCGCGTCCCCGACGTCGTTGCCGTGTCGCTCGGCGATCGCTCGCTGCCGGCCGACGCCATGGACCCCACGGAGACGGTGCACCGGATCGCGCGCACGGGCCTCTCCATCCTGCAGTCGTGGCTGGCGGACGAGCGGTTCGCAACGAGCCGATTGGTCTTCGTGACCCACGGTGCTCTGGCGCTCGACCCCGACGAGCCTCTCGATGGTCTCGGCGAGGCGGCCCTCGTAGGGCTGGTGCGCACCGCACGGGCGGAGCACCCGGATCGCGCGGTGATGGTGGCCGATCTCGACGATGCGCGCGCATCCATGAGCGCTTTGCCCGCGGCGATTGCGGGCGGCGAGCAAACCTTTGCGCTCCGGCGAGGCACGATGCGCGTTGCGCGGCTGGCGCGCGTGACCGAGCTGGCGTCGCCGGCGGCCCCCGGTTCATTCGACGGAACGTTCCTCGTCACGGGTGGCACGGGCGGATTGGGGGCCTTGCTGGCGCGGCACCTGGTGAATCGGCATGGTGTCCGTCACCTGCTCTTGCTCTCCCGCCGAGGGGCGGAGGCACCGGGTGCGGACCCGCTCGTCCGCGAGCTGGAGGCCGCGGGCGCACGGGTGCGTGTGGTGGCCTGCGACGTCGCAGACCGGAACGCGCTGGCGGAGGCCCTGGCCACGGTTCCGGCGGAGGCCCCTCTGCGGGGCGTCGTTCACGCGGCGGGGATGCTCGACGACGGCGTCCTGGCCCTTCAAACGCCGGAGCGTCTCGCGCGTGTGCTGCGTCCGAAGGTGGACGCGGCGATGCATCTGCACGAGCTGACCCGAGGCTCGAACCTCGCGATGTTCGTGCTGTTCTCGTCCCTCGCCGGCGTGCTTGGCTCGGCCGGCCAAAGCAATTACGCGGCCGCCAACGCCTTCTTGGACGCGCTGGCGCAGCATCGGCGCGGGCTGGGTCTGCCGGGGCTCTCCCTCGCATGGAGCGCATGGTCGTCGTCGCGCGGCATGACGGCCGACTTGCGGCAGGTCGATCACGCGCGCATGGTCCGCGCCGGCATCCGTCCTCTGAGCACGGAGGAGGGGCTCGAGCTCTTCGATACCGCGCTGAGGTCGCACGACGCATGGCTGGTCCCCGCCCGCTTCGACGCGGGCATTCTGCGCCGCCGAGAGGCCGCGCGCGCGCCCATCCTGGAAGGGCTTTTCCCCGCCCCACTTCCGCGCGCCGCCGGGGAGCCACGATCGTTGCTCGAGCAACGTTTGACGGTGTCGTCGAAGGAGGACGCGGGGCGGGTGCTGTCCGAGGTGGTGCAGCACGAGATCGCGGCCGTGTTGGGCGCAGGGCGTCCGCTCGCGATGGACGCCCTGCGGCCACTGCAAGAGCTTGGGCTGGACTCATTGATGGCGGTGGAGCTGCGCAATCGGCTGGGTGCGGTGACGGGGAGGCGCTTGCCGGCGACCTTGCTGTTCGACCATCCGACCCCGCAGGCGCTGACGCGATACCTGCAGCGGGAGCTGATGGGGGACGTCGGTATCGCGACGAGCGTGTCGCGCGGGGCGCGATCGGACTATGCGGGGAACGAGCCAATTGCGATTGTATCGATGGCGTGCCGCTATCCCGGTGGGGTGAAGGACGCCGAGGGATTGTGGGCGCTGTTGGAGGCTGGTGGCGAGGGGATCACGGAGTTCCCCGCAAATCGTGGCTGGGATGTGGAGGAGCTCTACGATCCGGACGCGGAGGCGATAGGAAAGAGCACGACGCGGAGGGGCGGGTTTCTGCACGAGGCGGCGGAGTTCGACGCGGGGTTCTTTGGAATCAGCCCGCGGGAGGCGTTGACGATCGATCCGCAGCAGCGGCTCTTGTTGGAGACGTCGTGGGAGGCGTTGGAGCGGGGTGAAATGGATCCGCGGACCTTGCAAGGGACGCGGACGGGTGTGTTCGTGGGGGTGATGTACAGCGATTACGGGGCGCGTTTGGTCCCTGCGCCGGCGGGGTACGAAGGTCACGTTGGGGTAGGGAGCGCGCCGAGCATCGCATCGGGGCGCATCGCGTACACGCTGGGGCTGGAGGGGCCCGCGCTGACGATCGACACGGCGTGCAGCTCGTCGTTGGTGGCGATTCACCTGGCGTGTCGGGCGTTGCGGCAAGGGGAGTGCACGTTGGCGCTGGCGGGTGGAGTGACCGTGATGTCGACGCCGGGGGCGTTCATCGAGTTCAGTCGTCAGCGTGGGTTGTCGCCGGATGGGCGATGCCGTTCGTTTGGGGAGGGTGCAAACGGAGTGGGTTGGAGCGAAGGGGCGGGGATGCTGGTGCTGGAGCGGTTGTCGGAGGCGAAACGCCTCGGTCATCCGGTGCTGGCGGTGATTCGCGGGAGCGCGGTGAACCAAGACGGGCGAAGCCAGGGGCTGACGGCGCCGAATGGTCCATCGCAGCAGCGTGTGATTGCGCAGGCGCTGGAGGATGCGGGATTGGGAGCGGGGGATGTGGAGGTGGTGGAGGGTCACGGAACGGGGACGCCGCTTGGGGATCCGATCGAGGCGCAGGCGCTGTTGGCGACGTATGGGCAAGGTCGAAAAGCGGAGGAGCCGCTATGGCTTGGGAGCATCAAGTCGAACTTGGGCCATACGCAGGCGGCGGCGGGGGTTGCTGGGGTGATGAAGATGGTGCTGTCGATGCAGCACGGGAAGCTGCCGAAGACGTTGCACGCGGAGCGGGCGTCGACGCATGTGGATTGGTCGAGCGGTGGGGTGCGGTTGTTGACGGAGGCGCAGGAGTGGAAGGCGCAAGCCGATAAGCCACGGCGCGCGGGCATATCCTCGTTTGGAATCAGTGGGACGAATGCGCACGTTCTCATCGAAGAAGCACCGGCGAAGGAGGCGGTAGCCGTTGCAGAATCCACGGCGCCGGATTGCATACCGCTGGTGTTGTCGGGGAAGAGCGAGGGGGCGCTGCGGGAGCAAGCGGCGCGATTGCTCGCGTCGGTGCAACGGAACGAGACGATTTCGCTGTTGGATATGGGGTATTCGCTGGCGACGACGCGGGCCCCGTTCGAATACCGTGCGGCGGTGGTGGCGGGGAATCGCGCGGGGGCGCTTCTGGGGTTGTCGGGGATCGCCGGTGGGAGCGGGAGAGAATGGCCTGATCGCGCGGGGTTGTCGGGGATGGCCGGTGACGTCGGGAGAGAATGGCCTGATCGGGCGGGGTTGTCGGGGATGGCTGGTGGGGAGCCGGAGCTTTTGCAGAGATGGGGAGCGGGAGAAAACCGCCAGGGCGCAAGGGTCGCCAAAGATTTGGGGGGATGGGGAACGGGAGGAAACCGCCAGGGCGCAAGGGTCGCCAAAGATTTGGGGGGATGGGGAACGGGAGAAAACCGCAAGGGCGCAAGGGTCGCCAAAGGGCGCGTGAGGGTGGATGGGAAGTTGGCATTTCTGTTCACGGGGCAGGGGAGTGCGTATTCGGGAATGGGGCGGGAGTTGTATGCGGCGTTTCCGGTGTATCGGAGGTCGTTGGATGGGATTTGTGCGTGCTTTGACGGGTCGCTGGGGGTGTCGCTGCGGGAGGTGATCTTCGAAGATGGGAATGCGTCGCGGTTGGAGCAGACGCAGTATGCGCAGGCGGCGCTGTTTGCGGTGGAAGTGTCGGTGGTGCGGCTGCTGGAGTCGTGGGGGATACGGGCGGATGTCGTGATGGGGCACTCGGTGGGGGAGCTGGGGGCGGCGCATGTGGCGGGTGTGTTGAGTTTGGAGGATGCGTGCCGGTTGGTGGCGGCGCGGGGGCGCTTGATGCAGGGGGTGAGCGCGAAGGGAGCCATGGCGTCGCTGCAGGCGACGGAGGCGGAGGTGGTGGAGCGGCTGAGGGGCCGTGCGGGGGTGTCGATTGCGGCGGTGAATGGGCCGCGCGCAACGGTGATCTCGGGGGACGAGGCGGCGGTGCAGGAGGTGATGGCGGAATTCGAAGGAGCGGGACGCAAGGCGAAGCGGCTGGAGGTGAGCCACGCGTTTCACTCGTCGCATATGGATGAAGTTTTGGAGGCGTTTGGGCGCGAGGCGGCGAAAATCGATTATCGGGCGCCGCAAACCGCGGTGATCTCGAACGTGACAGGAAAACGCGCAAGCGACGACGAACTGCGCAGCGCGGGCTATTGGATGCGCCACGTGCGGGAGCCGGTCCGATTCGGCGAAGGGGTGCAAGCGCTGGAGGCGGAGGGGGTGACGCGTTATGTGGAGGTGGGCCCGCGGGGCGTACTTTCGGCCCTGGCGGCGGAGAACCTGACGGAGCGGGGGGCGGAGGAGAGCGTGCTCTTGGCGGCGCTTCGTGCGGACCGTTCGGAGGTGGAGACGGTGCTCGAAGTAATGTGCAATCTGCACGTCATCGGTCAATCGGTGGACTGGGGCGCCTTCTTCGAACCGCTTGGAGCGCGCCGGATGGCATTGCCGACGTATGCCTTTCAACACGAACGCTATTGGCTGGATGCGCCCAAAGCAGCTACGGGCGATATGGCCTCTGTGGGCCTCGCGGCGGCGGAGCACCCGTTCCTCGGAGCGGAAGTCGCGCTGGCGGAAGGAGACGGCCTGGTTCTCACGGGAGCATTGTCGCTGGAGAGCCAAAGCTGGCTACGAGAGCACGACGTGTTCGGCACGGTGATCTTACCGGGGACGGCGTTTCTGGAGCTGGCATTTGCGGCAGGGGAGCGCGTCGGGCTGGAACGCGTGGAGGAGCTGGTCCTGGAGGCGCCGCTGGGGATACGGGAGAAGGCGCGGGTGCAGATGCAAGTGATGATCGGGAGCCGAGATGAGCCGGGAAGCCGCCCGCTGAGCATCTATGCGCGCGAGAGCGGAGCGGAGGGAGAGGTGGGGTGGATTCGGCACGCGAGCGGCAGACTGGGCCCGGCCGCACCGCCCACAACGCAGGAGCAGGAAATATGGGAGCACGCCGCATGGCCCCCGGCGGGAGCGAGAGCGATCCCCCTGGACGAGCTCTACGAGCGCCTGTCCAACGCAGGGTTGGTCTACGGCCCGTCCTTTCAAGGCCTGCATGCGGCATGGAAACGAGGCGAAGACCTCTTCGTCGAGGTGCAGCTACCGGAGCGGATGGCGGAAGAAGCGGGGCAGTACCACCTGCACCCTGCGCTTCTGGACAGCGTACTGCACGCACTCGCGCTGAACATCGAAGAAACGCGTGACGACGACGGCCGGAGTCGGGGTACCCCCGGCAAGGGCGTCGTCGCCGCTTGGGAGCCCGCGCTACCATTCTCGTGGACGGGCGCCACGTTGCCGCTCGCGAGCAGCTCCCGCCTGCGGGCGCAGCTCTCACGCAAACCGGACGGCGGCATCGCCATGACCCTCGGAGACGCCTCGGGCCGGCGCGTCGCGCAGGTGCAAGCGCTGCTCACCCGCCCCGTCTCGCGCGACCGCTGGCAGCCCACTTCCGCATCGTCGCATCCATCGCTCTACAGCATCACGTGGAGCCCTCTGGCGCAGCCCGCCGCTCCGGCAACCGGCACGAACCCATGGGCGTGGCTCGAAATGAGCGACGACGGCGCGTGGTCGGAGCTCCAGTCCCGAATCGAGCGGGCAGGGGACGTGCCCGACACGGTCGTGCTTTCTTTCCCGCCGCCGCACCTACCCCTCGAAGGGGCCGACCTCGTACGGGCAACGCACGCTGCGACCGAGCGCGGCCTGTCGTTCCTTCGCGCGTGGCTCGCCGACGAGCGCTTTGCGTCGAGCACATTGCTCCTCGTCACCTACCGGGCCATCGCGGCGGCGCCCGACGAAGGTGTGCTCGATCTGGTTCATGCCCCGCTTTGGGGGCTCGTTCGCACCGCGCAAACGGAGCACCCCTCGCGCACCATGGCGATGGTGGATATCGACGACGAGTCGGCGGCCCGCCGCGTGCTCCCGGGGGCCTTGCTCACCGGGGAGCTGCAGCTCGCATGGCGGAGAGGGACCTTGCGCGTGCCACGCCTGACGCCGCTCTCTGGCGCGTCGACATTGCCGGCCTTGCCGCACGAGGGCACCTTTCTCGTCACCGGTGCGACCGGAGCGCTCGGTGCGCGGTTTGCGCGTCACCTCGTGGAAAAGCACGGCATCCGGCATCTGCTCCTGGTTTCGCGACGAGGAGGATCGTCGCCGGGCGCGGCGGGGCTCGTTCGCGACCTCGAGGCGGCGGGCGCGCGGGTGACCCTCGCCGCCTGCGACACGGCCGATCGCGAAGCGCTCGCGGGGCTGATTGCGGCCATCGCCCCGGAGCACCCGTTGCGGGGCGTGGTTCACGCGGCCGGCGTTCTCGAAGACGGCATCCTCGAGGCGCAAACCCCAGCGCGCTTTGCGCGCGTATTCGCGCCCAAGGTCGACGCTGCGCTGCACTTGCACGAGCTGACCCGCACGAACGAGCTATCCCTCTTCGTCCTGTTCTCCTCGCTCGCGGGCGTGCTCGGAAGCCCCGGGCAAAGCAATTATGCGTCGGCAAATACATTTCTCGATGCCCTCGCGAGCCAGCGAAGGGCCGCGGGGTTGCCGGCCGTGTCGCTCGCGTGGGGACCTTGGGCAGAAGATGGAATGGCCGCGCGATCCGCAGAAGATGCGCGTTCGCGGCGTCGTGGTGTTCCCCCGCTGTCGTCGCACGAAGGCACCGCGCTCTTCGATGCGGCATTGGAAAGAGAGCCTCCGCTGCTGATCCCCGCGCGGTTCGACATCCGCGAGCTGCGAAAAGGCCGCGCAGCGCTCCCGCCGTTGTTGCAACGTATCGTTCCCACCACGCGCCGCCAGCTCGCGAAGGAGCGCGAGAGCGGACCGGCCTTGCTTCGGCAACGTCTCACCGGCCTGCCCGCGACCGAGGTCCAGCCGATCGTGCTGGAGCTGGTGCAAGGTGAAGTGGCGGCGGTGCTGGGTCACGCGAGCCCGGCCACCATCGAAGCCACCCGACCGCTTCACGAGCTCGGGCTCGACTCGTTGATGGCGCTCGATCTCCGCAACCGTCTCGTTGCGGCGAGCGGCCTGCGCTTTCCGGCGACCTTGCTCTTCGATCACCCGACGCCTCTCGCGCTCGCGCGATTGATCCAGCGCGAACTGTCGCCACCTGCACCCGACGAACCGCCGATCCTTTCGCTTCTGGAGCGCCTCGAGGCGCTGGTGTCGAGCATGGAGTCCGACGACCTGGCGCGCCCCGAGATCGCAGCACGACTTCGTGTTCTGAGCTCGCGTTTGTCCGCGTCGAACGATGCACAGGTGGCTCGTCGCGCGGTTGCGCAGAAGCTCCAAACGGCGAGCGACGACGAGCTCTTCGCGTTTTATCGACAAGTGGGCAAAGCCCGGGAATCAGGATCATGACATCCGAGCAGATGCTGCGAGACTACCTCAAGAACGCCCTCCTCGATCTCCATGAGGCGAACCAACGCGTCCGCGAGCTCGAAGGAAAGAGCCAAGAACCGATCGCGATTGTATCGATGGCGTGCCGTTATCCCGGTGGGGTGAAGGATGCGGAGGGATTGTGGGCGCTGTTGGAGGCTGGTGGCGAGGGGATCACGGAGTTCCCCGCGAATCGGGGCTGGGACGTGGAGGGGCTCTACGATCCGGACGCGGAGGCGGTAGGGAAGAGCACGACGCGGAGGGGCGGGTTTCTGCACGAGGCGGCGGAGTTCGACGCGGGGTTCTTTGGAATTAGCCCGCGGGAGGCGTTGACGATCGATCCGCAGCAGCGGCTCTTGTTGGAGACGTCGTGGGAGGCGTTGGAGCGGGGTGAAATGGATCCGCGGACCTTGCAAGGGACGCGGACGGGTGTGTTCGTGGGGGTGATGTACAGCGATTACGGGGCGCGTCTGGTCCCTGCGCCGGCGGGTTACGAAGGTCACGTTGGGGTAGGGAGCGCGCCGAGCATCGCATCGGGGCGCATCGCGTACACGCTGGGTTTGGAGGGGCCCGCGATGACGATCGACACGGCGTGCAGCTCGTCGTTGGTGGCGATTCACCTGGCGTGTCGGGCGTTGCGGCAAGGGGAGTGCACGTTGGCGCTGGCGGGTGGAGTGACCGTGATGTCGACGCCGGGGGCGTTCATCGAGTTCAGTCGTCAGCGTGGATTGTCGCCGGACGGGCGATGCCGTTCGTTTGGGGAGGGTGCAAACGGAGTGGGTTGGAGCGAAGGGGCGGGGATGCTGGTGCTGGAGCGGTTGTCGGAGGCGAAACGCCTCGGTCATCCGGTGCTGGCGGTGATCCGCGGGAGCGCGGTGAACCAAGACGGGCGAAGCCAGGGGCTGACGGCGCCGAATGGTCCCTCGCAGCAGCGTGTGATTGCGCAGGCGCTGGAGGATGCGGGATTGGGAGCCGGGGACGTGGAGGTGGTGGAGGGTCACGGAACGGGGACGCCGCTTGGGGATCCGATCGAGGCGCAGGCGCTGTTGGCGACGTACGGGCAGGGTCGAAAAGCGGAGGAGCCGCTATGGCTTGGGAGCATCAAGTCGAATCTTGGCCATACGCAGGCGGCGGCGGGGGTTGCTGGTGTGATGAAGATGGTGCTGTCGATGCAGCACGAGAAGCTGCCGAAGACGTTGCACGCGGAGCGGGCGTCGACGCACGTGGATTGGTCGAGCGGTGCGGTGCGGTTGTTGACGGAGGCGCAGGAGTGGAAGGTGCGATTCGGCCGGCAACGGCGCGCGGGGATTTCCTCGTTTGGAATCAGCGGAACGAATGCGCACGTTCTCATCGAAGAAGCCCCGGCGAAGGAGGCGGTAGCCGCCGCAGAATCCACGGCGCCGGAGTGCATACCGTTGCTGTTGTCGGGAAAGAGCGAAGGCGCGCTAAGGGAGCAAGCGGAGCGGCTGCGGGCGTATTTGCAGGAGGATAAAACGATATCGTTGTTGGATATCGGGTATTCGCTAGGAACGACCCGCGCGCAATTCGGCCACCGCACGGTGGTGTTTGCGCGGGACCGAGAGCAGGCGGTCGCCGCGCTAGGTCAAATCGCACGCGGAGAGCCAAGCGCGGACGCGGTGCAGGGCGAGGCGAAGGTTTCGGGGAAGGTGGCGTTCATCTACCCGGGGCAAGGGTCGCAGTGGCAAGCGATGGGCAAGGCGCTGTGGGAGGGGTCGGAGGTGTTTCGCACGGCGATGCAAGCGTGTGAGCGGGCGCTGTCGCCGCACGTGGACTGGTCGCTGCGTGCAGTGGTGTGCGGGGAGCCGGGTGCGCCCGCAGCCGAGGCCGCGTCCGCGGCGATGCTGGAGCGCGTGGAGGTTGTGCAGCCCGCGCTGTGGGCGATGCATGTATCGCTGACGGCACTATGGCGGTGGCTGGGTGTGGAGGCGCAGGCGGTGGTGGGTCACAGCCAGGGGGAGCTTGCAGCGGCGAGCGTCTCGGGTGCGCTGAGCCTGGAGGAAGCGGCGAAGGTGGTGGCGATTCGAAGCCGTTGGGTGGGACAGCTGTCGAAGCAGGGTGCGATGGCGGCGGTGGAGCTGGGGGTGGAGGAGCTGGAACGAAGGCTGGGTCGCCACGGAGAACGCCTGAGCATCGCAGCGGAGAACAGCTTGCGCACGAGCGTGGTGAGCGGGGAGCCGGAGGCGGTGGAGCAGCTGTTGGAGGAGCTGAACGCAGCGGGTCGCTACGGCAAACGGATCCGGGTGGACTACGCCTCGCACAGTGCGCAAGTGGAGGCGCTGCGCGAGCCGCTGCAGAGAGAGCTGGGGAACCTAGCCCGGTCGGCGAAGCCAAGCATCGCGATGAAGTCGACGGTGACGTGCCGTGCGATCGAAGAAGGGGAGCTGGACGGAGGGTACTGGTACGCCAACCTTCGGGAGCGGGTTCGGTATCGGGAGGTGATGGAGCAACTTGGTGAGGAGGGATACGGGTGGCTGATCGAGGTGAGCGCGCACCCCGTGCTGATGCAAGCGACGCAGGAGACGGCGGAAGGCTGGGCGCGCGGTGCAGCGACCACCGGAACGCTAAGAAAAGAGCACGGAGGAGTGGAGACGCTGATGCGCGCAGCCTCGGAGCTGTGGACGCAAGGCCTGGCGGTGGCATGGGAAAAGCTACTGAACGGAGGACGCCGCGTGGCGCTGCCGACGTACGCCTTCCAACGCGAACGCCACTGGTTGGAGCCGGCCCAACGCGTCACCGCCGACGTGGCCGGCGCGGGCCTTCACGCCGCCGCACATCCACTCCTCGGTGCGGTGGTGGCCCTGGCCGACCGCGGCGATTGCGTCTTTACCACCCGCCTCGCGCGGAAGACCCACCCATGGCTCGCCGATCACGCCGTGTTCGACACCGTCTTGCTCCCCGGCACCGCCTTCCTCGAACTTGCCCTCTTCGCGGCAAACCACGTGGGAGCGGACGGCATCGAGGAGCTCACCTTGGAAGCGCCCCTCGCGCTCCCGGACGACACCGGCATCCAGCTTCAAATCGCGCTCGGCGCCCCCGATGACGCGGGCCGACGCGCCCTGACCTTCCACGCGCGACCCGAAGGCGCGGCGCACGATGCGCCTTGGGTGCGTCACGCGACCGGGATCGTCGCCCACGTCCACCGGGTGCCCTTCGACCTCCGCGCATGGCCTCCGCCCGGCGCCGTCTCGCTCGATGTGCAGGGCCTCTACGAGCGCCTCGCCGATGCGGGCCTCTCCTACGGCCCGGCCTTTCGAGGCCTTCGCGCGGTGTGGAAGCGCGACGGCGATCTCTTCGCCGAGGTTCGATGGGACGGCGTGGAGATGGCCGACCTTGGCCGCTTCGGCGTGCATCCGGCCCTGCTCGATGCAGCGTTGCACGCGCTTGCGCTCTTCGAGGACGGCCGCGGCGATGTGAGCCTCCCTTTCTCGTTCTCGGGCGTGCACGCCGTCCAGCGCGGCGCCGCGTCGTTGCGGGTGCGCCTCTCGCCCGGCCAGGCGAAGGAGAGCATCGCGCTCTTTCTCGCCGATGGATCGGGGGAGCCCGTCGCATCGGTCGATGCCTTCGCCGTTCGGCCGGCAACCCCCGACAAGCTTCACCCCTCGGCGCAGCCATCGTCCTTGCACGCCGTCGATTGGAGCGATTGGACGGCCGCGGCCCATGCTCCCGCGCGCCCTCGGCCCGCGCATTGGGCGTGCTTCGGCCCCCTGGAGCTCGCGGGCGCGCCATCGCTCGAGCCCAGCTCCGTTCGCCTGGATCGCTACGACGCCCTCCCCGCGCTCCGGGACCACCTGCAGGGCGGGCGAGAGCGACCGGACCTCGTCGTCTTCGCCGCGGGCGCGGTCGGCGGTGACGCGCTGGGGGCGGCGTACGCCTCGACCCACGCCGCTGTCTCCTTTCTCCAAGCGTGGGTTACGGAGGAGCGATTTGCGCCGTGCCCGCTGGTCGTCCTCACACGCCGCGCCGTAGCCACCAAGCACGATGAGGACGTGCTCGATCTCGGCGCATCCCCCGTCTGGGGGCTCGTGCGCTCCGTTCAATCCGAGCACCCGGAGCGGACGATCGTTCTCGTGGACGTCGACGACGATCCGCGTTCGCTCTACGTCCTGCCGAGCGCGGTCGCCTCGGGCGCGCCGCAACTTGCGGTGCGCGAAGGTGTGGTGCGGGTCCCCGCGCTCGGCCGTTCGTCCCCACGCCCGACGACTTCGTCCGAGGAGAAGCTCTCGCGCGATGGCACCGTCGTGGTGACCGGTGGAACGGGCGTCCTCGGAGGTCTCGTCGCGCGGCACCTGGTCGTGAGCCATGGAGCGCGGCACCTCGTGCTCCTCTCGCGGCAGGGCCCCTCGGCGCCGGGCGCCGATACCCTGACGGCCGACCTCGAGGCCGCGGGCGCGCGCGTGACCCTGGCCGCCTGCGACGTGGCCGATGCGCGTTCCCTCGCCCAGGCGCTCGCCGCGATCCCCGATGACCGACCGCTGACCGCGGTCTTCCACGTCGCGGGCGTGCTCGACGATGCGCTCCTCACCGCCGTGACAACCGAGCGTGTCGACCGCGTGCTGCGCTCCAAGATCGACGGCGCCTGGCACTTGCACGCGCTCACCCAGCACCGCCGGCTGGAGGCGTTCGTTCTCTTCTCGTCGTTGGCGGGCGTGCTCGGGAGCCCGGGACAAGGCCCCTACGCCGCGGCCAACACCTTTCTCGATGCCCTCGCGCAACACCGCGCGCATCGAGGCTTGGCCTCGCAATCGCTGGCATGGGGCATGTGGGCGGAGCCGAGCAACATGACCGGCCACCTCGGGGACGCCGACCGCGCGCGGATGATGCGATCGGGCATGGGGATGCTCTCGACCGAAGAGGCGCTGCGGCTCCTCGACGCGGCGCTCGAACGCACCGAGCCGTGCCTGGTGCCCGCGCGATTCGAGAGGGCGGCGCTCCGCAAGCAGCTCTCGGCCGGGGTCGCGCTGCCGCCGATGCTTCGCGGTCTGCTGCCGGCCGACGCGCACCCGCGCGGCATCTCCCGCGCCCGTGCGCTCGCCGAGCGCCTCCGCGGCCTCTCGGAGGCGGAGCGCGAACGCGCGCTCGTGGACGTGGTACGCACCGAGGCGGCTTCCGTCTTGGGGATGTCCACCCCGAGCCGCATCGACCCCAATCGAACGCTCCAGGAGCTGGGGCTGGACTCGCTCATGGCCTTGGAGCTGCGCAATCGCCTCTCGGCCATCACCGGCGCGAAGCTCCCTGCCACCTTGCTCTTCGACCATCCAACGCCATCGGCCGTCGCGCGAAGGCTGGGGTCGGACTCGTCGAGGACCGCGTCCGGCGCGTCGTCGCCGTCCTCGTCGCGTTCATCGCCTTCGCCATCGAACACCCCCGCGGGCGGCTATGCAGACGAACCGATCGCCATCGTGGCCATGGCTTGCCGCTTTCCCGGCGATCTGCACACGCCCGAGGATTTGTGGCGGCTGGTGGCGAGCGGCGCCCCGATCGCTGCCACGTCCTTTCCTCGAGCGCGCGGCCCGCGCACGGGTGACGGAGGCTCCGAGATCAAAGCGGGGTTTCTCACCGAGGCGCACCTCTTCGACCCGGCGTTCTTCGGCATCAGCCCGCGCGAGGCGGTGGCCATCGATCCCCAGCAGCGCCTCCTCTTGGAGATCGCGTGGGAGGCGCTCGAACGCGCAGGGCTCGACCCCGTATCGCTCCAAGGGAGCACCACGGGCGTGTTCGTCGGGGCGTCGTACTCCCACTACGAGCGCCTTGCGGCCGGGGCCGGGGCTGATCCCATGTACGCATCGCTGGGCAGCGCCGCCAGCGTCGCCTCGGGCCGCATCGCCTACACCCTCGGGTTTCATGGCCCGACCTTGACCGTCGATACGGCGTGCTCCTCGGCGCTGGTCGCGTTGCATCTCGCTTGCCAGTCCTTGCACCGGCACGACTGCGCCCTCGCGCTCGCGGGTGGTGTCAGCGTGTTTGCGATGCCCGAGGCCCTCGCCGGGTTGAACCGTCTCGAGGGACTCGCCTCGCCCGACGGCGTGTGCCGCTCGTTCTCGGCGAACGCCAACGGTTCGGGGTGGGCCGAAGGTGCGGGCATGCTGCTGCTCGAGCGGCTCTCGGATGCCCAGCGTCACGGGCACCCCGTCCTCGCGTTGGTTCGTGGCTCGGCGATCCGCCACGACGGCAGGACGCAAGGGTTGATGGCGCCGAATGGCCCCGCGCAGCAGCGGGTCATCGAGGGCGCGCTCGCGTGCGCCGGCCTCGCGGCGAGCGATGTCGATGCCGTCGAGGCCCAGGGAAGCGGAACGAGCATCGGTGATGCCGTCGAGGTGCAGGCGCTGCTCGACACCTACGGCGAAGGTCGCGCGAAGGACCGGCCTCTGTGGCTCGGTAGCATCAAATCCAACCTCGGACACACCCAAGCGGCGGGCGGGATCGCAGGCGTCATCAAGATGGTGCAGTCGATGCAGCATGGGCTGCTGCCCGAGACCCTGCACGCCGATCCTCCATCGACCGCCGTCGATTGGAGCGGCGGCACCGTCCGGCTCCTCACCGAGGCTCGCCCTTGGCCGGCGCTCGATCGACCGCGCCGTGCTGCGGTTTCGGCGTTCGGCATCGGCGGCGCCAATGCGCACGTCGTCCTCGAGCAGCCACCGGAGCCGGCGGGCGAAGAGGAGCGCACGGACGTGAGCGGACCGTTGCCGGTGCTCCTGTCCGCGCGCAGCGAGGCGGCGCTTCGGGCGCAAGCCGCGCGGCTGGGGGCGCACGTGGCGGCGCATCCCGAGCTCCGTCTGGCGAATCTGGCGCACTCCCTCGCGACCACGCGCGCGCACTTCGAGCACCGCGCGGCCATCGTCGCCGGCGATCGCGCCGAGCTCGCCCGTGCGCTCGATGCGCTCGCGCACGGGCGCGCCGTCGCCCACGTCGCGGTGGGGGTCATCACGTTCGATCGAGCTGCGCCTCTCGACCCAGGCGCCCCCCGCGATCTGCCGGCGCTGTGCGCGGCGTGGGTCACGGGTCGCGCCGTCGATTGGCAGGCGACCATCCCGAAGACCGCGCCCGTCGCGCTGCCGACGTACCCGTTCGAACGCCGCCGCCATTGGCTCGAGCCGCTGGAGGCGCCGCGCGCACAGTCCAACGAGCCCCCGGGCCCCGAGCTCGATTTTTGGGACGCGGTGGAGCGCGCCGATCTTCGGTGGCTCACCGAGGCATTGGACGGGGGTGGCGAGCGCGCCGCGTTGAGCACGGCGCTGGGCAGCATCGTGCCCGCCCTCGCGGCGTGGCGCCAGCAGCGAAAGGATCGGCGGATGCTCGAGGACCGCCGCCTTCGGCGCACGTGGAAGCGCATCGCACCTCCCGCATCTTCGCGGCACCAACGGGCCACGCTTCCCGGCGGTTGGCTTCTCGTCGCGCCCGCGGAGGTCGCGGACGAAGACGATGCGCGCACGGTGCGGGCTCTGAGCGAGGCATTCGCGGCCGCCGGCGCGCGCCTCGTGCGCATCTCGGATGGCGCCATCGACCCAGCGGCCGTGACCGCGCGGCTGCAACCCGCGCTCGAAGGCGCACCGGCCCCCGCCGCTGTGGTGTCGCTCTTGGCCCTCGATGACGACGCCAGCCCAGACGGTGCCTCCCCGACCCGAGGCGTCGCGCGCACGCTCGCATTGATTCAGTCGCTCGCCAGCACGAGCCCGCGTGCGCCCCTCTGGATCGTCACCCGCGGCGCCCTCGCCGTGGGGGTGGACGATCGCGCGGTGCGAGCGTCGCAGGCCATGTTCTGGGATCTCGGCGCCGCCCTCGCGCGCGAGCGCCCGGGAAAATGGGGAGGTCTCGTCGATGTGTCCGGCGCGCGGCCGACGTGGGTACCCGAGGAGGGGGCGCGCGAGAATGATGCGTCGAAGAATAATGCTTTGCAGAATAATTTTCGGGATCATCATGTTGCGGCGAATGGCGCGCTGGAGAACGGTGCCCGGCTCGAAGGTGGCCAGCTCGAAGGCGCCCGGCTCGAAGGTGGCCAGCTCGAAGGCGCCCGCCTCGAAGACGCCCTGCTCGCCGCCCTGAGCGCCGGCGAAGACCGACTCGCCTGGCGCAACGGCGCGATGTTCGCACCGCGATGGACCGCTCCGCCGAGCGCCGCACCCGATGCACCCCCGTTCGCGGCCCGCGGCACGGTGCTCATCACGGAGGCGAAAGGCCCGCTGGCCGCGCACCTCGCCCGTTGGTTCGCGCGCAAGGGCGCCTCGCACATCGTTCTCGCCCATGCGCGGGGCGACGCCGCGGGCGCGCGCGCCATCGAAGCCGAGCTCGGGGCCCTGGGCGTTCGGATCACCGTCGCCTCGTGCGAAGCCTCGGACCGCCGGTCCCTCGCGGAGCTCGCCGCGCGCCTCGACCTCGAAGGTGCCGCCGTGCGGGCGGTGGTTCACGGCGCGGGCTCGCTCGAAGACGATGCGGCGCGCGGCCCGAGCACGCCCTCCCGCCCCGCGCTCGCCGCCGTCCTCCAAAAGCTCGAAGGGAAGCGACCGGAGCTCGACGCGCTGCTTCGCACGGCGGGGATGAACCGGCCGCCCTCTCGCGCAAACGGGGCTTTGGCGCAGCTCGCCGAGACCGTGGGACGCCGCGTGCTCGAGGCGCGCGCCCTCGATGAAACGTTTGGCGGCGGCTCGCTCGACGCGTTCGTGCTGCTCTCGCGCGCAGACGGATCCGCCCGGGAATGCTTCGATGCGCTGGCGACGAAGCGACGCCTCGCGCAGGCCCCCGCCACCTCGCTCGCCCTCGGCACCCTGACACCGGATCTGGCCGTCGTGGCCCTCGAACGCGCGCTCGACGACGGCGAGACCACCCTCGTCGTCATGGGCCCAGACGGGGCGCGGCCGGCGGGCTCGCAGGGAGATGATTCACATGAAGAAAGGTCGACTCACCCGTGACTCAGCATGATTTGCAACACCCCAGCGCCGGCGCGCCGCTGCCTTCGGTCGAAGGGTTCCTTCGCCAGCTCCTCTCGGTCTGCGATCCGGAGGACCGCCGCCCGATCCTCCAGGCTTACCTCGCCGACGAGCTGGCGCGCGTGCTTCGGATCCAGGATGGACCCATCGATCCGCAGAGGCCCGTGGGCCAGCTCGGGGTCGACTCGCTGACGGCGCTGGAGCTCTCGCATCGCGTGGGGGCCGAGCTCGGTGTCACCGTGGCCATGTCCACCTTCGCCCGCAACCCCAACCTCATCGAGCTGGCCGACGAGCTCCTGGCGCGAGGTGCGCAGGCGCCCATCGCGCCGGACGGCCAAACCGACGCGGCCGAGGGCCCGTCGATCGTTCCGTCGCCCGGCGAACGGCACCTCCCGTTCCCGCTCACCGACATCCAGGCGGCCTACTGGCTCGGACGGAGCGGCCAGTTTGCGCTCGGCGATGTCTCCACGCATGTGTACGTGGAGGTCGACATCGTCGGCCTCGACCTCGATCGCCTCGCCGGGGCCCTCCGCCAAACCATCGCGCGCCACGACATGCTCCGCGCCGTGGTCCTCTCCGACAGCGCGCAGCAGATCTTGCCCGAGGTGCCCGCCTATGCGATCGACACCTCGGACCTGCGCGCGCTGCCCGCCGCCGAGGTGGATGCCTACCTCGAGAGCGTGAGGGAGCGCCTCGCGCACCGCGTGCTCCCGGCCGATCGCTGGCCCCTCTTCGACGTGCGCGCCAGCGTCCTTTCGGGTGGAAAGACCCGCCTGCACATCGATCTCGATATGTTGATCCTCGACGCCTCCAGCTGGCAGCTGGCGCTCCACGAGGTCCTCGTGCGCTACGACGACCCCGGGGCCGCGTTCGAGCCGCTCGAGATCTCCTTTCGCGACTTCGTCTTGGCGCAGAAGAGCGCCGATGGAGCGGGGCCAGCCCTTCGCGCGCGCGAATACTGGCGCGGCCGTCTCGGCACCTTGCCGCCTGCGCCCGAGCTGCCGCTGGCCAAAAACCCGGGCGACGTTTCGCGCCCTCGCTTCGAGCGCCGCACGCGTCTCCTCGATGCCGCGACGTGGCAGGCGTTGAAGCAGCGCGCGGCCGACGCGGGGCTGACCCCTTCGGGCGTGCTCCTCGCGGCCTTTGCCGAGGTGTTGGCGGCGTTCGCCAAGAGCCCGCGCTTCACGCTCAACCTCACGCACTTCCATCGGCCCCCCGTTCATCCCGGCATCGAGCGGCTGCTCGGTGACTTCACGTCCACCGTCTTGCTCGAGGTCCAAGGCGACATCGCCGGATCCTTCGAGGAGCGCGCGCGGCGCATTCAAGAACGGCTCTGGAGCGATCTGGAGCACCGGAGCATGAGCGGCGTGCAGGTGCTGCGGGAGCTGTCGCAGCAGCGCGGAGGGACGCCGGTGATGATGCCCGTGGTCTTCACGAGCCTGCTCGGCATCGTCGGACCCGGCGCCCGTCCACCCGCCGGCACCACGGTCGAGGGCGTGTACGGGATCAGTCAGACGCCGCAGCTCTGGCTCGATCATCAAGTGTGGGAGCACGACGGCGCGCTCGTGTTCCAATGGGACGCGGTGGCGGAGATCTTTCCGGCGGGCCTCCTCCACGAGATGTTCGAGACCCAAGCGGCGGTCCTCGACGAGCTCGCGCGCAGCGCGTCGTCCTGGCAGATGCCGCCGCGGCGATGGCTCCCCGTGCACGCGCACCTCGCGCGGCTCGCGGCGGTCAACGCGACCGAGCGGCCCGTCGCGCCCGACACCCTCGACGGGCTGTTCGCGAAGCAGGTACCGGCGCGCGGGCAGGCCCCGGCCGTGATCGCGTTCGATCGCACGCTCGACTACGACGAGCTCGATCGCCGATCGATCTCGCTCGCCCAGAGCCTTCGACGACGAGGGGCGCACCCCCAGGCGCTGGTCGCCGTCGTCATGGAAAAAGGATGGGAGCAAGTCGTCGCCGTCCTCGGGGTGCTCCGCGCAGGCGCGGCCTATCTCCCGGTGGACCCGTCCCTTCCGCGCGAGCGCATCCATCTCTTGCTGCGCGAAGGGGAGGTTCGGGTCGTCTTGACCCAATCGTGGCTCGACGATCGGATCGCGTGGCCCGAGGGGATCGATCGGGTGCACGTCGACGTGGACCCCGGCCCCGGCGAAGAGCCTCCCGTGCCGCTCCCGAAGGCGCAGCCGGAGGATCTCGCCTATGTCATCTACACGTCCGGATCGACGGGGCGTCCCAAGGGCGTGATGATCGACCATCGCGGCGCGGTCAACACCGTCTTGGACGTCCAGCGCCGCTTTGCCGTCGGCCCCGGCGACCGCATCTTCGCGCTCTCGTCTCTGAGCTTCGATCTCTCCGTCTACGACATTTTCGGCGCCCTCGCGGCCGGCGCGACGGTGGTGCTCCCCAGGGCATCCGAGGCGCGCGATCCGGAGCGCTGGCTCGACTGGATCGCCGAGCAGCGCATCACCATCTGGAGCTCGGTGCCGGCGCTCATGGAGATGCTGGTCGACGCCGCGCGCGGCCACGCGAACACCCGCATCGACACGCTCCGCCTGGTGATGCTCAGCGGGGATTGGATCCCGGTCACCTTGCCCGATCGCATCCGCGCGCTGGCCGGCGGGGCGCGCATCGCCAGCCTGGGAGGGGCCACGGAGGCGTCGATTTGGTCCATCGTCTACGACGTGGGGGCCGTCGATCCCGGGTGGACGAGCATCCCGTACGGCACGCCGATGGATAATCAACGCTGGTACGTCCTCGACCCCGAGCTGGAGCCTCGCCCGGCGTGGGCCACCGGCGAGCTTTGCATCGGCGGCATCGGCCTCGCCTTGGGCTATTGGCGCGACGAAGCGCGCACGCGCGAGCGGTTCATCGTGCACCCTCGCACGGGCGAGCGCCTCTATCGAACGGGGGATCTCGGACGCCAGCGGCCGGACGGCGTGTTCGAGATCCTCGGGCGCGAAGATTTTCAAGTGAAGATCCACGGCCACCGGATCGAGCTGGGGGAGATCGAAGCGGCCATCGCGCACCACCCCGGCGTTCGCGCCGCCCTCGTCGCCGCGCCCCGAGCGCCGGGGCAGGCGAAGGAGCGCCGGCAGCTCGTCGCCTACGTGGTCCCCGACGCGGGGCGCGGGCCGTTGGACCGCGATGCCCTCCGCCACTTTCTGATGGAGGCGCTGCCCGCGTACATGGTGCCGGACGACTATGTCTTCCTGGAGTCGCTCCCCCTCAGCGACAACGGCAAGATCGATCGCGCCCGCCTCCCGAGCGCCGCGCGCGCGGCCGACGGCGGTCCGGCTTCGTTCGTGGCCCCGAAGACTGCCGCGGAGGAAGCCATCGCCCGCGCCTTCGCCGGCGCCATCCACGGTGAAGGGGCAGACGTGCCCCGGGTGGGACGCGACGACGATTTCTTCGCGCTGGGCGGCGACTCACTGCGGGCCGCGCGTCTGGTCTCGCATCTGCGCCAGACGCTCGGTCTCGACGCGGCCGTGCGAACGATCTTCGAGTCGCCGACGGTGGCCGGCTTGGCGGCGCGCCTTCGGCCGTTCGCGTCCGCGGGCGCCGTGCAGCCCATCCCGCGCGCGGACCTCGGCGGAGAGCTGCCCCTGTCGTTCGCGCAGTCGCGGCTGTGGTTCCTCGCGCAGCTCGATCCGTGGACGCTCGTCGGCAACGGCGCGCAGGTGGTGCGCGTGCGCGGTGCGGTGAACCTCGAGGCGCTGGAGCGGAGCCTGACCGAGATCGTACGCCGCCACGCGGTCTTGCGTACGACCTTTGGGATGTCCTCCGCGGGAACACCGGTGCAGCGCATCGCCCCCGAGCCCGCGCTCGATTTCTCCGTGATGGACTTTCGGCGCACGGACGCGCGGGGAGGAGCGGGGGGCGCGGTCGAAGCGGGAGGCGCGGTCGACGCGGGGGGCGCGGTCGAAGCGTCCGAGACGAACGAAGCGGCATCGGCTTGGATCGCACGCGAAGCGCGCCGGCACTACGATCTCGAACGGGGGCCGCTGGTGCGCGCCGCCGTCGCGCGCGTGGGCCACGAGGAGTCGTTGCTGCTGGTGGCGATGCATCACATCGTGACGGACGGCTGGTCCTACGGCGTGCTCGCGCGGGAGCTGCGCGTGCTGTACGCGGCGTTCGTGGCCGGCGAAGCCTCGCCGCTCCCCGAGCTCGCGGTTCAATACGCCGACTTCGCCCAGTGGCAGCGCGGATGGCTCGACGGCGAACGCTGGGAACGGCTCGCCTCGTATTGGAAGGACAAGCTCGCGGGGGCGCCGGCCGCGCTCGATCCCTCCTTCGGCGCCGCGCCCTCGGAGGGCGGCGGGGGGAGGCGGCGCGCGCTGATCGCCCTACCGGGGCCGCTCTCCGAGGAGCTCCGAGCCTTCGCGCGCACGGAGGGGGTCACCCTCTTCATGGTCCTGCTCGCGGCGCTGAAGGCATTGCTCTCGCGCTACACGCGCCAGGACGACATCGTGGTCGGCACCCTCGTGGCCGGCCGAGATCGCGCGGAGATCGAGCCCCTGATCGGCTTCTTCGTCAATCAGCTCGTGCTGCGCACGGACCTCTCCGGCGAGCCCACCGTGCGCGAGCTTCTATCCCGCATCAAAGCGACGACCTTGGACGCCTATGCGCACCAGGATCTGCCCTTCGAAGCGCTGGTGCAGACGCTGGCCCCGCGCCACGACTTGCGCCGCGCGCCCCTCTTCCAGACGCGGCTCGTGCTCCAGGACGCCGCGCCGCCATCGTTGGGGGTGCCGGGCATCTCCATGACCCCCGAGGACATCGACGTGGATGCCTCGGAGGTCGGTCTCTCGATGGAGCTCTTCGACGCCGAACGCGCCGTCGTGGGGAGGTTGGTCTACGACGGCGCCTGGTTCGACGAGGGCGCCGCGTCCCGCTTCCTCACGCACTTTCGCCTGCTGCTCGAGGGCATGGTGGCGGAGCCCTCGCGCACGATCGCGTCGCTGCCGCTCTTGCCATCGGGCGAGGCCGAGCAGCTCATGGCGTGGAGCCGGCCAGCGACGACCCTCGAGCGGCGCGCGTGCGTGCACCAGCTCTTCGAGGCGCAGGTCGAGCGCACCCCGAACGCGCCCGCCGTCGTCTACGAGGGCCGCGCGCTCACGTACGACGCGTTCAATCGCGAAGCCAATCGCCTGGCCCATTATCTCCTCGAGCACGGGGTGAGACCGGGCGACACAGTCGGGCTGTGCGTCGAGCGCCTGCCGTCGATCCTGGTGGCGCTGGTGGCCATCCTGAAGGCAGGCGCCGCCTACGTACCGCTCGACCCGGACGATCCGCGATCGCGGTTGGCGTTCACCCTCGAGGATGCTCGGCCCAAGGTCATCCTGGGGCACGACCGAGCGCTGATGAAGCTGCCCGCGACGGAGGTCACCCTGGTGGCCCTCGATCGCGAGCGCGATCGCGCGAGCATCCTCGCCCAGAGCGCCATCAATCCGCGCGCGGCGGTCACGCCCGAGAGCCTCGCGTACATCCTGTACACGTCGGGTTCGACCGGAAAGCCCAAGGGCGCGCTCTTGCACCACCGCGGTCTGTCGAATTTGGCCCTGGCGACGATCGAGGCCTTCGGGATCGCGCCGGAGAGCCGGGTGCTCCAATTCAGCCGGCTCACCTTCGACGTGTCGCTCGGGGATGTATTCGGCGCGTTGCTGGCGGGAGCCACCTTGTGCCTCGCACCTTCGCAGGCGCTGCTGCCCGGCCCCGAGTTCCTCGGCGTGCTGCGCGAGCTGGCCATCACCACCTTGGCGCTTCCGCCCTCCGCGCTGGCGGTCATGAACCCCGAGCCGCTGCCGGCTCTGCGCACCATCGCCGTCGCCGGCGAAGCTTGCCCGCCGCACGTGGTCGACGCCTGGCAGCCGGGGCGCACGATGATCAACGGCTACGGTCCGACCGAGGCCACCGTCTATGCGACCTTCGCGCGCTGCCTGGCGGGGGCGTCGCGCACGCCCATCGGGCGGCCGCTCCCCAACACCGAGGCCTTCGTCCTCGACGCGCACGGCCAGCTCGCGCCCATCGGGGTCGTGGGCGAGCTGCACCTGGGTGGCGCCGGCATCGCCTACGGGTACCACGATCGGCCCGCGCTCACGGCCGAGCGATTCATCGCGCATCCGTGGCCCAGAGGGCCGGGCGCGCGCCTCTACAAAACCGGAGATCTCGCGCGGTGGCTGCCCGATGGACAGCTCGAGTTCGTCGGGCGCGCGGACGATCAGATCAAGTGGCGCGGTTTCCGAATCGAGCTCGGTGAGATCGAGGCCGCCGCCATGACCCATCCGCGCGTGCGTGCGGCGGTGGCGGTCGCCCACGGCGAGGGCAGCGAACGGCGGATCGCGGTTTACGCCGTCGTCGCCGATGAAGCCGCCGTCGCCGATGAAACCGCCAGCGCCGGTGAAACCGCCGTCGCCGATGAAACCGCCGTCACCGGTGAAACCGCCGTCGCCGATGAAACCGCCGTCACCGATGAAGCCGCCGTCGCCGATGAAACCGCCGTCGCCGGCGCGCGCGGGGTCGCGACCGCGTCTTTCGCATCCGATTTGCGCGCGTTCCTTCGCGAGAGGCTCCCGGCGTACATGGTGCCGTCGGCGATCGTCCTTCTCGAAGGGTTTCCCCGTCTGCCCAGCGGAAAAGTCGACCGGCAGGCCCTTTCCATCCCATGGGCCGCGCGCGCGCTGGAACGCGTGCCCGTCGCGCCCCGAACCCCGACCGAACGAACCCTGGCGGCGATCTGGAGCGAGCTCCTGTCGCTGCGTGAAAGTGACGTGAGCGTGCACGACGACTTCTTCGAAATGGGCGGACATTCCCTTCTGGCCACCCGCGCGGCATGGCGGCTGCGCGGCGCATGCGGCGTCGAGCTCCCGGTGCGCGTGTTCTTCGAGGCGCGCACCCTTCTGGCCATCGCCGCCAGCGTGGACATGCTGCAAATGGCGCGCGCCGCCAGCGCGCAGGCATTCTCCGCGGACTCGGCCGGCTCCGCCGACTCGGCCGATGCGACCGGGGAACGTGAGGAGGGATCGCTATGAGCCTCTTCGAGCTCTTGGCGGAGCTTCGCCATGCCGACATTCGCCTCTGGGTCGACGGCGGCGATCTTCGATTCAATGCACCCGCCGGCGCACTGACCGCCGATTTGCGCACCCGCATCCGCGCGCACAAACCGGAGATCGTCCGCTTCCTCGAGGGCCACGCGGCACCGGCCGAGGCGCCGCTCGTCGCCGTGCCGCGAACGGCGGACCTGCTCCTGTCCTTTGCGCAAGAGCGCCTCTGGTTCCTCGATCGCCTCGAGCCCGGCTCTCCGGCCTACGGCATCTCCGCGACCATCCGCCTCACGGGCACCCTCGATCCCTCGATCCTCGCGCGCAGCCTGACCGAGATCGTGCGCCGCCACGAGGTGCTCCGAACCACCTTTCCTTCACCCGAGGGACGTCCTCGTCAACGGATCGCCGGCGCGGCCCATGTTCACTTGGCCGAGGTCGATCTCGAGCACGTCCCCGAGGGCGCACGGCACGCGGAAGCGCGAGCCTGGATTCGAGCCGAGAACCTCCGGCCTTTCGACTTGGAGGACGGTCCGCTCCTTCGTGCATCGCTCCTCGGCCTCGGGCCGAAGGAGCATTGGCTGTTCGTGGCCGTCCATCACATCGTCTTCGATGGCTGGTCGTTCGGCGTGTTCTTCGGAGAGCTCGGCGCGCTCTACCAGGCCTTCTCGACGGGGAAGCCCTCACCGCTCCCGGAGCCGCCGCTGCAGTATGCCGATTTCGCGGCCTGGCAGAGAAAGCGGCTCACCGATCCGGTGCTCGAGCACCAACTGAGCTACTGGAAGCATCACCTCGGCGCCGCAGCGGGCGAGGACGAGGCCTCCAGGCTGCTGCCCACCGATCGTCCGCGCGGGAGGGTGCGCACCCACCGCGGTGCGACCGTGGCGGCCATCTGTCCCCCGGAGATTGCCCGGCGCATCGAGCTCCTGGCGCGCGAGGAGAACGCCACGCCGTTCGCGGCCCTCTTGGCCACGTTTCATCTCTTCCTCCACCTGGTCACCGGGCGCCTCGATCCACGGGTCGGATCGCCCGTCGCCAACCGCGCGCACCCTGCGACCGAGAACATGGTGGGCTTCTTCGTCAACACCTTGGTCTTCCAGGCCGATCTGTCGGGCGAGCCGTCCTTTCGCGAGGTGGTCCGGCGCACGCGCCGCGCGGTGCTCGATGGCCACGCGAATCAGGATCTGCCCTTCGAGAAGCTGGTGCAGGCGCTGGAGCCGGTCCGGAGCTCCCGCCACACCCCGCTCTTTCAAGTGATGTTCGCCTTGTACGACGATCCCCCGCGGTCCATCGCGCTGCCCGGTTTGGACATGTCGGCCATCGACACCGAGCACGAGGCCGCGAAGTTCGACGTGATCCTCAGCCTCGCCCCCGGCCCCGAGGGCATGGCGGCCGCGTGGCAATACAACGTGGATCTCTTCGAGCGCGCCACCATCGAAAAATGGCAGCGCACGTACATCGCGCTCTTGGAGCGCGCGGCCAACCTCCCCGATCTTCCATTGACCGCGCTGCTCGCCCCGTTCGGAGCGCGCAGGGACGAGCTCCACGCGCAGACCAACTTGACCCCGTGGCAGCTCACGACATGGCTCGTCCAGGAGCTCCACCCCCCGGGCGCCTCCTACGACGTGGCGGCGCTGGTCACCTTCGACGGGCCCGTCGCGCTCGACCATTTTCGTGCAGCGTTTGCCGATCTGGTGCGCCGCGCGGATTCGTTTCGCACGGTCATCGAAGCGGTCGATGGCGTCCCGCGGTTCCGCGTCCTGCGCGAGCTCGCCTTCACCCTCGAGGGCGTCGACTTCTCCGCCGCCCCCGATCCCGATGCATCGTTTCGTGCATGGCTCGAGGAGCGCCGCGCGCTGCCGCTGGTGCTCGGCCGCTGCACGTTCGATGCGGCGCTGGTCGCGCTCGGGGACGCGAAGACCGTCTTCTATCTGCGCCAGCATCATATGCTCACGGACGGAGCATCGCTCGTGCAGATCGCGCGCGCCCTGGCGGAGGGGTACGGTGCTTCCCGGCGGGGGCGCCTGCCGCTCGAACGCCTGCCGTCGTACGCCGCGCATCTGGAGAAGGAGCGCGCGCGTCTGCTCGAGGGCGGCGGCGCCCATTTTGCGAGCACCCCCTCGAAGAAGCGCGCGCCGCTCGAGCTTTACGGCAGGGCGGCGAAGGGTCCGCTGGGCCCCGTGCGCCGCGCCAGCTTCGTGCTCGACCGCACGCGCGCCGAGCGATTGCGCGCCCGCGCCGCCGAGCTGCCGATCGCGGCGAAGACGCCCGATGGCGCCCTCCTCGACGTGTTCGCCACCCTGGTGCTCGCGTACCTGGCGCGCATCACCGGCGAGGAGGAGCTCGCGTTGGGCGTCGTCTTTCACGGGCGGCGCACGGAGAGCGTTCGACGAACCCTCGGCATGATGATCGACGTGCTTCCGATTCGGGTGCCGCTCGGCCGCGAGCCGACCTTCGCCTCCGTGCTGGAGCGCGTCGCCGAGGCCATCGCATCCGGCCTGGCGGAGCGCGAGCCCGGCGCCCCCGAGCGAGCCCCGCGCCGGCCTTACGACGTACTCTTGAATTTTCGCATCGCGGAGCTGGGCGTGCTCGAGGGCCTCGAGGGGGTACCGGCGCGCCTGGAGCTGCTCGCCATGCAGCATCAATGCGAGAGCTTGGCCGTCGAGATTTGGTGCCACGACCGAGGGTCGACCTACACCATCGACTTCGACGGCCGCAGCGATGTGTTCAGCCAAGAGCAGCTCGCGTGGGCGACCAAGCACTTCGCCGAGGTGGTGGACGCCTTCCTCGAGGATCGCACCAAGCCCCTTTCCCGCGTCGACCTCCTCGGCCCGGAGGAGCGCCGGTTCGTCCTCATGAACGACACCGAGCGCCCGCTCCCGGAGGCCACGGTCCCCGCGCGGTTCGCCGAGCAGGCCAAGCGCACACCCGAGCGCTGCGCGGTTCGATTCGGGGAGCGCCGGCTCACCTATGCCGAGCTCGACGCGCGCTCCAATCAGCTCGCGCGGCGCTTGCGCGCGCTGGGCGTTCGGGCCGATGGCATCGTCGGCGTCTACATGCGCCGATCGCCCGAGGTGATCGTGGCGCTGCTCGGCATCCTCAAGGCCGGCGGGGCATACCTGCCGCTCGACGCCGATTATCCGCCGGCGCGCCTGCAGTTCGTCCTCGCCGATGCCGAGGTGAAGGTGGTCCTCACCCAGGAGGCCATCGCCCATCGCCTGGTGGAGTTTTCGGGGACCGTCCTGCCCCTCGATTCTCCAACGTGCACCGTGTTTCACGAGGAGCCGGAGTCCGCCATCTGCGAGGCCGCCCCGTCCGATCTCGCCTATGCTATTTACACCTCGGGCTCGACCGGCACCCCCAAAGGCGTGCTCATCCCGCACCGCGCGTTCCTCAACCACAACCTGGCGACCATCGCGTGGTGCGCGATCGTGCCGAGCGATCGCGTCTTGCAGTTCCAGTCCCTGACCTTCGACGCCGCCGCCGAGGAGATATTTCCCACCTTGCTCTGCGGGGCCACCTTGGTCCTCTCCGAGCACGCCCGGCTGGCCCCGAGCTCCGAGTTCAATGCCCTGCTCGAACGCGAAGGGGTGACCTTCACCATTTTGCCCACCGCCTATTGGCACGAATGGGTGCACGAGCTCTCGCGGACCGGCACCCGGCCATCGGCGTCGCTGCGCATGGTCTTCGTCGGCGGAGAGAACGCGTCGGCCGAGCACCTCTCCACGTGGCAGGCGCTCGGCGGACCACGCTGGAGCAACGGTTACGGCCCCACCGAGGGCACCATCACCACCATCGTCTACGATGGCGCCGATTGGCCTGCCCGCGCCGATGGGGCGTCGAGCGTCCCCATCGGGCGACCGTTTCCCAACACCACCGCCTATGTCCTCGATCCGGAGCGACGTCCGGTGCCGGTCGGAACGAGCGGCGAGCTCTATATCGGCGGAGCCGGCCTCGCCCGCGGCTACCTCCATCGGCCGGAGCTCACGGCCGAGCGCTTCGTCCTCGATCCGTTTCGCGGCCCCGGCGCGCGCATGTACCGCACGGGCGACCGCGCGCGCATCCTCGCCGACGGCCAGATCGAGTGCCTCGGCCGCGTGGATCATCAAGTGAAGGTGCGCGGCTTTCGGGTCGAGCTCGGGGAGATCGAGGTGGCCCTGCGCGATCACCCCAAGGTCCGCGATGCCGCCGTCGTCATCTGGGAGGGGCGCCCGGGGGACAAAAGGCTGGTCGCCTATGTCGTCCCCCACGCCGAAGACGATGCGCCCGCCCCCCGTGATCTGCGCGCGTTCCTGGAGGCCAAGGTGCCGGGCTACATGGTCCCAGCCTCGTACGCCGTGCTCGCCTCGTTGCCGCTGACCGCCATCGGAAAGGTGGACCGCAAAGCGCTCGAGGCCATCCGCCCGAGCCGTACGGAGACGCGCCGCGAGCTGGTCGCGCCGCGCACCGCCATGGAGATCCGGCTGCGGGCCATCTGGGAGGAGGTCCTGCAAGTGAGCCCCCTCGGCGTGGAGGACGATTTCTTCGAGGTGGGCGGCCACTCCCTGCTCGTGGCCAGGCTGGTCGCGCTCATCCGCGAGCAGCTCGGCGTCGCGCTCCCCTTGACGGTGATCTTCGAGGAGCCCACCATCGCGCAGCTGGCCGCGCATTTGAGCCGCGGAACCTTCGCCGGCGGCCGCTCGTCCTTGATCCCCATCCGCGCCCGCGGCGTTCGCGCGCCGCTCTTTTGCGTCGCGCCCGGCTCGGGGTTGGTCCTGGGCTACATCGACCTGGGGCGCTCCCTCGATCCCGAGCAGCCGCTGTACGCGTTCGAGCCGCCGGGCTTGCACGACGGTTCGGTGCCGCTCGGGAGCATCGGAGAGATGGCCGACACGTACCTCGCCGCCCTGCGCTCCGTGCAACCCCACGGGCCCTACCGGCTCGGAGGCTGGTCGATGGGCGGGGTGGTGGCGCTCGAAATGGCGCGGCGCCTCGAGGCGCAGGGCGAGCCCACCGCGCTGGTGGTCCTCTTCGACACGGCCGCGCCTCCTGCCGAGACCTCGCGCGGCGCGGCCTCCGACCGAGGTGCCCTCGCGCACCTGGCGCCGCACGCAGGGACGAGCGCGCGCGAGGCGCTCGATGCGCTGAAACGAGAGGGCGCCGTACCGCTCGACGTTACGGAGGAGCAGTTCGAGCGCTCTCTCCACGTGTTCGGCGCCAGCCTACGGGCCCTGGATGCGTACACGCCCTTCGTCTACGGCGGCGACGTGGTCCTCTTTCGGGCGCGCGACGAGGCGGAGACGGCGGACGCTTCATCGCAGTGGCGCACGTGGCTGACCGGCCGCTTCGAGGTCGTCGAGGTTCCGGGCACCCACGTGAACCTCTTCAACCCAAGCCACGGTCCCGCGTTGGCCGAAGCGCTCCGCGACCGCCTGGCGAGGGCCGACCTCGCCTCTCCCGGCGCCGAGGTGGGGCCGAGCTCCTTCGTCCCGCAGCAGCAGGGCGTGCGCGCGCGCCGCGCCTTCGCGGCCGGCGACGTGCTCTTTGCCGTCACCGGCCCCGTTCGCCCCCAGCGCACCAAATACTCCTTCCAGCTCGGCCCCGACGCGCACATCGATCCCCTGGACGAACAGGGTCGCGCGGGGCTCGGCCGCTACCTGAATCACGCGTGCGAGCCCAACGCCTACGCGCGCGCCGCGCAGGCCGCGGGCGGCGAACGGTTCCTCGAGATCGTGGCCCGCCGTCCGGTGGCCGCGGGTGCGGAGATCACCATCGACTATGCCACCTTCGAGCTCGAGACCGTGAGCGCCGCCGAAGCCTGCGCCTGCGCGAGCGCCTCCTGCCGCGGGCGCATCACGGGCTTTCGCGATCTGCCGGACCACGTGCGCGCGGCCTACACGCGCGAGGGAATTCTCTCGCCCCACCTCCACGACGGCGGCCGCGACCCCGCGTAGACGAGCGCGGGGAGCGCTACCCGGCGGCGGTCGACACGTCGCCGGGGGCCTCGTCCGTGCGATGGGCGAGGCTCACCAGCTCCGCCAGCGAATCCTCCATATCCTCGAGCAAACGGCGCGGCCGATCGTAAATCTCCGGCGCGGTCAAGATGCCAATGCTCATACGATCGACATAGCTGTACGCACAAATGTGCAGGGCAGGGGGATGCGCCAGCGCGGCCAGCGAATACCACTCCACCACCTCGACGGGCCCGAGCCAACGGGTCCGCGAAGGGCCCCGCACGCTCGCCGTTCCCACGTGATAAAGGGTATTCTTGGTTTTGTAGGCCATGCGCCGCCCAATCACGTGCGGGAGGCGGGGCAAGTATTCGCTCCAGCGGCCGGCCATATCGGTCCCCAGGTGGCGCACCAGCGCGATGGCCTCCTGGGTGCTCGCCGCCGTCGCGCGCAATCGCTCGACCGGATCGCCCATGTGCACGGCCAGATGGGCAAAGGTCGCGGTGACCTCGTTGCCCCAGAGGCGCGCGCTCGCCCGATCGATGGCGACGCCGAAGGTGGTGATCAGCGGGCCCTTGGCCTCTTCGCCTCGCCGGAGCTGCTCTCGGCGCAGCGCGCCCGCGAGCACCGCTTGCACGGCCGCCGTCATCGTCACGCCGAAGGCGTTCTTCACCCGTTCGAAATCGGCGAGCGCCAGGTTGCCCGTGGCGCACCGGCGCGCCGCGCCCACCGGCTTGGTCGTGAACGACGGCCCGGCCCCGAACCCCACCGGCGGAAGGTGTTTGGCCTCTGCCCGGTAGACCTGATTCTTCCGATTGCTCTCGGAGACATCCTTGAAAAACCGAGGGAGCTCCCCCAGCCACGGCCCCACGTCGCGCGCGGCGCGGGCAAAGAGCTCGGCGCGCGACGGGGCCGCCCCGATGGAACCCTCGGCGCTCGGCGCAACCACGGCCCCCGGTTCTTCGCGTGTCATGGCCGCGAACGCGTTGATGGCGCCGACCCCGTCGGAGATGGCGTGATGAAGGCGCACGACCAGCCCCTGCCGGCCGTGGGCGAGGCCGTGCACGAGCGTGAGATCCCAGAGCGGCCGCGATCGATCGAGCGGCTGGCTCGCGAGCTCCGATAAGACGGCGTCGAGCTCCGCTTGGCCCCCGGGCGCCGCCACCGTACGTTCCGTCAGGTGCGCGGCCAACGTGAAGCGCGGATCCGACACCCAAAATGGCCTGCCCCCGAACAGCGGCGCAGCCACGACGATCTGTCGCGCCCGTGGATATGCATCCAAATGTCCTTCGATGGCACGATGAACGTCCTCGAGGGCGAGGGGCCGCCCGAGCCGCGCGGGATCGACGACCAGTACCTTGAGCGTGTGCATCTGCACGTCTCCCCGCTCCATATGGAGAAATGCTGCATCGAAGCCGCGGAGTCGTTCCATCCGACCCCTCCTTTCACCTAATTCACACAATCGTCCGGATACCCCCCGGACGAACCATAGAGCGGTGGCGGCACGTGGACAACCGCTCGAACGCGCGCGGCGCGCGGGCTTCGACCCGCCATCGCTGGGCCATGAAATGGCTTCGACGTGCCATCATTGGCGCACATGGATCGTTGTGCGCGAAGAGGATCGTTGCTACGGGCGAGAATTTGCTATCCTCGAACCGCGTTCCGCATCACCGAAAGGCGGTATCATGTTGGTCCAATCCGTGCGTCGTGCAGCGAAGATCCTTCAGGAGCTTGCGTCCGCGGGGCCGCGGATGGGGGTGACCGAGCTGGCCGAGCGGATCGGCGTGGCCAAGCCCACCATGCACGCGCTCCTGCGCACCTTGGAGGCGGACGGTTTGGTGGAGCAGGATCCCGAGACGGGAAAATACCTCCTCGGCCCCGGGCTCCTGCGGCTGGGCAACGCCTACCTCGAGACCCAGGAGCTCCGGGGACGCTCGCTGACGTGGGCCGATGCATTGGCCGCGCGGACGCGCGAAGCCGTGTGGGTGGCGATCCTCACGGGCGATCGCGTCCTGGTCGTGCACCATGCCTTTCGCCCCGAGGGCGCCGTGCAAATCCTGGAGGTCGGCGCCAGCATCCCCTGGAGCACCTGCGCGCTGGGCAAAGCCATCGTGTCCTTTGCGCCGGCCGCGGAGGCCGAGCGCCTGCTCAAGGGCGAGCTGCCCGTGCTCACCGGGGCGAGCATCACGGATCGGCGGAAGCTCCGCGCGCAGCTGGAGCAGATCCGGCGGGTGGGCTGCGCCTTCGAGAACCAGGAGTCGGCGCTCGGCGACGCCGGCATCGCAGCGCCCGTCTTCGATCGAGCGGGCCGGGTGGTGGGGGCCATGGGCATCGTCGGACCCGTCGAGCGTCTCCTGGCCGAGCCTGCCCGCGAGGAGCACGCCATCGCCGTCCGCGAAGTGGCGCGCAACCTCTCGCGCGATCTCGGCGCGCCGCGAAATCCGTCCCAACGCAGCGCGTAAAGCGCGCGGCCGGCCATCCCGCCCTTGACTCCGGCGGCGCCCATCGTACCGTTCACGAACGTCGTTCGGTAATAACGAACACCGTTCTTCAAGACCCATACGGCGACCCGAAGTGCTCTGATATATTTTCGTCCCAAACGAGGGAGAGGTGTCATGAAGAAATTCATCAACGATGCCGAGACCGTGATTTCCGACGCCCTTCGAGGGCTCGCCGCCGCGCACCCCGAGCTGCGCGTCGACTTGGAGCAGAAGATCATCGTGCGGGCCGAGGGGCCGCGCCCGGGGAAGGTCGGGCTGGTGTCGGGCGGAGGCTCCGGGCACGAGCCGCTGCACGGCGGGTTCGTCGGGCTCGGCATGCTCGACGCGGCCGTTCCCGGTGAAGTCTTCACCTCACCGGTGCCCGATCAGATCGTCGCCGCCACCGCGGCCGCGAATGGCGGCGCCGGGGTGGTCTACATCGTCAAGAACTACACGGGCGACGTCATGAACTTCCAAATGGCCGCCGAGCTGGCCGCCGACTCGGACATTCGAGTCGAGACCGTGCTGGTCAACGACGATGTCGCCGTCAAAGACTCCACCTGGACGGCAGGCCGCCGCGGCACCGGCGCGACCGTCTTCGTGGAGAAGATCACCGGCGCCCTGGCCGAGCGGGGCGCGAGCCTCGCCGAGGTCGCCGAAATCGGCCGCAGGGTCAATGCCGCGTCCCGTTCGTTCGCCGTCGCGCTCACGGCGTGTACGACGCCGGCCGCGGGAAAGCCGGGCTTCGCTCTTCCGGACGACGAAATCGAGGTCGGCGTCGGCATCCACGGCGAGCCGGGCCGCCGTCGCGAAAAGCTGCAGACCGCAAAGAACATCGTGGCCACCGCGCTGGACGCCATCTTGTCCGATTTGCCCTTGGCCTCGGGCGATTCGACCATCGTCATGGTCAATGGGCTCGGCGGCACGCCGCTCATCGAGCTGTACATTCTATTTGGCGAAATCACCGCTACCTTTCGCGATCGGGGCATCGTCATCGCGCGCTCGTTGGTGGGCAATTACATCACCAGCCTCGACATGGCCGGCGCGTCGATCACCGTATGCAAAGCCGACCCGCAGATGCTCGAATCATGGGACGCGCCGGTGCGAACGCCCGGGCTCCGTTGGGGAGTGTGAACGATGAACAGCGCAATGGCCCGATCCTGGATAACGACATTGGCCTCGGCCCTCGAGGAACAAACGGACTATTTGACCCAGCTCGACTCGGCCATCGGGGACGCCGATCACGGCGCCAACATGCGCCGGGGCTTCGCCGCCGCGGTCGCGGCCGTGGAGGGCTCCTCCGCGGAGACACCCGGCGACGTGTTGATCAAGGCGGGCACCACGCTCATCTCCAAGGTCGGCGGCGCCTCGGGGCCCCTGTACGGGAGCGCGTTTCGCGCGATGGGCAAGGAGCTGCGCGATCCGATCGCCACCGGCGAGCAGCTGCGCGCGGCCCTCGCCGAGGGCTTGGCGGCCGTTCAGCGTCTAGGAACGGCGGCGCCGGGCGATAAAACCATGGTGGACGCGTACGCCCCCGCGCTCGCCGCCTTCGAGCAGGAGCTTCGCAACGGAGCAACCCCGGCCACCGCCGCCGCCCGCGCGGCCGACGCCGCCGAGGAGGGCATGCGCGCGACCACGTCGCTTCAAGCCCGAAAAGGCCGCGCCTCGTACCTGGGCGCGCGCAGCGTCGGGCACCAAGATCCGGGCGCCACGTCCACCGCGATGATGTTTCGTGCGCTCGCCCGCGTGATGGCCGCGCCGTGAGCCCGAGCATGGTCGGCATCGTGGTCGTTTCGCACAGCGCGCGCCTCGCCGAAGGCGTATGCGAGGTGGCCGCGCAGATGGCCCCCGACGTCCCCCTTCGCCCTGCGGGCGGAACGGACGAGGGCCACGTCGGGACGAGCTTCGACAAGATCCTCGCCGCGGCGACGGAAGCCGACACCGGCGCAGGCGCCGTGATCCTGTACGATCTCGGCAGCGCCAAAATGAGCGCCGATCTGGTGGCCGAAACGAACGACCGCCTCCGCGTCGTCGACGCGCCGCTCGTCGAAGGCGCGCTCGCGGCTGCCGTCACCGCGCAAAGCGGCGCGAGCCTCGATGCGGTCGTGGAGCAAGCGCGGTCTTCGGGGGGCGCGCGGGGCGTGTCGGGCGCCGAGGGCGGCGTGTCGGGCGCCGAGGGCGGCGTGCCGGGCGCCGAGGGCGGCGTGTCGGGCGCCGAGGGCGGCGTGTCGGGCGCCGAGGGCGGGCACCGTCCCGCGGAGGCGAGCCTCTCCCGCGTTCTCACCTTGCGAAACCCGCATGGCCTGCACGCCCGCCCGGCGGCACGCCTGGCGCGGATCGCGGCCGAGCACGGGGTCATCCTTCGCGCCGGTCCCGCGGAGGGACCGCTCGTCGACGCCCGTTCGATCCTCGCGCTGGTGGCGCTGGGCCTTCGCGGCGGCCGGTCCGTGCGCATCGAGGTCCAAGGGGAAAAGGCGGCCGAAGCGCTCTCCATCGTCCAGGCGGCCATCGAAGATGGCTTCGGCGAGCGCGCCGAAGACGCCGCGCCCTCCGGCGTGGCGGCCGTCCCCGGAATCGCCATCGGCCCACTTCGCCGGCTCCGCGCCGCAGCCCCCGTCCTTCGCGATGCACCCGGCGACGATCCCGAGGCGGAGCGCGCAACCCTCGAAGCCGCGCTCGCCCGCGTCGATCGCGCGCTCGCCGCCGAGCGCTCCGACGTGGCCGAAGCCCATCGCGCGCTCCTCGACGATCCCGAGCTCGCCGCCGCCGCGCGCACCGCCATCGCCAACGGCTTGGCGGCCGCCCCAGCCTGGTGGCGTGCGGTGCAGCGCGCCCGCGAGCAGCTGGCGTCGTCGTCCGACGAGCTGATCGCCCAGCGCGCCATCGACGTAACCGACGTCGGCCTGCGCGTCCTTTCGCAGCTCGCCCCCGAGGCCACGCGGGTCGACGTCTCGCATCTGACGTCGGCCATCGTGCTCGCCGACGACGTGACGCCGTCGATGGTCACCGAGCTCGCCGACGCCGGGATCGCGGGCATCGTGCTGGCGCAGGGGGGAGTGACGGCCCACTCCGTCGTGGTCGCACGCGGCCGCGCCATCCCCATGTTGGTCCGCGCGGGCGAGCACACCGGCGTCGCCGACGGCACCTTGGCCATCTTGGACGGCGATCGTGGCGCGCTCATCCCCGCGCCCGAAGCCCACGTCTTGGAGGACGCCCGCGCGCGGCAGGTGGCCACGGCGGCCGCGCGCGCCACCGCGCTCGAACGGGCCCATATGCCGGTGACCACGGCGGACGGTCGCACCCTTACCATCGCGGCCAACGTCGCCTCCCCGGCCGAGGCCGAGCTGGCGCGCAAACAAGGCGCCGACGCCATCGGCCTCTTGCGCACCGAGTTGTTCTACGTAAACGAACCGGACCTACCCACCGAGGACGAACAAGCCGCTCGAATCGCGCGCATCCTCGCGCCCTTCACCGACCGCGAAGTCACCATTCGCACCTTGGACGCCGGCGGCGACAAAGACATTCCGGCGCTCGGCCTCGACCCCATCACCCACGGCTTTTTGGGATTGCGCGGCCTACGCTATTCCCTCGCGCACCCCCGCGAGCTGCACGTCCAACTCCGCGCCATCCTGCGCGCCGCCGCCTCATGGAAAGGCATCCTTTCCATCATGGCCCCCATGGTCACCACCGCCAGCGAAGTCCTCGCATTCCGCGCCGCCATCGCCGCCGCCGCCCGCAGCCTCGAAGGCACTCCCCATCGCCTCCCCGATCACACCGGCATCATGGTCGAGGTGCCCGCCGCCGCCATCGCCTTCGACTCCATGGCACCCCACGTCGACTTCGTCAGCATCGGCACCAACGATCTCGTGCAATACATCATGGCCGCGGAGCGAACCAACGCACACGTCGCCGATCTGTATCAGCCGGACCACCCAGCCATCTGGCGCGCACTGGAGCTCCTCACGCGCGCCGCCTCGGGCAAAAAAATCGCCGTCTGCGGAGAAATGGCTGCAAACGCCGATATGGCGCGCCGCCTCGTGGACCTCGGCGTGGAGGAGCTCTCGATGGCGTCCGCCTCCATTCCGGCCATCAAGTCTGCATTGCGGCAGCCTGGCCGGTGAGGGCGCCCTCCCGCGCCATCACCCGCGTAAGCCACGGCACACGCCTCCAGGGGCTCGTAGGATCGGTCATCAGCGTTTCGAATGCGCGCTTGGAAATCTCCGGCTCGCCCGCCGCCGAGACCTCCTTGGACCATTGGGTGAGCCCGCGCAGATAGCCGGTGGCGAAGGCGCCCCAATCGGCGTAGGTCGACTGCATGGCCGACGCGGCGCGCGCGACCCAGGTGGCCATCGCCTGGCGGTCGAGCCAACCCAGTTGATGCCCCGCCCACGCGAGCCAGACGATGCGGCCGTAATCCCAAGCCAGAAAGGTCGCCACGGGCTCGCCCGTCGCCTGTCCGTAGTGATGGCGATAGCCTACGTCGTTCAGCTGTTGCAGCGCGCGGCTCAAGGTCGCCGCGCTGGTAATTTGCCAATCCTTTTGCAGGACGATCTCCAGCCCCTGGCGCTGGAACCACGATGCCTGAAATCGATCGACGGGCCGGCCCATATTCATGTTGAAGCGAGCGATCACGGCCAAGGTCCACCCCTCGAACGAGGGGCCGAGCGTCTCCGGTGTCGTCGCATAGACGATGCGGCGCGCCTGATTCTTCATTTGCCGGACCGTGAGCCGATTGAGCACCAGAAGGCCCAACACGCAGACCGCGATGAGCCCAACGATGGCGCGCCAATCGCTCATGAACTCGCTGAATTGCCAATCATCCTTCGCCACGATGCGCCTGCCTTTTTCACCGACGGTGCGGTGTAATGAGTTATCAATGCATTTCTCGCGCCAACGTCTTTTTCCGTTGAAGAGTCGTTGGCGCACGCCCGCAACGGAACCCCGAGTTCCCCTGCGGAACGACAACTTCCGGATGGATCACGCGCGCCGCGCGCCGGCGCCCTCCGCGCACCTTAGCTAGATGCGATACAGGAAGCTCCGCTCCTCGTGCATGTATGCCGAATTACGCTGGTCGAACGTTGCGCGCCGCGATTGCGGATATTCGGCGGAGTGCCAAGCCTGGACGTCGGCGCTGAAACCAAGCGCGGGCTCGTCCGCGGAACGTCGGGCCGATGGCCTCCGGACGACGCGTTGCAGTACCCGAATCAAGTCATCCCAGTAAACGCGAACGCGTGCGCGCAAATGTCCGGGTAGGCTCGCTGCGAGAGACCATGGGCTCATGTGTGTTCTTTGGAATCGAAGCGCTCGTCCTGGTGCGTTCGAAGACATCGCGATCATCTCGACGCCATTTCGATAATGGGATGCAATGTACTGGCGCCGTGGTAGCGCGCTCTTTCTCCAAAAGCGCTAATGTGAACGCGCACGATGGCCGGTTTGAACCGCATTCCCTCGTCTCTGGGCGACCTCCGGTGCCAACGACAGAAGCGTAGCAACGGACATTTCACCAGGCGGAGCGAGGGCCAGGATCTGACCCACGACCGACTGCAGCTGGCGCACGTTCATCGGCCACTTGTATCGCCGCAGGACGTCGCGCGCGGGTGGCGAAAGAGACACGAGCTCTGCGCGGGGGTGTTGCTTCCAAAATCGGTCGATGAGCGCGTCGAGATCGGCATGGCGCTCGCGCAAGGCAAAGAGGGGGACGACGAAGCTCGCGAGCCGAAGGTAAAGGTCCGCAGGAAAGAGCTTGCGTACCACGTCCGCGGCCAGATCACGGCACGTCGTCGCGACCACCCGGACGTCGGATAGGGCCAGGGGATGGGGCCCTTCGAGGCGTCGCTCGGCGCAGAGGGCTCGGATGTACCGTGCATTTTCGGCAGTCACGGCGCTGATCTCGTCGAGGCACAAGGTGCCTCCGCGCGCGGTCGAAACGGCCTCCAGCAAATCGCCGTCGGTGGCAGGGGCGACGATGAAGGGCCCCTTGCGGCGCGAGAGCGAATGCAACCGTCGCGCAAGCATCTTTTTGCCCGAGCCGCTCGGGCCCCATACGAGGACGGGGGTGGGCTGTTCGGCGATTCGCTCGATGAAATGGAGTGCAACCCGGGTTGTTGGAGTCTCGGCGACCATGTTCTCCGTCGTGATATCACCATAGCTGCATGTCGCGAGGATCAACGCGCGAAGCTCGCGAACATCGAATCGCGGGCCGAGATGCCGCTCGAGGTTGAAGATCGGAGCTCTGCACGCGCGAACGAGGCGCGCGCGCCGCCGTGCGCTCATTCGTTCGTCGACAACCACGAGATGCACGTGTCGGGGGGCGCGCAATCGCGCGTCGGCACGCACCACGCAAAATCGTGGCTCGACGCGCAGGGCCGTCTCGACCAAATCACCGAGTGGACCGGCGAGGTGCACGACGATGACGTAGCGGGCCTCCACCTGCTTGACGTCGTTCGACGGCGTGGCACGTAGGTCGGGTTGCGCCGGCGCCTTCATCTGCGGATAGAGTTCACGCAACGATGGGATCATCTCGAGGGCGCTGTGTCGCGTCAGGAGATTTATGCATTTTGTTCGGATATCGTTGGATCGGTCGTTCATGCGTTGCGCCGTGTTGGTCGAGAGCGGCTTGGCTGCGATTGCAGGAGCACCCACTCTTCCAAAGCAACCATCACACGCGTCCATTCGTCCCATGCAAGGGGGGCGTCGTTGCGCGTCCCGCCTTCGATCATCGCCGAGACCACGCGCTCCCGCTGCTCGAGCGTGAGCTGTGAATGCCATCGATGTGCCTCGTTCGCGGGCAGCGTTGATTGCTTGCTGTTTTGGAGTTGCATATTCTGTTGCGATGTGGGTTGCGATTTCAGCGGATCAGCGCGCAACGAGCACTTCGTCGATTTTCGCGAGCAGGAATGCACGCCACGGAAAGCGCGCCGGTATACGTGGGGCACTGGCGAATTTGCGGAGTGCAGCAGCTGCCCGTTGCGACAGGGGATGCTTGGCCGTCCCGAGCGCGATCATGCACGCGACACGTACGAGGCGATGTTCCGTGTCGCGTTCCGCTAGGGTTTCGAGAACCTCGTTTGCCAAGGGCGAGATCGTCGCCAGCGCCAAAACGAGCGCCGCTCGTTCGTGCGGGTGAAGGTCGGGCCCGGCGCGCCAACGACGTCGCATGGCATACCCCCAAATGGCACGGTGATCGAGAAAGAACTGAGCCGCAAACGTCGCCAAGATCCGGATGTTTCGGCTTTCGGCGTGCACGAGCTGAGAAAGGGCGGGAGCCTGCTCGGCGGCCGCGTCGTAGCACTCCTGCCACAGCCGCGCTTGAACGGCTCGTGCGGGATCGGTCCGCGCCCAATCGGTGCACGTCGTTCGGACGTTCTCGCACGTCCAAGGTCCACGCAGCCTCCGTTCGGGATCGCCGACGGCAAGGAGCAGGAAGAGCTGCAAGGCCGCCTCGCGGTCCTTCGCGTGCTGCGCTCGAGCGTGGGATGCGAGGTACGGAACGATCACCGGCGATGTCGCACGTCGGGGATACATCCAATGGGACAGTCGTACCCACTCGTCCTTGCGCCCTTCACGGGGCGTTGCGGGTTGCGCCGACGAACGTACCGCGTTGTTGCCGATGCTGCGGGACGTACGCGAAGGCGGGACGAACTTCGAAAAAGGGAACGTGCGCTGTGCACTCATGACGTACCCAACAGCGGTGACGATTTTGGACATCTCATTGGGCACGAGGGAGGACCAGAACGATGCACGGTTCAACGGAGGCGTGTCATGGGCGAGACCGTGCCGCCGTTGCGGCCCTCCCTCGTGCCCACGAGATGGGTGATCGGCATGTTCTCCAGAGCGCGTCGCGCGCTTGATGGGTTACCTCATGGGGACGGTGGGTGTGTCCTCTCGAGACGCAGTCGAGAGCAGCGTTTGAAAGTCCGCGCGGCTCCGTAAGGACTCGAAGTCGACATCGTCCGACATGGCGTTGACGAAATCGCGGTTGAGCGTGGCCGCCATGCGAAGGTCGTCGACGGCTTTGTCGGGGTTCCCCATGCGCGCATAGGCGCTAGCACGGATGTAATGACCATAGGGTGTGAGCTCGGTGGCCTCTCGGGAAAGCTCGCGTGTGCGCGCGTCCGCGGCGTCGAGCTGGAGGCCGCGGGTGCAGGCGTCGACGCCTTCCACAAATTCGTTTTTCTGGACGAGAAGGTGCCCATGCTCGAAGTGGAGGTGTGCGCTGCGATCGAAGACGGCCAGCGCCCGCTCGACTTCGGCGAGACCTTCCGCGGTGCGACCGAGAACCTTCAGGTTCCAGACCACGTTGCATGCCACGTTCCGCTTGTGCGGCAGAAGGGCTGCAGCTCGCTGAAAATTCGACAGTGCTTGCTCGTATTGCTCGGCCGACGCGTGATCCACACCTTCTCGGAACGCGTGCAGTCCCTCGGCAAGGCTCTCCGGTGAAAGTGCAATCGACGCGCCGAAGGCGTCGCGGTCGGACGGGAGGCCCCATTCTTCGAGCAGGCGGGTGATCGCCGCCGTTTGCCAAACGGACTCGTTGTAGAGGAGTGCTGCTTTGCACGCACGGATACGACGGGCATCGGCGGGGCTCTCGGCGCACTCGCCGAGCGCGGCGTGAAGAATGCCCCGAACGACACCGATCAAAGCGGCATCTTCCGTGTGCTCGAAAATATCGAGAAGAAAGGGTAGGGCGGAGCGGGTCTGTTGGTTCGGCAGTCTGGTGAGGGTGCGGCCAATGTCACCACAAAGCCCCTCCGTACCAAAGGGTAAACGTCGGTACTCGATGCCGAGCCAGCCGTGGCACAAGGCGAGGCCCTCGATCAATGCATCCACGATGGTATGTTTCTGTGCCTCCGCGCCGGCATGCGCCAGGACCATGGAGCTGACGACGCGAACCAAAGGTGCAGGATCGTTCTTGGCGATGAAGACGAGAAACTCCGCTGAATCCAAATTGAGATGCGTCAACATGCCGAGCGCAAACGTCTGCGCCGCACGGACGCGGGCAATGTTCTCGTGCTCGAAACAGTCCTGCAGATGCGGGACGATGTCGCGTCGCTCGGTCCGATAGCACCCGAGGAGCAGCGACGCCGCAACTCGGACATCCTCGGCACCATTGAAGGCAAGCTCCTGCACGCGCGGCACGAACACGCGGGTCGCGTTGTAGCAGGTTCGCCAAATGTGAACGGCTTGTGCCTCTTTGGGCGTCTGCGGGTCGCGTTCCTTCCCAGCGAAGATCGTGCGCTGCCCATCGGCCAACGAGAGGCCGTCGCGAAAGTTGCACGCTCCGCCAACGAAATGCATGACCATCTTGAGAATCCGAGCTCGAGCGGGCGTGCCGGGGGCCAGGGCAAGGTCGAACAAGAAGGGAATGGCACGAGGCGTTGCGGGAAAGCGCTCGCCCTCGTGGTACAACATGACCTCCAATTGCTCGAGAGCGGCCTCCCGCACCTTCGTTTCTTCGGCTGCTGCGCTCCGCAACAATCGGGGTACGTCGGTTGCCGCGCCGAAGCTCGTTTCCAGATTCGCCCAATCGATCGTATCGATGCCTTCGAACATCGTTGCTCCTCTGATTCCGCCTGCGCCGGGTCAATGGTCGGGACGGGTTTCATTTCGGTGCAGCGGCGTCGTCGGAGGCGTCGCTGTCGCGTGGGGGACGTAGCAGTTCTTCAGAAGATTCCGTCGGGGGTGGCCATTCGAGATGCAGTCGAAGCAGGAGTGGAGCATCGTCGGCGGAGCGCGCCTGCGCATCTTCCGCAGCGCTGCATGATATTGCGAGGCATTTCGGAAATCCGCGACGGACTCGGGATCCGTTGCCTCGAGGAGCCGACGCAGGCGGCGACGTCCTAGCCATTGCGTCCACGGGATCAGCTCGAATCGGGAAAGCATCCCGGCGATCTCAACCCACGCAGCGACACCAAATTCGTCGTTGTCCAGACCTTCTTTGCAGACATCGCGCTTAATCGAGACGAGTAGCCGATGAATGATGTCGACGAATCCGTCGTCCCATGTGCGGCCGTTGTCCCGCATCTTGCACGATACGAGCCGGTGGAGGAGATCGTCCGAGAGCTGCTTAAGTCGATGGGCGAGGTGCAGCTTCCCAATGTTTCGCGCCTTGGTCGCTGCGTTGGGCAGCCAGACTTGCAGAAGGCGAAAGGCCTCGCGGGAACCGCGAAGGTCCTCGGATGCAGCATGAACAATGGTCATTTGCGAATGCGTTGTGGAGTCGGTGTTGGGCATTGAATGTCCGGTATTGGTTCGGCGACCTCCATTGCGGACACCGCACGCCGTGCGATAAGTGGCTGATGCAACGTGCGTGCCCCAGGAGCCGCGATTTCGCGCTCATGTGAGCTGTTTCGGGTATTACGTTGCAGTCGGTCGCGGTCGCACCGCTCGATACGTCGTGACGTCGCGGCTTGCTGAATGATTGTGAACAAACTGAAAGTTGGTGTCGGATGAGCTGTGCTTAAATTGCACATCACGGTCACGAAGTTTGCAAAATTATGCGCATCGCGTGCATCGACCACGAACGTGAGAACGTTACTGCCAGCGCGCCCGCCGACCACGGAACCCACGCGATCCAGGTGCTCGCGGCGATCTGGAGGATGCCTTCCGTCGTTTCGAGGCCATGCATCCATCGAGAGTCATGATGAACGCCAAACAGAAGGCTCAAGCCAGCGCCCGCGACGAACCCCGGCCAAAATCCGAGTGCCAGCGCGCCAAGGGCGACCGCGTCGGCATCCAGCACCAGACACCCGCTCTCGGCTCCTCGTGTCGAGGACAGGAAAATGCCGCCTAGGGCAAGGGCGACGATGCCCGGCACCCCAAGAAACGTAGAGAGATCACGCCACGGTAGGCCCGTTTTTGCGCGATAGAGCACCGCCTCGATGAAGAGCCGGTCACCCAACTCCGAGGCGGGCCCCGTCTTCTGTTTCGGTAGGACTCGTTGCAGCCGACGCCACTGGGCATCGGTGAGCGCGTGTCGGTGCATCCGGATTTTTGATCATGCTTGCCGCGGTGAGACAACAGCTTCCTGCATCCGCCTCGCTAAGTGATCGAGATGATCCAGCTTTTTTCTCGCTGAACTAGGGACACCCCCTAGGAGCGTGCCTGGGAGTCTGCATACGAGACCGGAAGGTCTTCAAGTCGGGCGCTCTTGCGAAGTATAGATCTTTGTAGAAGGCTGCGTCTTGCAGCATGGCTCGTTTCCTCGATCGGCCGGCGCCGCGCAGTCATCGAAAGCGTCGGATCCGGCTGAGTGTGACGTCGTACGTGTCCGTGCACGGGCGATTGAGATATCCGACGCGCGCTATTCCGATCCCGAACACCATTTCGCTTTTCCAATGGATGTCGAGAACATTCGCTTCGACCGGAATGCCAGGCTCGTTGCCGTCCAACACCCGTTGGCCTGCTCGCGATGTTGGATTGTGCACCCTTCGTAGTTAGGAACAAAGAGTTTGTCGTCAACGACCTTGACTTCCTCACTGGGTCGGCGGGTGAAATGACAAGTTCTTTCGCGATAACGGTACTCGAGGTGGTAAACGGCGCCGTCCGGTGGCGTGCACGCCATGGGCTCGCCTTCCGCGCAACCGAGAAGGACGGGCCCAAAGCCGAGGGTGACTCTCACCGTGTGACGAATCAACCTTTGGAGGACGACTCGTCCGCGCGATTCCCTCGCCGTTGTGCGATGCCGTTGAATGGAATTGGATGAATTGTTCGTAACAACGTTGACGAGCGCATCTTGTGTGAATGACCTCCGCTTCCTTGGGCGCGGTGTGGGTTGAATCGTGCAAGTGGCTGCGACATGGCGGTCGCCGACGGGCGCACGTGCAGGGGGAGGGTGCAACCGACGTACCGATATTTAGCGGAAAGAAAGATTGCCGTTGCGACCGATTATTCGGCTCGTTGTTCGATTGACATGATGGGGCCGAGGATCGCGGCCGGTAAGGGCAACAAGTATTCAGGATGAGCTGTGCCGAAAATGCACACTCTGGTAAGAAAGTTCACAAATGACCGAAGACGAGAGCTCTTGGTCTGAGGACAGTACGAGCAAACCTGCTGGTGGCACGGCCGCAGACGAGCGTCGTGTTCGGGTTCAGCGCTGGGTTCTGGAAGTCGAGGAAACGGGGGAGAAGATCACCATCGACGGCAACGTTCCCCGCTGGATTGGACGATGGGAAATGAGCGACTTGGCCTTGCCGGACGACGACAAGGTGAGCGCCGTACACTTTGGGCTAACGGTCAGCGAGCACGGTCTGGTGGTTTGGGACCGTTCCAAGAACGGCACACGGATCATCGGTGGAGAGGTGTTGGTCGAGCGACAACCGGTCCTATTGCGAAGGGGAGGGGAGATTCGAATCGGCGATACGAGTCTGAAGGTTTCCCCGAGCGCGGGAGATGAAAAGCAGGCGTTGTCGCGCACATTCGGACCTCTCACGTCCGTAGAAGTGGAGATGCAACGCATTTTTGCGCGAGCCGTGCAGCTGGTCGACGGTGCCGAGCCACTTCACATCACGGGGGAGCCGGGAACCGGTAAACGATATTTTGCCGAGGCGCTGCATCGGCAAAGTGCACGCGCCGAGAAGCCCTTCCTGGTCGTCGATTGTAAGGCGATCGCGTACGATCAGCTCGAGGACGAGCTCTTTGGCCGCGAGGCCGGCGCGTACCCGGAAGCGCCGAAGAAAGACTCGGTTTTCGTGGCCGCCGATGGCGGTACGGTTTACCTCAATGAGGTCGAGCGGCTTCCGCTCGAGGCACAAGCTCGGCTGCTCCTCGTCGTCGAGCGGGGCGAGGTACGAGCTCGGAACCAGTCACGACCCCGAGCCGTCGACGTTCGCATCATCACCAGCAACAGCGTGGACTTGGCCGGTCGGGTCAACGACGGAATGTTCCACGCCGATTTGTATGCCAGATTGTGCAAGACGCGCTTGCACTTTCCAGCCTTGCGCGAGCGTCGTCGCGACATCGAGCTTCTGACCCGCGCAATCCTGGTCGACATCGGCTACGCGAAGGCTTTCGATGCCTTGGATCGGGACACAGTCGGCTGGATGAAGCGACAGGAGTGGCGAGAGGGGAATATCGCCCAGCTTCGCCATGTCCTCGCGCATGCCGCTGGTCGGTGGATGGCCGAGGGAGGTCGTCTCGATGTCGAAACATCGTTCTTCGTACATCGCGAAACGGATCCGCTTCGCTCGGAGGCGAGCCGCCGGGAGATTGCTCTTCGTGTTCTGACGCGGGACGGGAGCGAGTGGTCATGGGAGTCCGCCAAACGGGTGGCGGCGAGTCTCCTTTACGAGGCGCTCGAGCGCAAAACGGGTGGCGTCGTTCTCCGGATGGCGAAGCTCGCGGGCACATCTCGGCATCACGTTTATAAGCACCATACGGGTGAGCGCGGACGAAATGACGATGGGAAGCGCGAGACGAAGTCCACGAAGCTTCGAGCAAGCCCTCGTGGGGGCACCGATGGGGACGTGGGCAGTACCGGCCGTTGACGAGGATGGACGAGGATGAGCCTGATCGAGATAGGAACCATCGTTGGAGATCGTTACGAGATTACGCGGTTGCTCGGTGCCGGCGGCATGGGGGTCGTCTACGAGGCGATCGTCAAACACGAGCCGCAGCGGCGACGGGTTGCCATCAAGTTCCTGAACCCGCAGCTCGCGGTGAGCCGAGAATGGCGCAAGCGCTTCGAGCGCGAGGTGCGAATGGGCAGCTCGCTCAAATCCGATCACATCGCACGCATTCGCGCATGCGGCACCGAGCCCGTTCCCGATGACCCAGACCGGCAATGGCCATGGATCGCCTTCGACTACCTGGAAGGGGAATCGCTCGGGCAGCGGTTGGAGCGAGGCGGAAGCGCCTCGTTCGAGGACGTCGCCTGGATGATCGAGCATCTCCTGCGCGGGCTGGACGTCGCCCATCGGGCGGGGCTCGTGCATCGCGACATCAAGCCCGCGAATCTCTTCCTCGAGGGGGGTGCTCAACTGCGCATTCTCGACTTCGGGATCGCCAAGGAGCTCGGCGGCGCGATGACCGCCCTCACGAACGTCGATAAAATCTATGGGACGCGACAGTACATCAGCCCCGAGCAGTTCGCCAACTCCTCGGACGTGGATGGTCGCGCCGATTTGTATAGTGCCGGCCTCGTGGCATATGAGCTCCTCACGGGGGCGTTGCCGGACGAGCGCCGCGACCCGAAGGCGATCACGGAGGCGAGGACGCTCGCGCACTTGCCGCCTCTGGGGCGCACGACCGGGCTCGCGTGGCCCAGCGAGGTGGATGCGTGGATCCAGCGCATGGCCAACCCCCGGCGCGACGAACGATTTCGAACGGCGAACGATGCCCTCGCGGCATGGCTGACCATTTGCGCAATGATGAAGGGACGGGAGCCGCTTCGAGTCCAACTTGGTGCGGCTCGTGGGGGCGCGCGACCGGCCGACACCGTTACGGCGGTTCGTTCGAGCCTTCCGCGTCGCTGAGGGAGCGCTGAGCTCCTATGCATCGAGTTGCAACGGTTCCGAGCAACGTTGCGGCGCCGCAACGTGCAACGCTCCCGTAGGGCATATGCGCGTGCTTTGTAGGGTCGGATGCGCGGCTCAAAAGTTGCGTCAGTCCGTTCGAGCTCGGGAACCGTATGAGTTGAATTCACTGGGGATCTGTGCGACCCGTGATTCGCCGTCCGAGACGGCGACCTCGTTGAAGCAATTACGGCCACGTCGGTGTCGATCCGCGCGAAGCGCATGTGATTCGCCGTCCGAGACGGCGACCTGGAAACAAATCGCAGGAGCAAGTGAGGGTCAAAACGGCGTCAGCACGGCTGGAAAGGGGGAATTCGGGTGGTGACCATGCCGTACCGTTTCGGCCCTCGCTTGCACCGACGAGGACATGGGCTTGCAGGAGCTGTCGGCTGCCAGAAAATCAATGTATATCGGGTTCGGGGATGCGGACGAGAGACACGCTGTATGTGTTGCTTCCGGCGCATGGGTGAGGATCGAACGGTCCCGACATGTTGAGGAGTGACAAACACGCAAGTTCCTTCAGACCCTCACCCGTGCGCAGGAAACAGTCGAAAAATTGCCGGTACGGTTCAATGACGAAACAAATGCATAGGCTCGCGTTGCAAGTCTGCAATCTGTCATCGTCGCCGTTCGAGACGGAAGAAGAAGGCGGATCCAGCAAGAAATGTCACGGTGGCACCGGCCGTTGCCAGAGCTCGCGCAGTGGCTAGTTTGGAGTAGTGTGCATGCTCGAGCTCGTGCGAGCGCCTGCACTCAGGCGTGCCAATTCTGCATGATCCTCCGGGGACGTAGATACCGTCTGCTTCGTGGCGAGCGTTGTCGGCGCCAATCTGGAAAGGGATGGCGGCGGCAAAACATGCGATTCCGACGATCGCAACGCAAATGCAACGAAGCTTCAAGGACCGCGACCGCGCTCCATCTGCGAGTGTGATGTCTGGAATAGTCGTCTGTGAGTATTCATCCCCATTCATTTGTGTTTACCCTTCGGCGGTCCATCGACCTGATGGCTCCTATGATGTCGACCCCGTGCACCGGCGGGAACAACCCTCAAGACGTTTGCGCGAGGACCGAAGTGGCAGAGCGAATCCGAACCAGCGGGATGGTCGGCACCGGCTCACTCTGCCACTTCGATCATCTCTTGAGTCAAGCGAAATCTCTCCGCCTCGAGTCAAACCTTCCCGCCGGGTGCGGTGCACGCGGGCACATTCCCGCACCTACAGCCAGTATGCGTCCTTCGGCGAATCCAACGATACAAAAGCCGTGCAGGCGGACTTGATCCACAACGTATATCAATGATGTGCCGCTCGGTGCTCGTGAGGGGTACGCGCTTCAGCTTATCGTAGGGAAAATCAAAACCAAATATCTCATCGCCAGGGATTGGAGGCGGAGGAAGCTTCTGGTGCTGGGATGTCAAGAGAAGCGGTTGAATATGCACATAAATGTCCTGCGCGCATTGGTCGGCACCACAAAGGATCAGGGAGCAGCCGCTCCGACGAAGTCGGCGCGTCACTATCTCGTCGATGGCATCCTTCGCGCCCAGCAAGAGCCGCTCGAGTAGCTCTTGTTCGGCGGCGGGTATGATGGATTCGCCCATGCTGCCAACTCCACTGCTCCGCTCCGCGGATGGCTTCGCCGCTGCAGATTTCGACTACAGCCATTCTGTGAATCGTCGTGATCTACAGCTCCCTGTCGTGCATCGCCCTCATTGCAACCTACGTACCGAGCATCGCTCTCGGAGCGATCGTCGAGTGGTGTATTGATTCGAGCAGATCGTTGTTTAATCGACATGGCATTAGGTGTTTGAAGATTTTCGAGAGCAGCAAAGAAAGTGAACAAATTTGTCGGATGAGCTGTGCTGGCGACGCACATTCTGCCAGCGAAATCGACAAATATCGAAATGATGTTTTGCCGTCCCGCCGACGACCTCGTTGACGCCCCTCCTGTGTGCGCCTTCAGGAGTGTCAAAGAAACGCCCTTGGGAGCCAGCAGAGGACAGATCAACGGGTCGCGCGTTGAGGTTCGGCTCGATCGCCGAGATGAGCCATTCGAGCGAGGATGGCGAAACGGATCGTTCGCATGAGCGCCGCGATGAAGAGCCGGGCGGCCGGTCTCGGTCGTGGTGACATGGTGCTCGTCGTCGAGTCGATGTCTGCGCGCCATCGGTTCGGGGATGTCCTTGGAACCCGTTAATTTGTGCCGCTTCGTGCGTCGGCGATGCGTGCGTGGTCGTGTACCCTGATGGTGATGACGACGAACGACAGCGCGTCGGGCACGTCCGATCGCTTCCGGCTCGTGGGGACGACGATCGCCGAGAAGTTTCGCGTGGAGCGCCTCGTGGCCGAGGGAGGATTCGGCGTGGTCTACGCCGCGACGCAGTTGTCTCTCGACATGCCCGTCGCGCTCAAGGTGCTCAAGACTCCACCCGAGATCAACGACGCCGTCCGGGCAACCTGGATCGAGATGTTCGCGCGTGAGGCCAAGACGATCGCACGGCTGCGGCACCCTCACATCGCGCATGTATTGGACTTCGGCGTCGCCGTGATGCCCACGGCCGAGCGCGCCCCGTGGATGGCGCTGGAATGGCTTGCAGGAGAGACGCTCGCCGACGCGCTGCAGGCGCGTCGGGGGAAGATGCGCGGGATCGCGCTGAGCGAAGCCCTGGAGTTACTGCGGCCGGTGTTCGAAGCCGTGGCGTTCGCGCACGAGCGCGGGATCGCGCACCGGGACCTCAAGCCGGCAAACATTATGCTGCTCCCAAGCAAACGCGGTCCGCTTGCCCGCTTGATGGATTTCGGCATCGCGAAGGCCATGGCGGAAGGCGAGGTGGCTGCGTCGGGTGCGACGCGCACCCAGGGGTATTCGGCATTCTCGCCCGAGTATGCCGCGCCCGAGCAGATTTCACGAGCGCGCACGGGACCGTGGACCGATGTCCACGCGCTGGGCGTTGATTCTCACCGAGGTGCTGACCGATCAACGCGCCTACGCGAACACTGCGGATCGCACGATGCTTTTACGCCGAGGTGCTCGCGCCGGTGCGGGCCAACACCGGCGCGGCGCGGCATCAACGCAGGCCCCTGGGAAGCGGTGCTGACCCGCGCCCTGGCGCTTCGTCCTGCCGATCGCTATCCCGACGCGGGCGCGTTTCTCGTCGCGCTCGACGCGGCGGTTCTCACGCTGCGCGGGTCGGCCATGGGATTCACGCCTGCGGCGCCGTTCGCGCAACGTGTCTCGGGCCCCGGGCCTTCTGCGCAGCCGACGGCGCATGGTGACCCAAGTTTGCGCGCCGGACCGGTGCCTACGACCACAACGAGCGCGGTGGCGGTGGCCTCGGGACGGTCGAGTTGAACTTGAATCGTCCCCTCGAAGCATGGAGGCACTTCAAACAATTCTTGAAGGATCCGGGGACGAGCCACGGTTTCGTCGAACAAGTCACACCGCTTTACGAGCAAGCCATGGCTTGCACGGGTCACCTCGCGGTGCAAGCGCCCGCAGGGACCAAAATTTCGATTGATGATACCGACACGGGAGAGCAAACGCCGCTGAAGGACCCGATCGACGTTGGCGCTACGTTAACACCGCGATCAGTTGAAGCGAGCCTCTGATAAAGAATGGCGGAACCACGCGGCGATCTTGGTGATCGGTGTTGAAGCGCGAAGTGTCAACGGCCACCGAAAACTGACCCATCTCGGCCATCAAAAACTGACCCACCCCGCCGCGATGGGGGGCACTCACCGCGTGAGCGCCGGCACCTCCTGGGTCGCTTTGGGTTTGCTCTCGTCAGATCTTGAATCTGTCTTTTTGGTGGCCGCGGCCGGGACACGGTCTCCCGGACCGCGAGTGACGAGGACCTCCGCATGCTGGGCCAGACGGTCCAGGAGTGCGGCCGTCAGCTTGTCGTCGACGAAGACCCGGTTCCATTCACTAAAAGCCAGATTCGATGTGATCACCGTTGCGCACCGTTCGTGCCGGGTGGACAAGACGTCGAAGAGCAGCTCTCCGCCGGCTTTTTCAAACGGTACAAAGCCAAGTTCGTCCACCACCAAGAGTGAAACCCTTCGCAGTCGCTCTTGCAGGCGAGAAAGAGCGCGTGCATCCCGGGCCTCGGTCAGTGCCCGGACCAAGTCGGAGGCGCGGTAAAAGAGCACGTGGTGGCCGCGCTTGATGGCCTCGATGGCGAGCGCGATGGCCAAGTGCGTTTTTCCGGTGCCCACGGGGCCCAAGATCACGATGTTGCGCGCCGTCGGAATCCAGGCACCACGAGCCAAGTCTTCGACGCGGGCGCGTTCGAGACCGTGTGGCCTCCGCCAATCGAATTGCGACATCGTTTTGTGCACGGGCAGACGAGCCGCTCGCATGCGGCGCCCAATCGCGTGCTCGGCGCGGACTGCGAGCTCGGCGTCGAGCAACGCCCGCAAGTACTGCAACGGTGACCAGCCTTCGGCCAGCGATTGACGTCCCAGCGTTTCGCACTCTCGTGCGACGGTCGGCAGCTTGAGTACGCGCGTATGGGCGCGTACGGCGGCCAAGAGCACGTTGTCGGTGCTCATGCCGATGCCCTCTCGAGAAGCACGTCGTAGCGCGATAGGTCGGGCGTCTCGACCGCGTATTCCGATAATGCCAGCGGGACAGCGGCGAGGGTTTCGGTGCGCCTTGTGCGTTGCAGAAAGGGCACCAGCGTACCGCACGCAAGGGCGGTGATGATGGCTCGCTTGACCCGACCGACTCCCTCGCGGTCAGCGCGCTCCAACCACGGAGCCAGTCTTCGTGCAGCTTCGATCAGGTCGGGCGAATACCGATTGCAAAGCGTCTCCCAGAGCTCGGGCCATGGTGAGCCGAATTGTGCCACCAACTCGTGAGCGACCTGGCGCAGAGCTTGTGGCTTGCGCGATAGTGGCAGTAACAAATGCCGATAGTCGATACTTCGGCCACCGAAGGCCACGCGAGGATGGCAGATGGTCTCGTCGCCTTTGGCGAAGGTGACGGTGTCGATGCCTAGGAATAGGTCGACCATCTGACCGCACCACCGACTGGGCACCGAGTAGTGAGCGCCCGCGACGAGGTAGCTGGCGTGGTGGCGAAGCTGCACGGTGCGCACCTGGCGGCCGTCAAAAGGCGCTGGGAGAGGCCGCAGCGCGCTGCGCTCGCGGGCCCAGGCCTCGACGTACATCGGATTGCGCGAATGCTGAGCATCGAGGCGTGCTTGCAAAGCCGTGGTCATGGCGGCAAGTGATTCACCGCGCGGAATGGGCACCAAATGCTGGCGACGTACGTGTCCTCCGCGGCGCTCGACTCCTCCCTTGTCGTGGCCTTCGCCGGGGCGGCAAAAACGTGGCTCGAAGGCGTAGTGGGCGCAAAGCGCGGCAAATCGGGGCCGAAGCAGCCGTGGCGCCCCAACGAGGATCTTGGCCACGGCAGCGCTCAAGTTGTCATAGGCCACGGCGGCCACCACCCCGCGAAGTAGGTAAACGCCGCAACGTGAGCCGCTAAGAACCAAGTGGCGTCTTGTTGCGCGCAGAGCATGGCGAAGTCGCGCCCTGAGTGCATCAAGCGCATCACGAACATCCACGCCTTCTGGCGAATCCCCGAGGGCTCGACCCACACCTCGAAAAAATCCACCTGTGCGAGCTCGCCCGGCGTGTACACCAGGGGAACAGTCACCTCACGCTCACCGCTCCGGAATTCGGCCACCAATCGCCGCACGGTGCGCTCGCTCGCCGTGTGCCCGTTTTCACGCAATAGCTCCCACAGCCGCTTGGCCGTCAGCCGCTGTTTGCCCGCCGTAAAGGATCGGCGCGCTCGCCAGATAGCCGCGGCCGCCGTGGCCACCTCGTCGCGCACCGGGCTTGGTCGGACCTGTTTTTCTGGCCTTGGAACCGGAATCTTGTTGGCCCTCACGTATCGCCGAATCGTGTTTCGCGACAATCCGAGCTCCCGCGCCACTTCTCGAATCGGAACCCCTTCGCTCGCCACCTTGTGTCGAATCACTGCCACCACGTCCATCGGCACCATCCCCGGACGACGACTCCATCGCCCGCTCGCCTGTCCACCCCTTTCAGGGGTGGGTCAATTTTCCCTGGCCGAAACTGCTCCCCCCCGCGCTTCGCTCCGCCGGGTGGGTCAATTTCTGGTGGCCGTCGTGGGTCAATTTAACGTGGCCGCGTACACGAAGTCGACGGACGGTCCGAAGGAGTTCATCCTGAGCGTCGAGGGCGAGCGTTCGAAGACGTCGTTTCATGTCTGCCCAGAGGCGCTCAATTGGGTTTAGCTCCGGGCTGTAGGTCGGGAGGTAGACCGGAAAGCCGCCTGCATCGAGGATGGCTTCGCGAACGAGCAGCATCTTGTGGATGCTGAGGTTGTCCATGATGACGATGTCGCCTGGATACAGCCACGAACTGAGCCGGTGTTTGATGAAGCGAAGGAAGGTCGTCCCGTTCACCGCAGCTTTGCTCGTCATGATCTTCGGCTTCTCGCCGAGTCGGATCGCACCGATGAGGGAGAGCGTCTTCCACGAACGAAAGGGCCTGCTTCCGGTGACGCGGTGACCTCGCAACGAGCGTGCATACTCGCGACGCATGCCGGTTTTTACGAAAGATTCGTCGATAAAAACGAGGCTATTTAGGTCCGCGTTCTTCAAGAGCGCGCAGAACGCTTCTCGGAGTTCGCGGTGCTCGAGTGTGTTGCGTTCGGCGGCAAGAAACGACTTTTTTTTCGAGAGAACCCCAGGCGAGTGAGCGCCCGCTGCACAGCGGAGCGACTCGTTTGCGTGCGTGAGCGCTTTACGAGCTCCGACGCGAGTTCGGCGACCGTCGCGTCGGGCATCTCGGCCACGATGGCGGCAAGCATCCGCGCCATTTCGCCGTGAATCGGAGAGGTGTTGCCACCTCCGCGAGGCCTCGGCTCGAGCGAGCTCGTTTCGCGGTGCAGCCGCAGGATTCGGTTCACCGTCGCCCGACCGATCCCGAGCAGCCTCGCGGTTTCGTCGTAGGAACGCCCTTCGGCACGAGCACGAAGAACAGCCTCGCGCAGTTTCAACGGGGTGATCATATCCAGCAGAGATCATGCCTGTGGGATCGCGTCAACTGGTCTTAGTGTTAGCGCGGGGTTGCACAAAGTTCAGGGCAGCTACGACGGCAAAACCGCGAACGCGGGCGCGCAAGCCGAGCCGGGTAAAGTCACGGTCGTTCGTCTCGCGTTCGAGTCGCACGATGCGCCGGCTCCCGTCGCCGCGATCCCGCCGGAAAAGGCTTGGCTCTCGGGTATGACGGGACCGGAGACAGGCAAGCAGGGCATCTCCCGCGCGATTGCGCGCCTATGACCGCCCACTGAACCATGCGCCTGGCTTCGTAGCGCCTTCTCTCTGCGTCAACGTGCGGGAGGGCGAGTCGCGGCGCCCGCGGCGTTCTACCCTGAGACCGTCGATGAGGAAGAGGCGATTTCGGCGATCTCTTGGCCTGCGCGCACGGGCTTAATCGTCCCGTTCCACCTGCACGCGCAGATCGATTCCTCGGTCAGTACCGGAACTCCATGGATCGCCATGAGCGAGCTGGCATTCGACCAGGGCGAAGATGTTGCGGGGACGCAGGGCTGTGGTGTGCCGTTCGCCGCTACAACCTGGGGGTTCTTGGGCGAGTCACATTCTCCGAAAGAGAAGATGTTTGTCTGCGACACGAAATCTAGCGACGTTGCGACCGGTGCGTCGGACACGAAGCTGAGCTTCATGGGAGGGACAACAAGGGACGACTGCGCGGAGCCATGAGAGCACTGCAGCTTGGCGCCGTGTACCAGGATTTTCATCGAGTCACCGTGTGCGAAGTGCGGTCGGCCATCGTCCTCACGCGACGATGCAGAATCGATGCCTACGATTTAGATGCTCCCGAGCCACCGGCTTCGCGCGACGGACTACCTTGCTTGATCTGGCGTCGGCCGTGCGCTCGTAGGCGCGTCAAAGGAACGCCTGTCTCGGGCGTTTCAGGCCGTTCGACTCTTGCAGGCCGCCGCTCCGATCTGCGACGACGTTCACGGCCCCCTTCTACACCCGGCTCGGCCCGGGCGAGGATGATTTCCTTTAGATCATCGGTCTCTCCTTTGCTTCATGGCGTACAAATCGGGTGCTCGCCCCCGCGTTGTCGTGGTGCAACGCGAGCCGGAAGGTCGCGGGTGCTCCGCGCCCGATGAGGGGAGTCGGCGGTGAGGCGGTGCGACGAGAGGGTCGTTCATGAAGGGCTCGTGGAGTCCAAGTTCCGTGCCCGCGCGTGCCTGTTACGGAGCTGGAGCCAGAGGGACCACGGCCTTCGTGATGCCGTGCGGACCTGGGCGACCAGGCTGGCCTTCGTCGCTTTCAAGCACGACCCTCTCACCCTTATCGCCGGCGCCACCGCCATTGCTTGACGAGGACGGGAGCGACCATCCCTTGTCGGTGAGCGACTCCTTGTCGGTGACGTCCGCGCCGTCGATGCTAGGCGCGTCGCCCACGTAGGCGAGGTTGAACGAGGAGCCTCCTGCGCCGCCGTTGCCTCCAGCGCCGCTGCCTCCGTGGCCGCCTTGTGCCCCAGGGCAGCCGCCGAAGCCGCCGCTGTTCCCCTCTGTTCCCCCTTGCTGCGCCTTTTGGCCTTTGCCGCCCGGGCCTCCCTGACCGCCCTTGTCGGCGTGGAGGGTGGTGCTCTCGAGGGTGACCTTCATCCGATGGACGAGCAGCGCGATGCTGGACCCACCGGCTTGCCCGCCCACACCGCCTTTACCGCCGCAGCCTCCCGCGCCGCCCCCTCCGCCGTACGCGGTGCTTGCGGCCTTGCCGGCGCCGCCCCCGCCGCCTTGTCCAGTGACGCCGTTGCCTCCGGTCGCACCACTCGCGGATACGTAACCGTTTGGGCCTACTTGTCCGAGCGCGGTCCCCTCCGAGGCTTGCACCCCTCCTACGCCATAGGCGCCGGGGAACGCGATTCCGGAGCAACCTGTCATCGCCGTATTTCCACCTGCACCCGTGTTGCCGGAGCCCGCCGGCTTTTCGGGAATCTTCGGCAAGCCGCTTCCACCATCGGAGTTGCGATTGCCGCCGGGCCCGCCCACGCTACGGTCACTCGGCGCGGTCAGACCGGAGCACGGATTGGGCTGCTCACCGCCGGGCGCTCCCCCGTCGGCGCTGTTGCCATCGAGAGCCTTCGGCGGCACCCAGTCCGGGATGGTTACCGGCGTCGAATTCGCGTCGGCCCCTGTGCCTGCAGTGAGCTTGACGCGCCGAAACGTGACGCCACCGGACTGGGAGACCCAACCCGCGATGCTCGACTCGCCGGGCGAGGTGGCGTTCTTGGCGGTGAACTCGAGATCGGCGACCACGATGGCGCCGGCGACGTTGCGCACCTCGAGCGCAGGCCCGGATTCGCCGGGAGCAATCTTCGCCCTGGCCCCTGTGTACGTCCACGCCCCGGTGCACGCAAAGCCACCGTAGACGCTGATGGGACGATCGATCTTCACCCGCTCGGCGTACGAGCCGTCGCACACGTACACGCGCGACTTGCCCGCGCTGGCCGCCTTGGAGAGCGCCGTTTGAATCGACTGCACGGGATGTTCCTTCGTTCCGTCGGCCGAGTCCAAGCCCGTCGACGCGACGAAAACGGCGATCCCATTGTCGAGACACGCCGAGTCCTTCGCCGGATCGCACGTCACGCCGCCATCGAGAGGCGGATCGGCCTTGGTCGAGGAATCGCCGCAGTGGAGGAGCATAAGGAAGAGGAGAGGGGATGCTCCCCACCCGCCGCGCTTCGCGCGTCGGACTCCCCTCAAATCGGGTGCTCGCCCCCGCGTTGTCGTGGTGCAACGCGAGCCGGAAGGTCGCGGGTGCTCCGCGCCCGATGAGGGGAGTCGGCGGTGAGGCGGTGCGACGAGAGGGTCGTTCATGAAGGGCTCGTGGAGTCCAAGTTCCGTGCCCGCGCGTGCCTGTTACGGAGCTGGAGCCAGAGGGACCACGGCCTTCGTGATGCCGTGCGGACCTGGGCGACCAGGCTGGCCTTCGTCGCTTTCAAGCACGACCCTCTCACCCTTATCGCCGGCGCCACCGCCATTGCTTGACGAGGACGGGAGCGACCATCCCTTGTCGGTGAGCGACTCCTTGTCGGTGACGTCTGCGCCGTCGATGCTAGGCGCGTCGCCCACGTAGGCGAGGTTGAACGAGGAGCCTCCTGCGCCGCCGTTGCCTCCAGCGCCGCTGCCTCCGTGACCGCCTTGTGCCCCAGGGCAGCCGCCGAAGCCGCCGCTGTTCCCCTCTGTTCCCCCTTGCTGCGCCTTTTGGCCTTTGCCGCCCGGGCCTCCCTGACCGCCCTTGTCGGCGTGGAGGGTGGTGCTCTCGAGGGTGACCTTCATCCGATGGACGAGCAGCGCGATGCTGGACCCACCGGCTTGCCCGCCCACACCGCCTTTACCGCCGCAGCCTCCCGCGCCGCCCCCTCCGCCGTACGCGGTGCCGCCATTCTTGCCGGCGCCGCCCCCGCCGCCCTGTCCAGTGACGCCGTTGCCTCCGGTCGCACCACTCGCGGGAACGAAGCCGTTTGGACCTACTTGTCCGGGCGCGGATCCTTCCGCGGCTTGCTGGCCTCCAGCGCCATAGGCGCCAGGTCGTGGCGCGCCATCGCAGAAGCTCTTTGTCGTGTCACCGCCTGCACCCGTGTAGCCCGCCGGCTTTTCGGGAATCTTCGGCAAGCCGCTTCCACCATCGGAGTTGCGATTGCCGCCGGGCCCGCCCACGCTACGGTCACTCGGCGCGGTCAGACCGGAGCACGGATTGGGCTGCTCACCGCCGGGCGCTCCCCCGTCGGCGCTGTTGCCATCGAGAGCCTTCGGCGGCACCCAGTCCGGGATGGTTACCGGCGTCGAATTCGCGTCGGCCCCTGTGCCTGCAGTGAGCTTGACGCGCCGAAACGTGACGCCACCGGACTGGGAGACCCAACCCGCGATGCTCGACTCACCGGGGGCAGCGGCGTTCTTGGCGGTGAACTCGAGATCGGCGACCACGATGGCGCCGGCGACGTTGCGCACCTCGAGCGCAGGCCCGGATTCGCCGGGAGCAATCTTCGCCCTGGCCCCTGTGTACGTCCACGCCCCGGTGCACGCAAAGCCACCGTAGACGCTGATGGGACGATCGATCTTCACCCGCTCGGCGTACGAGCCGTCGCACACGTACACGCGCGACTTGCCCGCGCTGGCCGCCTTGGAGAGCGCCGTTTGAATCGACTGCACGGGATGTTCCTTCGTTCCGTCGGCCGAGTCCAAGCCCGTCGACGCGACGAAAACGGCGATCCCATTGTCGAGACACGCCGAGTCCTTCGCCGGATCGCACGTCACGCTCGTATCCTTCCCCGCGTCCCGCGGCGGATAGCACCCATCGCCCCCGAAGGTGCAGCTATCCGCATTGTCGCACCCTGCCGCCAATCCCGCACCGGCAGCGATACCCGTAACCGTGACCAAGGATGCGACCAACCAAGTTTTCATGCGATCTCCAAGCGAAACAAGTGCACTCCCATCAGAACCTACCCTCGACTCCAAGACCCCTTGCGGTGGGCGAGACGATCGGAATGAGCCGAGCGCCCGTTTCCTTTTTCGCCTTCGGCCAAGCGAAGAACAGCACACCGGCTGTAATCAGCGACGCCGCCCCGACCGCACCGGAAACCCTCGAAAGGGTCAGCTTGGACGTGTGGTCGTCCTCGAGCTCGCGGAGTCTCGCGCATCCGGATGCATCGCCACCGTCGCATCGCCCGCCCTGAGCATGGAATGCGTCCGCGTCGCTGGATGCGCTATTGGCTTGCGTCTGAAAAACACCCAGCCCGATCAAACCCGCCGCGCCGATCACCGCGGTGCCGATGGTCAACCCCACGCACGCGCCGGACTTCGGACACGCGAGACCCGAGCCGGTGTCCCTGTCGGCCGGCCTAGGAGCCGGTTCGGGATCCGGAGTCGGAAAAGCGACGGGCGGCAGCGGAGCAAGGGCCGTCGTTGTCGTCTCGAATTTCAGGCGGGCGTTCGCGAGCTTCCCAGCATCGGTCTGCACGGTGACCTTGGCAATCTTCCCATCACGCCGCCCCTCGACCGAGCGAGTCCCCGGTTCGACATCGAGCGGATTGTCGAGCGGCGTTTTCTTCCCGGTGTCGCGGCCATCCAACCAGATCGCCGTTCCCTCGGGTGCGTCGACGTCGATCCGCCCGACCTTTTTCTCGAGCGCCTCGATGTGAGCCAGCGTGGTTTGTCGTTTCTCGGGGCTCGCGAGAGGAGACCGCAGGTAATGTCGGAAGTGCGCGAGCGCATCGACATCGTGGCCTGAAAGCCTCTCGGCATTCGCCAAATTCCACTCGTACTTGGGATGCGGATCACGCTGATGCGCCTCGAGCAGCAACTGGCGCGCGCGCTCGTTCTCGCCATTCTTGAGCGCTCGAAACGCCTCCTCGTTGAGGGCATCGGCAGCCTTGCTCTGAGCATGTGCAGGACTTGTCAGCATGGCGCTGCAGCCGAGGGCCAACGCCAGGAGCACACTACGAAGGATGGGTACGCGGGATCGGGACATGGTGGGACGCAAGGAAATCCTCGAGCTCAATGTTCAAACTCGAACGGCAAAGAGGGCTGCGGGGTGGATGCAGATGGCGTAGGCGGTCGCTTGCTCGACGGTGTGGACGCGCTCTTCATGCTCGTGGGTGCCGACGGCAATCCGGGATTGCGCGCGGCGGACGCCGTTCCGCGAGGATTCGTCGACGGCACATCGGGCGGATGACCCTTCGGAATTGGAACCATCGGCGGCTCTTTCGACGCAGTCGGGACCTCCTCGCGCTCCACGGTTGGTGGTTGCACGGCCTTCGCGGCGGGCTCGCGCGGCACTGTCGATGATGCGACCGGCGCACTCGGCCGAGCCGGCGCCGCGCTTGTCGCCACGGGCACACTCGGAGCGGCAGAAATCGCGGATCCACTGTTGCGACCGAGCACCAACCACAACACGACCCCGAGGAGCCCGACCACCGCGATTCCCATGACCGTATTGGTGACGAGCAATTTCTTGCGCGAGCGTTCGAGCGCAACGACCCGCATCGAGGGATCCGTGCGGCGAGGGATCACGCTGGTCGTCGGAGTCGCGGCGCCAGTCGCCTCGCTCACCCGCGGCGCAGGTGGCGGTAACGACTCCACCAACGCAGGCGACGGAAGACCCGGAGATTCGGAAGCAACGCTGCGCACATCGTCGCGTGCGGGTGCCGGACCCACCCCGTCCGCCGACGGAAACGAACTAAATTTCCGTTCCTTCTTCCGCGCATAGTCATCGGCTAGCTCTTCGAGCCAAGCCCGCCGATCCTCGGGCACCCTTGGCAGCGCCGTCTGATCAGGCAGCGCGACCTCCCCCAACCCCGGCTCCGTATCCCCCCCACAAACCGCCGCGCCCCACCATTGGCCCGCAAAGGCGCATCCGGCACCGTCGTCCTACCCATCGAGTCAACACCAGGACGTTGTCCTGTCGGCATCGAACTCGGTTCTGAATCCTTGTCGTGTTTCATGGGGCGCTACAGGGGGCGCGCGAATCGTTGCTCAACGGAGGAAGAAACGCCAGACCATCGAGCTTCGCGCATGTCGAGACATCGGGGGAGAGGGCACGGAGATCTCTTGCAAAGAATGGTGCAAGCTCACCGGGAGGATGGTGTTCGCCCGACAGCAATAATGGCTCAACAAGAGTCCCCGGTGCAGCGTTTCGCGATTTTCTTATAGGGTAACGCGCGTGCGTTCCGATGGAACGCGGTTCGCTCCTCGAGCTCGCAATGCCATCCACTGGAGAATACGAGTTCATACCCGGCGCTACGATCACACGTCGGTATCGGGTCACCAAGGCCCTCGGACGAGGTGGGATGGGCGAGGTCTACGCGGTGAGGGACCTCCATCTCGATAAGGATTTCGCCCTCAAAACCATCACGCTCAAAGATGAGCGAGGCTTGCCGCGCCCGTGGCAAGTCTTGGCGCCGCGCTTCGAGTTGGAGGCGAGGCTCGGGGCCCGACTGCGCGATCCGAAGAGCCTGCACGATGGGCGGGATCGCATTCTCACCGTGTTGAACTACGACTTCATGGCGGATGGCCGGCCGTTCGCGGTGATGGATCTGCTCGAGGGTTGGTCGCTCGGGGAGTACCTCAAAATTCACGAACGCCTGCCGTTCGTGACGGCGTGCCGCATCGGGCGGGACGTGTGCCTGGCGATAGCTTTTTTGCACGAGCAGGGTGTGCTCCACCGCGACGTGAAGGCCCTGAATGTCTTTCTGGAACCGGGCGCGGAGATGCGGGCACGCCTCATGGATCTGGGCGTGGCCACGTTTTACCCAGCCCCCGATGGGCAGAAGTTGACGTCGCAAGGGGGGCTCGTCGGCACGCACGGCTACATCCCGCGCGAGACGTACTTCGGCGAGCCCGATGAGCCGTCGAGGGACTTGTTCGCCCTCGGCGTTCTGATCTTCGAGATGGTGACGGGGCAACGTCCCTGGGCCAAGCACGGGCCGAATGCTCTGCGGGAGATCATCCTCAAGGACAACCCTCCGGACGCTCCGCGGCTCACGGAGTTCATCCCGAACTACGGCGACGCCGAGCACTATTTCGCGCGCCAGGTGGAACGTCTGCTCTCGCACGATCCGCGCAAACGCACGGACGCGGCCACCATGGCGGTGGCGTGCGAGCGCGCCGAGCGTGCGGTGGCAAGTCGTCAGGCGCCCATTGTGATCGAGGCGACGGTCGAGGACGAATCCCTGGCGCTGACCAGCACGATGCAGAAACGCGCCGCCGCGGTCGCGGCCAAAGCGAACCAGGATCGGCTTCCCTCGATCATCGTGCCGGGCTCCGATCCCGTGATCGAAGCGAGGCACCAGCTCGCGAGCATGTCGACCGCACGTGAGTCGGTCGAGGGGCCGCCCGCCTCGGTTCCGCGCGAGGTTCGGAACGCCATGGGGCTGGTCAGCGCGGTGGCGCCCACGGAGCCATCGCCGGTGGCGGCCGCCTCCTTGCCGACGGCTGTGGACGCGAACAGATCGCGACCCGTGGCCGGCGGGCAAACCCCGATGCCCATGTCGCGCACCGTGGATCCAACGCCGGACCTTGCGCGTGAGCACCGAGTTCGGGAGGCGCCGGTGTGCGACGAGGAGATGGCCCGCAGGCTCCTGGGGCAGGGCCTCGAGGGGCCCGCGCACGAGGAAGGCGCCGTTCCAGAACCGCAACGGGGTCGGTCGTGGGGATGGAGGATCGCAGGCGGTGTTGCAGCCGCCGTCACGAGCTTCGTCGTCGTTGGCTTGGTGACGGGCACGCTCGGGCACTTGTTTGCAACGCGCTCCGCATCGCCGCCGATGGTCGCGGCGCCCGCACCCGCCGCACCCGTTCCCGTACGCGCGGAGGCTTCCGCCGCCGCGCCATCCCCGACCTTGGAAGCAGCCGAATGGCCTGCGGCCGTCGCAGACGCTGCCGTCGGTCAGCCGGCGCTTGCCGTCGCGTCGGCGGCAGCCGTCGCCTCCGCGCCCACCGTCGCACCGGCGCTTGCGACGACCGAGAAGGAGCCGAGCCCCAAAAAGGCCGCCGAACCGCCGAAGATCGTCGAGATCCCGAAAACCTCGGTTGCCACGCGCCCCAGTGCAAGCTCCAAGGCCGCTCGCGCGAAAAAGGTCCCCACGCGCGTCGAAGACCTCGAGAGCGGTCTCGATGGTCCCTGACGGATCGTAGACGGTCGGCAGTCCGTTCCGAGGGCGCGTTCGACGCGTGCGCCCTGCGCGTTCTCGGGATCGATTTGTCGTGCAGACATCCAGCGCGCGATGCGGGCACTGTTCAAAAACTGCACAGCGAGGATGGATGAGTTGTTCGATTCGGGAACACGATTGTTTGGAAAATGCGCAACCGCGAGGGCAATGATTGGATGTTCCTTTGACCGCATTTCTGGAACACCACGGCCTCCGCGGTTCCCAGTGTGGGTACACCGCTTGCTTTGCATTCCGCGTGTCGCAGCGCGTATTCTCCCGCGCCCCGTGCCAGGTACTCCGAACACGAATCGCTTTTTGCACAGGCGATTCGAAGAGATCACACGTCGCACATGTTTCGATATCTCGTTGAAAGCGCGCTAAACGAAGTATGGGACGGATTCCAAGAGCTCGCGGAGCAGTATCCTCGGCTCGCTCCACTCCTCGCGCGGGACGTGAACGACGATGTGACCGAATTGGCCCAGTCGACGGCGTTCGTCCTCGCCTCCATCGACGAGCGTTTGCACGACGACGGGCAAACCCTTCTTCGACCCTTGGTCGCACGGGCGCTGCCCGAATGCCTTCGCCCGCGCCCATCTTCGACCATCTTGGAGCTGCCACCCTCCGCCACGCACTCGGACAACGCGCAGGGCGCGACATTCGAGGCGGGTGGCGCTCCCATCCCGCTCCCCTTCGTGGTGGTATGGCCCGTCCACCCGGGGCCGTACGCGATCCAAAACGTTCGGGTGGATCGTCCGAATGCGCTGCTGCAGACGCTTCACGTCGTGCTGGTGGGCCGCGACGGTGTGAGCCTTGGCAATGTATTACCGGAGCGCATTCGGTTCTTCGTGCACGTCGGATCCGGAGGCGCCGCCCGCGCCATCGAGCTTCTGCATGCGCTCCGCACGGCGCGCGATCCGATCGCGTTTGCCACGTTCGATTCGGCAGGGCGGCCCGTGGCGCGCGGGAACCTGCCGCCCGACGCCTTCGCGTGGGTGCGGGTGGACACGGACGAGCCGTCGCTGGTATCGGCGCCGGTCGATCGGTTCCGAGCGAGCTCGCTCCTGCGCGATCTGTTCGAGTTTCCCGAGAGCTACGGCTTTTGCGAGATCCTCGTTGGCCCGTGCCGCTCCGAAAAGGTCGCTCGCCTCGAGCTGATCCTTCCACTGGGCCGGGTCGTGGAGCACGCGTCATCCATGAACCCTCGGTCCCTGCGCCTCTTCTGCGCGCCGGCCACGAATCAATACGAGATTCCCATCGAGCCCCTTCGTGCCGAGGCCGGCCCCGAGTGGCCGCTCGTGGCCGAGGAGCGCGCACATGCCGAGATCCTGCATGTTCAATCGATCCACGCGGAGGGGAGGGACGGGCCGGTTCCCATCGTCTCGTTGGAAGCGCCTGACCGTCCGCATCCCATCGAACCCGGTTTGCTCTACTACCGGCTCGAGCAGGCCATTGCGCGCGACGAATCGCGGACCATCGTGCGACTCTCGCTCGCCAACCGCGACCGCTTTCGCGCACCGGCCCCAGGGACACTCGAGGGAACGGTCCTCGCCAGCGACGGCACGCGGACTCAAAACCTCGGTGTCGGTGACGTTGGTGGTCGAAACATCACGCGCGTGTCGCCCTCCCGTCGTGCGATGTTGGGGCTCGCGATGCGCATGAATGCATTTGCGCGCATGTCGCCCCGACGATTCGCCGAGCCGGCCCATCTCAACGCTTTTCTCCGATTGCACGCGGCCCAAGGGCTTTACGACGGCATGCTTCGAATGCCCTCGTGCGTCCACATGACCCACCGCACCGAACGCCGCTCGCTTTCAGGCGCGAACTGGCAAACGGGTGACGACTTCACGCTTCGAATCGAATCGGCGTCCTGCAGCGACGCGGAAGCATGGCTTCAGTGCAAGCTTCTCGCCCGCGCGATCGCGGAGCGCAATGAAAAGCTGCGCTATTCGCGGCTTACGGTCCTTCGGGAGAAGGATCGCGGCCTCGAGGCGTTCGCGCGCTACGACCCGCGCGATGGCGAGCGCCATTCCTTTCCTTTGGGTTGAACGATCATGCCTTCGAACAACCAGTCCATTATTTACATCTCCATCAACGGCTCGAAGCAAGGGCAGTTCAAGAGCGATGACACGCGCGCGGGGGAGGGGAGATCGACCGCCATTGCCTTCGGGGGCAAGGTGACCGTCCCGATCGAGACGCGTGGCAAAAGCGAAAAGGGCGCGGGCACGGTGCAGAACGAGCCGATGTGGATCGTCTGCGAGTGGAACGCGGTCGTCGCGCAGTGTTTGCAGGCCGCGTGGAGCAACAGCGAACCGCTCGAGGACGTCACGCTCGACTTCAAACGCAAAGATTCGGGCGGAAAGGAAACGTCGTACGCCACCATGGCGCTGAAGAAAGCCACCGTCACGATGGTCGAGTTCGGGGTTGCCGATACGGCTCGAATGCTGCCCGGCGATCACGAATACAGCGATCTGGCCCGAATCAGCTTTTCGTACGAGGAGGTCGAGCTCGAGGTGAAGGGCGTCGAAGGCGATACGAAAGCCGCCTACAAACGAAAGGCCGACGCGTGATCGCCCAATTTCTGGAGAATGTGTCGCACACCCATTCGTCGCAGGGCTCGATGCAGGAGCTCCGTGCCGCGCTCATGGCGGAGGTCGCGACCCTCTTTGGCGTGCTTCGCGGCTCGATGCCGGGCGACCCGGAGTACGGGCTCGGTGATGTCACACGCATCTACGAGTCACGGCAGGGCGCCGGAGCATGGTGCGCCGAGACACAGGCGGCGCTTCGTCGCTACGTTCCGAAAATTCATCACCCGCGGGTATCGCCGGTGCCGAGCGATCGACTCGATTTGACGTTTCGCGTCCGAATCGAGGGGTGGGTCGTGGTGAACGGGCGACCCATGCCGGTGGCGTTCGAGGCGGCGGTCGCTCCACGACGAGCGTGGGAGGTGATCTGATGGCGCGCTTTCCGCAGGCACGTATCGAAGGGCTCGTGGCCGCCGCGCGCGCGTTCGCAACGCTGCATCCGGGGCTCGTGGGACGCCTCGGTCGCATGGCCATGGACGCTTCCCTCGAGCGCATCCGCCGAGGTGTTTTCGCCATCGGCGCTGCCATCCTGGAGCGGATCCCCGATTTCGAAATGGAGAGTCACGGCGCGCTGGCGGACGTTGTCGCCCCCTCCTTGGCGCGGCCGTTTCCCGCAGCCACCATCGTGCAGCTGGAGCCCGAGGACGGCCGGAGCCGGCGCATCGCCGCGGGCGCAGAGATCCTGTCGGCCAAAGACCCATGGTGCCGTTTCCAAACGGTGAGCGATGTGGATGTGGGGCCGTACCGCATCGAGAACGCGCGCGCCCTCGCCGGATCGCTCCAGTTCGAGGTGCGCGTCTTCGACGGGACGCTCGACACGGCGTTGGGTGAGGAGCTGCGCATTTACGTGGACGGCCCGCACGAAGCCGCGCTTTTACTGCTCGCGCACGTCCTTCGCCATACGGAGCGGGTGGAGCTCCGTTTCCCCGATGGGCGCGTCCGCGATTTGGACGCGGCCGTTCGGCCGTATGGCCTGCGGCTGGACGAGATGCTCGCGCCGGAGCCGGACGGCCCTCCCACCGCGACGTCCCTGCTGCAAGAGTATTTCAGCTTTCCCGAGAAATTTCGGTTCTTCGTTCTTCGCCTGGGCAGTGCACATCGCGGCGCGGGCGTGCGCCAGGCTACGGTGGTCCTTCGCTTCGAACGGGCCTTACCCGCCGCTGCGTCGCTTGCGCAAGACGGCTTGCGTGCGCACTGCGTGCCGGCGGTCAACCTGTTTCGCACGACCGCCGAGCCGCGCATGTTTGGTCCCGGCGTGTCGACCTTCCCCGTGCACGTCGCGGGGCTACCCCGAGCGCGCGGTGTTGTCTATGCCGTCATATCGGCGACGGCCAAGCCCCGCGATCGGGCGGGCCCGACCATCCCATTGCCTGCCGTGCGGCGCTTCGCAGCCGAACGGTTCTCGAGCGACTTTCCGTACGCCTACTCCACGCGTTGGGTGCCCTCCCGCACGCGCTCGGAGCCCGATTTGTTCGTCACCTTAACGAGCCCGCGAGGCGCCGAGCCCCTCCTCGAGCCCCATGTGATCGCGCTGCGCGTGTTGGCCACGAGCCGCGGGTGCGAGCTGGCGCCGGGGGAGCTTGCGTCGGCGGGGGCCGGCATGCCGGGGTCGATGCGCGTGCGCAACATCCTGCCGACATCGAACTACGTTCCACCGGCTGCGGGCGCCGACCTCGCCCTTCGGGCGTTCATGCGTGGGGCAATCCCCGACGAGGACCCGCTCGTTGCGCTTCAGAACGTGCTCTTTTCGCTCCTACCGCCATTCGAGGTCGATCCGGCACGCTTTCACGCCAACGTCGCCCGGATTCGGAGCCTCGAAGCGCTCACGATCCAGCCGACCACCGAGCCGAGTGGCTCACGCCGCGGCTATCGGGCATCCCTCGAGCTCGACGAGACCGACTTTCGTGGACCGGGCGACGTCGCGCTCTTCGCGCGCATTCTTCATCGACTCCTCGATGCGCACGTCGCCACCAACGGCTTCGTTCAATGCATCGCAACCTTGAAGAAGACCGGCGATGCCATCCGATGGCCGCCTAGCGTCTCGGAGTCAACGCCCCACGAGCATCCTTGCGCGGCGCGCCCGCGTGCCTCGCATCCGGAGCGAGCTCCGCTCGGTCTCGCCGTTCGACAGGCACGGGTCGATCTGTTCGAGCGCCTCGTCGAAACCGCCGGCCAATACGACTTCTTCGCGGCCGCTCGCCTCCTGGAGCACATGTTCGCGGCCGACGTCGGCCGCCCCCATCGCGGGCGCCGCCCCATTCGATTCGGCCAAGTACCGAGTCTTGTGTACCCTTCCGGTGACGTCGCGGCCCTCACCGTGTCCAGGGGCGAACGCCCGCACGTGCGGTTGGATCTTCGTTTCTTGGGCCTCGTGGGCACGTCCGCCCCTCTCGCGGCCCAATGGACCGAGGAAATCGTCCAGCACGACGACGAGGGCGTCGTGCGCGCATTTTACGATGTGCTGCACCACCCGCTGGCCGCGCGACTGTACGCCGCGTGGAAGGCGCGCGCCATCGAGGGTGGGTTCGATCTGGACGGCAACGACGCGCTCAGCCGAATCCTCCGCCCGCTGGCGGGCGTCGACGCCTTCACGGCGATTGCCGAGGACCCCTTGCCGCCGATGGTCGCGTTGGGCCTCGCCGATTTTCAGCGCGGCCAGCCGCACGCGATGGACGTTCGCAGCGCCGAGCAGCTTCTCCAGCGCCTTGTCCCGTGGCCCATCTCCTTGCAGCCCAACATCCACCGGACCGTCGCCATCGACCCGTTTGAGACGGCGCAGTTGGGCGTGCAGGTCTCGACCCTCGGAGAAGACATGATCTACGGCGACGAGCGCGACGATACCGAGGGTCTCGTCCGCCTTCACGTGGGGCCCGTTGGTCGCACCGCGTACGAGAGCTTGATGCCCGGCGGGAGTGCCTACGCTTACGTGGAGTTGCTGACGAGGCGCATCTTCGACGCCAAGGTTGCCGTGGAGCTCGAGGTCCACCTCGACGCGAACGACGTACCTGCGTGGGAGCTCGGCGCCCGCGAGCTTGGCGTGGAGACCTATTACACTACGGAGCTCGGCGGATCCCTTCACGTGCGCGTGCCGCTCTTGGCCAACGCCGAGGAGGCCACGCGCGAGTTCGTTCCAGCCGTCGAGAAGGATGAACGATGCGCGCGATGCTGAGAAAACCGGCGTGGCCCTACAAACTTCGACTTGCACCTCACCATTTCCAATGGGCCGACGAGTACCACGAGCAGGGCGCGGCCCGAGCTCTCTCCTATGTTGCGGATGACGCCTGGGGCATCAACGAAATCGAGTGGGATCCGGTAGCCGAGGAGAGCGGCCGGCTCGAGATTCGCCGCCTTCATGCCACGATGCCCGATGGTACCGAGGTCACCGTCGGGCCGGATGATCGACCTCTGCGGCTCCCAATGCCCGATCTCGGTTCGAGAGAATCGGTGCGGCTCTACATCGGTGTTCCGGCGGTGCAGAACTCCCGCGCCAATGTCAATGCACCGGGCGATCCGCATCCCGATCGTCGCTATGTCACGGAGACCCATACCGTGGCCGACGTGGCCAACGGCACGAGACCCATCGAGGCAACCTGGTTGCGCCCCAATGCCTGGCTTCTCTCGGAGATCAGCCGGCTCAATGGGTTCGACGTGGTGCCCTGCGGTCGACTCGTCCGCGACGAAGACGGAAAGCTCGTTCTGGATCGCCACTACGTTCCGCCCGTCTGGCGGATTCGCGCATCGACCTACATCACCGAGCAGCTCGAGCAACTCCTCGAGCTCTTACGAGCGCGGAAGGCCTGGGCGGATCACTGGCAGGCCCTCGATGCGCTCAAAGACACCCGCCGCCAATTGCGAGGCCTTCTCGGTACCTATGTGCAAAAGGTTCTCGATTTGCTCGACCGCCCGCTGACCCCACCGCACAAGGCGTACCTCGATCTCGTCGAAATCCTCCACACCCTCGCGCCCTTCACCCCCGCAGGGGATGCGCCGCTCCCTTCCGGTTCGGAGCGCGACGACGATCCGGTCCACCTCCCGCGGTTTCACCATCAAGAGCTGGGCCGCACGTTCTCGGCTCTTTTTGATGCTCTGACGAAAACGTTGGCCGCCATCGGCGCAAAAGAGCACCTCGAGATCCGGCTCGAAGGCGTGCGCGACTACCCGTGGGCGCGCCAAGCCGACCTGCGCTCGCCGCCGGGCGTGCTGGAAAAGGAATTTTTCCTCGCGGTCACGGGCCAAGACCTCGACCGACTTCGCACGGAGCTTCCCCGGTTGGCGAAGATCGCCCCGCTGCGGGACCTGCTCGAGTTGAAATACGCCAACGTCGCCGGTGTCCCGGTTCAATGGAGGCCGCGACCCGACAAGCTCCCGGAGGTGCACGGTACCCTCTACTTCCAGCTCGATAAGCGCTCCGAGATCTGGACGGCCATCTGCCGCGCCGGGCGCCTGGGATTGCAATGCTCGATCCCCGGCATCACGAGCATCGCGCTCTACGCGCTGGATCCGGGAGAACGATGACCGCGGCGGATACGGTAACGGCGAGCTCCCCCGACGACATGGCCGTCGAATCGCTCATCGCGCAGCTGGCGGGATCGCCCGATCTCACCGATTGGCTCATCGCCAAGTTGGATGAACGCATCGGGCGCCAGGTCGACGTCATTCTTCATCACCCGAAGTTTCAGGCGCTCGAATCCGCGTGGCGCGGATTGAAGTTCGTCGTCGACCGGGTCGATTTCACGGAGAACATTCGGATCAAGGTCTGGAACTACTCGAAGGAGGAGCTTCGGTCCGACTTGGCCGAGAACCCAGATCCCACGAAGTCGTGGCTGTATCGCATCGTGTACTCGGAAGAGTACGGACAGCATGGCGGCGAGCCGTACACGGCCATTTTTGCTCCGTTCGCGATGACCTCATCGCCTGAGGACCTGGACCTTTTGCGGGGCATGGCCTCCGTCGCCGCCATGGCACACGCGCCAATCTTCCTTGACCTCGACCCGCTCCTTTTCGGCGTGGCCTCCTACGAGGAGCTCACGGCCATGACCGACCTTCACGCCGTCTTCGACACTCCCCAAATGTCGGCGTGGAATCGGTTTCGCGAGACGGAGGACAGTCGCTACGTCGGCCTCTTGCTGCCCCGCATGCTGCTCCGTTTGCCCCACCGCGACGTGGATCAATCGGACGGGTCGGCCGAGAGCTTCGTGTACAACGAGCGCATCGACGGGATCCGCGATCATTTGTGGGGAAGCGCGACCTATGCGTTTGGCGTGCGCTTGGCCGACAGCCACGCGCGCCACCGAACCGCCATGGGGGTGCTCGGCACGTTCGACGACGAGCCGCCCGTGCGCGATTGGCACGCGGCCATGAATTCGGACGCCTGCAAGCCGCCGGTGGACGTCGTCCTCTCGCGCAAGAAGGAGCTGGCCCTTGCGGAGCTTGGATTCATCGCGCTCACGTGCGATCCCGTGGAGGGCTCCCTTCGGTTCGCGACGGCCAGCAGCCTTCAAAAGCCGAAGGTATTGTGCTCGGACCATGGGCCGCAAGCGACGCTCAACTACTACCTCGGCACGCAGATCCCGTACCTGCTTTTCATTTCGCTCTTTGCGCATTTCGTCAAAATCATTCAGCGCGAGCACCTGGGAGGCCATCACACGGCGGGAGAGCTCGCGAGCGATCTCACGACGTGGATCCGCCAGTTCGTCAATCGCGCCGAAAACCCGCCCGCTGCCATGCGCCTTCGGTTTCCACTTCGCAGCGCGAAAGTCGACGTGCGCGAGATCGACGGCCAGCCGGGCTGGTACCACATGAACCTCATCGTGCGGCCGCACATGCGCTACAAGGGCGCGGAGTTCGAGCTGTCGGTGCCGGGGAGGCTGGACCGCCGATGATTCCCCGAAAGCCCTTTTGGCCACGCGTTCTGCGCGGCCAACCCATCCACTTTTACGCCGCGGACACCTACGGCGAGAGCTTGCGCGCGCGCGCCCTGCGGCGCGTTCTTCCCGATGCCTACGGGATCGTCGATATGGCTTACGATCGCGACGCCCTCGTCCGGGGAGAGCTCGTGTTCCGCAAGCTTCACGTGGTCTTCGCCAGCGGCCTCGAAGCTACAATCGACGAGGAGACCCCACCGCTGGAGGCCGACGTTCAAACGAGGCTGTACGGGTTGACGTCCTCGATCGGCGTCTACCTCGCCGTGCCCAAGCTGGTCCTGGATGGTCTCAACCTCACCCCCGACGACACGAGCGCGCGCTCCACCCGGTATGTGGGAAACGTCGACGCCGAGCTCCCGTGGATGCGACCGAAGCTCGAGATCGTCTTCGACGACTACCCGCGCGACCGTTGCGACCGCTCCGAGGTCATCGCGCTCGGCCGGGTGCAGCGTGCGGGAAGCGCCATCGAGTTCGCAGGGGCCGTGTGGCCAACCGTACTTCATGCGCGCGCGTGCGACGCGTTGATCGGAACCGTGAAGGCCGTGGTCGACGCCCTCGCGCGGCGCAGAAGCGAGCTGCTCGAGCTGCGCAGCATGGCGCCGTTCCACCTCACCGCGGCCACCCTCCCGCAGCAGGCCCTCGACTTGCTCGTCATCGTCAGCCGAGAGCTCGCCGTTCTTCGCGCGCTGCTCGGACGCGCTTCGACGACGCCATATACCTTTTACGAGCGCCTTCAATCGCTGTACCTCGCCCTGGTCTCCTTCGAGCCGGAGGTCGAGCAACCACCCCTCTACAAACACGACGAGCTCGGCACCATTTTCCCGTGGTGCGCCACGAGGATCGTTCGACTGCTCGACGCCGTGGCCCGCGACGACGTGACGGCCTTGCCGTTCGCATGCCTCGATCAACGAGGACTCTTTGCGTTGCAGTTTCGCCGGGAGGATCTACTCCACAAGCGCCCCGTGCTCGTGGCGACCTGCGACAACGACGACTACCTCGAGCACCTCCCGCGCCTCATCAAATTGGCCGCGCCGTTTGCGATCGAGGAATGCATGGAGCGCTCCTTTACGGGAGTTCGGATCGATCGGGTGCTCGACCCGCCCCGCGAGCTCCCGCAAGGGCGTGGGATTGCGGCGTACAAGATCCTCGAGCGCGAGCGGGATCCCGACCGCCGCCCCTATTGGCAGGACATCGTGACGTGCCGGGAGGCGCGCGTGTTCCTCCCGCACGGCGCGCCGCCGACCTTGAAGCTCTTCCTCTACGGCATCGACCGTGATGCCTGGATTTGACGCGGGGGACGCATCATGGACATGCCGTTGAATCCTCTCGATGTGCTCGAAGATCTCGCCGGGTTGACAGGGGGAGACGGCAACGACGACCCCTTCGAGCTCGCCATCGGTCCTTACGCAAACGGCCAGCTGCGGGTCTTATCCTTCGAAGGCCGCGAAGCCATCAACGATCTCTACGCGTTTTCTGTCACGTTCACCAGCCAGCTCCCCTTGGCAGGCTTGTACGCGCTCGAGGGCGAATCGGCATGCCTGACCATCAAGTCGACGGGCAACGACGAGCCCCGTGTCATCCAGGGCATCGTGACTACGCTCGAGGCCCTCGGCGCGGCGCCAGGGGAACGGGGCGGTCCACGCCGCCGCTATGAAGTTACGGTTGCACCGAAACTGTGGCTGCTCACGCAGCGACGCACCATCCGCTACTTCCAGCAAAAGACCCCGAAGGAGATCGTCGAGAAGGTCTTGGCGGAGATCAAGATCTCGGCCAAGGAATGCAAGTGGCACATCCGCGACGACGATTATCCAAAGTTGCCGTTCGTGTACCAGCGCGACGAGACCGACTACGAATTCTTTCGACGGGTTCTATCGGATGCCGGAATCGTTTTCTGCTTCGACCATGCTTCCGGTTTGCTGGATACCGTACTCCCGGGCGCCGGTGCCGTTGCGGGCGCGCTTGGATCCGTAGCTGGGATGATCGGCGGTCCCGTGGCGAACGCCGTCGCGGAAGTCGGAGCCGCCACCAAGATGCTCACCGTGCTGACGTTCTGCGATGAGCCGCGCGACTTGCCCGCCGTCCAAAACATGGCGGTCGCCAATGAGCTCCTCGGCTCCGCGCTCAAGACGGGGATCACGAGCTTGGCAACGGAGCTGGGCGGCAATGCCTTCGGTGAAGCCGCGGGCGATTTGATCGAGAACGAGGGTGACGAAATCTCCTACGACGACGAGGGTGGGGCGGGCACCGACCAGGAACGCATCTTCGCCTTCGGCCTGAAAAAGTCGATTCGCCCGAAGAAGATGCGCGCGATCGAGCGCGACGCGGGAGCTCGCAGCAACTGGGCGGGTGTGGCCAAGAAGGACTCCATCAAGCACACGCTCGATGTGAAAGTGGGCCTGGCCATCGGTCCCAAGGGCCCTTCGCTCAAAGGTGGCGCGAGCTTCGACCTCGACATCGATTCGACGAGCATTCCGCCCGCGATGCTGATGCAGCAGATGTTTCAGATCGATCCGAATTTGCGCGCTTATGCGAACAAGCAGCGACGACTGGACATCGAGCTTGCGCGGGCCCGGGTCGACAGCATCGAGGGACGAGGGCAAAGCGATTGCCGCCGCTTCGGTGCGGGCTACCGTTTCAAGCTTACCGGACACCCCAACGACGCGCTCGATCGCGAATACATCGTCGTGGACATCGTCAGCAAAGGCGTGATCGATCCGGCATCGGTTGAGCAGCGCGTCTACCAGAACGAGTTTCGCTGCATCCCTTCGGCCACCCTCCCGCTGGCGGCTCGAGCGGCGCGCCCCAAGCTCGGCGACGAGCTCGCGCGGGTCGTGGCGGCCACGGGCAAGCGCCAGACATCGCGCCTCGACACCAATCGATCCGGGTACGTGCACGTCCGATTCGATTGGGACGTGGCCGATGACGAGGGAAGGTTCAAGGGGGAGCTCGCCTACGGCGAAGAGCACGACCAAGCCGTTTGGGTGCCGGTCGACCAGCACTGGGCGGGGGATGGCTATGGGACTCAATTTCTCCCCCGCGAAGGCATGCGGGTGCGTGTGGGCTTCATCGAAGGGCACGGCGAGCGTCCCTTCGTGAAGGGCTGCTTCTACAACGAGGAAAACCGGCTGCCGTTTCGCGATTTCCTGTCGCACCAAAAAGTCGGGATCGTCTCCAGGACGATTCCGGACGATGGCGGCCGCAACGAGATTTCGATCGATGCGCGCCGGGGAGGGGAGCTGGTGCACATCCGTAGCAACCGCGATTTCGACATGCGGATCCGTCGCGATTCATACATGCTGGTCGAGGGCGACGCGACCCAGCACGTCAAAGGCCATTCGAACGTGCAGGTGGACCACGATCTGGGAATCAGCGTGGGCGGCGCCGAGCGGCATGTGGTGGCGACGTACCGGATCGACAGCGTGGGGGACACCCAGACCACGTCTATCGGTGGCTCGGCGCAGCTCGACGTGGGCGGCGAGCTCGTGGAAACGGTCGCGGATGGGCATCGGCGAACGGTCGGAGGCTCGAGCCAAATCGTGGTCGATGGGTACCGCTCGACCGTGATTGGCGTCGACGACGTCCTGACGGTCGCGGGGCAGCACGTGGTGACCGTCGGCACCGAGGAGAACCCCGGGGAGAGCGCCATGCACGTGATCGACGGCACGTACGTTCGCAGCGCGAAGAAGATGATCCTCGAAGCCGACGAGATCGTGCTTCGCACGCAGGGGACCGAGATCCACCTCACAAAGGACATGATCTCGCTGCTCGCCGCGAAGGCGGTCCACGCCAAGGGCGCCGAAGCGATGCTCCGACTGGAAGACAAGAAGGCGGTGATGTTCGCCCAGGAGGTCGATCTCAACGGCAGCGGGACTCGCGTGCACCTTGCGGACAAGATGGAGGTGACGGATCCCGAAAGCCTCGACGAGAAGCGCAAAAAGAAGATACCGCCCGAGATGGTCCGGGTCGTTCTGGACGATGCTCTCTTCGGCCAAGCGGTGGGGACCCCGGTCCGCCTCACGTTCGACGACGGCTCGACGAAGGATGTCACGACGGACGGACAAGGCGCGGTCGTCTTCGAGTCCACCCACAAATCCGTACGTGCCACGGTGGAGACACCCCATGGGCCGCGCGAGTCGTTCGCGTACTTGCGCGTTCCCCCGGAGAGCTCGCCCATGGGGCAGTGGCAGCGCCTCGTCAACCTTGGCTACGTGTCGACGCGCCCTCCGCCCGCCAGTCCTCCGAGCGCGGACGCCCTCGCGATGGCCATTCAGGAGTTCGAAGCGGATCACCAGCTCCCCGTCACCGGCAAAGCGGGGCCGGACACCGTCGAACGCCTTCGCGCCGCCCACGACGACGACGAGCGCCCGTGGCACGCCCGCGATTGGGCACCCCGCCCAAAGCCCGGCCGCGGCGCGCGCAACACCAAGGGCTCGGCCACGTAGGTGTCAAGAATGACGATGACCATTCCCACGTCGCGCGCCGTTCATCGCTCCCTCCGCTTCGCCTGGCTCGAGTACGAAGACGTTCGCGACGGCATTGCGTTCGATCGCGCTTTCTCGTCGGCGGAGCTCGGATGGCGGAACGTTTTTCTCGACGTTCCACCCAGCAAGACGAATCCGAAGATCCGCGTCTCGCCGAGCATCTCGGATCTCGATATTCGCTGGGTCTCCCATCCTGCGGCACCGGAGGAGGAGGGCCTCATCGCACGCCCCACGTCGAAGAGCGCCTCGTTCCTCGGAAAGTGGATCCTGAACCCCGGGGTGGAGCTGGGTGAGCTGACCTTCGACAACACGCAACATCAAGCCGACCTCGTGGCGGTGAGCGGGCATGGTGGTGCCGGAGAAGTCTTCGGTAAAGCTTCCGGGGAAGATGCTCGCATCGAGCTTCAGAAGGTGTTGGCCACCCACGTCGGCGCACCCTGCACGGGTAGGCTCAAGTACCTCTTGGTCCCGTCGTGTTCCAACTGCTCCTACGCGTGGTCGGAGGAGTGGCTTCCCGTCCTGCAGAAAAAGCAGCCCGTGCACGGCATCTTCGGATTCTCGGGAAAATATTCGGGCGATGCGGTGGGCGCCACCTTGATGCGAAATTTCGCTGCGACCCTCAGGGCAAACCCGGCGATGCCGCTTCTCGACGCATGGGCGAGGGTCAATATGGCACACCGGCAGGATTGGGGGGCCGTCCAGCTCTTGGGCGCCCGAGCCGACTCCTTGCAGCAATGGGTCACGGGCGGGTTGCAAACCCCTTCGGACAAAACCGTCATCCACTACGATCGAACCGCCTTTCCGTCGGGCAGGCCGACCCGAGCACGGGACGATGACCCGAAATACGACGCCCGTTTCGTGATGAACGACGGAACGGTCATCAATCGTTTCAACAACCGCGCCGACAACGCCGCCGTGGGGCTCTTTCCGGGGAAGCAAGGAACGCTCGTGGTTCGGGCCTATGACACTCCCTTTCCGGACACGAGCACAGTTCGCATTCTGTTCTACTACTGGAGGCCACAGAAAATCGAAGTCGATCTCGACAACTTTCTTATTTTCGACGAGGTCTTGTTTCAGCCAGGCAACCGGCCGCGGATCGAAAAACTCAAGGATGCGAACCCCGAGAAAGAACACGCGACCGGGAAGTATGATGGGATCCAGGTGTCGGGCTTTGCCGGAACGGAAATTCGCCTGCCATTTGTCGTCTCGCAGAAAGCGCACAGCATCTTCAAGGAAGATTCCAACGGAATGCACACGCATGGCTTCTTCTCATTGGGCCTCTATCCACCCGGATCGGTGATGTTTGTGAGTGGCCCGAGCATTTACAGTCCAGCCAACGGATCGTTTCTTCGATAGGCGTCGTTCAGGCGTGAAAGTCATGGAGTTAGCTTTGGGACACCATCGCAGGACAAGAGGTCGCACCACCGCCGTTCGAGCGCGGTTGATCGTCACCGGAATCCTCGTTCTGGCACCGTCCGTGTCATTTGCACAATCGGCCCCGTCCAAAACCGAGCTTCAAACCGCCAAAACGCTGTTCACGGAGGCGCAGGCCGACGAAACCGCGCAGAGGTGGGAAGCCGCGCTGGAGAAGCTCGAACGCGCTGCCGCGATCAAGAAGACGGCGGGGATCCTCAGCCATATCGCACGATGCAAAGACCATCTCGGCCGACTTCGCGACGCGGCCGGCGACTACGAACGGGCGCGAGAAATGGCGCGTGCGGAGGGGAACGGGGCGGTTCTGGCCGTCGTCGAATCCACGCTGAAAGCACTCCGATCCCGCATCCCCGCGATTCACGTGGTGGTACAGAAGCGACCGGGGCTCGAGGTGCAGGTGCGGACGGAGTCACCCGATGGCACGGAGATACCGGTGCAATCCGAGCGGCTGACCCGGCTGATGGACGGATATCAAGTCGAGGTTGACCCTGGCGACTACGTGGTGGCCGCCACCGCTCCCGGTTTCAAACCGTATCGAGAAGTACGCCACATGGCCGAAGGTCACATTCTGGTGCACCAGGTCGTGCTCGTGCCGGAGCCTCCTCCGGCACCTCGCGTGACCATTCCGACCGCAGCGCCCCTCGAACGCGAAGGTTTTTGGACGGGGCGGAACTCGGTCACCATCGCGATGCTCGGAGCGGGGCTGCTCGCCACGGCGGGGGGAATCGGCTTTGCGCTGGCGAGTCAAGGCGACGCGCGCGAGGCGGGCCGCCTGCGCGGTCAGGTGCTGTGGTCACGCTCCGCTTGTGCGCAACCGACGGAGTCGTCGACGAGCGAAACTTGCACGCAGCTTTCCGATACGCTCGACGCGCAGCAAACCCATGCGCGCGTGTCGGTGGGCTTTTATGCCGCCGGCGGCGCGCTGATCCTGGGAGGAGCAGCCGTTTGGCTCCTCTGGCCGAAGGCGAAGCCGAGGACGCGCGGGGGCTACGTGGTGCCACGCATCGACATCGGCAGTCGCACGGTCGGTCTGCAAGGTGCGTTTTGACGGTGCTGTGGCGTCGCGCCGGTTTGCGGACGAGGGCCGCGCGGGTGCGAGCGACGGAGAAAATCAACGAGGTTCGTCAAAGGCGCGGATGGGCGACGACGTCGTTTCCGCGATGGGGTCGATGCAACGTACAGAGGCGTCACATTTCGGTTGGTGGAAGATGGGGCCTACGCTGGCGCTCGTGCTCGCGTCGGGGTGTCCGAACTTTGATGTCAACCGGGATGCTTTCGACCCGGCGCAGGGGGATGGGGGGCCCGATCCCATTGGGCTGCCGAGTGCTCTCCCGAGACTTACGGCTGTCACCGTCGATGGGAGCGCGGCTGGCAAGGTCCGCCAGGGGTATGGGAAGGTCGTTGTCCGTTTGAAAGGTACGTTGCTCGATAGCATCACCGCCGTCACGGTCGGCAAGCTACCGGGAACGATTCTCGATCGTACGCCCACCGATGCCAGCTTTGCCGTGGATGTTCCACATGGCGCTCCCCTTGGCTTGCAGGTGGTCCAGCTGACCACCGCATCGGGCTCACGATCCTACCCGCAGGGGGTGACGATCACGCCGATCACGGCGGGCCTCACGGGAACCGACACCCCCGTGGATGGGGGCGTGCCCGCGGGAACCGACGAGAGTCCGGTCCGCAGTATGGCGAAGGCGGTGTCCATGGCCGCCGGCGGCGATACCGTTTTCCTTCGCGCCGGCACGTACGACCGAGCAAACGGCGACAACTTCGTCACGCCGGCCAGCGGCGGCACCATCCTCGTGGACCCGAATATACCGGCGGGTATTACGCTCAAGGGCGAGGGGCCTTCGACCAAGTTGGTCGGCCCCGGAAAAATTGGGTGCAGCACCGGCGCCGATGCTCGAATTGGACTTGTGCTCGCTGAAAACACGCGGCTCGAGTCGCTCTCCATCGAACAGTTCTGTGTTGGCGTTGTTATCCGAGTCGGCAACGCGGCGCTCCACGGCGTCACCGTGCACAACCATGGAAGCATTGGCGCCGTGATCGTGAACGGGACGTCTGCGACACTCGATTCCATTGACCTGCACTCGAATGTATCCAGTGGGGTAGAAACGGGCGGCCCGGCGGCATTCGTCAATGGACGTATATGGGGAAATGGTGGCCACGGTATTCGCTCGTCCGGAAGCGGCTCGATTTCCATGACCGGCACGGAGCTCGATCACAATGGCGCGTCGGGGTTGACGGCGAAGGATGGTTTGTCACCCACCCCGACGGTCGTTACGGTGAGAGGAGCCAGGATTCACGATAATCGTTTGGGTGGAATTTCGATTGACGAGATGCGAGGCTCTGCAAAGCTCATCGTCGAGAACACGCAATTCGACAACAACAAGCACAGTTTGGAAGCCACGGGAGGATGGGAGATCCAGATTCGGCGCTCGACATTCCGTACGTCGGAGGCTCACCTCTGGCTTTACGGTGCGTCCCTGCTCGACTTCGGGACGAGCGCGAATCGGGGCGAGAATATCTTCCACATCGCGGGCGAGGGGTTCTATGACATGCGCGCTGCATCCTCGGCATCGGTCCCAATCAGTGTATACGGGAACGAGTGGTACGGGCCACCGAGACCACCGGACGGTTGCTCGGCGACGTCTCCTTCGAGTGCACCCCGCAGTTGGTACATCAGTAATCCCGGAACGTGCCCTGCGACGGGCAATGTACTGGTCAACTGACGGCAGCGCGGGTTTCGTGACGGAGGCTACTTGGCGTACGTGTCGATCCAGGCGTCCGTGCTCTCGATGGCCTCGAGGGCACTCGGGCATCGACTCTCCCGCGTGCTGCAGGCGCGGCACGCGCTGACCTCGAGAAGTGTGGTTTCGAAGGGGCCCTGATCGGCTGGGGCCAGCCGATCCATCTCGGTCGCGAGCGCGGTGTGCTCCTGTTCCGCGAGCGCGTTGGGCAGGCAGTTCATAATCAGGGCTTCGCCGACCAATTTCCGGAGCTTCGCGGCCCAGATCTTCGCCTTCTTTTGGTCGACTCGTTTGGTGGGGACCGCTCCCAGGGACTTCGGCGCGGGAGCAGGAATCGTCGCGATGGCCTTGTCGACGTACCCGCGCCACTGCGCGGGGCTTGGCCCCCCGTCGTCGTGGCCGTACACCTCGATGACGAGGTCGCGGCGATTGCCGAAGACGAAAAATCCGTCGCTCTGCCAGGGGGGAAGGGTGCGGGCAGGGATTTCGTCCAAACAGCGGTAGGCCGAGACTTCCCATTGCGGCTTCTGCGCCGAGTGCCACGACGACACGGCCGTGGGGTGCGTGCAATCGAAGAAGAAGCGCTTCACGTAGATAGGGCGCGCCTCCGACGTGTTCTCCGTACCGCCCCACGGGGGGCGGGGCAGAGAGAAGGGTGCTGCGGTTCGGATTGGGGGCGATGCGTCGGGCTGGACTGCGGGGGAGGCCGCGGTCGTGTTCATGGGAGAGGCGTCGCTCGTCTTCGGCGTGGTCGTCGTCGCCGGCGGCGATGTGGATGGCGTTGCGTGTTCGCGTTCGCGGCAATGCGTGAGCATGACGGCAAGAAGCGCGAAGTGCCGGAAGTGCATGCGTGCAGTATCGGTCGCTCGGCCGGCGGAGTCGAGGGAGTCGCTGACGTCGTCGACTTAACCCCAGGGATCTCCTGAGTTGACTCCATATCCAGCATGAGCGAACCAATTTCGGCAATGACGCGCAGTTATTCGATACCTGGCGCGCGGTGCCGTACAGCGAAGGGCTTCGTGAGATCGCGGTGCATGCTTTCTGACGTATTGCTTCTGCAAGGCCCATGCTGGCTCGATTGGGTTGAAAGCCGGCGAGTGCGGAGGCTGATAGATGACGCGGACGCCACGAGCGGCGCAAACCGGCGCGACGCGCCTGTCGTGATGTGCCGGGAGGTTATCCATGACGAGAACGTCGCCCCGACGAAGCTTCGGAAGGAGTCGTTTCGTCAACCAGTCGACGAAACGATTGCCGTTCGCGGTCTGCCACAGGGTATTCAGCACAATCCAGCCGCTGCGCCGGATAGCGCCAAGTAGCGTCAGGTTTTTTTCACGATTCATTGGAATCCGGTCGATAAATCCTCACCAAACGTGACTCCGACTCATCGTCACGCTCAGCCAGGACTCATCAAGAAAAACGAGACGGTCAGGATGGATCCGACGAACTTCTTTCTTGAAGACCCCCCGTCTTGCTAGGACGTCGGGGCGAAGACTCTCCAGCGGCCGCCGGGTGCTTTTTTTTTACAACATAGCCGTATCGATGGAGTGCTCGTTTCATGCTCGACACGTGAACACGAGCACTCACGGTTCGGCCCCGATTGAATTCGGCGGTCATTTCTCCTGCTGTGGGGTCCCCCAGACGCCCCAGGATAGCCGCGACCTCGAGAGCACCAATCTCGGAAGATGTGCCACCCCCCTTCGGAGACGGAGAGACGTTTCCCTTCTTTCGTTTTAACCACACCCACTGTTTTACACTTGCCTCACCTACGGCAAAGCGAACCCCTATTTCCGCGAAACTGCCCTCGCCGGCTTAGTAAGCCCGAACGGCGCGCTCTCGCAGCTCGATGTTGTATGCCTACGCCATCCGGCCAAGAGATCAAACTTTGTTTTCGACCGCAACGTACAAGATCAACTCAGGCGAACACTGGGGTTAAGTGTTAGCCGGCGGCCTCCGCGAACATCGATGCATCCATCGTTCGTTCGAGGCTCGGTTCGGCCGGCGAGGACCTCCCGCCGCGCACCGGCTCGATGCCGCGGCGGAACACGCCACGCACCTGGTGCACACCGTACAAGGGGGTCGTGTCCTTTGCGTTCTCCACGGTGAATACGTCTGCCGCGTCGAAATGACATGAGACGTCCTGGGCGAGGAGCACATCGCCCGCATGAGGGATGGTCGTTTTCGCCCGAATCTCGCCCCCCGCGTCCCGGGACTTGGCAATCACGACATTGAGGATATCGACGCAATAGACCTCCGAAACGAGAAGCCATGCATCGTTCCAGAGCCCCGCGCGCCGGATCGCGAGCACCGCGGTCTTGACCTGGAGGATGTCCGAAAGCTCCACCCGACGCGCCCCAACGGCGCCAAAGGCCCAGGCGTATGCCGAGTCGGCGGTGACGGTTACACCGAGCGCGCCATCGACGAGGCTGGCCTGCGCGTTTGCGTTTGCGCGGGCCTCGAAGGTCATGCCGCGGTGTTTCTTGAATGAGTTTTTGGATTCGTGCGCCTTGGCGACGAAGTCGATACCCAACTCGGACAGAGAGCCTTCTTTGCGAAACACCCCGCGCACCAATCTGCCGAACGAGCCCACCTCGATGCGATCGGCGGGCATCCACATGGGATAGAAACCAAGCTCACCTCGAAGCTCTTCGAGGTATCTTCTCGGCGCGTCCATGGCGCGAGTCTATCAGACGCGGAGGTGGCATGGCGGGTCGCACCGATGTGATTCGGATCGAGACGGGGACGTCCTTCGGAACGGGGTTTCTCATCGACGACGATCGCGTGCTCACGGCATTGCATGTCGTGGGCCGAATCGAGGGCGGGCGGCTGACTCTTCATGGCCAAGATGTGTTGCTGACTGCAGCCGTGCGCGATGGAGAGTCGCTTCGCTTTCCTTCATGCGTATCCAATGTGGAACATATCGAATTCAATGAGCGGCTCGATTGGGCGTGCATCAAAGTCAACGGCGACTTGGTAGGTGCAGGTCGGCTGTCGTTGGGTGCGCTCACCGAATTGGATGACCGTGGCGAGTGGTGCACCTACGGCTTTCCTGCGAGCAGCCCCCAAGACGGTAAAGCCACCGCGGGAACGGTCGCCTCCCTCGATGCCCTGTTGAGCTTTGGCGGCGAGCGGATAAGCACGATTCAATTGTTCTCCCGGGAGGCCGCGGCGGGGCAGGGGGGCTCGGTCCACGGCTACTCGGGCGCCCCCGTCATCGTCGACGATCGCGTGGTTGGAATCCTTTGCGCGGCCCAGATCGACGCGCAGTCCGGGCGCTCGGAGGAAGGGACCCTGTACGCGATTCCATTGACGGAGCTTCGAATTGCGTTGCCGGTGATCGATTGCCCCTATCCCGGCTTGCGCCCGTTCGATGCGGCCGATGCGTCGCAAAGGCGATTCTTCGGTCGCGGCGCCGAGATCGGCCTGGTCCTCCAACGCATCCAGCGCGGCGAGCGGCAGATCCTCGTGGTCGGCCCCTCCGGCTCGGGGAAATCGTCGTTCGTGAACGCCGGCCTCGTGCCGCGTTTGCAGGAGCCGCCTGCGGGCTTCACCGTGCGCAGCCTGCGGCCGGGGCCGCGCCCGGGCGATCGTCTGCTCCTCGCGATGGGTGGTGCCGCCACGCGCACCGGAGTGCAGTCGCTCCTGGCCACGTCGGGCAAAGACCGTGTTCTCGTGGTGATCGATCAGCTCGAGGAGCTCTTTGCGTTGTGCGAGGATCGCGCGGAGCGGCAGCGATTCGTCGATATGTACGGCGAGCTCCAAAGGGATGAGCGTTGCGTGCTCGTCATGACCCTTCGCGCCGATTTCTATGGCGAGCTACTCGATAGCGCGCTTTGGCCGCTCCTCGATGGCCGGTCGTTTCATCTCGATTTGCCCCCGTTGCGCGACGGGCGCCTGGCCGAGGCCATCGAAGCACCGGCGCGGGCGGCGGGGGTCTCGATCGAGCGAAGCCTGCGCGAAAGGTTGGTCGCCGACGCCGCCTCCGAGCCCGGCGCCTTGCCGCTCCTTCAAGTGACGTTGCAAACCCTTTGGCGCGCGCGGACGCGAAGCACGCTCCGCCTCGACGATTACCTCGCCATGGGCGACGGCACCAAAAGCGGTTTGGCGGTGGCGCTCGAACACACCGCCGACGCCGTGCTGCACGGGCTCACTGACGAGCAGCGATCCATCGCGCGCCGCATTTTTCTTCGGCTGGTGACCTTTGGCGAGGGACGCTCGCCCACCCGCCGGCAGCAGCCGCTCGACGCGCTGAAGAGCACCGCGGACGACGAAGCCCGCTTTGCCGCGACCCTGGAAAAGCTGACCGATGGAAAATTGCTCACGCGCGACACCAAGCGCGAAGGGGATATCCTCATCGAGGTGGTCGATATGGCGCACGAGGCGCTCATCACCACATGGCCCGCGTTCGGCGGATGGATCACCTCGCGGCGCATCGACGAGCAGCGGCGAAGAACGCTCGAGGCGGACGTGGAAGAATGGGTCCGACACCATCGCCGCGCGGTGGGGCTGCTCGACGCCATCCAGCTCGCCGAGGCCGAGGCATGGATAACGAGTGATGCCGCGCGCGACGTTGGATATGGTCCGGATCTGACGGCCTATCTCGCGATCAGCCGCCGTGCGCTCCACGAACAAGATGGTCAACGGCGGCGTCGAAGGTATATCGCGTTTGCGGCCCTCGCCGTATTTGCCATGGTGGTCTCGGTCCTGGCGTTGTTCAGCCGGAACCGCGAGCAGGAGGCGAGCCGGCAGAAGAGGATCGCCGAGGAGCAGCGAACCGAGGCGCGGCGATTTCTGGGCATGACGTACATGGAGCAGGGACGGCAGCTCGTGCTCGAAGGCCGACCGCAGCAAGCGGTGCCGTTCCTCGTGGCGGCCCGCGATCAGGGAATCGAGAGCAGCTCCTTGAAAATGCTCTTTGCCAGCGCGGGGCTCGTGTCGAGCGTTTCGCTCGCCGGGCACTCGGAGGCGGTCTTCGATATCGCGATGAGCCCGGACGGCGCCCGCCTGGTGACCGCGAGCGCGGACAAGACCGCTCGTCTATGGGACGCGAAGACCGGTCAGCCGCTCGGCCCGCCGCTCAAACACAAAGACGCCGTCCTTGCCGTGTCGTTCAGCCCCGACGGGGGCCGCGTGGTGACCGCGAGCGGCGACGGCACGGCCCGTGTGTGGGACTCCATGACGGGCAAACCGCTCACGGCGCCGCTCGAGCACCGAGGCTCCGTGCGCGCCGCATCGTTTAGCCCCGATGGCGCGCGCGTGGTGACCGCGAGCGAGGATTTCACGGCGCGCATTTGGGACGCGAGCACGGGCAAGCCGCTCACGGCGCCGCTCGAGCATCGGGATCCGGTGAGCCATGCATCCTTCAGCCCGGACGGCACACGCGTGGTGACGGCCAGCGACAACGATAGCGTGCGCATTTGGGACGCGACCCGCGTCTGGGACGCGGCGACCGGCAAGCAGCTCCGCGTGTTCGAGCATCAGGAAGGCAGGGCGTACGCCGCATCGTTTAGCCCCGATGGCACGAGCGTGGTCACCGCGAGCAGCGACCGAACGGCGCGCATCTGGGACGCGAAGACGGGCGAGCCGCTCTCGCCGCCGCTCGAGCATCAGGCCGCCGTGATCGGCGCGGCGTTCAGTCCGGATGGTGCGAGCGTGGTGACGGCGAGCGGGGACAAGACCGCCCGCGTATGGGACGCGAAGACGGGCAAACCGCTCACGGCGCCGCTCGAGCACCACGACGTCGTGTACGCCGCGTCGTTCAGCGCGGACGGCGCCCGCGTGGTGACGGCGAGCGGGGACAAGACCGCGCGCGTATGGGATGCAAAGACGGGCCAGCCCCTCACGCCTTCGCTCGAACATCGAGGCGTGGTGCACGCGGCTTCGTTCAGCGCGGACGGTGCGCGCGTGGTGACGGCGAGCGGGGACAAGATCGCTCGGATATGGGACCTACGACCGGATAAGCCCATTGCATTTCAAAGGAAGGTAAACGCCGCATCGTTCAGCGCGGACGGTGCGCGCGTGGTGACGGCGAGCAACGACAATACGGCGCGCGTGTGGGACGCAAAGACGGGCGCGGCGCTCACCCCGCCGCTGAAGCACCGAGGAAATGTCAACGCCGCATCGTTCAGCGCGGACGGTACGCGCATCGTGACGGCGAGCCGGGACAAGACGGCGCGCATCTGGGACGCGAAGACGGGCGAGCCGGTCACCCCGCCGCTCGAGCACCGCGGCGAGGTGAATGCTGCGTCGTTCAGCGCGGACGGTACGCGCATCGTGACGGCGAGCCGGGACAAGACGGCGCGCATCTGGGACGCGAAGACGGGCGAGCCGGTCACCCCGCCGCTCGAGCACCGCGGCGAGGTGAACACCGCGGCGTTCCGCGCGGACGGAACGCGCGTGGTGACGGCGAGCGCGGACCAGAGCGCGCGCATCTGGGACGCACGAACGGGTGAGCAGGTCACCCCGCAGCTCGAACATCGCGGCGGGGTGAGCGCCGCATCGTTCAGCGCCGATGGCGCGCGCGTGGTGACCGCGAGCGGGGACAAGACGGCGCGCATCTGGGACGCGAAGACGGGAAGAGCGCTCACGCCGCCGCTCGATCATCAAAGTTGGGTCACGACGGCGTCGTTCAGCGCGGACGGTGAAAGGGTGGTGACCGGGAGCAGCGACCACACCGCGCGCGTCTGGGACGCGAACACGGGCGCGGCGCTCACGCCGCCGCTCGAGCATCAAGACGACGTGAACGCTGCATCGTTCAGCCCAGACGGCGCGCGTGTGGTGACGGCGAGCGGCACCCGAACCCGCGCCGCGCGCGGCGACAACGTCGCGCGCGTCTGGGACACCATGACGGGCAAGCCCCTCACCCCGCCGCTCGAGCATCGAGGCCGCATCAACGCCGCCTCGTTCAGTCCGGACGGCGCGTTCGTGCTGACCGCGAGCGATGACGAAGCGCGCGTGTGGCCGCTCCCCGTGGACCCGGGATCGCTCGACCAATGGCGCGAGCGTGCCACTTGCAACCCGTACCAACTGGTGAACGGCGTGCTTTCGATCCGGTCCTCGTCCATGGCGGATCGCGCGTGCGCCAAATGATGCAATCACGTGCTGCACCATCCACGCCCCAACGTCGTGGTGACGCGATAGCGTCGCGAACGTCGCGGTCTGAAACATCGGCTCCACGCCCCGCGGCCGTCTCGGCTGCTCAGTTGTTCCAACGATATTGGAAGTCGGGCCCACGGTACGCCGTGGCGCAGCTCGGATCGCAGTTGTTGCGGTCTCCCGAGGGCGGCGAGCCGCCCAGCGGCCATCCATCGTAGCCGGTGACCGCCCATTGCCGCGCCGGATCGATGTTCGCGGCCGGGGGCTGGAATCGCAGGACGTTCCACCAGTATTTGTAGTTGTCGATCCAACCCACCATCGCCTCTTTGGTGAATCGATCCCGCTCCCTCGTCTCGCCCGTCACTTGGTAATGATCATAACAAAGTCTCATCATGACCCCGTAAATGACGTAGTTCGGTGTGCCGGTGTAATAGCAGCTCGACCCGACCTGGACGGTCTCGCCGCATGGCGGCTTCGCGCCCATGGTGGCGCACGCGGGCCGGTAGCCGAGGATCCAGCCATTGGCCCGGTTGTAGAGGAGGTCGATATCCCAGGCGCTGTAGCCGGCAGGGAATGTCACCAGGGCGCTGCAGCGCGATCCGCGGGTCGCGGCGTCCCAGTTTCCAAAATCGCGTCGCGCCGAGGCCACGGCTTTTCGGACTTGGCTCGTCACATCGGGACCGCACGTAAAGGTGGTGCTCCCTCCGGCACCCGCGTCCGAGCTGCCGCCGGGGCCCGAGCCACCGCCCGGACCCGAGCCACCGCCGGTGCCGGTCCCCGTGCCCGAGTCCGCGCCGCCCCCCTGCTTGCTCGGGGCCGTACCGCATTGCCCCTGGCAGGCCTTCTCCTTGTTGTCGATGCTCGTGCCCATTTTTTGCGCGGCCTTTGCGCATGCCTCGGCCTCGGAGGAGATGGCGGGGCCCGTCAATGGGGCGCATTCGCCTCCGGCGTTGCCGGCGTCGCCCTGTCCGCAGAGGAGCTGGACGGCGCCGTCCTTGAGCAACTTCGAGCACTGGACGAGGCCGTCGATGGCATCGGCGGTGAGCGGCAACAGGTTCTGCTCGCAGCCGGTGGTCAGGCCGGTGCACGTCCCCGTGGTCAGCGATCCATCGATGGGATCGACCAGCGATCCATCGATGGGGCCCACCAACGATCCATCGGCGCGGCCCACGAGATCGCTCGTGTGAAGGGGTTGCGCGGCGCTCGCGGGTCGGGTCGTTCCGGCGGGGTGGGGTGGGTGCGCTTTTGCATCCCTGCCGAGCGAATCGGCAATTTGCCGCGCCTTCGGATCGCGGTCGAAGGTATTGTCGAGCATTCGCAAATACAGATAGCTCGCGCCGCGCGTGGGATCGGGCCCCGAGCCCACGCGGGAGAGCATGCTGGCATGGGCGCCCAGGCCCGCGACCGACATGGCCACAGTGCTCTCGCTCTCGTTCGTATCGAGGTTCTCTTGCCGGACCTCGACAATCGGCTCGTTCGAGCCATTGTAACCTCGAATCACGGTCGCGCCGCCGTTCGGGTCGAGGCCGACACCCCAAACGTAAACACCAATCGACGCGCGCGTCTCTTCCCCCGCCTCGATGACGACCGGCTCGCGCACGCTCGATCCTTCCGACGGTTTGCTGCTGCTGCAGGAGACAGCGACGCACGCCACGGCGAACGGCAATGTCAATGCGCCCAGTACCCGGATCCAGCGGTTCCGCATGGCTCTCTCCTCGTTGTCCTTTTGCAGCGGACGTTTCCAGTTCCCGCCCCGCAGAGCAACGCCCGCGCCGCAACGATGCATCGCGAAATGCGCGTATCCATGGGACCGACGTGAAAATCGTCAGCGCCACGCGACGCGAATACGGAACTCGTCGTTCCGCACGCGGAAGCGCGCCTTCCATGCGAATCGAGCTCACGCGGCTGCACGAGCCGGCGATTGACGCGTTCGATGTTCGAACGGGTACAAGGGTCCGCGAGCCGCCGGCTGCCATCCCATGACCGTTGGGGGATTTGACATGACGTTTGGCGGCTGCGAAGCGATCCCCATCGAACGCACCCCGGTCGGCCTATGGCGGCGCCATCCTCATCGCTGCCCAAGCAACGATCGATCGATGAGGCGCCGCCAAGCCCGTTCGAAGACGCCGCGCTCGCCGCGTTTCGTCGCGTTTGCGGCGCTCGTCGCTAAAGGCCGATGGCGTGCGCGAGCTCCGCCGGCTTGAGGATGCGCAGAATTCCCTCGAGCAGATAGTAATCGCCATATGGCACGGAGACCTCGATGCCATCTTCGGCCGGGCGGTTGCGGGTGCACCGTGCGACGATGGCCTCGGCCCGAGTCGATTGGGTGGTCAAACAGGTTTGCGCGATGGCCGTGAGGATGCGAATGGCCGCCGCGCGGTATGCGGGGCGTTGCGACACGTTCGATACGTCGAGCAGGCCGCATGCCATGACCACGCCGGCCGAAGCGTCCTTGATGTCGTTGGGGGCTTGCGGGGCCAGGTAGTCCCACACGGGGACGTTGTCCGGGGTCAACGCGGCGAGGGCGAAATCGGCGAGCTTGATGGCCGTGACGAGGAATTGCGGATCGCCGGTGCGGCGGTACATGGTGGTGAATCCGTAGATGCCCCACGCTTGACCCCGCGACCAGCACGACGTCGGGCTGTAGCCTTGTACGGTGTTCGGCCCGATGGGTGCCCCCGTCGTGGGGTTGAAATCGTAGACGTGCGGGGTCGAGCCATCGGGGCGGAGGAATACGCGTTGGGCGGTCTTTGCGTGCTCGGTGGCGATGTCCAGATAAATGGGGTCGTTCGTTTGCTCGGTGGCAAACGCCAGGAGATCGAGGTTCATCATCGTGTCGATGATGACGCGGCCCGCGTTGTTCGCATCGGTGAGGGAGCCCCAAGCGCGGATGAATCGCCCCTTGGCGTTGTACCTTTGAATCAGCGAGGCGGCCGCTTGAAGGGCGCCCGCGCGCCATTTGTCCTCACCCGTGAGCCGCCAGGCGGTGACCCACGAAGGGTAAAAGAGGAACCCCAGATCGTGGGTCCCCGTGTCCGTGCGCCTTGGTGCGAGCTTGTCGGCCCACGTCTGGGCGAGGGTTTTGAACTGCGCATCCCCGCTGTAGAGCCATGCGAGCCACAACGTTCCGGGCCAGAAGCCGCCGATCCAGTCCCCGTTTTGCGTATAAGCCCACTTTTCGAACTTGGTGATCAATGGGAACCCCGAAACGTTCGGGGCGACGGCGCGCAACTTGGAAATCGCGTAGTCGGCGGCCGCTCGCAACGTTCGTAGGTCGCTGCTTCCGAGCGCGCTCGCCGTCGCCGTCGCCGTCTTCGTGGTGGTGGTTACGAGTGTCCCTGCCGCGACGGCGGCGCCGGCTGCGCTGGTGAATAGAGCACGTCTGCTCAGACTCATGGGTCCCCTCCATGCTCGGAGAATGGCATTTGCGAATCGCGCGGGTAGCGCGGGTACCCGGCGAATTTCTACACAACCCCGCGAGGGTTGTATACGCGTCGCGCGCGGATCGGCGCAGGGTCGGTGGGAGAATGTCTACCGGTGTCATTCGGCGAAACCGAGCGGAAACACGTCCAGCGCGCGGTCGACGCCCTTCCGTCGCGCGCCGCCTCGCGATCGCCCGCCTTCACGCACCTTGCTTGGTTCCGTATGGCGTACTCGGTCCCCAAAGGTGCGCGGCTCCGGGCGTGCCGTAGGTTACGGACAACGGGCCTCGACACCCCTGCGAGCGATGACGGGATGACGCGATGCCGCAATGGGAAGATGGTGAATCGGTGATGGCAAATCGACAATAAGCAAAACAAGCGTCGCGACGTCGCGACAAGAAAAGCCGCGAGATGTTCGCGCGCTCATCGTTCCGCCTCGCCGAATGCCGATTCGCATGTGTTGGATGAACAACCGAGACCCGTCGTAACGCCTTGAAAAAGGCGTTGTGCCGCGCGTTGGCGAAAGCGGTGAAGCGTGGTTTATTCCGGCTTGCCCTTCGGGTCGCGTTCTTCGATCTTCGTACATCGTCGTTTTTCGTATTTCGTTCGTGCAGACGCAAATGGAAACGGTGCCTATGACCATCGTATGGGTAAGTTTGTTCGTACTCGCGTTGCTGGTGATCGCGGTGCTCGCGTGGGTGCTCCACCGAACGAATCGAGAGCTTCGTACCGCGGAGGCGCGGGCGGCGCACGAGGCTTGGCAAAAGAATGGGCTCGCCCATCGGGTGCAGGAGCTGAGCAAGTATCAAGCGATCATCGACGTCGACGTGTATGTGGCGCAGGCCCGCACCACGGTCGCGGGCATGACGAAGGAGGCCGAGGCGTCCGCCTTGGCCATGACGCAGCAGGCTCACCTCGAGTCGAACCGCATCATTTCGGAGGCGAATGGGAAGGCGCACGAGATTGCGGGGGAGGCGATGGCGGCCGTACAGAAGGCCAAGGGGCTGGAGCAGACGGTGCGCGCCATGCAGAACGTCATCGACGGATACGGCGAGCGTTATGTCTTGCCCAGCAGCGGCTTACTCGACGAGCTCGCGGGGCAATATGGCTTTGCCGAGGCGGGAAAGAAGCTGAAGGAGGCCAGGGAGCGAACGAAAGCCATGGTCAAGCGCGGGCAAGCCGCCGAGTGCGACTATGTGGAGACCAACCGGCGCGCGACCGCCGTGGCCTTCGTGCTGGACGCCTTCAATGGGAAGGTCGACAGCGTTCTTGCGGATGTCGGGGATGGGGATTTCGGCACGCTTCGGCAGAAGATCCTCGATGCGTATACCTTGGTGAACCATCATGGCACGGCGTTTCGGAATGCGCGGATCGCGGGTGGCTACCTGGAGGCGCGTCTGGAGGAGCTGAAATGGGCCGTCGCGGTGGTGGAGCTCAAGGCGCGCGAGCGGGAGGAGCAGCGGGCGATCCGGGAAAAGATGCGCGAAGAGGAGAAAGCCCAGCGCGACTACGAGCGTGCCTTGAAGGACGCGCAGAAGGAGGAAGACGTTCTACGGAAGGCGATGGAGAAGGCGCGCCTGGAGGTGGCAAAGGCGGGGGTCGAACAGAAAGCCCTCTACGAGCAGCGGCTGCGCGAGCTGTCGGAGAAGCTCCGCACCGCGGAGGAGAAGAACCAGCGCGCGCTATCCATGGCGCAGCAGACCAAGTCGGGTCACGTGTACATCATCTCGAACGAGGGATCGTTCGGCCAGCATGTCTTCAAGATTGGTATGACGCGCCGGCTCGAGCCGATGGATCGCGTTCGTGAGCTCGGCGACGCGAGCGTGCCCTTCGAGTTCGATGTGCACGCGATGATTCGAAGTGACGATGCGCCCGCGCTCGAAAACGCGCTCCACCGGGTGTTCGTGCAATATCAAGTCAACAAGGTGAACGCGCGAAAAGAGTTTTTCCGGGTCGCGCTGGCCGACGTTCGCCGCGAGATCGAGCGGCTTGGGATTCACTGCACGTGGACCATGACCGCCGCGTGCCGAGAGTTTCGGGAGACGCAGGCCCTCGAGCGCTCGCTGGCATCGGATCCGGGGCGAGCCCACGCGTGGATCTCGCAAAACATCCGTGAGCATGCCCGGTCGATGGCCGAGGCGCCATTGGTGGAGGCCGAGGCATGAATTCCCCGCACGACGGCTGGAAGCTCTCCGCACCGAGCGCGCTGGCGAGCGCCTCGGCCTGCATTCGTGTGCGGTCGCTCGGCGCGGGGTTTCATTACGAGCGCTTCGACGAGGGGCTTCGGCAATGGTGTCCCATTTCCAGTGAGTGGGTCGGCCGCGAGATCGCGCGTCACCTTCGCCGCAAGGACCTGTTCAAGACGTATGCGGTCGTTGCGCTCGTCTTCGTTTTGCTGGCTTTGCGCGTTCATGGGGTTTTCGGTGCCATGGCGTTCTTTGCCGCATTGGGCTGCGGCGTGCCCGTGTACCGCTGGTCGAAGCGGCGGCGCACGGTGTCGTTTGCGTACGATTCGAACGATGTCGAGGTGGCGCGACGGGCGGGGCTTTGCAGCGCCGCCGGGCGGTGGCTGGCATCCACCCATGCGCTCTGGCACGTCTACCATGCGGTGACGACCTTGGATCTCCGGCGAAATGCGGGGGCTGGAACGCTCGTTCGCCGGGTGCAAACGTCGTGTCGCGCGCAATCGCCGCGGGAGTTCGCGCTCCAGGCGGAGGCTTGGTCGGTGTGGACGGGCGGCCGGCATATCCTCTTTTTGCCCGACGCGTTGGTGGTTTGGGAAGGCGCCTGGGTCGGGTTCTTCCCCTATGAAGAGCTCGCGGTTCGAGCCGCCGATACGCGGTTCGTCGAACATGGATACGGTGTTCCCCGGGACGCGCGACAAGTCGATACCACATGGAGGTTCGTTCGCAACGATGGCGGGCCCGATTTGCGTTTCAAGGGCAATGCCCGGCTGCCCGTCATGGAATACGGTGAGCTCGAGATCGGATTTCCGCGGCATGGGCATCGTTTGATCCTCCAGACATCCAATCGACATGCCGCCCACGGCGCCGCTGCCGCCCTGGCCGAGCTCTCGCGTTGGTGGGTATCCCGCCACGCGGTGCCCGCGCCCGTGCCGGCTCACCACGCGGTGCCGGCGCCCGTGCCGGCGTACCACGCGAGACCGGCTCATCATGTGGCACCGGCGCCCGCTCCGCGCCCGCCGCCCCCCGTGGAACGGACGCCACCCCCTCCGCGGCCGCGGATTCTGCCGCAACGATTCATCGGACCGAACGAACCCATCGCCGTCGCCGGTCGCGCGATCGCGCACCCGCTCACCTACGTCTGCCGCGAGCGGCACCAAGGGATCGACGCGAGCGCGATCGTGACCGACGCGCCCGTTGGAGACGCGGATCGCGCGCTCGGCCTCCCGTACTGGCCACGCTACAGCGAAATCGATCCCGATCAGCGGGCGCGGTACCTGGATTGGATGGCGGCAGGCCGCAGCGATCCGGCCATCGCGATTGGATATCCGTTCATCTTCTTTTACGGCCTCGAGCGGCGCATTCTGCTCGACGACGCCGACCACGAGCTGGTGCGGCGAGAGGTCTCGCGCCTGCTCTCCATTCATGGCGCGCACCCGTCCTTTCGATCGTACGCATCGGAGCTCCTGGCGTTCGAGGCGCTGCGGCAGATCGAGCGCGCTCCCACCGCGCCGGAGGGCGACGTCGAACGATGGCTCGCCCCCATGGCCGCGAACACGCCCACGGCCCTCGTGGGCCTCGCCGCATGGTACCAGCGACGCGGCCTTCCCCTCCCGGCGCGCCACGCGGCCCTGGTGGTGCAGGGCATGGAGGAGGCCAAACGCAGCACGCTCGTGACCCACGCCGCGGCGGAGCTCTCGGAGCTCTTTGCGCTTCGCTACCGCGACGCGTTTGGCGACGGTCTCGTGCTCGAGGCCGCGAAGCGGCCGCTGACGATCGACTATCGCCCCGCGAGCAGCACGCTCCTGCGCGAGGCGCAAACTCCGGACGCGCTCCGCCTCGCGCTCCCCAATGTGCTCGGCCGGCCCGCGCAGTTCAAGCCGGCCGTCGCCATTTGGAATCAGTGCATCGACGATCTGCGGAGAACGAACCGGCGAAAGGAGAGTGGCAAACGCGCGCTGACGGCGGAGGCTTGGGCCGCCTTGCCACCCGAGCTGCGCGCCCGATGCGATCACCCCGATCAGGACGCGTGGGACATGGTCGTCTCGGCCGCGCCGCGGCTGTCGACGTACCATGTCCTCGAGGCGGGCGCGCTCGCCAAGCTCCTCGGCGCCTCCGAGGCCGAGAAGGTGACCGCGGTTCAAATGCGCAAGATCGGCGAGCGCGCCGCCGAGGTGGGGTATGCCCTCGAGCCGGACGGGCGGGCTCGCACCAAGGCCATGCGGTGGAACGAGGAGGTCGTGGTGTGGCGCTCCTCGGATGTCGGCCGGCCAGATCCTCGAAAGCACGAGGCGATGTTGGCCATGATGTCGCTCGCCGTGACCATCGCCATGGCCGACGGCGTCGTGACGGAGGACGAGCACTCGGCCCTGCATCGGGTCTTGAGCGATATGTTCGAGCTCGATCCTCCCATGCGCGTGCGGCTCGATGCCATGAAGCACCTGCTCCTCCGCCAACCGGCGCGCGCCATCGCCGTTGCGAAGAAGCTGCGTTCGAAGCTCGCGGCGAACGAGCTCTCCAAGGTGGCCCGCGTCTTGGTGCTCATCGCGGCCGCCGACGGGACGATCGCCAAAACGGAGCACGAAGCCTTGCGCGCGTTGTATCGGGCCATGGGCCTTTTGCCGGAGGAGCTCGAGGCGGCGCTGGCGCAGACGGGGGCCAAGATGGAGCGCGACCTGCCCGCGCCCGCCGCCAACGAGGTGCGACTCGATCCGAAGGCGATTCAAGCCATCCTGGCCGACACCCACGACGTCAGCGCCATGCTGGCCCACGTCTTCGACGGCGACGAGGACGAGTCGCCGGCGCCGGTGAGCGAGGCGCGCGATTCCAAATCACCCGAGCACGCGCCGACGCCCGAGCACGCGCCCACGCCCACGCCAGAGCGAGCCTCGGCGCCCATCGCGGCTTTGGCCGCCGGGCTCGACGTCCGTTACCACACGACCTTGGAGGCGCTCTTGACGAAAACACATTGGCCCCGCGACGAAGTTCGGAACCTCGCCGCGCGGCACCATTTCATGCCTGGCGCCGTTTTGGAGAGCATCAACGCATGGTCCGATGAGACCTTGGGCGACTTCCTCATCGAGGACCGAGGTGATTGGCACGTCAACATCGAGCTTACGAAGGTTGCGCCATGAGCATGCAAACGCGAGCACCCGTTCGCATCAAAGACCGAGACCGACAAGCCATCCTCCGAGCCTTGCGCGCCGGGGTCGTGCCGCGCGTGGGGCTCCAGCACATTCAAGTCGGTCGCAAGGCGGAGGTCGCGGCCATTTTGGACGACTTGAAGCACGCCGAAGAGGGAGGCGCCGGTGTGCGATTCGTGATCGGGCGATTTGGCGCGGGCAAGAGCTTCTTTCTCAATCTGGCCAGCGTGGTGGCGATTGAAAAGGGCTTCCTCGTGGCCCGCGCGGATATCACCACCGATCGGCGCCTTCACGGCACGGGAGGGCAGGCGCGGGCGCTCTTCGCGGAGTTGATGCGCAACCTCGCCTCCAAGACGCGGCCCGATGGTGGGGCGCTCGGCGATGTGATCGAGCGATGGCTCTCGATGGTCGTGCAGGAGGTCGGAGAAGAAGGCGACGCCATGGATCGGGCCATCGTCGAGCGTTTGCGCCCGCTCGAGGAGCTCGTGAGCGGGTTCGAGCTGCACCAGCTCCTGTATCGCTATTACACGGCGCAGCGGACGGGCGACGAAGAGACGCAGCGGGCCATCATCCGCTGGCTTCGGGCGGAGTACGACACCAAGACGGAGGCCAAGCGCGACCTCGGCGTTCGGACCATCATCGAGGACCGCGACTTTTATGATTACCTGAAGCTGTTCGCCAAGTTTGCGCGCATCGCAGGCTACAAAGGGCTGCTCGTATGCATCGACGAGCTGGTCGTGCTCTCGCATCGCCTGGCGAGCAAACAGGCGAGGGCATCGAACTACGAGGCCATCCTGCGCATCCTGAACGACTGTTTGCAGGGCCATGTCGAGGGGCTCGCGATCCTGTTCGGCGGCACCGACGAGGCCTTCGCCGATAAGCGCCGGGGGCTCTGCAGCTACGAAGCGCTGGCGACGCGCTTGCAGCACAATGAGTTTGCGGCGGACGGGGTCGATCTCTCGGGCCCCGTCCTTCGCCTGAAGACCCTTACGCCGGAGGATCTCTACGTCCTCCTCGCGCGGATCCGCGACGTCTTTGCGCGCGGCGAGCCATCGAGCTATTTGCTCCCCGACGAGGGGCTGCAGCTCTTTCTCGAGCACTCGCAGCGAAGACTGGGCGAGGACTATTTTCGCTCGCCGCGCGACGCGGTGGTCCGCTTCGTCGGCCTGCTCCACGTGCTCGAGGACGATCCGCAGCACGATTGGCGGGCGGCGCTCGGACGGGTCGATGCCCTGGCGGTGCCGGAGAGCACGTCCGCCGAGGCGGAGCCCCGGCCGGTGCCCGAGGAGGCTGGCGATCTGGTGGACTTCGAGCTGTAGGCCATGCGCGAGGCCTTCGACGCATTGCACACGAACGTGCAGCGCAAGCTCTGGGACATGCGGTGGACCGAGCTCCGGCCCATTCAAGTCCAGGCCATTCGCCATCTCCTCGGCAAAGGCGGCGATTGCATCCTTTCGTCCCCGACGGCGAGCGGAAAGACGGAGGCGGCGTTTCTCCCCATCTTGTCCGCCATCGCCGACGATCCGGCGGGCTCGGTGCGTGCAGTTTACATCGGTCCGCTCAAGGCCTTGATCGACGATCAATTTCGGCGGCTCGAGGAGCTGTGCGAGCGGCTGGAGGTGCCCGTGCACAGGTGGCACGGCGACGTGGGGGATGGCGCGCGAAGGCGCCTGCTGGCGGCGCCGGGCGGCGTTTTGCTCATCACGCCCGAGTCGCTGGAGGCCATGTTCGTGCGGCGCGCCACCGCGATGCCGAGGCTCTTTCGCCGGCTCGCGTATGTCGTGGTCGACGAGATGCACGCGTTCCTCGGCACGGAGAGGGGCGCGCAGCTCGTCTGTCAGCTGCATCGTTTGCGCATGCGCGCGGGCTGCGATCCCGTGCGCATCGGGCTCTCGGCCACCTTGGGCGATGCCCCATCGGCGCGGGGCTGGCTGCGCCCCGGCGGGCCCGCGGCGACCTTGATCGAGGACTCGGCGAGCGAGACCACGTTGGCCATCCGGGTGCGGGGATTGTGGCGCCGCGCCCCTCGCGCCGGCGGCGAACGCGAGGACGCCATCGAGGTGGATACGAGCCTGGTGGAGCTCGCGCGCGCCATCCTCCTCGCCGGAAAAGGAAATACGAACCTCATCTTCGCCAACGCGAAATCACGAATCGAGGCGCTGGCCGACGCCCTCGTACGCGAAGCCGAATCGATGCAGCTCGCGGACGCCATCGTGGTGCACCATGGCTCCCTCTCGAAGGAGATGCGCGCGCACGCGGAGGAGCGCCTTCGCGCCGCCGGCCCCTGTTCGGCCGTGTGCTCCAACACCCTCGAGCTCGGGATCGATATCGGGCAGATCGACGAGGTGGTTCAGGTCTCCGCGCCATGGTCGGTCGCATCGCTGGTGCAGCGGGTGGGTCGCAGCGGACGGCGGGCCCATGCGCGAAGGGTCCTACGTGGCTATTTCGTCGAGGACGCCGCCGACGCGCAAAGCGTCGTCTGGGATGGGCTTCACCTCGAGTTCCTGAGGGCGGTGGCGCTCATCGAGTTGATGCTGGAGCGATTCCTCGAGCCACCGCACCTCGGCCGCGCGCACGCGTCGACCCTCATTCATCAGATCCTGTCGACCTTGGCCGAGACCGGCGGTGCGACGGCGGCCGTGCTCTACGCGCGCGTGGTGGGGTCGGGCGCATTTGCGGCCGCGACGCCCGAGAGCTTTGCAGAGGTGCTTCGGGAGCTCGGGCGGCGGGATCTCATCGAGCAGATGGGGGATGGCAGCCTCGTTCTCGGGGATCGAGGCCAGGACCAGGTCGATCATTACACCTTCTACGCGGCGTTTCATGCGCCCGAGGAGCTGCGCGTCCTTCATGGGGACGACGTGCTCGGCACCTTGGCCGAAGTGCCCCCACCCGGTGAGCACGTGATCTTCGCCGGACGACGATGGCGGGTCGATGCGATCGACATGGAGCGCCGCGCGGTGTTCGTGAGCCCTTCGAAGGGTGGAAAGCCGCCCGCGTTCATTTCGCCGCCCGGGCTCGTTCACCCCGAGGTGCATCGGAAAATGAGGGAGCTCCTGCTGGGAGGGAACGAGCCCGCCTATTTGGATGATGTCGCCAAAGCGATCTTGAAGAGCAGCCGCGCGACGGCCGCGCGCGTCGGGTATTTCGCGCCCAGCGCGCAGCCGTTTGCGGGCGGTCTGCGCCTCTTTCTCTTTGGTGGTACGCGTGTTCATAAAACGTTGTACTTGGTATTGGCGCGCGCGGGCATCGACGTCGATGTCTATGACATTGGGCTCGAAGCCCGCGGGGCCACCGAAAATATCGTCGATACCTTGCGCGCGTTTGCGAACGCGCCGGACCCTGAAGGGCTCGCGGCCTTTGCCGATGAGAAGCTCGAACAGAGGCGGTTCGGGCGGGAGAAGTTCGAGCCATTTCTACCGCCGTCGCTTTGGCGCGCGGTGTTCGTGCGCGAGGAGCTGGACATTCCGTCGGTGGTGGTCATGGTCCAAGGGATCACCTCGTGATGACAAATCGGCACCCTCTGGGGCTCACGCCGTTTCGAGGCGAGCACGCGGCTCGGTGGCTTGACATCGTGGGATACCCATTCTAGGACCGAAGTGTACGTTCTTTGGCGACCGCCTTGCGGGGACGAGATGAAGACAAAGACGCTACTCCTCGGTAGATGACCGTATAAGCGCGCTGAAACGGCGCGATTGGCGCACGAGCAACGGTGTGCCGAGCCCATTCACTACTTTCACCAGGAGAAACCCATGTCCAAGCGAAATCCGTCTACTGCGATGGTGCGGGTGAGCTGTGTATTGGTGTGTGGTATTCTTGCGGGCTGCAGCGCGGACGGCGCGGAGCGTGCCTCGGACGAAGGGGGCCGTTTGAAAGAAGGTTCCCAGGAGCCTGTACGAGAGCGCGGCCAGGAGCCAGGGGCCGTCCAGGCGGGGCAAGAACCAGGCGCGTCTTCATCGTCGTCTTCATCGGGCGCGGCGGCCTTGATGTGGAACAGCCTTCGCGCCGCGGCGCTTCAAGATACGCTGGAGGACGCCGCCGAGAAAGGTGGGGCGGGCGAGGCGCTCTGGAGCGGGGTGTATCTTTACTCGGCCCCCACCAGCACCAACAATTACGCCTGGGCCCGCGGCTTTACCACGAATTTGCCATCGCTCCCCGAGTGCCAATGGGTCGACGTGGGCAACGGGGGTGTATGCCAGCGCGTGCAGTGCAGGCCCGTGGAGAAGAACACCAGCATCGGCGACGTTCATATCCTGGGGACGAATCCGCCGGTGAAGCTCTCCCCGGACAGCAATGGGAATTACCCAACGTTCGATTCGACCAACGCATTGTACTCTGCGGGCGATCCCATCCTGGCGCTGGTGACGGGCAACGACGACCGGCGCGGCGGGTTCATCGCGTTCTCGTTCGCGCCCGAGCCTTTGAAGCTCACCTCTCCCCAATACGATCCGGCCGTGGGGCTGGAGGTCGATCGAAATGCGGATTTCCGGATCGCGTGGACACCGTCCAGGAGGCCCGAGCAGGCCAAGAGCCGAATCAATTTGTATTTCGGCACCGCCGATTATTCATCGTTCGTCAATTGCGGTTGGCCACAACGTTCGGGCAAAGGCACCGTCCCCGCGGCGCTCCTTCGGGATCTGCCGGCCGGACCCGGTGTCCTTGGCTTCGCCACCATGGTCAAAAACGTCCGCGAGCCGAGCTCGCAAACCAAGAGGACCGAGCTTCGCCTGAGCACCGACGTGTATGTGCAAGGCAAGTCGGCCTCCGGCGGCGCCACGTTCAAATAGTGCCCCGTCTGGGCCGCGCGCATCTCGAACCTTCGACGGAACCATCTCTCTGCGCGTCGCGCGCCATCACGCGGAACGTGCCGGGACGTCGGCGATGCTTTCGTGCAGCAAGCGCGTGAGCTCGCGCGCGGCGGCCACCGCGCTTTGCAGCTCGAAGGCGGTGGCCGTACGGTGCCCGCTCGAACGGGTGAGCGGAAGCGGTCGCCACGAGAATGCTTTTGACTTCGGTCATCCTATCCGGAGAAGGCATTGATCGAGCCATTGCAACGAATTCGACGGTGCTGGCGACGGCTGGGTTCCCGGCGGCCCCCGGTCTGCGAGCCACCTCTTGCGACGTCGTGGCGTCGCGACGTCGCGACGTTGCACATATCGAAGTAGCGATTGTGCGCTGGAGCGATGATGCGCTGAGCCGCGCACATTGGGGCGATGTGGTCTCGACGCTCCAAACCTCGTCGCGGGCATTGGAAAGACGAGAACCGTCGCTCCACCTCTTGACGTCGCGAACGGTGGTGAGCTTACTGGGCGCGTGTACTCGGCCCGTTCGCCGAGGAGGCTATCTCCCAATGAGTCGACGTGTGAGATGACGACGTCCAGCTGGCCCATGGGGTCACTCCACGCCGTGCAGCGGAGGTATCTCGCGGAGGATCTCGTTCGGCTCCGGCGCGCCGACGAGCAGCGCAGGTATGCCGCTCCGCAGCGCGCGGCCAAAATCGACCCCAATCCGCATCAGATCGAGGCCGTGATTTTTGCATTGGCCCGCGTTCGCGAGGGCGGCTGCATCCTGGCCGATGAAGTCGGTCTTGGAAAGACCATTGAAACGGGGCTCGTCATCGCGCAAATGCTGGCCGAGGGGGCGTCGCGTGTGCTTCTGGTCGCGCCCAAACCGCTCCTCGGGCAATGGCGTCAGGAGCTCTTTACCTTGTTCGACATCGAGGCGCGCGAGGGCCGCGCGGCCCCGGGTGGTTTCGATGGTCCCGGCGTGTTCCTCGTGGGGCGCGAGCAGGCCGGCAGCGAAAAGGGGCGCGATGCATTGCTCGCATCGTCGCGCTTTCAACTTTGCGTGATCGACGAAGCGCACGAGGTCTTTGCAGGCCTCTACAAGCGCTACGACAAATTCGGTGAGCCCAAGAACGACGCCAAAGAGGCCCGCACCGCCGGCCGGCTCCTCGAGGTCCTGGAGGCGTTCGAGACGCCGGTCATCCTCCTGACGGCGACCCCCATTCAAAACAACCTGGCCGAGCTTTGGGGCTTGGTGCGTTACGTCGACCCGCTCGGCACGCTCCTGGGGGATCTCCCGACCTTTCGCGAAGTCTTCTGCGGCACCGACGATCGCCAGCTGGCGCGGGGCCAGGAAGACGAGCTTCGTTCTCGCTTGAAGACGGTCATCCAGCGCACCCTGCGCCGGCAAGCGCAGGAGTTCCTCGAAAAGCCCTTCGTCGAACGCCAGGCGCGCCTCTTCGAATACGAAATGAGCGTGGAGGAGCGCGCCCTTTACGACGACGTCACGAAATACCTCCTGGAGCCGGGCATCATCGCCTTTCAGGGGCGCCATCGCCAGCTCCTCCTCATCGGCTTTCACAGGCGCATGGCGTCGTCCACGCGCGCGCTCGCCGTGAGCCTCCAGCGCGTCGTGGACCGACTGCGCCGAAAGCTCCGCGGCCAAGGCGACGACGGCGCAGACGTCGCGAGCGTGCTCGACGACCTCGAGCAAAGCGATGTCTCGTATGGATATGGGCGCGGCGAGCCCGAGGACGAAGACGAGGAAGGCGGCGACGATCTCGGGCCCTCCTTCACGCCCGAGGCCATTCAGGGCGAGCTTCAGCGGGTCGAGGGCTTCGTGCGCCGCGCCGAGCGCCTCGTGGGCGACGATGGCAAGCTCCGCGCGCTCCTCACGGCGCTCTCGTTCGTGACCAAGCAAGCCCGCGAGGGCAAGGGGGCGGGCAAGCTGGTCATCTTCACGGAGTCGCTGGTCACCCAAGACCATATCCGCGAGCGCCTCGTCGAGAGCCGTTTGGTGCGGGAGGACGAGATCACCCTCTTTCGTGGGACGAACGACTCGCCCGCAGCCCGCGCGGCGCTCGGCCGATGGCGCGACGAAGCTGCATCGGGCGAAGGCCCCGAGCCGAGCAGCGAGATGGCCATGCGCCTGGCGCTGGTGCACGAGTTCAAGACCCGCTCGCGTGTCTTCATCTCCACGGAGGCCGGGGCCAAGGGGTTGAACCTCCAATTCTGCGACGCCCTGGTGAACTACGATCTTCCCTGGAACCCGCAGCGCATCGAGCAGCGTATCGGCCGCTGCCATCGTTATGGCCAGAAGAACGAGGTCACCGTCATCAACTTTCTGGCCAAGGACAACGAGGCGCAGCAGCTCACCTTCGACATTTTGAGCCAGAAGCTCGATCTCTTTGGCACCGTGCTCGACGCCTCGGACAAGGTGCTCCACCACGGCGACGCGTCGGCGGGCGGTGTCCTCGCGAGCGCCCTCGGCGCGGAGCTCGAGGCCGAGCTCCGGCGCATCTACGAGCGCTCGCGCACGGTGGACGAGGTGACCGCGGAGCTGCGGAGCCTGCGCGAACGGGTCGTCGATCACCGCCATCGCTTCGAGGACACCCACGCGCGCACGGCGCAGCTCATCGAAGAGCACCTCGACGACGACGTGAAGCGGGTGCTCCGCCTTCGCCGTCAGGAGCTGCCCTCGGCGCTGGCCGAGCTCGATCGCGACGTGTGGAGCGTGGTGCGCGCCTACCTCGAGGCGCGGTCCATGCTCTACACGATCGAGCGCACGGACGCGGGGGAGGTGCTCCACGTGCCGCCTTGCACGCGCTTGCCCGGGGCGCTGGCGGACGGCGTCTCGGCCGCCCTCGGTGTGGTGGCCGGGCACACGTCCCTTCATCTTCGGCACCCGCTCGTCCTGGCCGCCGTGGCCGATGCGCGCGCCGCCGTGGACTCCATTCCGCGCCTGGTCATCCGGCTTCCGGCGCATGCGCCGCCGGAGCTCGAGAAGCTGCGCGGAAGGCGGGGACGTTCGCGGATCGTCAAGCTCACATTCGACGGCTTCGAGAGGGTCGAGCGGCTGTTGCCGGTGACCGTGCTCGAAGGCTACGACGAGGCCGTCCCCGCGGCCATTTCGGAGGCGCTCTTGCGCGCCGAGATGCGCGACGCGGGCGCGATCCTCGACGCCTCGTCGGTGGAGGGCGCTCTCTCCGGGGTCATCTCGGACGACGATTTGGAGGACGCGACGGAGGAGCTCCTCTCCGCCGCGCAGCAGGAGGTCGACGCGGCGGAGCAACAGCGCTTCGAGCGCGCCGATTTCCAGGCGCAGCGCTTCCTCGAGGATCGACTGCTCGTGCACCGGCGCCGCCGCGACGATCGCCTGCGCAAGCTCGAGGAGGCGCAAGTCCGCCGCGATTCGGCCATGGGGTCCGAGGCGCGCACGGCGGCGGAGCGCCGCGTGCTCGAGCTCGACGTCGAGGTGACGGAGTTGGAGGCGGCGATCGAGAGGCTCGAACGCCGGGAGGACAAAACCTTCCAGCGCTTTCACGATCACATCCACCAACGTCGGTATCGCCCACCCACTGTGGATCTCCTGTTCGAGATGGAGCTCGTCGTCGAATGAACGCTCATGCGGAGGAAGACGTCGTGTTGAGGCTACTGCACACCGCGGATTGGCATCTGGGCCGCCGGTTTCCGAGCTTTGCCGAGGAGGCCGAGCGAAAGCTCACGCGCGCGAGGGTCGATGTCCTCGAGCGCATCTTCGGCCTGGCCGAGCGCCGCATGGTGCACGCGGTCCTCTGCGCGGGCGATCTCTTCGACGATCCGGTGCCGCTGCCCGAGTGGTGGGAGCCCCTGGTCGAGCAGCTGACGAAACGAAGCTGGAAGGAGCGCCCCGTCTTTCTGCTGCCGGGCAACCACGATCCCCTTTTGGCGGACTCCATTTGGGCGAAGGGGAGCAAGTTCCGGAGCGCTCTTCCAAGCTGGGTGCATGTCGTCGACAAGGAGCTCTTCGAGTTCGAGCTGCCGGGCCATGCGGTGCTCCATGCCGTGCCGTGCACGAGCAAGGCGGGCCAGCGGGATCCCACGGAGCTCATCCCGACCCGCGCGGCGGGCGATTCGCGCATTCGCATCGGGATGGTTCATGGCAGCACCTTCGATATGCGCGATTGCCAAACGAACTTTCCCATTTCACGAGACGCCGCCATCGACCGCGGCCTCGACTACCTGGCCATCGGCGACACGCATGGCTTTCGGTTCGTGCCCCCCGATCGGCGCGAGCCGCCGACGGTGTACCCGGGCGCCCCCGAGCCGACCGCCTTCGACGAGCGCGATCCCGGCAAGGTGGTGATCGTATCGGTGAATCGCCGGCGCAAAGTCTCGGTGGAGACCGAGGTGGTCGCGGCATGGAAGTGGGAGGAGCACGCCGTGACGTCGATGGCCGAGCTCCGTCAGCTCCGTGCCCGCACGGATCTCGAGCGCAGCGTGGTGCGGCTGCGGATCGACATGTGCGTACCCGCGCCCGAGTACGAGGAGGCGGGGCGCCTGCTCGAAGAGCTCGGAGGGACCGCGGCCACGCACGGGCGGGCCGGCATTCTCCAGCTCGATCGCACGGGGCTCGTGCTCGATACGGCCACCATCGACGCGCACTGCGCCGATCTGCCCGACGTCCTCCAGAGCGTCGTGCGCCGCCTGCGCGCCGAGGCCGATGCGGCGGAGGCGTCCGATCCCCGGCGCGCGCAGATCGCGCGGCGCGCCCTCGTCCATCTCTACCAGGTGACCCGAAAGGCATCGTGACATGTGGTTCAAGCAGGTCGAGGTCAAGAACTTCCAGGCGATCGAGAGCGCCAAGGTGGAGCTGGGCCGCGGTCTGAACATCCTCTTCGGTCCCAACGATCTCGGAAAATCCACGCTCGCCAGCGCCATGCGCGCCGCCCTCCTCGTGCAGCCCTCGTCGACGGAGGCCGACGGCTACCTCCCCTGGTTGGCCGACGCCGTGCCGGAGGTCTCGCTCACCTTCGTGGACGACGAGGGCCATATCTGGCGCGTGCGAAAACGATTCGGCGCCGGGAGCGCGCAAAAGACCGCCGATCTCGAGCACTCGAAGGACGGTCTGGCGTTTGCGCACGACTGCAGCGGGCGCGCGGTGGACGAGCAGCTCCGAAAGCTGCTCGGGTGGGGGATCCCTTCGCCGGGAGGAAAGGGCGCGCCCAAGGGGCTGCCGACGAGCTTTCTCGCGCACGTGCTCTTGGCGAAGCAAACCGAGGTGGAGAGCCTCTTCGATCGAAGCACCGAAGAGGACGGGGTCGCGTCGGGCAGGGAGCGCTTGCGCAAGGCGCTGGCCGCGCTGGCGGAGGATCCCTGGTTCAAGAAGGTGCTCACCGAAACGCAGAAGAAGGTCGATGAGTACTTCACGCCCAAGGGGCACCTCAAACGGGAGCGAAAGTCACCGTTCGTGATCGCGGACACCGCCATCAAGACCAGCGCCGCGAAGATTGACGTGCTCCGGAAGCGCGTCGCCGAATCGCGCGCCAGCGAGGAGAGCATCCGCCGTTTGCAGGAGGAGTGCAGCGCCGCGCGCGACGCGCACCACCGCCTCGCCGCGGAGCTCGCGACCGTGCGCAGGCAGCATGCGCGAACAGGGGAGCGCGCCCTCGCCGAGGAGGCGCTCGCGCGGGCGAAGACGGTGCTCGATGGGTTCGAGCGGAAAGCCAAGGACATCGTCGAGCGCGAAGAGCGGGTGAAGGCGCTCGAGGCCGAGGTGACGGTGGCCGAGACCGAGGTCGCCGACGCCAGCGCCGAGGTGGCGCGCTGCGAGGCCGAGCTGCGGCGCGCAAAAGAGGTCTTCGATACCGCAAAGAGCGGAGACGGCGAGCGGCAGCGTGAGCTCGCCCGCGCGAAGCTCGACGCGGAGCGCGCCGAAGTCATTCTCCGCATCGGCAAATGCGAAAAGCGGCGCGAGGGTTTGGAGCGCGCCCAGCGCGCCATGATGGCGGTGGAAGCGGCCGACGCCACGAAAAAGGCGGCTCGGCTCGAAGCCGAGCGCGCGGGCGCGGCCGAAGGGGCGGCCAAGCGGGGGCTGGTGGAGGCCGAAAAGGCGCTGGACGGCGCGCGCGCGCTCCTCGCGTACGGGCAATGGCATGCGGCCGACGCGGCGATGAAGCAAGCCATGGAGGTGAAGTCCGAGGCGGAGGCCCTGGGGGCCAGCGCCATCAAGAAGGAGAACGATGCGGCGGAGCGCGACGCGCACGCATCGACCAGCGAGACCACGGCCACGTCGCGCCAGGAACGACTGCCCGATGCGGCGCTCACGCGCAGGCTCGAGGAGCTCGAGCAGCAACGGGCGGTCGCGCAAGCGGCGCTCGGCGGAGGCTTCTCGCTGGCGCTGAAGGGCTCGGGCGCGGTGCCGGTGCACATCACGATCGATGGCACCGAAGCGATGGCGGGCACCGCGCTCCAGGGGCGGCTCAAGCTCGACGGTGAGCGCACGGCGTTTCTGCGTGTGGGGGAGCTGCTCGAGGTGGAGATCCACGCGGGCGCGGCGGACAAGCTCCACGCCCTCGAGGTCCTGGACGAGCAGTGGGCGAACGAGGCGGAGCCGGTCTTCGAGCGCGCGGGGCTGAAGACGACGGCCGCGATCCGCGACGAGAGCGCGGGCGTCCGGGAGCTCCTGACCGCGGCCTCCAACCTTCGCAGCGAGGCGAGGCAGCTCCGGACGGAGGCGGAGGCGGCGCGGCAGGCGGCCCGCATGAAGGAGCAGCAGTCGCGCGAGCTCGTTGCACATGGGCGTGAGGCCGAGCCGTTGAAAGCCAAGCTACGCGCCCTCGATCCGGAGGCGCTCGCGCGGTCGTTTGCGGCGCTGGGGAACACGTGGAGAGAAAAGGCGGCGCGCGACGTCGCCGCGAACGAACGAGCCTTGGCGCTCGCCCGCGAGGCATGGGAACAGGCGGAGCGCGCGCGTGATCGCGCCGTTTTTCGGGTCGACGAGGCGGACAAGAGCGCGGCTTCGGCGCAAACGGAGTTGGAGTCCACGTGCGCGGAGGCCGGCGTTGGCGAGCCTGGCGACAATGCCGATACCGCCGACGCCATCGAGCAAGCGCTGGCGCGGGTGCGCGAGCAGCTCTCCGAGCACAGCGCGCAGCGCGCGGCGATCACGGACAAGCGGCGCGATCTCGAGGGCGAGGAGCCGCCGGCGCTGGTGAGCGCCAGGACGTCGATGGTGGAAGCGCAAACCAAGCACGCCCAATCGCTCGCGCAGCGCACCCACGCCGACGAGGCGCGGAAGCGCGCGGACGCGGAGCTCGCCATGGCGCGGGGAGGCGTCGAGACCCTGCGCAAGGAGCTGGAGAGCGCGGACCGGGCCGGCGCCGAAGCGCGCTTCCTTCACGAGCGGGCAGCGCTCGACGCGTACGCAGACGATCCTCGGGTGTCGGCCGACGACGTGGCCGCCGCCGAGCGTCACGAGGCGGACGCCAAGGCCGAGTACGATCAGCTGCGCGCGGAGCTTCACCAAGCCGAGGGCGCGCTCACCAAAGTGGGTGGCCCCGGGGATCGGGACGAGCTCGTTCGCGAGGAAGAAGCCCACGCCCTGGCCAAAGAGCGGCTGGACGAGCTGGAGATCGACGCCAAGGCGTGGATGCTCTTGCGCCAAGCGCTCGACGAGGCGGAGAAGGAGCAGGGCACGCACCTGGGGCGGTCCTTGGCCGTCCCCGTGTCGGAGCGGCTGGCCGAGCTCACGGCGGGGCGCTACCGCGCGCTTCACCTCGACCCGCACCTTCGGGCCGAAAAGGTGGACGTGCCCCTGGTCGCCACCGACGACAATGTGCTCGACGCTTTGTCCGTGGGCACGCGCGGTCAAATCGCGACCTTGCTTCGGCTCACGGTGGCCGAATACCTCAAGAGCGCGGTGGTCCTCGATGACCACCTGGTGCACACCGATGCCGATCGTCTGGGGTGGTTTCGCGACATGCTGCGAAAGACCGCCGTGGCCACGCAGGTGATCGTGCTGACGTGCCGGCCGCACGATTACATCGCTGCATCCGAGCTGCCCGAAGGCGACGAGCGCCGCGATCTGGCGGGGGGCGCGATCCGAATCGTCGACATGGCGCGCGCCCTCCGGCGCTGGACCACACCGCGAATGGACGCTCCGTCGACGTCGGCCTCGCCCCCGATTTCGACGTCGGCCTCGCCGCCAACCTCGGAGCGCCAAGAAGCGCCGCCGCGCATCGAGCACGAGTTGACCAACGGGTAGCGCTCCGGGACCGCACCGCCGGACGTCGTCGGCCACGTCCGAGCTCGCCGGAACCGGTGTTTGCGGGGGCGCTTGCCTTGACAAGGTGCGGTCATGTTACTAAGAGTAACTTGCCGTCGCCCGCGGCGGCCCATGGGCGCGGCGCGCGGGGAGTCATTTGTTATCGACGGCAACGAGGTGCTACGGCCATGATGAATCGAAGGACGAAACGAATCGGTCCCATCGCCATCTTTGCGCTCGCCGCCGCGACGATGGCGGCCGGATGCCACGCGAGCACGCCGGAATCGAACGTGGATACCGCGCCGTACCGCGCGCTCGCGCACGACCCACGCGCGATGAGCGACAAATTGTTCGTGCTCGGAGAATACCGTATTGGCATGCGCGAGCGCGCCCTGGCAGATATCGTATTTCAGCGCACCCCCGATCCCGAGCTGAAGGAGATGGCCAAGGTGGTTCGCGACGGCCACCAAGCCGGGGTCGAACGTCTGCGCACGATCGCCGCCGAGCTGGAGGTGACCTTGCCCACCCGCATCGCCCCCGACGAACAGGCCAGCATCGAGGCCATCGGCAGCCTTCCGCCCGAGCAGCTCGTGCGCGTATTCCTCATTCGCCAGCGCGCGATGCACGCCTGGGACATCGCCATCTTCGCCGATTACGCGGACGTCGTCGTCAACGACTCCCTCAAGCGCTATGTCCGCGAAACGATGATTCCCCTTCGTCAGCACGCGGACCAAATCATCCGTCTCGCAAACGCAAAAGGGATCGACGGCGGATTCGTCACCGTGGGCGGACGATCGTGATCCCGCGCGCGTGCGTTTCGCGCTTTGCCATCCGTCTCGCAAACGCAAAAGGGATCGACGGCGGATTCGTCACCGTGGGCGGACGATCGTGATCCCGCGCGCGTGCGTTTCGCGCTTTGTCATCCGTCTGGCAAACGCAAAAGGAATCGACGGCGGGTTCGTCACCGTGGGCGGACGATCGTGATCCCGCGCGCGTGCGTTTCGCGCTTTGTCATCCGTCTCGCAAACGCAAAAGGAATCGACGGCGGATTCGTCACCGTGGGCGGACGATCGTGATCCCGCGCGCGTGCGTTTCGCGCTTTGCCCTCGCGCATCGCCATATCGCCGCGTTCGATTCCAAAAGACGAGCTCGACGCATTCGTTTCGGGAATGATCGCGTAGAACCGGCGGTTCGCGCGGTAGAGATGATGTACCGTAAAGTCGTACCCGCTTGGTTGTTGCTCTCGACGATGATGATGATTCCCGCCGCTTCGTATGCCGATACGGGCGCGCAGAAGCCCTGTGTTTTCCACGAGCATCGGCCGGTATCGGTTTCGCCCTACCGCATCGAGGAACGCGTTGGACGAACGAGCTTCCGCGTGCTGCGCGGCGCCGAGGTTTACGTGCAGGCCGAGCCCGGCCTCACCGCCGAGTGGCTTCGTCTGAAGATGACGCGCCACCTGGCGGAGAAGCACCCGAGCATGCCCGACTGCGCGCTGGACGTGGCCTCCGTGCGGGTCGAGGTGGAGTCGGCCGGGGCGGGGTTCAAGGTCCGAATCATCGCGCCCGACACGGCCACGGGCGAAGAGGTCCTGCGCCGCGCGCGGCTGCTCGTCGCATAGTTGTCCGTCGCGTCGTGGCTCGCGGCGTAGCTGCCATGGAATCGGTTCGCGCGCCCTTCGCGCGAACAGATTGCCCGCCCGCGGCGAACAAGTTGTGCACACAGACTGCCGCACCTTGGAGCGTGCGGCATCGAACGTCCTTCATCGTATCACTGGTACGGTTGATGCTCGACCACGGGTCGAGGTGATGGACACGTGGACTTCGAATGCTCGCCGCAACAACGGGCGCTCTACGAGCGTATCTTTCGATTTGCACGGCAGGAGCTGGAGGCGATTTGCGCCGCGCGCGGTTACGACACGCTGTTCGGCCGCGACGAGATGCGCCTTTGCGGTGAGCACGGCCTGCTCGGCTTATGCGTGCCGGACGCCGAGGGCGGCGGCGGACGCGGGCTGCTCGACACCGCCCTGGCGATGGAGGCGCTCACCCTCGGAGCGGGCGACGTTGGCTTGGGCTTCGCCATCGCCGCGCACCTGTTTGCGTGCTGCACGCCCATCGCCGAGTTTGGAAACGACAAACTCCGGCGGCGCATCCTCCCGCGGCTTTGCTCCGGCGAATGGATCGGCGCCAACGCCATCACCGAGGAGGGCGCCGGCTCCGACGTCTTCGCGATGACCACCACCGCGCGCCGCGAGGGCGACGTGTACGTGCTCGACGGCCAGAAGTCGTTCGTCACGAACGCGCCCATGGCCGACGTCTTCGTCGTCTTCGCCAAGACCAACGCCGCGCACGGCTTCTTGGGGATCACCGGCTTCGTGGTGGAGCGCGGTACACCGGGGCTCCACATCGGGCCCACCTTGGCGAAGATGGGGCTCTCCTCGATCCCCGCCTCCAGCATCGAGCTTCGGGGGTGCGCCGTTCCGATGGGCAACCGGATCGGTGAAGAGGGGCAGGGCGGCGTGATCTTCGGCCGTTCGATGCAGTGGGAGCGGGCCGGCCTCTTCGCGATTTGGACCGGGGACATGCAGCGGCGGCTCGAACAGGTCATCGCGCACGTCAAGACGCGTCGCCAGTTCGGCCAGCGGATCTCCAAGAAGCAAGCGGTCGCGCATCGCATCGCCGATATGAAGCTGCGGCTCGAGTCGTCGCGTCTGCTCTGGCAGCGGGCGTGCTTCCTGCTCGACCGCGGAACGGCGAGCGCGCTCGATGTGTCGATGGCCAAAATCGCCGTGAGCGAGGCGGCCATCGCCTCGAGTATCGATGCGATTCAGCTCTTTGGCAGCAAGGGCTATTTGCAGCCCTCCGGGGTCGAGAGGGCGCTGCGCGACGCCATGGCCGCGACCATCGCCTCGGGAACGTCCGAAGTGCAGCGAGATATCATTGCCCGAGATCTGGGGTTGTAACCATGTCCCATCCGCGCCTCCTCCAGGACGGTGTCGTCGTTCATGCCCGGCGCTCGCCCGAGCGCCCGGCCGTCGTCGATCCCCACCGGACCGTGACCTACGGTGAGCTCGATGCGGCCGCGAACCACCTCGCGCGGGCGCTGCTCGCGCGGGGCGTCGCGGTGGGCGATCGGGTCGGCATTTGGATGCCGAAGAGCGCGTATGCGCTGGCCGCCATGCAGGCCGTGCTGCGCGTGGGCGCCGTCTACGTTCCCCTCGATCCGCAGAGTCCCCTGGCGCGGATTCGAACCATCGTCGCCAACTGCGATATGAAGGTGGTCATCGGATCGGACGTCACCCTGTCCGCGGCGGAGGACATCGGCCGGCCGCTCCTCGGTGTCGAGCAGCTCGGCGGCGAGGCGCTCTTCCACCGCGCCTCGGAGCCCGTTCCGCAGCCGGCCATCGACCCCGAGGACCTCGCGTACATCCTTTATACGTCGGGCACCACGGGCGTTCCAAAAGGTGTATGCGTCAGCCATCGGGCGGCGCTGGCGTTCGTCGACTGGGGCATACGGCTGCTCGACGTCGGCCCCGAGGACCGGCTCGCGAACCACGCGCCGCTGCACTTCGACCTCTCGGTGTTCGACGTCTACGCGGCCCTGCACACGGGGGCGCGGGTGGTCATCGTGCCCGAGGGATCGAGCCTCCTCGGCACGGCGTTGGTCGCGTTCATCGCGCGCCATGGCATTACGATTTGGTACTCGGTGCCCTCGGCGCTGGTGATGATGATGGATCAGGGCGGGCTGCTCGAGATGGATCCGTGTCCGCTCCGCACCATCTTTTTCGCGGGCGAGGTGTTCCCCATCAAACAGCTCCGGCAGCTTCGCCGCGGGCTCCCGCGGTGCCGCATGTTCAATCTGTACGGCCCCACGGAGACCAACGTCTGCACGTACTTCGAGGTGACCTCGATCGAGCCCGAGCGCACCATCCCCATCCCCATCGGGCGGGCTTGCTGCGGCGATCGGGCCTCTGCGCGCGCCGAGGATGGCACCGTCGTCGGTGTGGGCGGGGTAGGCGAGTTGTGGGTCGAGGGGCCCACCGTGATGTCCGGCTACTGGGGACACCCCGCCCAAGGGCCCGCGTACGGCACCGGGGACGTGGTGCGGGTGCTCGAGGATGGCGTCTTCGAGTTCATCGGCCGCCGCGATCACATGGTCAAAATTCGCGGCCATCGGGTGGAGCTCGGCGAAATCGAGGCCGCGCTGCTGGCGCATCCTGCGGTGCGGGAGGCGTGCGCGCTCGTCTGGGGCGAGGGGCTCGGCATGCGGCTGGTGGCCTATCTGGCGTGCGCGCCGGGGCATTCGCCGCCCTCGCTGATCCAGATCAAGACGCACTGCCAGTCGAAGCTCCCGCGCTACATGATCGTCGATGCCGTGCGGTACGTCGACGAGCTCCCCCGCACCCGCAACGGCAAGATCGATCGGCGCTCTCTCGCGGCATCGCATGTGCCGGCAGACGTTACCCCTCGAACGAGTCAGGCAAACGAATGAACAAAGAACGTATCCTGGAGACCCTGAAACGCTACATCGCCGACGAGATCCTGGAGGGCGACGGCGCCGATCTCGAGGCGGACACGCCGCTCCTCGAGCTCGGCGTTCTGAACTCGCTGGAGGTCGCGCGAATGATGAGCTTCGTTCAACGAACCATGGGATTCGTTGTACCAGCTGCATCGATTCGCGTCGAGAACCTCGGGACCTTGTCCGCCATCACCGATATGGTGTTTGCGCTGCAGCCCAAGTAGGCATGGGGGCCGGCGCATAGCGCGGCTCGGCCGATGTGGCGGCGCGGACCTCCTCCAGGGTGCGGAGGCCCGCCCGCGGCGCCCCGACCAGGCACGCGAGGGTGCCCGTATGGCGATTGTCGATCATGGTCTGGTGGGCTTCGGGGATGGAGTCGTAGTCGAACAGCTCGGTGAGGACCGGCTGTAGCTTTCCGCGGTGGATCAAGGTGTTCGCCTGCTCGCACTCGCCGGCGTGCGCAAAGTGGGAGCCGACGATCATCTTCTGACGCATCCAGAGGTGGCGCACGTCGAATGTCAGCTGGTAGCCGGTCGTCGCGCCGCAAATGACGATGCGGCCCATGCGCCCCGCGAGGAACACGCTGGCGGGAAAGGTCTCTTGGCCCACGTGCTCGAACACCACGTCGGGCGACTTCTTGCGGCCCAGAACGTCCCAAATGGCGCGGCCGAATCGCTTGGTCATCTCGAGCCGTGTCTTGGCCTGCTCGCGGCCCTCGGTGGGGTGATACGCGAGGCCGGGGAAATCGTTGCGGTCGATGACGCCGGCCGCGCCCATCTTCATCGCGAGCTCACCCTTCTCCTTGCTGGAGACCACGGCGATCGCGTTGGCGCCGAGCAGCTTGGTGATTTGCACGGCGAAGCAGCCAAGGCCGCCCGAAGCTCCCCAGATGAGCACATCCTCGCCGGGGCGCACGTTGGCGCGATGCACGAGCATGCGGTAGGCCGTGAAGCACACGAGCCCGTAGCTCGCGGCCACCTCCCACGTGAGAGCCTCGGGCTTGGGCAGCACCTGCTGGCTCTGCACGAGCGCGAACTGCGCGAAGCTCCCGTAGGGCGTTTCGTAGCCCCAGATCCGCTGCTCGTCGCAGGCCATGGGGTCCGCGCCGTTGCAGGCCGCGCACTCGCCGCAGGTGACGTTGCAGTGAAGGACGACCTCGTCGCCGACCTTCCATCGCGTGACCCCCGGCCCGGTCTTCCAGACGATGCCCGAAGCATCGCTGCCGGCGATGTGAAAGTCGTTTCGGTGGATATCGAGGACGCTGACCGGCGTCCCGGAGGCCGCCCAAATCCCGTTGTAGTTCACCCCCGCCGCCATGACGTGAACGAGCACCTCGCCGGGGCCGGGCTCGGGGACATCGACGAGCTCCTTCTCGAAGGCCTTCGCCGGGACCCCATGGCGATCGCGCCGGATGGTCCACGCGTGCATGCGCCTCGGCACCACGCCGAGCTCGGGCAGTTTACCAATGGGAACATGATCGATCGGGTGGTGGCTCATTTGGATGATTTACGAGCATCCGCCGTGCCACCAAAGAATGAATTGCTCCGAAGTTCGGTATCGAGGCCATGGTCGCTCCTGACCCAAGTTGTGCGAGCAAACTGTGCGGACAGAATGGGGATGAAGCGCGATTTTTAGGCTTGCGAAGAGAGATGACCCGTCGCGCCAAGGGTGGGCCGCAGCCGTTTGGCTGGCATACCCGGTGCTTTGGAAAGTGCCTTAATCGTATGAGGTCGAACGGCGTGATGGTGAATGGGGTCTCGCGCGAAGAGGGGTATCGTCTGCCGGTGGCCGTGGTGGGCATCGGGTTGCGCGTCGCGGGGGCGAGCTCGCCCGGGGCGCTCTGGGAGCTGCTCTGCGACGGGGTCGATGCCACGGGCGATATTCCGAGCACGCGTTGGGACATGGGCGCGCTCCACGATCCGTCCGCGGCCCGCCCTGGAACGATGCGCAGCCGTCGCGCCGCGCTCCTGGACGACGTGCACATGGTCGATCCGGCGGCGTTTCGTCTGACGAAGCGCGAGCTGCGCCAGATGGACCCTCAGCACCGCGTGCTCCTCGAGGCGGCGTGGTTTGCGTTCGAGGACGCCGGGATCCCCCTCGACGAGCTGCGCGGGAGCCGGACCGGGGTCTTCGCGGGGATCAACTTCTCCGACTTTCAGAGGTTGCTCACCCGGGATTGGTCGGCCATCGATGGATATGCGGTGCTCGGCACGACCCCGTCGTTCGCCGCCAATCGCATTTCGTATGCCTTCGATCTTCGCGGGCCGAGCACGTGCGTGAGCGTGGGGTGCGCGTCCTCCACGACGGCGCTGCACGAGGCGTGTCGGAGCTTGGCGCTGGGCGAGGTGGACTTGGCGATCGCGGGCGGGGTGGAGCTGATGCTCTCGCCGGACGGCAGCATCTTGCTCTCGCAAGCCGGCGTGCTCTCGGCGAACGGGCAGTGCCGGACCTTGGATGCGGCGGCGGACGGGTACGTGCGCGGGGAGGGGGCCTGCATGGTGGTCCTCAAGCCGCTCGCCAAGGTCGACGCGAGCGATCGCGTTTATGCCGTGATCCGCGGGAGCGCGGTCAACCACAACGGCCGCAACGATTGGATCATGGCGCCGAGCGAGCGCGCCCAGGCCGACGTCATCTCCGAGGCGAGCGCGCGCGGCGGCGTCTCGGCGTCCAGCATCGACTATGTCGATTTGCATGGCTCGGCGTTCCTCAAAGGCGACGCGCTGGAGGCGGCGGCCATCGCGCGGGCGCTCGGCGATCCGGCCGCGCGGCCGCCGTGCCGGCTGGGCGCCATCAGCAACAATCTTGGTTACCTCGGGGCGGCCGGTGGTGCGGCGCAGCTCATCAAAGTATGTTTGTCGCTTCATCATCGGGTTTTGCCGCCCACGATTCATGTCGATGTGCCCAATCCGCAAATTGCGTTCGAGGAGCTCGGGCTCCAGGTTCAAACGCGGCTGGCGCCGTGGCCGGAGCGCGAATCGGGCGAGCCGCGGCGCGCGGGGGTGATCTCCACCTCGCTCGGGGGCTCGAATGCGTTCATCGTGTTGGAGGCGGCGCCCGACACCGCGGCGGATGATCGCGCGTCGCACGCCGCCGGCGTGGACGGGGAGAGCCGTGGCTTCGTGCTGGTGGTGTCGGCGCACACGGGCGCGGCGCTCGAACGGCGGGTGCTCGCGTTTGGCGATTTTCTTCGGGAGGGGCGCCTCGATGCTGCGCACTCCGGTCATGCGCACTCCGGTCATGCGCACTCCGGTCATGCACACTCCGGCCACGCGCACTCCGACGGGGCGCTCACGGATATTTGCTATACGGCCGCGTTCAAGCGCCAGCACCATGCTCACCGCGCGGCGTTCCTTGCGCGCGATCGGCGGGGTCTGGTGGCGCAGCTCGATCGCTTCGTGCGCGGCTCGGCGCGGGCGTTGTTCGCGGAGGAGGGGACCCCCGAGGAGCTCCTCGACGTGGGCCGGATCTATGTGGCCGAGGGCCGCGTTTTGGCCACGGCGATGCCCTCCGCCGGAGGGCGCTGCGTGAGCCTGCCGGTGTTCCCGTTTCAGCGGCAAACCCTGTGGCCCGAGTGGCTCACGGTCGCCGAGGTGAGCCGGGGGCCGATGGAAGGGCGAGGTCGGGAGCCCGCGCAAAATATGGAGAGAGCTGCGTCCTTCGAGATCCGATCCATTCCCGCGCATCGGCGGGAGGAGCGCCTCGTTCGGTTCCTCCGCGAGCAGGTGGCCGAGGTGCTGGAGCTGGATGTGGAGCGCGTGGACACCCGCGCGAAGACGCTGTTCGAGCTGGGGTTGACCTCGGTCGGTGTGGTCCTGATCGCGCACCGCATCGCGCGCACCCTGGGCGTCGACGTGACGCCCACCACGCTCTTCGAGCTCCCGCGCATCGAGCTCTTGTCGTCCTGGCTCCTCGAGCGGCTCGCGATGGAATCGGAGCCGGCGCGGGACGAGGGCGCGGCCTTCGCGGTGGACGGTGCCCCGGCTCACGGCGGGGACGATGACGATTTCGTTCGGGCCATTGCCCAGCTCTCGGATCAAGAAGCGCGCGATTTGATCGCGCAAAAGCTGCAGGAAATCAGCCTCGAGGTGGAGTCATGAGTCAAAACGGCACTTCAGCGGCGGATCTTACGGCACTTCAGCAGGCCCTCCTCACGATTGCCAAGTTGCAAAACAAACTCGCGGCGCAGTCCCGCGGGGAGGGCGAGGCCATCGCCATCGTCGGAATGGGGTGCCGTCTCGCGGGCGGGGTCGATGGCCCCGAGCGGCTGCGCGAGCTCCTCTGGCAGGGACGCGAGGCGCTGAGCGCGATCCCCGCCGGGCGCGGCGCGCTGCAAGGGCTCTACGATCCGGATCCGGCGAAGCCCGGCAAGGCGTGCATGCGCCGCGCGGGGTTCATCGACGACGTCGACTCGTTCGACGCGGAGTTCTTCCACATCACGCGCCGCGAGGCGGAGGGCATCGATCCGCAGCAGCGTCTCTTTCTGGAGGTGAGCTGGGAGGCGCTGGAGCACGCGGGCATCGCGCCGGATCGTCTCGCGGGTACGCGGACGGGGGTCTTTGCGGGCGTTCACGCCAAGGACTACGCGCACCTCGGCGCGCCGGGGCTGGAGAAGATTGGCGCGCACTACTCCACGGGGGTCGATGCGAGCTATGTCGCGGGGCGCCTCGCGTATTTTCTCGGGCTCGAGGGGCCGGTGATGACCATCGACACCGCGTGCTCCTCGTCGCTGGTGGCCGTGCATCAAGCGTGTCAGAGCCTGCGTACGGGCGAGTCGAAGTTGGCGATTGCCGGCGGGGTGAAGCTCCTTCTATCGCCGCACCTGAGCGTCTTTCTCTCCAAGGCGGGGGCGCTGTCGCCGGCAGGCCATTGCCGCGCGTTCGATCGCGCGGCCGATGGGATGGTGCAGGGCGAGGGCTGCGGGGTGGTCATCCTCAAGCGCCTCAAGGACGCGGAGCGCGAGGGCGATCGCATCCTCGCGGTCATCCGCGGCTCGGCGGTGAACCACAATGGGGCGAGCGGCGGCCTGACGGTGCCGAGCCCGCGGGCGCAGGAGGCGCTTTATCGGCTCGCCATCGAGCAGGCCAGGGTCTCTGCGCGCGACATCGATTACCTGGAGGCGCACGGGACGGGGACGCGGCTGGGCGATCCCATCGAGCTGCAAGGGGTGGCGCGGGTGTACGGCGCCGCGCGCACGGCCGCCGAGGATCCGCTGTGGATCGGATCGTCGAAGCCCAACGTGGGGCATACCGAGGCCGCGGCCGGGGTCGCGGGGTTGCTCAAGGCGGTGCTCGTCCTGCAGGCGGGGGAGGTGCCTCCCGCGGCCAACTTCGAGAGCCCGACCTCGGGCTTCGCGTGGGACGGGTCGGCCATGGCGGTGGCCCGCGAGGGCGTGCTCCTGCGCCGCGCCGAGCGCCCGCACCTCGCGGCGGTGAGCTCCTTTGGCATGAGCGGCGTCAATGCGCACGCGATCGTGGAGGCGCGCGACGCGGCGCGCGAATCGGGGGGCGAGGCTCCGTACGTGCTGGTCTTGTCGGCGCGCAGCGATGCAGCGTTGCGGCAGCTCGCGGCGCGCTACGCGCGATGGTTCGCGGGGGAGGGCGATCGCGCGGCGGCGTACGATCGCTGCGCGACGGCGGGCATGGGGCGCGCGCACCACGACGCGCGGATCGCGATCGTGGCCGGGACCGACGAGGAGCTCGCGTCGCGGTTGCGCGCGGCCGCCGAGGGGCGCGAGGAGCGCGGGGTTCTCCGCGGGCGGGTCGCGGTGCCCCGGCGGAGCGGGCCCGTGTTCGTTTTCGGCGGGGAGCTCGCGCGGTCGTGGCAGCCGAAGAGCGTCTTGGCGCTGCTGCGGCAGAGCGATGTGTTTCGTGAGCGCGCGCGGGCGGTGGATGCGCACTTCCGGCGGCTCGCCGGTGGGTCGGTGCTCGATCGCATCGGGGTGGATGGGGATGCGCTCTTCGGCGTGGACGCGCTGTTCCTCGTTCAAGTGGCGCTGACGGATTTGTGGCGGTCGTACGGGGTCGAGCCTGCCGGCATTCACGGGCATGGCGCGGGCGCGATCGCCGCCTCGGTGATCGCGGGGCGGCTGTCGATCGAGGAGGGCGTTCGAAGGGTTGCGTCGGGCAGCTTCGCGGCGGCGGGCGAGCCGGTCGCTCCGGGCGCGGAGGGCGCGAGCGACGCGGGCGAGGAGGACGGCGTGGTCGTGGAGGTGCCGGCGGCCGCACCGGATGGCGACGTGCGGTATGCGATGTTGAGCAAGGTTGGGGAGCTCTATTGTGCGGGCTTTCCCATTCGCTTCGAGGGCGTTTACCCCGGCGGGCGGCGGGCCAGCCTGCCCACCTACCCGTGGCAGCGCGAACGTTATTGGTGGGACGAGCCGAGCGCTCCGGTTGCATCGAACGATGCGAGCGCTCCGGCGTCATCGCGCGAAGCGAGTCCATCGGCCGCCGACGAGCTCTTTTTCGAGATCGCATGGAACGAGCTGCCGCCGATCGGTGCCGAAGCGACGCTCGCCGGCACATGGCTCATCGTGTCGGAGCGGCCGGAGGAGGTCGAGCCCCTCGCGGCGCGGTTGTCCGAAGCCGGCGGCAACGTCATCACGGCGCACGCGGGGCCCCGGTTCGAGAAGCTATCGCCGGCGAGCTACCGCCTCGACCTTGCCGACGTGGGCGCGTTTGCTCGTCTGCTCCGGGATCTCTCCGGCGCCGTCGGGATCCTCGTGTGCTCGTCCTCGTCCGCCGGCGACCCCGCGACCTTCGAATGCCCCGAGACCTTGCGCGCCAAGGCCCACGGCGAAGCGGTCGCGGTGACGTCGCTCGTGCAAGCCATCGCGCAGGTGGGCTGGTTGAAGGCGCCCCGCCTCTACCTGATCACCCGGGGCGCACAGCCGGTGACCGCCGCCGACCACCGCACCCTCGCGATCGCCGCCGCCCCGCTCTGGGGTCTCGGCCGCGTCTTGGCGTACGAGCACCCCGAGCTCCGGTGCACGCGCATCGATCGCGATCCCGCCGACTCCAATTCCAGCTCCGACTCCAATTCCAACTTCGCGCGCGACATCCTCTCGGTCCTTCGCGCACGCGACGCGGCGGCGCCGGAGGACGAAGTCGCGTTTCGCGGCGGCCGCCGGTTCGTCGCCTCGCTCCAAAAGGGCCGCCACCCGTCCGCGCCGGAGCGCACCCTTCGTCTCCGAAGCGATCGCACCTACCTGGTCACGGGAGGGCTCGGCGGGATCGGCCTTCGACTCGCGGCGTGGTTGGTGGCCCGCGGCGCGTGCCACCTCGCCTTGTTCGGACGAAAGGCCGAGAGCCCCACCGCCCGCGAAGCCCTCGAGCCTTTGCGCGCTGCCGGAGCGCAGGTCCACACCTTTCGAGTCGACGTGAGCTCCACCGAGTCCGTCGCGGGCGCGCTCGCGATCCTCCGGCGCGATCTCCCGCCGCTCGCGGGCGTCTTTCACAGCGCGGGCGTGCTCGACGACGGATCGATCCTGCGCCTCGAGCCCTGGCAGTTCTCGGCCGTCATGGCCCCCAAGGTGCAAGGCGCGTGGAACCTCCATACGCTGCTCACGGAGCCCTCGATCGAGCTGTTCGTCCTGTTCTCGTCGACCGCATCGATGATCGGTGCGCCGGGCCAAGCCAACTACGCGGCCGCCAACGCCTTCTTGGACGCCCTCGCGCACCTTCGCCGCGGGCGCGGCCAGCCCGCGTTGAGCCTCCAATGGGGGAGCTGGGGCGAGGTTGGAATGGCCGCCGCGGACCATCGGCGCGGCGAGCGCCTCGCGGGTCGCGGCATGCGGTCCATGTCGGTCGACGAGGCGCTCCTCGCCATGGAGATCGCGATCCTCGAGGGGGCCGAGCGCCCGGCCGCGCGCGGTGTGGCCGCGCTCGATCCCGAGGCCTGGTGCCGCAGCCACCCCACGGTCTCGCGGTCCTCTTTGTTTCGAGAGCTCGTGGCCGAGCGCGCGCTCCCCGAGGCCCCTCGGCCCCCTCGTTTGCGCGACGAGCTTTTGACCCTCGCGAGCGGGGAGCGGCACCGGGCGCTCGAAGCGCGCTTGAAGGAGATGGTCGGCGACGTGAGCGGCGTATCGCCGGAGCGCCTCTCGACGACCGCGTCGTTCGTCACCATCGGGATTGACTCCGTCATGTCGCTCGAGCTCCGCGATTTGGTGACGGAGCGGCTGGAGGTCAGCTTGCCGCTCGTGAGCTTCGTCGACGAGAGCACCATCGAGGGCTTGGCGAACGAGCTCCTCCAACATTTTGCGGCAGCCAGCGTGCTTGGAACGGCCCCCGCGGCGGGGCAAGCGTCTACGAGGATCCTCCTATGAAGGTCGATGAATTGTTGCAAGCCTTGCTCGAGCAGGGCATCACGTTGTGGGCCGACGGCGACCAATTGGCGGTCGATGCTCCGTCGGGCGTCATCGCGCCCGAGCTCCGCCAGCAGCTGGTGGCGCACAAGCCCGCCCTCCTCGCCTTGCTCCGCCAGCAGCGCGAGCCGCGCAACGCGCCCTTGCCGCCCATCGTGCATCGCCCCGAGGAGCGCTACGAGCCGTTCCCGATGACGGAGATCCAGCAGGCCTACTGCGTGGGCCGCAACGCCGAGTTCGAGCTGAGCGCGGCCATGCACGCGTACAACGAGATCGACTGCCGCGATCTCGACGTGGCCCGCCTCGAGCATGCATGGAACCAGGTCGTCGATCGGCGCGAGATGCTGCGCGCGGTGGCGCTGCCCGGCTTCCAGCAGCGCATCTTGCAGTCGGTTCCCCGCTACCGCATCCCCGTCGAGGACCTGCGCGATCGCGATCCCGAGGCCATCGAGGCGCGGCTTCGAACGATCCGCGAGCGGCTCACCCACCAGGTGTTCCCGCTCGATCGATGGCCCACCTTCGAGCTCCGCGTCTGCCGTCTCGACGGCGGGCGCAGCCGGCTCTTCATGAGCATCGATGGAACCTTCATCGATGGATACAGCTTTCAGATCCTCTATCGGGAGCTGGTTCACTTCTACAAGCAGCCCGACGTGCTCCCCGAGCCCGCGGTGCTCGAGCTCTCGTTCCGCGACTACGCGCTGACCGTGCACGGCCTCCGCGACGGCGTGAACTACCAGCGCTCCCTCGCGTACTGGCGGGAGCGCCTGAAAACATTGCCGCCCGCGCCCGATCTGCCGCTGGAGCGCGATCCGAGCACCCTCAAGCGCCCGCGCTTCCAGCGGTGGCTCGACCGCATCGACATCGAGGTATGGCAGCGCTTGAAGACGCGGGCGCGCGCGCGCGGCCTGACCGAGCCCGAGCTCTTGCTCGCGGCCTACGCCGAAATCCTGGCCCGATGGAGCCGCAGCCCGCGCTTCACGATCAACGTTCCGCACTTCAACCGCCTGCCGCTGCACCCGCAGATCACCGACGTGGTCGGCACCTTCGCGAGCTTCACCTTGGTCGAGGTGGATCACCGGGCCGAGCGGAGCTTCACCGCCCGAGCCCTCGCCATCCGCGAGCAGCTCCTCCTCGCGCTGGAGCACCGCGAGATCAGCGGGGTGGAGCTCCTTCGCGAGCTCTTCAAGGCGCAGGGGAGGATCTCCGGGGCCATCATGCCGGTGGTGCTCACCAGCTTCGCCTCCCACCTCGGGGCGGGCGACTCGCACTGGGTCGACTTTTTGGCGCGCGAGTTCGGCGAGCTGGTTTGCGCCCTCACGCAAACGCCGCAAGTCTGGATCGACCATCAGATCGTCTACCAAAGCGATGGCGTGTTCCTCAATTGGGACGTCGCCGCCGAGCTGTTCCCGCCGGGGATGATCGACGCCATGTTCGGCACCTACGTCGATCTCTTGCGCCGCCTGGCCGACGACGACCTTGCGTGGGACGCGCCCTACCTCGATACGATGCCGCCGGCGCAGCGCGCGCTCCTCGCGGGGGTCAACGCCACCGAGCGCCCGCTGAGCGGCGATTTGCTTCACGCGGGGTTCTACCGGCAGGCGGCCGTGTGCCCGGACGCGCGTGCGCTGGTGATGCGCGACGTGGCGCTCACGTACCGGGAGCTCGCGCGGCGCGCGAACCGTCTGGGGCATGCGCTTCGCGCGGCGGGCGCCGGTCGGGGCGGTGTGGTTGCCATCGTGATGGAAAAGGGGTGGGAGCAGATCGTGGCGGCCATCGGGGTCTTGGCCTCGGGGGCGGCGTACCTCCCCATCGACGCGGCGCTGCCCGCGGAGCGGCGCTTCTACATGATGGAAAACGGCGGCGCCAAGCTGGTGGTGACGCAGCCCAAGTTCGCGGGGCAGCCGCTGCCACCCGGCGCCCGGGCGTTGGTGGTGACCGAAGATGCCTTCGGCGATGCGAGCGACGCTCCGCTGGCGCCCTCGCAAGGACCCGAGGATCTGGCGCATATCCTCTACACGTCGGGATCGACCGGGTTGCCCAACGGGGCGATGTTGACCCACCAGGGCATGGTCAACGCGATCGAGTGGACCAACCGTCGCTTTGGGATCGGCGCCGACGATCGGGTGATCGCGCTGAGCGCGCTCCACCACGACTTTTCGGTCTACGACATCTTCGGGACCTTGAGCGCCGGCGCGACCATCGTGATGCCCGACGCCGAGACGCGGCGGGATCCTTCGCACTGGGCGGAGCTCATGAGCCGCGAGGGGGTCACGGTCTGGAGCACCGTGCCGGCGATGATGGAGATGCTGCTGACGCACCTCGAGGGCGGCGGCGCCCGGGTGGGGTGCCCGCTGCGGCTGGCGATGTTCGGCGGCGATTGGGTACCCGTCACCATGCCCGCGCGGGTGCGCGCGCAGTTCGGGGACGATGTGCAGGTCGTCAGCGTGGGCGGGCCCACGGAGACCTCGCTCTGGAACATCACGCACCCGGTCGCGCGCGACGATGAAAAACGGCGCAGCATTCCGTACGGGAAGCCCATCGCGAACACCAAGTATTACGTGCTCGACGAGCAGCTCGAGGAGCGCCCCATCGGGGTGCCCGGTGAGCTTTGCTGCGCGGGGGTCGGGGTGGCCCGCGGGTACGTGGGCGCGGGCGCGCGGACGGCGAAGTTCACGGTCCTTCCGAGGACGGGGGAGCGCATCTACCGCACCGGTGATCTCGGGCGCTATCTGCCCGATGGGAGCATCGAGTTTTTGGGGCGGGTCGACTTCCAGCTCTCGATCCGAGGGCAGCGCATCGAGCCGGGGGAGATCGAGGCGGCGTTACTGTTGGAGCCGAGCGTCCGCGCGGCGGTGGTGGGGGCAGTGGGGGAGCACCACGACAAGAAGCTGGTGGCCTATGTGGTGGCGGCCGATCCGGGGGCGGGGATCGATGTTCCGCGTTTGCGTGAATTTCTCGCGCGCAAGCTGCCGGAGCATATGGTCCCCGCGGTGATCCGGATCCTCGATGCGCTGCCGTTGACGGCGAACGCCAAGGTCGATCGGCGGGCGCTGCCGAGCCTCGACGAGGCGGTGGGGGCGGTCGTGCGCGGCGCGCCGTCTTCGGTGCGGGCGCCGGGCGCGGAGGCGCGGTCCATCGAGGAGAGGGTGGGCACGATCGTTCAGCAGGTGCTCGGGCTCGCGGAGGTGCATCCCGATCGGAACTTCTTCGAGCTCGGCGCCAATTCGATCCACCTGGTGCAGCTTCACGCCAAGCTCGGCGAGGCTTTTGGGATCAAGATCCCGCTCGTCGAGCTATTCGGCAATCCCACCGTCCGTTTTCTTGCGCAGCACGTCGGCAGCAGGACAAAGGCGTCTTTGCCGCCCGAACAAAAGCAAAATGAGGCGAAGCTCGCACCGCGGTCGGGCGAAGGTCGCCCTACGGAGCTCGCAACGCGATCGGGCGAAGGTCGCGCCGCGGGGCTCGCACCGCGGTCGGACGATGCTCGCCCTATGGAGTCCGCGCTGCCCGCCGGCGACGATCGCGATATCGCCATTATCGGGATGAGCTGCCGCATGCCGGGGGCGCCGAATGTGGAGCGGTTCTGGGAGAACCTCGTTGGGGGCGTGGAGTCGATCACCACGTTTACGGACGAGGAGCTGCTCGCCGCGGGGGTGAGCCCGTCTTCGTTTGCCGATCCCGATTACGTGCGGGCGTCTGCGGTGCTCGAGGACTATGATCAATTCGACGCGGGCTTCTTTTCCCTCTCGGAACGGGAGGCGCGGAAGCTCGATCCGCAGCAGCGGCTCTTTTTGGAGTGCGCGTGGGAGGCGCTGGAGAGCGCGGGGTACCGTACGGCCGACTGCGGTGAGACCACAGGCGTTTATGCCGGTAAGAGCGTGAGCCATTACCGTTATCCGTATCCGGATTTGACGAAACCCATCGAGTTCTTTCAAGACCTCGTCTCGCAAGACAAAGACTTTCTGGCCACCCAAGTCTCGTACAAGCTCGACTTGCGCGGCCCGAGCGTCAACGTCCACACCGCGTGCTCGACGTCGCTCGTCGCCATCTTGCAGGCCACCGAAGCGCTGCTCCAAGGGAGCTGCGACATGGCGCTGGCGGGCGGCGTGGCGCTCAAGGTGCCCCATCGGGTCGGCTATCGGTACGAGGAGGGCAGCGTGTTCTCGAAGGATGGTCACTGCCGCCCCTTCGACGCCAAGGCGAGCGGCACCATCCCCGGCAGCGGCGTGGGCGTGCTCGTGCTCAAGCGGCTGCGCAACGCGCTGGCCGACGGCGACACCGTACTCGCCGTGATCAAAGGCGGCGCGATCAACAACGATGGCCATCGCAAGGTGGGGTTCATGGCGCCGGGGGTCGACGGCCAAGCCGCCGTCATCGCCAAGGCGCATCGAACGGCCGGCGTGGACGCGCCCTCCATCTCGTACATCGAGGCGCACGGCACCGGCACCGCCATCGGCGATCCCATCGAGGCCGCCGCCCTCGCCCGCGTCTTCGGCCGCTCCTCCGCCCCCGGCTCGTGCGCCGTGGGCTCGGTGAAGAGCAACATCGGCCACCTCGACAGCGCCGCCGGCGTCGCGTCGGTGATCAAGGTGGTGCTCGCCTTGCAGCACCGTACCTTGCCCCCGTCGTTGAACTTCCAGGCGTTGAATCCCCAGGTGGACTTCGAGGGCACGCCCTTCTATGTCGTTCACCAGCCCACGCCGTGGACGAGCGCCGGTGCCCCGCGCCGCGCCGGGATCAGCTCCTTTGGCATCGGCGGGACCAACGCGCACCTGGTGCTCGAAGAAGCGCCCGAGCCCGCGCGTCCGCTGCACGCGTCCCATGCGCCACACGCGCCGCACGCGTACCACGACGCCGATCACCCCGAGCGATCCCATCACGTCCTGGCGCTGTCGGCCCGAAGCGATGCCGCGCTCCGGCAGCTCGCGGGCCGCTACCGGGAGCGGCTGGAGGAGCCCGGCGCATCGCTTCCGGATATTTGCTTTTCGGCCAACACCGGCCGCGCGGCCTTCGAGCACCGCCTCGGGGTCATCGCGCCCGACCCGCTTCGCGCGGCCGAGCTCCTCGGCGCGGCCGAGCGCGGCGAAGAGCACATCGCGTTGGTTCGCGCGCAGACCGACGCGAAGCGCGCGCCCAAGGTCGCGTTCTTGTTCTCGGGCCAGGGCTCGAAGATGGTCGGCGCCGCGCGCGAGCTCTACGAGACGCACCCAGGCTTTCGCCGCCGCATCGATGGCTTCGACGCGCTCCTGCGCGACCATTGGGACCGCTCGCTGATCTCCGTCCTTTACCCCGAGCCGGGCCAGCACCCGCCGATCGACCAGCTCGACTACGCCCAGCCGGCGCTCTTTGCGCTCGAGTATGCGCTGGCCGAGCTCTGGATCTCCTGGGGCATCGTCCCGGACGCCTTGGTCGGGCACAGCACCGGCGAGCTGGCGGCGGCTTGCATCGCGGGCGTATTCAGCGTCGAGGACGGCCTGAAGCTCGTCGCGCACCGGGGCCGGCTCTTGCACCAGCTCGCGCCCCCTGGCAGCAACATCGCCGTGTTCGCCCCGGAGGCGGATCTGCGGCGCATGGCGGACGAGGGCGGGTGGGAGATCTTCATCGCGTCGATCAACGGCCCGGACAACCATGTGGTGTCCGGCCGCCCGGAGATCATCGACGCGTATGCGCGCGCCCTGGAGAAGAGCGGCTTGAAGGTACGCCGGCTCAACATCGCCCGCGCCGCCCACTCGGCCTTGATGGATCCGGTGCTCCCCGAGCTCCTCGCGGTGGCATCGACCATTTCCTTCTCCCGCCCAGCCATCCGGCTCGTCTCGGGCATGACCGGCGAGGCGATCACCGACGAGGTGGCCACCCCCGAGTACTGGTGCCGCCAGCTGCGGCGAACGGTGCGCTTTGGCGACTGCGTGTCCACGTTGCACCGCGACGGCGTTCAGGTGTTCGTGGAGATTGGCCCCGAGGCGACCCTCCTTGGAATGGCGGCCCGATGCGTGCCCGAGAACTACGGCACCTTCGTGCCCAGCGCGCGTCCAGACGACGGCGGCTGGCAGCAGCTGGCGGAGAGCGCCGCGCAGCTGTTCGTGCGAGGCTTGCCTTTGGACTGGGCCGCGTTCGATGCCGGCTACCGACGCACCAAGGTGCCGGTTCCAACGTATCCGTTTCAGCGCCAGCGCTACTGGGAGGAGAACGCCGGCTTGCAGCGCGCGACGGGGGTGGCCACGTCGTTGCGCGCGGGGCATCCGCTCCTGGGCGTTTCGCTGGGGCTCTCGGTCCTGGCGTCGGGCGACATCGTCTTCGAGAGCACGCTGGGGCCGGGCGAGCCCGCCTTCGTGGCGCACCACCGCCTCGAGGGGGTGCCCACCCTCCCGGCCACCGCCTTCGCCGAAATGGCGTTGGCCGCCGGCGCGCACGTGTTTGGCTCCACGGCGCTGGTGGTTCGGGATCTGGCGTTGCTCAGCGCCATGAGCTTCCCCGGCGACACGAAACGCACCGTTCAATGTGCCGTCTCCCGCGCCGGCGCCGCGGAGCTCGCGATCCGGATCTTCAGCCGCCCCGCGGGCGACGTCGAGGGCGCGTGGACCTTGCACGCCACCGCCGCGATGGCGCCCCACGATGCCGGCGACACCCCCGCGCCGGAGTACGCGCGCATCGCATCCCGATTCGCCGGCGCGGCCGGAGCGTCCGACGCGTTGCACGCGTCCGATACGACCGCCGCCGCGTACTACGCCAGGGCGGAGGACTGCGGCGTGGGGTTCGGCCCTTCGTTCCGCGGAATCGTGGCGCTGCGCCGGAGAGACGACGAGGTCCTCGCCCGCGTCGAACGACCCGCGTCGCTCGATGTCCACGAACGGTATGTGGCGCATCCCGCGCTGCTCGACGCCTTCCTCCAGGCCGTCGGCGGCGTCTATCCGAGCACCGACATCGCGGAGCTCTACGTGCCCGTTCGCATCGAACGCCTCGTCACGTTGGACCGCATCGACACGGGCGGCTTTGGCCACGCCGTCGTAAGGCCCGTGGACCCTGCCCGAAATCGACTGCGCGCCGACGTGGCCATCTTCGGCCCCGACGGCGATCTGCGCGCGCACGTCCAGGGCCTCGAGCTGCAGCGCACCGACCCCATCGCCTTGAACGAAGGCACCGCGGCCTCGTTCGACGATTGGCTCTACGAGCGAACCTGGGAGCCGCGCCCGATCGAAACGGATCGCCGCAGCACCGCGCGAAGCCAGGAGCCGTGCGTGATCTTCGCCGACCAAGCGGGCCTGGGCCGAAAGCTGGCGCAGACGTTGGAGCGCCAAGGGCGTCCTTGTTACCTGGTGACCCGCGCCGCGGTCCGAGGCGCGCCCTCCCGCCGCATCGACGCGTGGACCTTCGAGTTCCCGCGCGCCATCTCCGATGAGCCCGCGGCCCTCGCCGAAGCGCTCCGCGATCTCGGCCTGCCCGCCGCATGCTCCGACGTCGTCTACCTCTGGGCCCTCGACGGCCCGCCCAGCGCGGAGCTCGACGCCGACGCGATGCACCACGCCGCTTTGGAGGCCGCCGGCGGCGCGCTCGGCGTGATTCACCACATGATCGACCGCAGCTACGCGGGCGGCCTTTGGCTGGTCACCCGCGGCGCGCAGCCCGTCGAACCCGCCGCGACCGCGCTCGCGTCGCCCTCGTCGCCCCGGCGCGCGCGGCCGTCGCCGCTCGCGGGGATCGCCCAGGCGCCGCTCTGGGGCATGGCGCAATCCATCGCCATCGAGCTGACCGAGATCGACTGCCGCTGCATCGACCTCGATCCCGCCGACACCGAGCAAGGCCAGCTCGCCTCCCTGACCCAGGAGCTCCGCCAGCGCCTCGTTTCGGACGAAGATCGCGTCGCGTTCCGCGGCGAGCGCTTCGTCGCCCGCCTTCGCAAGGCGGAGGCCCGCGGGATACCGATCGCGCCGCCCTCGGAGCGCGCGGCGATCGTTCGCCCCGATCGCAGCTACGTGATCGCCGGAGGCTTGGGCCGCCTGGGCCTCTTGACCGCGACCCTCCTTGCCCTTCGCGGGGCGCGGCGGATCCTGCTCATCGCACGAAGCACGCCCGATCCGGCCGCAGAGGCCCGCCTGGCGAGCTTGCGCGCGCTGGGCGTCCGCATCGACCATCACCGCGTCGATATCGCCGACCGCGAGGCGCTCGCCGCCCTGTTTCGCACGATCGAGCGCGACGGCGCGCCCGTCGCGGGCGTCTTCCACACCGCCGGCGTCATCGACGATGCCACCCTCCGGCAGCAAACGCGGGCGCGCTTCGACGCGCTCTTCCGCGCGAAGGTGACGGGCGCCTGGAACCTGCACCTCTCGACCGCCGGCTACGCGCTCGACCACTTCGTCCTGTTCTCGTCGGTGGCCTCGCTCCTCGGCTCCGCCGGGCAAGCGAACCATTGCGCGGGCGCCGCCTTCCTCGACGCCCTCGCCCACCACCGCCGCGCGATGGGCCTGGCGGCGATGAGCATCAACTGGGGCGTCTGGGCGGGCGCCGAAGGCGCCAAGGTCGACGTGACCGAGCGAGCGCGCACCCGCGGCTTCGGCGCCATCCCCCGGCAGCACGGGGTGCGCGCGCTCGCGTTTCTCCTGGGGACCGAGGCCGTTCAAATGGGCGTCCTGCCCATCGATTGGCGCGCCTTCGCCGGTGACGCGCCGGCGCCATACATCGCCGATCTCGTGCGCGCCAAGAGCACGGGCGAGGTGTCCGTCCGCGCGACCTTCCTGGCCAAGCTCGAGGCCACCGAGCCCCCCATGCGCCGGAAGGCGCTGGTCGACTACGTCCGCGAGCAGGTGGCGTGGATGCGCGGCCTCGCCTCGTCCGAGGCCGTCGATCTGCAGCAAGGGTTCACCGATATGGGCATCGATTCGCTCGCCGCGCTGCAGCTCAAAAACCGATTGCAGGCGGGGCTCGGGATTACGCTCCCGGCGACCCTCGTCTTCAATTACCCGACCACGGAGAAGCTCTCGGATCGGCTCATGACCGACTTCATCCCGCTCGACTTTACGGCGGCGGCGCCCGTCGCGAGCTTGGACGCCCTGTCCGAGGGCGAGATCGCGGCCCTTTTGACCGAGCAACTTGCATTCATGGAGGAGTCATGACCGTTCAATCCGAGCTCGCACGCCCCGCACCCGAAATTCCCAGGAGCTCGAGGGTGGCCTACGCCGTCGGCGTGGCGCAGTTCTTCGCGTGGTACGCGGCGAGGGCCTCCTCGGAGCTGCAATACCGCGGCGAGGTCGGGAATCCGGGTTACGACGCCGAGCCCCTCGCCGACGATGGCCGCTCCGCACGCGACGCGCTCCGCGGCTCCACGGCGCCCGCTTTCGCGCCCGCGCCCCAACGCACCAGCGCCCGCGTCACCGATCACGGCCGGCTGAGCACCTCGTCCGACGCGTATGATGCCGTCGAACCGGCCGATCTCCACGCTCTGCGCGCGGCGGTGGCATGGGCGAACGAGCACCGCGTCCCCGTTCGGATCCGCGGAAATGGCCACTCGATGAACGGCGCGTCGGTGCCGCGCGCGAACGAGCTCTATGTCTCGACCAAGGCTTGCCGGCATTATCGGTTCGAGGAAGAAGAGACGATCACCGTGGGGAGCGGCGCCGCCATTTGGGACGTTCGCGCGACGGTGGAGGCGCATGGCTTCGAGCTGCTCGTCTACAACGATGGGAACGCGGCGGCGTCCACGGTGGGAGGATTTCTCTCGGCCGGTGGATTCGGCGTCGGGAGCGCCCGGCACGGTGGATTTTGGGAGACGGTCAAGGAGGTCACCATGGTCACCGGCGACGGCCGGATCCGGCGTTTTTCCCGCTGCCACGAGGAGTTCCAATGGCTCTTTGGCTCGATGGGGCAATTGGGGATCGCGTTCGAGGTCAAGCTGCGGATTCGCTCCAATCCCCGGCTGCCGCCCCGTCCGTATCCCATGGGAAAAGAAGGCGTGGTCGCCGAGAGCCCCACCGACGATACGCGCATCAACTGGTATACGCTGTTCGTGCCCGAGGCGGACTGGATCGACGCGGGAAAACGCATCATCGCCATCGGCGCCAAACACAGGCGCGCGTGGCGGCCGCGCTGGCCTTACGTGTACTCCATCGTTTTCCGGCGCTTCAATCCACCGCTGATCCACCCGGCCCAGGAGTCGCTCAAGGCGGTTGGGATCTGGGGAAAACCCCACGCCAAGGGCTTCGATCTCGAGGCCATGCGCGCGATCGAGCAGGAGGTGACGGAGCTCGCGCTGTCCAATCCCCGCTACCGCCGTTACATCCAGGCCGAGCTCCTCCCCAAGGACTTCGATTACCGCCGCTACTTTGGTGACGCCATTTATCAGCGATTCATGGACGTCAAAAAATCGCTGGACCCGAAGGGGTTGATGGTCCCCGGGGTGCTTTGAAAAAATCGACTTTCGCCCTCTCGGGCGAAAGTCGATAATCTTTCGAGTCGGTAGCCGGCAGCCGGCAATTTAAGCGGTACGAACCTCGGGTTCGGGGACGCGATCTTCGGGCTCGCGGATACGGACTTCGCTCGTGCGATTCGCCTCCATGCGGGGCTTGGTGTGGAGCCGGTCTTCGCGCACGTACGGCTCCGTGAGCTGGAACATGGCCTGCCCGTAAAGTTTGAAGCGCGGGCTGACCCCCTTGGGCGTGACCCGGATCCCGACGTACTTGACATAGTCGGTTTGCATCATGCGCTCGAACGTCTCGACGGATTGCCCTGTCACCTCGGAATATCCGAACGAGTCGATCGCTTGTTTGATGGTGGAGAGAGGAGTGCCGCAGTAAATGAGGTTTACGCGGGCGGGCGCCGCGCGCGCCTCGGAGACCTCGACCGCGATCTGCGTCATTTTGTCCTTGGAGCCGGACCAAATCCGATCGGTGACGTCTTTGAGACGGTGCATCTCCTGCTCGGGGACATCCATGCGCTGGATGAACCGCCAGAGCGTGGAGCCGCGGTAGAACGGGGATCGATGTTTGTCGAAGCGCAGCAGGTACATCTTCGACTCCAAGGTTCCATCCCCGAGGAAGCTTAGTCCGAAGAAGAGCGGATAATAATCGGGCGAAAGGGCCGCGGAGAACACGCTGACTCGATCGGCGAGGGCGCGGCCCTGGTAGCGCGGCGGCAGGCGCCGCATCTTCTCGTTGAACCCCGAGTGGCCCCGGAGGAGGTCGAAGTACCAGCTCGAGGCGATGGAATAGCGGGTCGGGCTCTTGGGTTTGAACTCCGCGCGCACCATCCCCAGATCGGAGGGGCGAAATGCATCGCAGATGGCGCAGCAGAGCCCCACCGCTTCGTTGTAGATGCCCAAGCTCCGGCAGTAGTCGCCGAAGGCTCGGGTCATCGTGCGGTTCTCTCCATAGAGCATCATCCCCAGGCCGGGGCTATTGCTGGTGACGGAGAATTCGATCAGCGTCTTTTTCAGAAAATTCAACCCTTGAACGGGGTGCCAGTAATCGAGGAATCGTTTGATTTCATTGGCCTCCTTTTGCAGCGCTTGCGCCACGATGGCGTCTTGCATGAAGTCGCCGATCGGGCGATCGGGAACCCAGATGGGTTGCTTGTCGTAATGGCATAATCGGTCTCGCGCTCCGATCAGCCAGGGGTAGAGCATGTTCCCCGCGAGACGGCCCGCGTACCGTGCCAACAAGAGAAAAGGGATCATGGTGAAGAGGCGGCTTAGCTCGAATCGGACCAAGGTCGTGAAACCCGCTCTTTGCGTGCACACGCGCGCCGAGCGCACCGAACGGTCAGAATGAGCGGACACGGTGTGCGTACATGCTGTCGTGGCCACCCCCGCGGCCCGCGTAGAACGGTGGGTACATCGCTTGCTGTTGCGCGTTGGCATTCATGTTCCAGATTGCCATTCAGTCGCTGCTCTTCGATCGAAGGAAGCTCGTCGCGGCGCTCGCGGGGGTGGCGTTCGCGGCGACGTTGGTGGTCGTGCAGCTCGGGCTCTACCAGGGGTTTCTCTCGATCTCGTCGCAGCTCATTTCGCGGGTCGGCGGCGATCTATGGGTCATGGCCAAGGGGACCGAGGTGATCGACAACGCGGAGACCATTTCGGCCGGGACGCGCGCCGTGGCCGCCTCCCAGCCGTGCGTGGAGCAAGTCCGGGGGATGATCTTGGCCTGGGCCTTCGTCCGAAAGTCCGGCACCTTGGTCACCAGCGTCAACCTGATCGGGTACGACTCGGCGCCGCACGATATGGTCCCATGGACCTTGAACGAGGGCCTGCCCGGCGATCTCCACCGCCCCATGCGGGTCGCCGTGGACGCGACGGAGCTGCGCAAGCTGCGGTTGCCGGATCATCCCATCGGCTCCTCGTTGCTCGTCAATGGGAAGCCCTCGCTGGTCACCGCCCTGTCCAAAGGGATCCGGTCGTTTACGCTCTTTCCTTACGTCTTTGCCGATCTGGGCAACGCGCGGCGCATCGCGGGCATCGCCGAGGGCGATGTCACGTTTTGGATCGTCACCGTCAAGGAGCCGGGGTGCGTCGCGCTCTTGAAGTCGCTCGTCCAGAGCCGCTCGGATCTGCAGATCAAGACCACCGGCGAGTTTCGGGAGATGACCGAGTCGTATTGGGTGGGCGCGTCGGGCGTGGGGGCGGTGCTGACCTTCAGCGCGTCGCTCGGCCTCATCGTCGGCGTCGTGCTGGTGGGGCAGACGCTCTTTTCCATGACCCGCGACCACGCCAAGGAGCTCGCGACCTGGAAGGCGATGGGCGCATCGTCCCTCGAGCTGGTGCAGTTCGTCGGATGGCAGGCCGCGTTTCTGGCGGTGGTCGGCAGCGCGCTGGGGATGGCGGCCGCGCTCGCGCTCCAGCGGGGCGGCGCCGACGTGGGGCTCCCCATCGTCTACACCCCCGGCGTCTTGCTCCGGGCGGCCGCCGCCATCGTGGCCATGTGCGCCTTCGCCAGCTTCGGGAGCGTTCGCAGCGTCTTGAAGCTCGATCCGTTCGAGGTGCTCCTATGATGCCCGGCGAGAGGGGCCAGCTCGGCCAGGCCGGCCTGCTCATCGCGGCCCACGGCATCAAAAAATCGTTCGTCACCGGCCAGGCCGAGACCGAGGTGCTCCACGGCGTCGATCTGTGCATCCAATCGGGCCATTTGGCGCTCGTCATGGGGCCATCTGGCTCAGGCAAGACGACCCTGCTGTCCATCCTCGCCGGGCTCCTTCGGCCCTCGGACGGGTACGTGGATCTGTGCGGCGAACGCATGACGGCGCTCCCTCCGCACCGGATCGCGGAGCTCCGGCGGCGGCGCGTCGGCTTCGTCTTTCAGACGTACAACCTGTTTCCGGCTTTGACGGCGCTGGAGAACGTGATGGCCGCGCTCCGCATGAAGGGCGCACCTGCGGGGGACGCGCGCGCGCGCGCCCTGCACTGCCTCGAGCGGGTCGGCCTCGCGGAGCTCGTGGCGCGCCGGCCGGGGCAGCTCTCGGGCGGGCAGCGGCAACGGGTGGCGGTGGCGCGCGCGCTGGCCACGGCGCCGTCGCTCCTCTTTGGCGACGAGATCACGGCCGCGCTCGATCCGGCGAGCGGGCACGCCGTGATGAGGCTCTTGCGCGAGCACGCCGACCTTGGCCACGCGGTGCTGATCGTCACCCACGACGCGCGCTTGAAAGAGTACGCGGACCACGTCATCGAGATGCAAGACGGCTACATCGTGCGCGAGCGCTACACGCACCGCGCGGAGAGCGACTTCGATCCCTTTGAAAGGACCACGCCATCGTGACGCGCCAGAAGAGGCTTTTTGCGGCGGCCATTGCTCAATCCATCGTTCTTTTGGCCTTGGCGGGGGGCGCGTGGGCGTACAGCGCGCTCCGCGCTCCCACGGCGCGCGTGACCGCGGGAAAGGTGACCGAGTCCATCGCCGCGCGCGGCATCGTGGTGGCCCAAGGCGGCGTCGCCAAGGTGAGGCCGCGGATGGATGGCCGCGTGCTTCGCGTCCTGGTGGCGGAGGGCGACACCGTGGTGGCCGGGCAAGTGCTGGCGGAGGTGGATCCCGCGACGCACGAAGCGGAGCTGGCGCGCCTCGAGGCGGAGGCGCACGCGCTGGGCGCGCTGGCGGCGGCGAGCGCCAAGGGGGCGCCCTCGGAGATGCAAGGGTTCGAGCTGGGCGTGGACACCGCCAAGCGCGAGGTGAGCTTGCTCGAGGAGCGGGCACGGAAGGCGCGATCGCTCGAGGCGAGCGGCACCTTCGCGCACACGGCGTCGGAGGATGCCGTGCACGCGTCGCGCGAGGCCAAGGCGCGCCTCTCGTCGGCCATCGCCAAGGCGCGCGTGGGCGAGGCGGGGCGGCGCGCGGACGTGATCGCCACCACCGCGCGCGCGCAGGCCGCGCGGGCCATGGCCGAGGATCTGCGCAAGAAGCTCGGCCACGCGGACTTGGTCGCGCCCATCGCCGGCACCGTGATCGCGCGCCGCCTCGATCCAGGCGACACCTTCACCGCGGACCGGGACGAGCGGCCAGCGGCGTTCGAGATCGCGGACACATCGAACGCCGAGCTGCGCGTCGAGATCGAAGAGTCCGACTCGGAGCGCATCCGGGTCGGCGCGGAGGTGACCGCGCTGCGCTTCGGGAGCGCCGAGCACTTCGCGGGGCACGTGGTCCGCGCCTCGGCCAAGCTGGAGAGGCGCTCGCGCGAGATCGAGGCGGGCGAGGTCAAGGGCGATGGCCTCGTTCGCGCGGCCTGGGTGCGATGGGACGCGGAGAACACCCCGTCGTTCCCGCTCGGCCAACGGTTCGAGGTGCTCATCCGTCTCGGGGAGCGAAACGTGGCCGCGCGCGTTCCGCGCCGGAGCATCGTGATCCGTGACGGTCGCGCGCAGCTCACCGTGCTTTACGGGCCCTTTCAGAGCGAGCGCACGGTCGAGTTGGGGCTCGCCGATGACGAATTCGTCGAAGTGCGCGGGGTCGAAGAGGGCACCCGCATACAGATTGCGCATTCGGACAATTAGATTGTGCGCACAAACTGGCAAGCATGGAAAGGGCGAGTTGGTGCAAGGCGACCAAGGTGCGTGGTGCGCTTGTTGCTCTGGAACCTTCGCCACGATGGCTGCGATCGAGAACGACTCCACACGATACCGCCACTTGATGGAGCGAGCGCTCCGCCAGCTCCAAGAGGCGGACCGAAAGCTCAAGGCCAAGGAACGCGAGGAGCACGAGCCCGTCGCCATCCTCGGCATCGGGTGCCGTCTGCCGGGCGGCGTGGACTCGCCCGACAGCTTCTGGGACGCGCTGATGGCGGGCTTTCATCCCATCGAGGACGTCCCCTCCAAGCATCGCTTCGACGTGGACGCGTACTTCGACCCCGACGCGGACAAGCCCGGGACCGTGTACACGCGGCGAGGCTCTTTCGTGCACGGCATCGATGGCTTCGACCCCGCCGTCTTTGGAATCTCTCCGCGCGAGGCCGAGGCCATGGACCCGCAACACCGGCTCCTCTTGGAGGTCGCGTGGGAGGCGCTGGAGCGCGCGGGGCTGGTGCCGCGCGCCCTGGTGGGATCCATGACCGGCGTCTATGTGGGGCTCTCGGCCAATGACTATGCGCAGCTCGCCACGCGCGCGCCGCACGTGATCGACGCGCACACGGGCGCGGGCAACAGCATGGCGGTGGCGGCCGGCCGCCTGGCGTACACCTTTGGCTTCGAGGGGCCCGCGATGACGGTGGACACCGCGTGCTCGGCGTCGCTGGTGGCCGTGCACTTGGCATGTCAGGGGCTCTTGTCGGGCGACGCGGAGCTGGCGATCGCCGCGGGGGTGAACCTGGTGCTCTCGCCGGTGGGCACGTTGATCGAGAGCCGCTCGCGCATGCTCAGCCCCGACGGCGTGTGCCGCACGTTCGACGCATCCGCCAACGGCATCGTGCGCGGCGAAGGATGCGGCGCCGTCGTGCTCAAGCGCCTCTCGCGCGCGCTCCGGGATCGCGATCCCATCGTGGCCGTCATCAAGGGCACGGCCGTCAATCAAGATGGGCGCAGCAGCGGTCTGACGGTGCCCAACGGGCCCGCGCAGCGGCGCGTGATCGCCAGAGCTTTGGAGCGCGCGCGGGTCGCTCCGCACGACGTGGGCTATGTGGAGGCCCACGGGACCGGAACGCCGCTGGGCGATCCCATCGAGATCGAGGCGCTCGGGGAGAGCTACGGCAAGGGGCGGAGCCATGAGCGTCCGCTCTTGGTCGGCTCGCTCAAGACCAATGTCGGGCACCTGGAGGGCGCCGCGGGCATCGCGGGGTTGATCAAGGCGGCCCTGTGCGTGGAGCGGGGGGCCATTCCGCGTCATCTGCACCTGGAGAAGCTCAATCCGCATATCGCATGGGACGCGTGGCCGCTGCGCGTGGCCACGGAGGCGGGCGCGTGGCCGGAGGGCTATGCGGAGCGGTGCGCGGGCGTGAGCTCCTTTGGATTTTCGGGGACCAATGCGCACGTGATCCTGGCGGAGGCGGGTGCTCGTGACGCCGGTGCGAACGAGCACGAAGTAGCGGCGGGGAATGCGCCGCCGTCCGCGCCGCTGTTCTTGCCGCTGTCGGCCGGATCGCGGGCGGGCCTGGCGGGGCTCGTTCGTCGTTACCGCGAGCTGCTCGCTCGGGAAGGCGTGCGCGTCGAGGACGTTTGCTACACGGCGACGTTTGCCCGCACGCACCATGCGCATCGACGCGCCATCACGGGGCGCGATGGCCGCGAGCTGGTGCGCAAGCTGGAGGAGCTCGAGGCGGACGGCTCGGATTCGCGCCGCGCCGGGGAGCCGGGCGCGGGATCGGCGGCGGAGCTCGAGGCCCGATCGGCGGCGGAGCTCGGCGCGGGGGCGGTCGCCTTTCTCTTCACCGGCCAAGGCGCGCAGTACGCCGGCATGGGGCGCGGGGCGTGGCTCCACGATCCGGTGTTTCGAGAGGCGTGGGAGCGCTGCGAGGCCGTGGTCTCCAAGCACGCGGGCTTTCGACTGAGCGAGCTGACATTCGCGGAAGACGCGCGCGACGAGGTGCTCGCAGAGACCCGCCACGCGCAGCCCGCGCTGTTCGCGCTGGAGTATGCGCTCAGCTGCTGGTTTCGAGCGCGCGGGGTCGAGCCCCGGGCCCTTCTCGGCTACAGCCTGGGCGAGTACGTGGCCGCGCACCTGGCCGGGGTGTTCGGCCTAGAGGAAGCGTTGCAGCTCGTCTGCGAGCGCGGTCGGTTGATGCAGTCGCTCGGGCCGGACGGCGCCATGGCGGCCGTGGAGCTCGACGAACCCGCGGCGCGGCTCGCGCTGGTGGGCTACGAGACCGAGCTGGCGGTGGCGTCGGTGAACGGCCCCACGCAGGTGGTCCTCTCCGGGTACGAGCGCGCGCTCTCCGCCGTGCTGGCCAAGCTCGAAGCGCGGGGCGTGCGCGGCCAGCGCCTGCGCGTGTCGCACGCCTTTCACTCGCCGCAAATGGACGCCATCCTCGAGCCCTTTCGCGCGCGGGTCGCGGCGGCCAAGCCAAAGCCCGCGCGCGTACCCCTGGTGAGCAACCTCACGGGCGGCTTCGTTCGCGACGAGGTCGCCGATCCGGAGTATTGGGTTCGGCACCTTCGCTCCACCGTGCGCTTCGCCGACGGGCTCGATGCGCTGGAGGAGAAGGGCCAGCGCGTGCTGATCGAGCTCGGGCCCAAGCCCACCTTGCTCGGCATCGCGCGGCGGCGCGCGAACCCCCGCGCGTTCGTGGGCGTTCCGAGCCTCCGGCCGTCTCGGGACGACGTCGCCGGGCTCGGGTCGGCGCTCGGAGCAGCGTACGAAGCCGGCGCCATCGACACCTTCGTGCGGTCCGATGCGGACCTCCGAGGGCAGGGGAGCGCCCGCAGGCGCGACTGCCCGACATACCCGTTCGATCGAAGGTCGTATTGGCTGACCAAGTCGAATCGCTGGTTCGGTGAGGCGCCCCCCAAGCCTCGGGGCGCTTTGGCGCTCGGCGGAAAGCCGGTGCGCTCGCCGGCGCTGCCCGCGGGGCTCACGGTGTTCGAGCTGGAGGTGTCCGCGAACGCGCCCGCGTTCCTCGCGCAACATCGCTTGGGCGATCGGGCCGTCATGCCGGCCACCGGCTACATCGAAATGGCGCTCGCCGCCGCCGAGCAGCTTCGCTTTGCCCCGCGCACCTTGGAAGCGCTCGAGCTCCTTCGGCCGCTCGTGTTGGATGACGTGCCGACGATCCTGCACATCGTCATGAAGGACGCGGTCGCGAAGGACCTCGTCGAAGAGGGCGCCGTCGAAGAGGGCGCCGTCGAAGAGGGCGCCGTGGGAGAGAACGGCGAGGCGGCCGACGAAACGGCGCGCACGCACGCCGTCTCGTTCGAGATCCTCGGCCAGGAGCGCGCCCGGAGCGACGGCGAAGGCGAAGGCGACTGGGTGCTGCACGCCCGCGGCCAGCTCGTACCGGCTCGCGCGCGGCCCTCGGCTCCCTTGGTCGCCGAGGCGCCCGAAGAAGGCGCCGCCCGCGTCGATCTGGCCGAGCATTTTCAGGCGTGCAGCGCGCGCGGCATCGCCTACGGGCCCGCCTTTCGCGCGCTCAAGAGCGCCGCGCGGGGCGAGCGCGAGGCGTGGGCCGAGCTGCGCGTCCCCGACGAGGTTCGCCGCGAGCCCGCGTCGTACATGTTTCATCCGGCTTTGCTCGACGCGTGCCTGCAGCTCTTTGCCATGGTCGGCCACGCGGGCCACGGGGCGGACGACGCGCGCACCTTCTTGCCCGTCGGCCTAACGCGCTTTCAGTGCTGGGCGCGGGCCTCGGACGTCCGTCGCGTTCACGTGAAGCGGCGCGCCGATGCGCCCGACGACGCCCCGCGGGCCGACGTGTGGATGTGGGACGAGCGCGGGCAGCTGGTGGCGACCGTGGAGGGGCTGCTCGCGCGCCCGCTGGCGCCGAAGGCCACGGCGCCCTGGGCCGATTGGCTCTTCGAGACGCGCTGGCAGCGGGCGGAGCTCGACGATGTGGCCGCCGATGCGGTCCCCGCCGTCGATCGCTGGGTCGTCTTCGCGGATGAACGCGGCATCGGCCAAGGCATCGCCGACGAGCTTCGCGCGCGCGGCTGCGAGGTCGCCACCGTGTCGCGGGGGATGAGCTTCGCCGCCCCCGAGCCCGGCCGCTTTGCGATGTCGCCGCGAAGGCCCGATCACTTCCGGAGCTTGCTCGAGCAGCTGCGCCCGCGCGGTCGCGAGCGCCTGGGGATCGTGTACCTCTGGTCGCTCGACGGGCAGCCCGGCCTCGGCAAAGGCGACGGCGATCCCATGGCGGCGTCGAAGCACGTGCTCCAGCCGCCGCTGCTCCTGGCGCAGACCCTGGCCGAGCGCGGCGCGACCTCGTCGCGCTGGGTGTTCGTCACCCAAGGCGCGGAGGCCGTGGTGCAGGGTGACGTCGCCGATCGCCCGTTTCAAGCGCTGCTCGGCGGGTTTGCGCGGGCGCTGCGGCACGAGCTGTCCGATGCGTCGATCGGGCTCGTCGACATCGAGCCAGCCACCGCCTCGGCGACGGCCCTCGTTGCGTGGATGCAACGCTTCGCGAGCGAAGACCGCCTGGCCATGCGCAACGGCATGCCGTACGTGCCCCGATTGAGCCGCTCGACCCTCGAGCCCGACGCGCCGGAGGCCATCGTGCGCCCCGGCGCGAGCTACCTGGTGACGGGCGGCGCGGGTGCGCTGGGCCTCGCCACCGTGCGCTGGCTGATCGCGCGCGGCGCGACCCGCATCCACCTGCTCGTGCGCCGCGCGCCCAGCGACGCGGTGCTCCAGGACATCGCCTCCTTGCGCGCGCGCAACGCGGCGGAGCCCGTGCACATCGCCATGGCCATCGCCGACGTGACCGATGCCGCGCGCGTGGGCGAGGTGGTCGCGGGCATCCCCGATCTGCGCGGGGTCGTGCACCTCGCGGGGACTCTGTCCGACGCGCTGCTGCCGCGTCAGAGCTGGTCCGAGCTGGAGCGGGTGCTGGGGCCGAAGGTGTCGGGCGCCTGGAACCTGCACGCTGCAAGTCAGCACCTGCCGCTCGACTTCTTCATTACCTTCGGATCCATGGCGGGCACCTTGGGCAACGTGGGCCAGGCGGGCTACTGCGCGGCCAACGCGTTCCTCGATGCCTTTGCGCACCATCGACGCACACGCGGCCTGCCCGCCACCACCGTCGCCTGGGGCTCGTGGGGGAAGCTGGGCATGGCGGCGCAGGTCGCGCGCACGGCGCAGGCGAGGCCGATGAGCGGGTACGAGGGGATCGACGCTCCCTCGGGGTTCGCCGCGCTCGATGCGGTGGTGGGCAGCGAGCTCGCGCAGGCGTGCATCGCGCCGATGCAGTGGGACACATGGCTGCGCGAGCACCGCGCGTGCAGCCGCCAGGCGCTGTTCGCGGGCCTCGCCGATGGGCGGGGCCCGACGTGGGGCGCCGAAGGCGACCTGCGCCAGCGGCTCGATGAAGCGCTTTCGCACTCTCCACGCTCGCCGCGTTCGCGCAGCGCCGTAACCGATCTCGTGCGCGAGCATGTGGCGCAGGCGGTCGCCGCGGTGCTCAAGCTCGATCCGAGCGATCGCGCCGCCATCTGGCGCGGCAACCTGATGGAGCACGGCATGGACTCGCTCATGGCCGTGGAGCTCCGCGACCGCCTGTCGCGGGCGTTCGATCGTCCGTTGCCGGCGACCTTGGTCTTCTTCAACCCCACGGCGCAAAAGCTCGCGGATCATCTGACGGAGCTCGAGCTGGCGCAACAGCCCGCGGCGCCCGAGCCCGATCCTGCGCCCGATCCCGAGCCGGTCCGCGCGCCCGAGCCGATGCGCAAGGCTTCGGAGGATGTCCACGCCATGAGCGCACGCGATCTGGAACGGCTGATTCACAACGCATGGAGCTCGCTGCAAGACGGGAGTCCGAGCCGATGACCGAGATGAACCACGACCACGACCAAGCCGACAACGCCGAGAGAGCCAACCTGGACGCCCTACGACGCGCGGCCCACGTCATTCAGGAGCTGCAAGCCCGGGTGGAGAAGCTGCAAAAGGCGGCCCCCGAGCCGATCGCCATCGTATCGACCGCGTGCCGCTTTCCCGGCGGGTGCAACACGCCCCGCGCGTTCTGGGAGCTGCTCGCGGCCGGCAAGGACACCGTTCGCGACGTGCCGGCCGAGCGCTGGGACGCCGAGCGGCTCTACGATCCCGAGCGCCGCAAGCGCTGGTCGGCGTACACCAAGGTGGGCAGCTTCCTCGACGAGGACGTGTCGGCGTTCGACGCCGAGGCGTTCGGGGTATCGCCCCGCGAGGCCGGGTCCATCGATCCGCAGCAGCGCATCTTGCTCGAGGTGGCCTGGGAGGCCATCGAGAACGCGGGCATCTCCGTGCAGTCGCTCTCGGGCAGCCGGACGGGCGTTTACATGGGGGTGCTCTCCGTCGACTACGGCCGCATCCCCCTCGAGAGCCTCCACCCGGAGGATCTGCCCTACAGCGGCACGGGCATGGAGTTCAGCTTTCCGGCGGGCCGCATCTCGTACCATCTGGGGCTGCGCGGTCCGAGCATGGTGGTGGCGAGCGCCTGCTCGTCGAGCCTGGTGTGCTTGCATCAAGCGGCGGCCGCGCTACGAAATCGGGAGTGCGATCTGGCGCTGGCCGGCGGCGTCAACCTGATGCTGTCGCCCGAGCCCTACATCGTGCTCTCGAAGCTGGGCGCCATCGCGCCCGATGGTCGCTGCAAGACGTTCGACGACTCCGCCGACGGCTATGGGCGCGGGGAAGGCTTGGGCGTGATCGTGCTCAAACGCCTCTCCGACGCGGTCCGCGACGGCAACCCGGTGCTGGCGCTGGTGGCCGGATCCGCCGTGAACCACGATGGATCGGCCGGTGGGATCTCGGTGCCCAACGGGGCCGCGCAGCAGGAGGTGATCCAGCAGGCCCTCGCGTCCGCGGGCCTCTCGCCCGATCACATCGACTACGTGGAGGCCCACGGCACGGGCACGTCCCTGGGCGATCCCATCGAGCTCGACGCGCTGCACGCCATCTTCGGCCCCGGCCGCGATCCACGGCGGCCCCTGTTGGTCGGCTCCGTCAAGTCGAACATCGGTCACCTCGAGGGCGCGGCCGGCGTGGCCAGCATCATCAAGGTGGTCGAGGCCTTGCGCCATCGCCGCATCCCGCGCCACATCGGCATGCGCACGCCGAGCTCCCACGTCGACTGGCAGCGCGGCTCCTTGCGCGTCGTCACCGAGGAGACCCCCTGGTCCGATCCCCCGGCGCGCCGCTTTGCCGGCATCTCGGCGTTCGGCTTGAGCGGCATCAACGCGCACATCGTGCTCGCCGCACCCGACGATGCCGTGGCGCAGGCGCAAGCGCTATCGGGTGCGCCGGCGCCGCCGTCGCCTGCGACCCACGCCAACGAAGAAGGCCCGCAGATCGTCGCGCTGAGCGCGAAGACCGCGCCGGCACTCGCCGCCCTGGTGCAAAGCTACCGCACCGCCCTGGGCCCGGACGGAACCTTGCACGAAGCGTCGCTGCGCGATCTCGCCTACACCAGCCAGATCGGCCGCGCGCACCTCGCGCACCGGGTGGCCCTCACCGTCACGTCCTCGAGCGACTTGCGCGCGCAGCTCGATCGCCTCTCCGACCCGGAGGCTCTTCGGAGCGCCCAGCGCACCACCCCCCCGCAACGCCCCAAAATCGCATTTCTATGCTCCGGCCAGGGCTCCCAATACGCACACATGGGCCGCGAGCTGTACGAGCAGGAGCCCGCATTTCGAAGCGCCCTCGATCACTGCGCGCAGATCCTCGCGCCGCACCTCGAACGCCCGCTCTTGGACGTCCTGTTCGACGCGCGCCCCGATGCCGCCGGCGACGCAGACGATCCGTCCGCACCGCTTCACCCGATTCACGACACCCGCTACACGCAGCCGGCGCTGGTCGCATTGGAGATCGCCCTGGCGGCGCTCTGGCGCGAACGCGGCGTCGAGCCCGATCGGCTCCTGGGCCACAGCGTGGGCGAGCTCACCGCCGCGCACCTCGCGGGCGTGTTCGATCGCGAGGGCGTCCTCGCGCTCATCGCCGCGCGCGCCCGACTGATGGCGGCCTTGCCCCGCACCGGCCAAATGTGGACCGTGTTCGCCGAGCGCGCCCAGGTGGAGCGCGCCATCGCCCTCGCAGCGGCCGGCGCACAGGTGGCCATCGCGGCGACCAACGGCCCCGCCAACGTGGTGATCTCCGGCCCCGCGGACGGCGTGGCGCGCGTGATCGCGCACCTCCGAGCGATCCCGGTGCGCGTCCAACGGCTGACGGTCAGCCACGCCTTTCACTCGGCCCTGATGGAGCCGATGCTCGAGGACTTTGCGCGCGTCGCACGCACGGTGCGCTATGCCCCTCCGCAGCTGCCGCTGGTCTCCAACCTGACGGGCAAGCTCGCCGGCCCCGAGGTCGCCACCGCGGCCTACTGGGTCGATCACGTGCGCCGCGAGGTGCGCTTCGAGGCGGGCATGCACACGCTCGAACAGCTCGATACGGCGATCTACCTGGAGCTCGGGCCGCGCCCTGCGCTCCTCGGCCTCGGCCAGGGCGCCTTGCCCGCGAGCCGCGCCGTTTGGATCCCGAGCCTGCGCAAAGGTCGCGACGCCAGCCGCCAGATGCTCGAAGCGCTGGCCGAGCTGCACGGCGCCGGGGTGGACGTGCGCTGGAAGGCGCTGCACCGCGACCCGCGGCCGCAGGTGCTCGTCCTCCCGAACTACCCGTTTCAGCGCGCGAAGTATTGGATTCGCACCCTCGAAAACTGGGGCGAGGAGAGCGGCAAGATCAAGCTTGCGCACGCCCTTTTGGGCGAGCGCGTGGCGTCCCCCGCGAAGCAGGTGCAGTACCACAACGCCCTCGACGCCAGCCGGCCGGCCTTCGTCGCGCACCACCTCGTCTATGGCGCGGTGGTCCTCCCCGGCGCTTGCTACCTCGAAATGGCCCTCGCCGGAGGACAGCGCGCGCTCGGTACGCACGACGTGCAGGTCTCGGACGTCACCTTCCACCAGCCCCTGGAGCTCGGCACCACCCCCACCCGGGTGGCCACCGTGTTCACGCCCGCCGAGGGCCGCTCGTACACCTTCGAGATCGCGAGCCTCGATCCCGAGACGTCGCTGGACCAACCGTCGTGGGTCTGCCACGCCAGCGGCCGCGTGCACCTCGGCGAGCGCGCCCCGCGCGAGGCGCACCTCGCGCCGCGCGATCCCGCCGCCGCGCGAGACACCAAGGTCGACCGCGCCGCGCTCCAGGCACGCTGCCCGCGCACCCAAGACGTCGCGCGCTTCTACGAGGACCTCCAGCGCACCGGCATCACGTACGGCGCCGCCTTCCGCGGCATCCACGAGGTCTACGCGGGCGAGGGCGAGACCTTGGCTCGGATCGTGTGCGATCCCAGCCTCGCCAAGGAAGCGGAGTCCCTGCGCCTGCACCCCGCGCTGCTCGACGCGTGCTTTCAATCGCTCGGCGCCGGCTTCGACGGCCAAGCGCCCAGCGACGATGCGTACCTCCCCGTGGGCGCGGGCGCCCTCCGCTTCTTCCGCTCCCCCGGGCGCGAATTCTGGGTTCATGCGCGCACCACCGGTGACCTCGGCGGAGAGCTCTCGGCCGATCTCGCGCTCTTCGCGCCGGATGGGGAGCCCATCGCCGAGCTCACATCGTTTCGGTTCAAGCCGGTCAGCCGCGAGCGGATCGTACGCTCCAAGCAGCGCGCGCTGCGCAAGTGGCTGTACGACGTGGCATGGCGGCCGTCGCGCGCCGTCGACATGGCCAACGACCGCTTCCGAAACCGCGGCGTCCTGCTCTTCGCGGAGGCCACGGGCCTCGGCGGCGAGCTGCGCGAGGCGCTCGTCGCGCAGAGCGCGCAACCTTACATGGTCGTCGCCGGCCCCGCGTTCCAGAGGCTCGACGCGCGCACGTTCCAGATCCACCCCGCGCGGCCCCACGACTACCGCGCCGTGCTCGACACCTTGGAGCGCGAAGGGCTGACCATCGACGCCGTCGTGCACCTGGGGAGCCTTCGAAGAGCCGCCCGCGAGAGCGATCTCCCCGCCGCCGCGCACGCGCACGCCTCCGAGCTCTTGCACCTGACGCAGGCCCTGGTCGCGCGCGGCGGCAAGAACGCTCCGCGCCTCTGGGTGGTGACGCAAGGCGCCCTCGCATCGGCCGGGGGCGGAGACGCCCTCGAGCTCGCGGGCGCCGTCGCGTGGGGGCTCGGCAAGGTGATCCTCCTCGAGCACCCGGAGCTTCAACTCAAGTACATCGACCTGCCCGCGCGCGACACCGACCAACTGGCCATGCGCTTGCTCGCGGAGCTCACGGCCGACGATGCCGAGACGTACGTCGCGCTCCGCAAGGACGGGCGCCGCGTGCCGCGTCTCCAGCGCGCGCCGGCGCTGGCCGCCTCCGGCGATCCGCTGCGATTCCGGGCTGACGCCACGTATCTGATCACGGGCGGCGCCGGCGCCCTCGGCGCGTTGACGGCGCGCTTTCTGGGCGAGCGCGGCGCGGGGTGCCTCGCGCTGGTGAGCCGCCGCGGCGCCTCGGCGCTGCCTCCCGACGTGCGCGCGGAGCTCGAGGCCACCGGCGCCAAGGTGATCGTGCTCGAAGGCGACATCGGCAACGAAGCGGACGTGGTGCGCATGCTGGGCACCATCGCGGCCGAGCTGCCGCCCTTGCGCGGGATCCTCCACGCCGCCGGGGTGCTCGACGATGGCGTCATCCTCCAGCAGACCCCCGAGCGCTTCGCCAAGGTGATGGGCCCCAAGATCGACGGCGCCATGCACCTGCACCGGCACACGCGCGATCTCCCGCTGGATCACTTCGTCCTGTACGCGTCCGCGGCCTCGGTCATGGGCCGCCCCGGGCAGTCGAACTACGTGGCGGCCAACCTCTTTCTCGACGAGCTGGCCCACCTCCGGCGCGCCCAGGGCCTCCCCGCCCTGAGCATCGACTGGGGCGCGTGGCGCTGGGTGGGCCTGGCCGCCGAGCGCACGGCCGGCGAGGACATGACGAGCAAGGACATGGCCGCGGGCATCGACGCGATCGAGCCCGAGCAGGGCCTCGCCATCCTCGAGATGCTGATGCGCAGCCACCCCGCCCAAGCCGCGGTCATGCCGCTCGACTGGAGCAAGCTCGGACCCCTCGCGTCGATGCCCATGTTCTCGGAGCTCCGCGCCGGCGCCGAGGAGTCGGATCCGAGCGGCCCGCCCTTCGTTCGAACGTTGCTCGAAGCGCCCCCGCGCGAGCGGCGCGCCCAGCTGTCGCGGCACATCGAGCTCCTGATCATGAAGACCCTGGGCATCCAGGCGGACCATTTGCCCTCGCCGGCGCAGGGCTTCTCGGAGCTGGGGATGGACTCGCTGATGGCGGTGGAGCTGCGCAACCGCTTGCAAAAGAGCTTCGAGCGCGTCTTCCCCGGCACCGTGGCCTTCGATCACCCCAACCTGGAGGCGCTCACGGCCTTCGTGGCCAGCGAGGTGCTCCCGGTCGAGGAGGCCCCCGCGGGCAGCGCGCCCGAGAGCCCCGTCGACGCCGATGTCGCGGCCATGCTCGACGACATCCTCTTGCGCGAAGACGCCGAGCTGCGCTTCTGAGCGTCGCGCTCCGCGTTCGACCCGCTGACCCCACCTGCTTCTCATCTGCATTTGCACGCACGCACGCACCAAGGGCACGCCATGGATGAAATGACACAACGGTTGTCCGAGCTGCCGGCCATCAAGCTCGCCTTTGCCGCCAAACAACTGCGCGACAAGCAGCGCGTGATCCAGGCCGAGCCCATCGCCATCATCGGCCTGAGCTGCCGCTTCCCCGGCGACGCCGCCAGCCCGGAGGGCTTTTGGGAGCTGCTCCGCCAGGGCCGAGACACCCTCGAGCGCGTACCGGCGGAGCGCTGGGACGCCGATGCCCTGTACGATCCGAGGCCCGGAACACCCGGCAAGATGCACGTGCGCGACGGGCACTTCGTGCGCAACGTGGCCGACTTCGATCCGCTCTTCTTCGGCATCGCCCCGAAGGAGGCGCGCTCGATGGACCCCCAGCAGCGCCTGCTCCTCGAGGTGTGCCACGAAGCCCTCGAGCGCGCGTGCCAGGCGCCCGATCGCCTGCGCGGCACCAAGACGGGCGTGTTCATGGGCATCATGCACCTCGACTTCGCCGCACGCGAGGCCGGCGCGGGCGGCTCGGTGGTCAACATGGCCAACATGTCGTTCAACCGCCTGTGCATCGCGGCCGGGCGCATCGCGTACGCGCTCGGCCTTCAAGGTCCGGCCATCGCGCTCGACACCGCGTGCTCCTCGTCGCTGGTGACCGTGCACCAGGCTTGCCAGAGCCTGCGCCAGGGCGACTGCGATCTGGCCCTGGCGGGCGGCGTCAACTTGAACCTGGCGCCCGAGACGATGATCGTCCAGTCGCACAAGGGCATGCTGTCGGCGGATGGCCGCTGCAAATCGTTCGCGGCCGGCGCCGACGGGTTCGGGCGCGGCGAGGGCGCTGGCGTGGTCGTCTTGAAACGTTTGTCGGACGCCATCGCCGATGGCGACGACGTGCTGGCGCTGGTCCGTGGCTCGGCGGTGAACCATAGCGGCACGAGCAGCGGGCTCACGGTGCCGAACGGCCGCGCGCTGGAGCGGCTGGTGCGCGACGCGCTCACGGTGGCCGGCGTGCGGCCGGACCAAGTCAGCTATGTCGAAGCGCAGGGCACGGGCACCGCGCTGGGCGACTCCATCGAGATGCAGGCCCTGGGGCGCGCGTTCGCGGGCGCGCGCAAGGAGCCTCTCTGGGTCGGCTCGGTCAAGACCAACATCGGGCACTTGGAGGCGGCGGCCGGCATCGCCGCGCTGATCAAGGTGGTCCTGGCGCTGCAGAACGAACGGATCCCGCAGCACCTGCACTTCGACGAGCCGAACCCCACCATCGCATGGGACACGCTGCCCGTGCGCATCGCCACCCACGCCGTTCGATGGCCCGCCGAGGATCGCCGCATCGCCGGCGTGAGCGCCTTCGGCTACAGCGGCACCAACGCCCATGTGGTGGTGGAGGGCGCGCCCCCTCTGGCGCACGTCCGCCCCGCGCCCCTCGCCGACGAGCGCCCCGCGCGGGTCCTCGCGCTCAGCGCCCGAACCGACGCGGCCTTGCGCGAGCACGCGGCGCGCTTCGCCGAGGCGCTCGCGCACACGCACGCATCGCCGGCCAGCGTCGCGCACAGCGCCAACGCGGGCCGCAACGCCATGGCGCATCGGCTGGCCGTGGTCGGACGCGACGTCGCCGCGTGGCGCGCGCAGCTCCACGCCATCGCGCGAGGCCACGTCGTGGCGGGCGCGCTCGCGGGCTCGGTCCTGGGCGGTCCGCCCCCGCTGGTCGCCTTCGTCTTTCCCTCCACGTGGACCGTCGCGCGCGAGCGCGCCATCGCCCTTGCGCGCAGCGAGCCCGTGGTGCGCGGCGTCCTCGAACGATGCCGTGCCGAGCTGCCCGACGCGTCGCGCGCGTCCGAGCTTTGGTTCGACGGTGCGCAAGGAACTCCGCTGGAGCACGCGGCGCTCTTCGCGTGGCAGATGGCCCTCGCGGGCCTATGGCGCTCCTGGGGGATCGAGCCGGAGGCCGTCCTGGGGCACGGTCCGGGGGAGCTCGCCGCCGCGTGCACGGCGGGGATCGTGTCCCTCGAGGACGGTCTGCGCTTGGCCATCGCGTGGGGACGCCAGGGCGATGCGTCCGCGTCCGCGCACCACGAGCGCGCCCGAATCGTGGCCGGCGTGGCCTTCGCAACCTCGGCCCTGCGCGCGATCTCCACCGCGGAAGCACACGGGTCGGACGAGCCGATGACCCACGCCGGCCACTGGTTGCGGCACCTCGAGCGCGCACCAGGCGCCGCCCGCACCGAGCAGGCCCTCGCCGGCGGCATCCGCACCTTGCAAAGCGCCGGATACCAGGCGTTTCTCTCCCTTGGCGGCGATGACCCATGGCTCGCCCACGCACGCGCCGCCATCGACGGCCCGCACGCGCCCGCCTCCGCCGACGCGCCGCAGGCGTCCGCCTCGGCCGATGCGCCGTACGCACCTGCGGGGGCCGCGCGCACCCTTCACCTCTGGTCGAGCATGCCCGCGGGCCCCAACGAGCCGCACGGCATCGCGCACACCTTGGCCGCGTGCTTCGTGGCGGGCCTGCCCGTCCGATGGTCGAACGTCGATGCAGCATGGGCCAACGCATCGCTGGTGCTCCCCACGTACCCGTTTCAGCGTCGCCGGTACTGGCCCGACGACCCGCGCCCCGCGCGCACGCACAGCCCCGAGCACCTCGACAGCCCCGCGCACGCGGACCACGCCGACGACCCCACGCCGGCCACCTCCGCCCTCGCCCGGCGCATTCAAGCGCTCCCCCCCGAAGAAGGCCGCCCCCTCGTCCACGCCTCCTTCGTGGAGCAACTCCGCGCCGTGCTGGGCCTGGAAGCCGATGACACCTTCGACCACGCCGCCTCCCTCTCCGCCCTCGGCCTCGACTCCCTCATGTCCGCCGATCTGCACCGCCGCATCACCAAGCACCTGGGCGTCACCTTGCCCCCGGAGCTCCTCATGAGCCCGACCTCCGTCCTCGCCCTGAGCGCCGAGACCCATCGCCTCCTCTGCCTCGGCGCGCTCGCGCAGCCCGCCGCCCCACCCGCGCCGGACACCCCGGTGCATTGGGCGCAGCGCACCTTCGACCAATTCATGAACCGCGGCGCCCGCGACCTCACCGAGGTCGAAGACCTCCGCAGCTGGCGCACCGCCATGCAAAACGATGGGCTCGAGGCCGTCTTCGAGCGCCCGCACCTGTCGTCGCCCGGGCCCAGCGTGGCCGTCCTCCAGGCGGATGGATCCACGTCCCGATGCGTGAGCTTTACGAGCTACAATTACCTTGGCTACGCCAATCACCCGCACGTCATCACCGGCGCCAAAGACGCCCTCGACACGTACGGGCTCGGCGCCTCGTCATCGCCCGTGCTGGGCGGCACCTTGGGCGTTCACGGCGAGTTCGAGCGCGCCCTCGCCGACTACCTCGGACAGCCCGGCTACGGCGTCAGCCTCTTCTCGTCCGGCTACAACGCCAACCTGGGCGCCATCTCCGCGCTGCTCAACGAGCATCAATACTTGGTCTGCGACCGCAAAGTGCATATGTCCGTCCTCGAGGGCGGAAAGCTCTCCGGCGCCAAAATCCGCTTCTTCGCCCACAACGATCCGGCCGATCTCGAGCGCGTGCTCGCCGGCATCGACGCGCGCCGCCACCGCGTGATCGTGGCCATGGACGGCGTGTACTCGGTGAGCGGCACGTTCGGCCGCGTGGCCGAGATCGCCGAGGTCACCAAGCGCTGGGGCGCGTATTTGCTCGTCGACGAGGCGCACTCCATGCTGCTCACCGGTCCAAACGGGCGCGGTGTGGCCGCCGCCCAAGGGGTGCTCGACAAGGTCGACCTCTTGGTGATGACCATGAGCAAATCGTTCGGGGGCGTGGGCGGCGCCGTCTACGCCAAAGAAGAATTGGCGCACTACATCAATTGGTTCGCGCGCTGCCGCATGTTCTCGTGCGCGCTCAACCCGGGCGTGGTCGGCGGCCTGGCCAAGGTGCCGGCGCTGGCCGCGAGCCTCGATGGCTCCCTCCGCCGCGAGCGCTTGATGCGCAACGCCAACATGCTCCGCGCCCTCTTGCGCGACCATGTATCCATCGGCGAGTCCGAGTCGTGGGTCATCCCCGTTTACATCGGCTCTTACGATAAAATTGCTTATCTGGGGGATTGGCTGCGCCGGCAAGGGCTCGAGGTGGGCACTGTTTCCTATCCCGCCGTGGCCAAGGACTCCTCGTGCCTTCGCTTGTTCGTCACGAGCGAGCACACGGACGAGCAGCTCGAATTTGCCTCGAACGTCATTATCGGCGGTGCCGATGAATTCGATTATCGCGCCGAGCGCGGCGCGAAATCCCAGGAATGAAAGGAGGTCCGCATGACCACGGAATGGACTGTCGAACGTCGATCGCACGCGACCGATGTGCTCGCGGCGCACTACGATCTCACCACCGAGGCCACCCAGCTGGTGATGGGCGATCATATGCATTTCGGTTTATTTACGGACAAGAACGACTCGCTGGCGAAGGCCACCGTCCGCATGGTGGACTTCGCCGTGGCCGGAAGCGGGCTGGGTAAAGACACCCATGTGCTCGACGTGGGTTGCGGCTCCGGCCACGCCGCCATTTACCTGAACGAAAAGTACGGTTGCCGGGTCACCGGTATCTCCACCAGCGCACGGGGCATCGAGCTCGCCCGAGCCCATGTCAAAGGGCGCGGCAGTGCGTTGAAATTCGAGGTGGCCGACGCCATTCGGACGGGCCTTCCGTCCGAGTCTTGCGATGTCGTCTTCATCATGGAAACGGCGTGCCACGTCAAAGATCTGGGCGCGCTCATGGTGGAGTCGCGGCGTGTCCTCAAGCCCGGCGGCCGGTTGATTGTCACCGATCCCGTCGCGCGCAAAGGCCCCGTCGGCCACTTCGTATTCATGTTGAAGAACGGACCGCGCTTGATCCCCATGAAGCTCGCCTGGGGCCCCGGCATCTACATGCGCAACCCCGGCGTGTATGCCACGCACGCCCTCGAGGCCGGCTTTCGCAGCCTGGAGATCGTCGACCTCTCGGAGGACGTGAAACCCTCGGCCGACCGCTGGAAGGAGCGCGCGCTCGAGGTTCGCGAGACGCTCCTGCAGACGAGCGTCGGCAAATCCGTCCTCCGCAAATTCACCACCGGGTGCGACCACATGCGGTTCGTGCTCGAGCAGGGCTTCTTCGGCCATATGCTCCTTCGCGCCCGCAAGCACGAACCCGCGCGGGACTGACCTTACTCGCCCGGCTGCCCGTCGCACCACGCGCGGACCCACTCTTCGCTCTTCTCCCAGAGGAGACGGGCGAGGGTAGGGTCCTGCGCGAGCTCGCTCGGCGCGCGATCGTGCCCGCTGAGCGCGTAATAGCGACCATCGTGATCGGCCACGTCGGCCGAGGTGGCGCAGTGAAGCGATGAATGCGCGCCCTCCTGGGTGCTGATCATCTTGCGCTTCATGACGGTGCGGATGGGCCAAGGGATCTTGCGCCAAATATCCGAGGCGACGGTGCCGGGATCCACGGAGTAGCTGCGCACGCCGTGCCCCTTCCACCGGCGCGCGCACTCGGCGCCGAAGAGCACGTTGCACAGTTTGCTGATCTCGTACTCCTTGGTGGCCATGAATGTGCGCGTGGGTCGGGCGAGCGACTCCCAGTCCAGGTTCTTGCACTCGTAGTGCGAGTCGCTCGCCACATGGACCACGCGCGCCGGCGCGCTCGCGCGGAGCCGGGGCAGCAAGAGCTGGGTGAGCAAAAAGTGCCCGAGGTAGTTGGTGCCGAACGCCAGCTCGAACCCTTGTTTGGTCGCGCCGCGTTGACCGGCCAGGCCCGCGTTGTTCACCAGCACGTGCAGCGGCTCGCCCGAGGCGAGGAACTGCTCCGCGCAGCGGCGAACCGAGTCCAGATCTCCGAGATCCAGCGGTAGAAACACCACATGGGCGCCCTCGTTCTCGCGCCGGATGGCGTCGATCACGGGCTGCGTTTTGGCCTCCGAGCGGCACGCGAGGTACAGCCGCGCACCTCGGCGGCCCAACTCCTCGCTGGTGGCCCGCCCGATGCCCGTGTTCGCGCCCGTGATGAGGATGGTTTGCCCGATCGGCGATCGTCCGTTCATGGTGCGTATTGCTCCTGCGCGGTTGCTCGCGGCAAATGGATGCCGGCGCGCTCTCCTACTTCGTTTTGCCAGCCCGCCACCCAATCGAGGAGCCTCTTGCCCCCGTCTTTGGGCAGCGCCTTGATATCGTGCCAAACCAGAAATGCGTGCCCGTCGGCGCCCACCATGAAAAGACCGTCCATCGCCTTGGACCTTCGGAGCGCCTCCAACGCCTGAACGGGCGTTTGCACGATGGGGCTCGCGACATTGAGCGAGGTGTTGACGGACACCTCGGCCCCGGTGCGCCGTCCCATGGCCTTCAGGTAGGCATAGGTAAACGGATCCTGCGCTTCGTCCACGATCTGCACGCGCGCGGTGCCGTCTTTGTGGATGACGGCCGGGATGGTCGCGTATGCCTCGGGCCGCGCGCGGGCGGTGAGGATCATATAGCGGTACGCGTTGTAGTCGCGATCGGATGCTCCTTCCGATAGCTCGAACCAGCGCAGCGCACCCTCCAAGGTGGCCATGGGCGCGAGGGGGCGAATTCGCTCGCGGTATTTGACGAGCGCGTTCAGCACCTCCAAGGTCTTCGGATTGCACGGATTGGCCAGAATCGACCGATGGCCCAGCGCGCGCGGCCCCGTTTCGGCCGCGCCCTGGAACAACCCCACCACCCCGTCGTGCGCCACGATGTAGCCGAGAAGATCCGCGAGCAGCCCGCGCATGGTCGGGCTCGACGTATCCCCCAGCGCGAGCATCCCCATCTCCGGAACGGCCTCCACGGCCTCGCGAACCTGCGCGCTGCTCGGCGCCGAGCCACAATAGAAGGCGTGCTCCAGCGGCGCTCCGGCAGGCGCCCCTTGCGCGAGCGCAAAGTTGAAGGCCGCGCCCATGGTCACCCCCGAATCCCCGGGTGTGGGCGGCACCCATAGATGAAGGCGGGTCTCTTTTTGGCCCAGGTAGCGCTCGTAGAACGCTCGGTCGAAATGATCCAAAAGTCGCATATTGGCCACGCAGTTCAACGCGCAGCCGCCGGAGAGCACCAGGCGCGAGCTCCCCGTTTCTCGGATGAAGCTGCCGAGCAGGTGAAACAACCCATCTTCGAAGACCAGCTGCAGCGCGGCCGCCTTGTCGACCCGGTCCTGGGTAATCTCGGAGTGCTCGATATCGTCCACATTGAGCACGGCGTCCGGGTTCCACCATCGGTCGCGTGGAATGGGCGGCCCCAAAATGTCGATGAGCTCCTGGGAGTAGGGCTCGAGAAACGATTTGCGGTGCCAGTTGGCGAGGCTTCGATTCAAGAGGACCTCGCCCTGGCCGCCAAAATAGAGGATTTGCCGGAGCCTCGCGTAATAAGGATTGGTCAGCCGATCGCCATTGCCCCAGGCCGCCGCCCCCATGTAGCGACCCTCGGATTGCAGGATCTTCCAGCCGCCTTGGGTGCAGCTGATGAGCGAATACAGCATCCCCAGCGAGTCCGCGGGATCGCGGTTCTTCTTGTACAGCTCGAGCTGCCCGCTACGCGCCAAATAGAGCGACACCGCCCCATCGTCGCCGGAGCCATCGAGGACGGCCACCATGACCGGCTCCTCGCCCTTGGCGAAGGGGGACATGGCGTAGGCCAACGCGGCATGATTGTCGTGATGGCGCATGCCGATGATGGGAAAAGGCTCCCCGAGCCCCAGGCTCTTCCCGAGCCGCGCGGCCGCCTCGAACATCACGGCATGAACCATATCGGGGGTCATGGTCGGGTCTTGGGCGTCGGGATCGAACGCCGTGCGAAAGCTGCCCGGCAGCTCGTCGACCATGGCTTTGACCCCCGTGGCGCCGAGGGTCACGTAATCCCATGAAGCGAGGCATGCGTCGATGTCGCGCGGGCCGATGCCCAGTCGATCCATCTGCGCGAGGAGGTCGGCGATGCTCCGCTCGGGAAAGTCGGTGCAGTTCTTCTTGCCCGAGAAGCGCTCTTCTTCGTTGTTCACCAAGAGCTCGATGCCGCGCTCCTTCGAAGCCCGCACCAGGGCAACCCCGGAGTCGTGCCCGCCCGCGCCAATGCCGAGCAGATAGACCGCTTCGCCTCGCCGGAGCTTCGTTTGCACAGCGGCCGCACATCGCTCTCCGTACGAGCTCTTCTCTTGGTGAAATCCCCTTTTGGCCGCCTGATAGCGGTACACCGCGAGCGCCAAACGACGTGCAAGCCTTCCGAGACGAGGGCGTGTGGGTCCGTGCGTGCCGTAGGAGTGTGACATCGTTGTCTTCCTTTGAAAACGGAGGGGTCGATGGCCGTTGCAGCGCAAACCCGATGCCAGACGTGAACAGGCTCCCCGTGGCCGCGTCATTCTCGATGGATGCGAGGGTACGCCTACGACTCAGCCCCTCGTCCCGCCTCCCTCGCGCCAAACATGTGGACGACTTGCGCGTACAATCTGTTCGGCGAGCGCGGCATCAGTCCTTGCGGCGTCGTGCGCGCGGTCGGGGAAGGTTGTATTCGATGAGGCGCGAGACCAAGGTCGTTCGCGATATTCCAAGCATCTTGGCGGCGGAGGATTGATTGCCCGCGCATTGCTGAAGGGCGTCCGTGATCCGCTGGCGCTCGCTGCGGCCGGGGCCAGCGTCTCCCAGCGGTGGGGGAATCGTCGATGCGGACATGGAGAGGAGAGGGTCCGACGCGCGGGCAAACGCGCAGGCGGCCCTGGCCATCTCGCCCACGGGGAGGTGCTCCACCGTGATCATCTCGCCATCGCCGCACACCACCAGGGCGCGCTCGGCGAGGTTTCGCAGCTCGCGAATGTTACCGGGCCACGGGTGCCGGCGGAGCATGGCGCGCACCTCGGGCGAGAGGGTCGGCGGCTTGCGTCCTATTTGCTTGGCGGTACGGTTCAAGAACATCAGCACCAGCGGCTCGATCTCGGAGAGGCGCTCGCGCAGCGGGGGAAGCTCGAGGGAAATGCCATTGAATCGGTAGTACAGATCGGCTCGAAACGCGCCCCGCGCGACCTCGGCCGCCAGGTTTCGATTGGTCGCCGTGACGAAGCGCACGTTGATGTCCCTCGGCTTCAAGCCGCCCACGCGCGTCACCTTGCGATCTTCGATCACGCGCAGCAGCTTCGCCTGCAGGGAGAGCGGCATTTCGCCGACCTCGTCGAGGAACACGGTGCCGCCGTTCACCATCTCGAGCAGCCCGGACTTGGCCTGGGCCGCGCCCGAGAACGAGCCTTTTTCATGACCGAACAGCTCACTCTCGAGCAAGCTCTCGGAGATGGCCGCGCAGTTGAGACGAAGCATGGGCTTGTCCCTGCGCGCCGAGTGGCGGTGAATCGTCTCGGCGAGGATCTCCTTGCCGCTGCCGGTCTCACCGAGCAAAAGCACGCTAATGTCACTCGCGGCCACCCGCCGCGCCAGTTGATGGATCTGGATCATCGAGGGTTCGAGGATGACGACCTCGTCCCCTCGATCGGTCGTGTCTGCGTCCGCGTCCGCGCCGGCGATGACCCGCACGGATTGTTCTCGAACGAGCTCGACATGGTTCCCATCGGGCGACTCCCTCGCCGATTCGGTCGCCTCGACGCTGACGTTCGCGCGTGAAGTGAGCATCAATGACTCCTGGTGAAATGACAGAGCGGGTAGAAATGGCAGAACGAATTCTGGGTCGAGCTCGCCCATGCGCACGACTGTGCGCGAAGGCGCCCGGTGGCGAATGTCTCGGGTGACGATCCTAGGACGCTGGCCGCGCCCCACTCGTGCGTGAATATCGTATCCAGGCCCCCTCCAAGGTGAAACCACCCCCAGCTACCAAAGTAAGTCGGGGCCCACCTGTAAGCGACTTACTTCTTGCGTTACCTCGCGTTTCGTGCGGCCCCACCGGAGGTCGCGATACGCGAGCGTTCGTGCGCATTTCAAGGGTGCCTCGCTCCTTCTGTGCGATCCACCCGTGGGTGCCCCTCTCGAGGCGCTCTGCCTTCATGCTCTCTTCGACGAGGATCAAGCCATGCGGGTCATCGTCGAGCGTAAACATCGTGTGGCTCGAAGGCCTGCGACCTCGAGCCGAGTCGATCGGCTGTCTTCCATTGGAAAGCTCCTTGCACGAGCCAGGATTTGCGCTCATCTCCCTGCAACGCTCCCCCGATGTAAAGTGCCTTTAGCAAACCATCGTGTCAAGTAAAGATTGGACACCGGTATCACCGCAAGCCCCAATTCGGACAGGTGCACGAGACGTTCCGCGCCGGGCGAAGTTGACACTCGCGTGACACGAGCCGCGCGCGGATTCGAGGGGACCGCGCGGGGGCCGATTCGAATGCATTCAATTGCCGTTGAGCGGCATCGGCATTCGATGTTGGTTGGCTGGTCTCATTCGGTAGCCGCGCTCTGCGTCGGGATCGGACGCTAACGCGCTTGCGCGTTGTTATCACATCCATGGGATGTGAGCCGAAACGGGCTGTCGCACGAAGTGCTTTGGAATGGCTCGAAAGCGCGCGAATCACGCGAACTGCGCATCGCAATCATGCGTGCACGAAACATATCTGTACCGGTTCGAGCTTGTTGGCTCGAGACGCGCGAAACACCCGAACGGCCGCATTCGTCCAAGCGGTATGTCCATCGACCGTGCGTTCGGATCGGAGCGGCCCTTCGCTTCATTACGAGGGAAGCCTAAGCGCGATAAGGGCCGCCCACCATGATTTAATGAATTTCGCACTTCGAGCGGTGTGCATACATGCATTCAGGTGCATCGGCCGCGTGCATCCACGCGCTGCGGCGGGACGCAATAGTCGAGAAAATCGACGGCTCCGTACATGGACTTTCATTCCGGGGGCGACCCCCCGGACATCTTCACGGGCAGGGCCGGTGAACGATCGATCCATGTAGGAAGATGAGACGAAGTTGCAAGGTGGATCGGCGTTGATCCGCAGCTCCGCGCGCTGTCCAGAGAGTTGCCCAACGAGCTGCTCAGAAGGTGAGTCGCTCGGTAATGATGAGGACGCTCATCGTTCCGAATGCGCGCTTGTCGCTGTGCTCGGGCGGAAATCAAAGTGTCATTTGCACACTCGTTGGTCCGCCGCTCACGCCGGCTGACGTTGCGTTCGAAGATGCGCCGCTCGCGTCGGCCGGCGATGCTCGCGGAAGGCGATTCGATGAACGAACACCCCGTGTGCGATAGGACATTTTTCATGTCGTTCCTTCCACCCGCATCGAAACAGGCACCTCGGCCGCACCTCGATCGCTTCGCGCTGCACGATCGAGGCTCGTGCTCTACGCTGGTAATACCAGTGGCGCAAGTAAATTCAATTGACGATGTGGACGTGACGCGTTGAACGATTCACGACCGCAAATCCTTCTTCGTCAACTTCGTTATGTAGTTTTGCTTCGAAGTGCGCGCGCATATCGCATTACGAACACGGGTCCTCGCAAAACGTGATTTGCATGGGGCGAGCGAAAGTCCCGGGGCCGCCGATGCTCTTGAGCCTGGTTGTGGGAGAGCGCGGCACGGACCAAAAAAAACGAGCCGCACCGATTCCTTTCGGGTGACGCGCGGGTCTCATCTCCAGGGCGCACGAAAAGCCCGAGAAAAGAGACCAACATGACCAGCAAGAACCACGACACGAGCCGAGATGGGAACGAGGACGCGGTGCGCGCGGCGATCGCGAGCGTCTACAAGGGGTGGGCCGACAACGACGCGGACGCGTTCGTCGCGGCGTATGGGCCGGACGCGACGGCAACCTTGCCGGGGAGCCACCTGCCGTCCCGGAACGCCATCCGGGCCACCATGGCCGCCTTGTTCGCGGGGCAGCTCAAAGGCTCCCGCGCCCAATACGAGGTGCAGGCAATCCGGTTCCTCGGCGACGACGCCGCCATCGTCACCAGCAAAGGCGGGGTCGTCCTGGCGGGCCAGACCGAGCCGCCCGCGAAGGAGTGGGCGCGCGAGACATGGGTCCTCGCCAAGGTGAATGGACGCTGGCAGGTCGAAGCTTTTCACAATTGCCCCGAGCACGCAGCCTGAAAGGTAAGAGGAAATCATCATGGCAAGCAAGGAATCCCAAGCCATCAAAGACATGTATCGGGCCTGGACCGAGGCTCGGCTCAACCCCGATCCGATCGACCCGCTCGGGCACATCGATCACTGGGGCGACGTGACGGCCGAGCCCCGCGCCGTGGACTACCTCGAGGTGGACGCCAACGGTGTCCCCGCCATGTGGGTGGTGCCGAAGGGATGCGCGGCCGACCGCGTGATCTTGTGCCTGCACGGCGGCGGCTTCGTCGGCGGATCGCGCTACACGCACCGCAAGCTCTTCGGCCACCTCGCCAAGGCCGTCGGCGCGCGCGCGTTGATTGCCGACTATCGCCTCTCGTACCAGCACCCTCACCCCGCGCAAGTCGATGATGCGACGGCCGCGTTCCAATGGCTGCTCGATCAAGGCTTCCGCGCGGAGCGTATGGCGTTCGCCGGAGACTCGAGCGGCGGCGGCCTTTGCCTCACCACGGTCCTCCGCGCGCGCGAGCGACGGCTCCCGCAGCCGGCCGCGCTGATGCTCATATCCCCGTGGTCGGATATGGAGCTCTCGGGCGCGTCGTACGAGACGAACCACGAGAAGGACGCGTTCTTCTACAGGGAGGTCGTGCAAGGGTTGGTCGACGCGTTCCTCGGGAAGGAGGGGAGCGCGAAGGATCCGCTCGCCAACCCGCTGTACGCCGATCTCTCCGGCTTCCCGCCCATCTACATTCAGGTCGGCAGCGACGAGACCTTGCTGGACGACACGCGCTTGCTCGAGGGGCGCGCCCGCAAATACGGGGTCGAGGTGCGGCGCGACGTCTTCCCCGACCAACAGCACACGTTCCAGATGGCCGCGGGCCGCGCGCCCGAAGCGGACGAGGCGATCCGTCGGTTTGCGGCGTGGGTCGCGCCCAAGCTCGGCCTCACGGTCCGCGAGAGCGCAGCCGCGGCGGCGATCGACTCGCGCGATCGCGCCGCGGCGCTCTAAGCTGCACCCGCGTGTACCAACCTGCTTTAACCTGAGAATACGGATCATCGAGCCGAGCGGGAGACGTGACGATGCCTTCGACGGAGAGCGGAATGTCGGATAGTGGGGAGTTCGTTCAACGCATCAAGCCGTTCCGGCGCGAGCTCCTCGCGCACTGCTACCGCATGCTCGGCTCGGTGGACGACGCCGAGGACGTCGTTCAGGAGACCTATCTGCGCGCATGGCGCGCGGAAGGCACGTTCGAGGCGCGCGCGTCCTTGCGCGCGTGGCTCTACAAAATCGCGACCAACGCGTGCCTGACCGCGCTGGAGCAGCGCCAGCGCCAAAGGCGCGCGCTCCCCTCGGGCCTGGGCGCGCCGAGCCGCGATCCGCACGCGGCGCCGGTGTTCGCGGGGCCGGAGGTGGATTGGGTGGAGCCCATTCCAGATGCCCTCGTCAGCTCCGAATCCGACGATCCCGGAGCCATCGCCGTGTCGCGGCAGGATTTGCGGCTGGCGCTGATCGCCAGCTGGCAACACTTGCCCTCGCGCCAGCGCGCGGTCCTGTTGCTGCGCGAGGTGCTGGCCTTCTCCGCCGAGGAGGTGGCCGAGATGCTCGACATCACCGCCGCGGCCGTGAAGAGCATGCTCCAGCGCGCGCGCGCCCGGCTCGACGAGGTGATGCCGGCGGCCGAAGACGTTCGCGAGCCCACCGCGCCCGAGGCCCGCGCGCTGCTCGATCGCTATATCGCGGCCTTCGAGAGCTCCGACGCCGCCGCCATCGAGCAGCTTTTGTGCGAGGACGCGACCTTGGAAATGGTGCCGGCCATCACCTGGTTCTCGGGCAAGACGACCTGCGCCCCCTACATCGTGCACCATGCCCTGGGCTCACCCGGCGAATGGCGTATGGCTCCGACGCGCGCCAATGGCCAGCTCGCCACCATCGCTTACCGTCGTGGAGAAGACGGCGTACACCGTGCTTTCGGCGTTGCCGTTTTGAGCTTCGGAGCCGGCGGCATCGCTCGAATCGTGCTCTTCGCCGACCCCGAGCTGGTGGCGCGATTCGAAGGGCCGGTCGCGGATGGCCTCATTCATCATACTGGTTCGGATCCCGTTTCTTAGGCGGAAGGTGAATCTGCAGCGAGACGAAGATGCTGGCCGGCGGCGCGACGAGGACATGGGGGGACGGTGGGGGCAAGTTCGGGTCCTTGTCGAAGTTGGATACATAAACGTATTGCGAATCGTAATATTGGAGATTGAGCAAATTGATGCCGCTGATTCCGAGCTCCACCTCGCGCCAGCCGAGGGTGGCCAGGGCATCGACGTAGAAGACATTCTTTCCGTCGGTGCCGCCGGGCAGCTCGCGCATGGCGGCGCCCTCCAACCCCAAACCGATCCTTCCGACGAGGTGGTCATCGCCGATCTTGGCCAGATTGCCCATCACGTAGGCGTCCTCCCGGAGGACCATCCGCGGTGCGTAGGGGACGATGTCGCCTTCGCGGAACCGTCGATCCGAGCCGGTGAATACGGCGTAGGTGTACGTGCCGCTGGTGGTGCTGCCGAACATGCCTCTTCGCGCCTGCACCGCGAACGAAACGCCCGTGCGGCGCGAGCCGGGCGCCTCGCTGTTCTGCCGCAAGGTGGGATCGAAGACGCGGTCTTGGCTGAGCCACGATTGAAAGCCCGAAAGCGAAGCTTGCCAGATGCGATCCTTCACCCGAACACCCGCCTCGAAGCTCTGCACGGTGGCGAAAGGTACGCGGTCTCCTTCGCTCAAGGTTCGCGCTTGGGGGGATCGAAATCCCTCGCCGTAGCTGGCGATCCAGTGGACGCCGCTGCCGCTGAAGTAGTCGAAGGTCACCTTGTTGCCGAGGTGAAACCCTTGCGCGGAGCGCTCGAGGCCTTGGTTGTTCGTGCGATCTTTGACGGCATACGTCAGGGAATCGAGGCGGGTGCCGCCGCGCACCGTAAGATGCTTGACGGGATGAAGGCGCGTATCGACATAAGCCGCCAAGTTGGTCGCGCTGACGGTGGCATCCACCAGCCGGGTGTGAACCGTTCCATCGGAAACGAGGCGCGTGTCGCTTTGATCGACATTGTCGAGGCGCGCGTAGACTCCGAGCTCCACCAGATCGCGTTTGGACGTCAATTTCACGTGATGGCGATACCGGGACGAGATGCCGATGGTGGAGGACTCGTTGACCTGTTCCGCGTCATCGCTGGCGGCGGGGGGGATGCCCGCGGTGGCATCGAATACGTAACCGGTGAGGTTCTCGTGAAATCCCATTTTCACGCGCGAAGCAAAGGCGCCAACTTCCATGACGCCGCCATCCATGGTCCATTGTAGGACGGCCCCGAGGTGGGCATGCGAGGCGCGATCGCGGCCCAGGGGTTGCCGCGAGGTGTAGGGGTAGCCGCCTCGCTCGACGAAGCCCTGATCGAGATAGCCCGGGAAATCGAAGCGCCCGGTGCCGATGGCGAGGACGGAGCGAAAGGACATGTCCTGCTTGGCCGTCGCGAATTGCGCGATGAACGAGCTTCGCTCGCCGGCGCGGCCGGTCCCTGCGCCGTCCGTCGAATACGTCTCGAAGGCTGCAAAGCAGTCGCGCCAGAAATCCCCATTTGGCACGTACCCCAGGAAGATGCGCCGCGAGCGAAAGGAGCCCAAGGTCCCTTTACCCCAGAATCCTGCTTTCGGAAGCCCGAGCTCCATATGCGCCGATCCGGCGATGGCAAAGTCGCCTTGGTGGGGATCGTAGGGGCCATTCTGGATGCGCACGGATTTGATGACCTCGGGCATCACCAGGCGCATGTCCGCATAGCCCGGGGCGCGAATGTTCGACGCCTGGTTCAGCGGTATGTTCTCGACGAAGACCTCCACGTCTTGCCCCGACGTTCCATCGAACCCGCGGAGCGAAAGGTGGGGCGCACGCCCGAGCAATCCGCGGTCGCTCACGAACGCCCCCGGAATGACTCGGAGCGCATCCGCGCCCGTTTCATGCGGCGTGGAGCCGACCACCTTTTCGTCCGCCTCCCAGTCGGACGCGCTGCGCGGCGGCGGCTTGGCGCGAACGACGACCTCCTCGATCTTTGGCTCCTCCTTTTCGGGGCTCGTGGGGACGGTCCGTGTCTGCGCATACACCGTGTGCGACACCAGGAACCCGGCCATGGGGATCGTGAGGAACATCCCAATTGGACGCCCTCGTGTTCGCTGGATTCAATCGAACTAGCGAAGATTCGCGCGATGCGCATCGATAAGAACCTGACGTGTCGGGGCGACATGCCGTCGAGCCGCTGCGCGCGGTGTGCGGGGGCTGACGTGAAGGGCTTGACGGCGGGGTCGTTCCCGTTCGGAAATGCTCGGGCGCATGATAGAAGTGCGATCATGCGGAAGGTCGCTCGGGAAAAGGTGAAAACGGGGTATGCCGAGGTCGGAGACGCAAATGGCGCCACGGCGCCCGCCGCCTCCGAGCCCGCGCCGGCCGCGCCCGAAGCTCCGTCATCATCCGGAATCTTCGCCTGGACGGACACCGCGCTTCGCGAGGTGGCCCCCATTCGCGGCTCGAACGTGGTTACCCCACGAGAGCCGGATTCGAAGACGGCATATACGAAGATTGCAAAGGCGATGACGGCGCTCGGCGCGCTCCTCGATCGAGGCCAGGAGAGGCCTGGTGCGCACGAAGCGCGTATGATCCGTGCGCGCGCGGCGTTCGCCGATGGGAAGGTGCCGGGCGCGCTCGACCTCGAAACGCAGGCGGACGCATATGCGCTGATCGGCGGAAAGGTGACGTGGGGCGATACCAGCCGCGCCGATGATTTCATTCGCTATTGGGCTGCGGTGGAGGGCGGCGCATTCGCGCTCCGCGCCCTCGCGCTCGTGTCGGCCACCGGCGTCGAAATCGACAGCGAGCACCTCGCCCTCACCCCGGACGAAGCCGAAAAGGTCCCGTGGTTTCGCGATCCCAGCGACGGCTGGCGCGCGTTGCGTGCGGTCGCGGTCCGCGCGGGCGAGGCGGAGCATGCGGAGCTTCGAAACGAGGCGGAGGCGCTCGCCCGCGGTTCGGCTCCCGGGCTGCGCGCCCTGCTCGCGGCCGCGTTCGAGCGCCCCGAGTGGTCCGCCGGCGATCTCGCCATCCCATCGCCCCAAAACCACCGCTCGCCGCCGTGGCTTTGGCCCCTGCTCGTCTCCGCGCCCTCGATGGACGCAGCGCGCGCCCTGCTCGCGCGAGCCGGCCAACCCGGCGCCTGGGAAGTGGCCAATGCCATCCGCGCGATTCGTTACGATCTCGTGGCCCGCTATGGCGCGTCGGCGACGGCCTTCCTCGTCGAGTCGATCTCCGCGCAAGTCGGTAAAAGCGTCGCGGAGGTGGTGCGCGATCTCGCGGAGGCGCTCGCGGTTTTGGTGACCGACGACGTCGCCGCGTTCTTCATCCAGCAGCTCGCCGTTCGGGAGCTCCGCCCGGTGGCCGCTTCGTACCTCACGGCCCACCCGGCCGTATCGGTGGTGCCGCTCGCGCAGGCGGCCACCGGGAAGGGCGCGGCCGCCGAGGCTGCAAAGACGCTCCTCAAGATCGTCGTCTCCTCGGCCAAGAGCGAGGAGCTTTTGGCGGCGAAGGCGGCGCTCTCCCCGGCCGCGCGGGAGATCTTCGTACAGTTGGAAGCGCAGAATCGCGTCGCCGAAGAGGCCTCGGAGGACGAGGTTCCGCGGGTGCTGCGGCCGTCGCCTCCGGTCGCCAGGCCGGCGAAGGCTGCCAAGACCGCCCATGTGCTGGAGCTCACCCCGTTGCCCTTCGACGAGCCGCTGGAGTGGGCCCCCGGCATCGCGCTGCTCGACTTCGCGATCCGCTCGGCCGAGGGCGATCCCGCCGCCGCGGCCCGCGCCCTCGTTCGGGCTCGCTCGGCGCGCGTCGCGCCCCTGATGGCGCACGCCTTCATGAACCTCAAAAGGGCGCGGCCGGACGCCGTCGCTTGGCTCCTCGCGTTCCCCGAGGCAGCCGCCGTGGGCTTGATCCCGCCTGCGCTCGGGCCCTCGGGCGCGCCGCGCGAGGCCGCGGGGCGGGCGCTTCGCTTCCTCGCGGCGCGCGGTCATGGCGCGATCTTGGAAGCGGTGGCGAAGAGATATGGAGCGGGCGCCGAGCAGGGGCTCCGCGCGGTGCTCGACGTCGACCCATTCCTCGTGTTCCTCGCGAAGGCGCCGAAGATGCCGGCGTTCTGGGAGCCCAGGGCCTTTGCGCGCCCTCTGCTCGCGGGGCGAACGAAGGCGCTCCCGCTCGCGGCCGTCGAGAAGCTGGGCGCCATGCTCGCGTTCACCGCGCAAGGCGATCCGTACCCCGGCCTCCTCGAGGTCGCGGAGGCCTGCGACGCCAAATCCCTGGCCGCCTTTGCGTGGGATCTCTTTCACGCGTGGCTCCTCGGCGGCGCGCCCTCCAAAGAGCAGTGGGCCTTTCACGCGCTCGGCCTGCTCGGCGACGACGAGAGCGCGCGCAAGCTCACCCCGCTCATCCGCGCATGGCCCGGCGAGGCCGCGCACGCCCGCGCCGTGGTGGGGCTCGACGTGCTGGCCCGCATTGGGACCGACGTGGCGCTCATGCATTTGCATGGCATCGCGCAAAAGTTGAAGTTCAAAGGGCTGCAGGAGAAGGCGCGCGAAAAGATCCAGCAGGTCGCGGGCGATCGCGGCCTCACGGGGGACGAGCTCGCCGATCGCTTGGTCCCCGATCTCGGCCTGGACGAGCGCGGCTCCTTGCGCCTCGATTTCGGCCCGCGCGGGTTCCGCGTGCGCTTCGACGAGATGCTCAAGCCGCACGTGGTGGACGACGGCGGCAACCGTCTGCCCGATCTGCCGAAGCCAAAGCAATCCGACGATATGGAGAAGGCGAAGGCCGCCGTCGAGACGTGGAAGGCCCTCAAAAAAGACGCAAAGACGATCGCCAGCGGCCAGATCGTGCGCCTCGAGCTCTCCATGTGCGCCGAGCGGCGCTGGTCCGCCGAGGTGTTTCGCGCCTTCTTCGTGGAGCACCCGCTGCTCATCCACGTGGTGCGCCGCTTGGTTTGGGGCCTTTACGATGCGGATGGCGCGCTCCGGCAGGCGTTTCGGGTGGCGGAGGACAATACGTTTACGGACGTGAACGAGCGCGAGTTCGCGCTGGCCGGCGACGCACAGGTGGGGATCGTGCACCGGCTGGAGCTCGACACGGGCCTGGCCACGTCGTGGGGCCAAATCTTTGCCGACTACGAGATCCTGCAGCCCTTCGCGCAGCTCTCGCGCGAGACGGCGGCGCCCACCGAGGCGGAGAAGAGCTCCACGAAACTGGAGCGGGTCGCGGGGATCACGGTGCCCACGGGGCGCGTGCTCGGCCTCGACGCGCGCGGATGGAGGCGCGGGCCGCCGCAGGACGCGGGCGTGGTCTGCTGGTACGAGAAGCCGCTCGGCGGTGGGCTGATCGCGTGCCTCGATCTGGAGCCCGGGATCTACACGGGGATGATAAGCGAGTCGCCGGAGCAAAAGCTCGGCGTGGTCACCCTCGCCCGAGGTGAGCCCTCTTGGAGCAACGACGACACGGCGCCGCTCGCCGAGCTGTCACCCATCGGCTTCAGCGAGCTTTTGCGCGACCTCGAGTCGCTCCTGGGCTAAAACGATGGTCCGTGACGACGCCCAAGAAGAAACCCGTTTCATCGGCCGGCGAGGCGGAGAAGAGCCATGCCCAGCGACCGCCGGCGGAGGTGGTGTACGCCGAGGAGCTCGACGGTTTGCGCGAGGCGGACAGCGCCCCGAGGCCACCTGGTTGGAGGCTCTCGCCCATGGCCGTGCGCACCTTCATCCTGGGCGATCCGGCGCGCGGCATCCGCCGTAAGTTCGTCGGCAATCCTTCGCTGGTCGATCGGGCGATGGTGGCGCTCGCGACCAACCGCGGCCTCATGTTCGTGGGCGAGCCGGGGACGGCCAAATCGCTGCTCAGCGAGCTCTTGGCCGCCGCCATTTGCGGGCGCTCGACCTTGACCATCCAGGGCGGCGCCGGAACGACCGACGATCAAATCAAATATTCGTGGAACTATGCGCTCCTGCTCGCGGAGGGGCCCACCCCGCGCGCGCTGGTCCCGGCGCCGCTCCATACGGCCATGAAGGAGGGGGCCATCGTGCGCTTCGAGGAGATCACGCGCTGCCCGCTCGAAATTCAAGACTCGCTCCTCGCGTCGCTCTCGGACCGCGTGCTGGCCATTCCCGAAATGGAAGGGGCGAACGGGATGCTCTTCGCCGAGGAGGGCTTCAACGTGATCGCGACCGCCAATACGCGCGATCTGGGCGTCAATGAAATGAGCGCCGCGCTCAAGCGGCGATTCAACTTCGAGACGGTATTTCCTATTTCGGATTTCAACGTCGAAATGGAGCTGGTGCGCGAGGAGTCGAAGCGGCTGCTGGCGCGATCCGGGGTGCCGCACGTGCCGGGGCCCGATGTCCTCGAGCTCTTGGTGACCACCTTTCGCGAGCTGCGCGCCGGGCAGACGGTAGACGGCAAGGCCATGGATCGGCTCTCGGTCCCCATGTCCACGGCCGAGGCGGTGAGCGTCGCCCATGCGGTGGGCGTGCGGAGCCATTTTCTGGGCCAGCGGGAGGCGTCGCCGGCCGATCTCGTCGAGTGCCTGATCGGCGCGGCCATCAAGACCGACTCGGAGGATCTGGCGCGGCTGCGGCGCTATTTCGAGCAGCGGGTCTCGAAGGGGAGCGGTCCGCACTGGCGCGCCTACTACGAGGCGCGCCACCTATTGCCATGACCGCGCGGCTCCACGTGGTGGGGGTGCGGCATCATAGCCCCGCCTGCGCGCGGCTGGTGGATTGGACCATTCGGCGCGAGAAGCCTCGCTTCGTGCTCATCGAGGGTCCCAGTGATATGAACGAGCGCCTGGACGAATTGTTGCTCGAGCATCAATTGCCGATGGCGCTCTTCACGTACCGGCGCGGTCCGGAGGGATCGAGCGGCACATGGTCGCCCTTTTGCGACTATTCGCCCGAGTGGATCGCGCTGCGCGCCGCGCGCGAGGTGGGCGCCACCGCGCTCTTCGTCGATCTGCCCGCGTGGCACGCGGCGTTCGACGGCGAGGAGAACCGTTATTCGGATCGCCACGTGCGCGACAGCGAGCGGCTCCACGAGCTGTGCGCGGAGCTCGGCTTCGAGGACACGGACGCGCTCTGGGACCATCTGTTCGAGCAGCCTTCGGACGACATCGATGCGTTGGCTTCGCGCCTCGCCGAGTACTTCGCCATGCTGCGCGGGGACGAGCCCGGCGGGCCGCGCGACGATCCGCGGGAGGACTTCATGGCCCGCTTCGTGGCGTGGGCTATGGCCGAAAGTGGCGTGGGCGGCGGCGGTGAGGGCACTGGTGGCGAGGGCCGCGATAGGAGCGGGGGCCGCGAGAGCGGCGAGGGCCGCGAGAGCGGCGAGGGCCGCGAGAGCGGTGATGGCCGCGAGAGGGGCGAAGGCGGCGAGGGCCGCGAGGGCGCCGGCGGTGAGGGCTGCGAGAGCGGTGATGGCCGCGAGGGCGCCGGCGGTGAGGGCTGCGAGAGCGGTGATGGCCGCGAGGGCGCCGGCGGTGAGGGCTGCGAGAGCGGTGATGGCCGCGAGGGCGCCGGCGGTGAGGGCTGCGAGAGCGGTGATGGTCGCGAGGGCGCCGGCGGCGAGGGCCGCGAGAGCGGTGATGGCCGCGAGAGGCGCGAGGGCGGTGTGGTGCTCGTGTGCGGCGGGTACCACAAACCCGCCATCGAGCGCGCGTGGTCGCGGGTGCCGGCGGAGCGCCCGATGGTCGCGCCGCCCGAAGGGGTGCGGGTGGGGAGCTACCTCGTTCCATTTTCGTTCCGGCGCTTGGATAGCTTCGCCGGCTATGCGTCGGGGATGCCCTCGCCCGCGTTTTATCAGACCGTTTGGCGCGAAGGGCACGCGCGCGCGGGCGAGGCGATGATGTTCGAGGCCATTCGCCATTTGCGCGAGCGCAAGCAGCGCGTCTCGCCCGCCGATGCCATCGCCGCGGCGACCCTCGCCCGAGGTCTCGCGGCGCTGCGCGGTCACCGAGCGCCCGCGCGGGTGGACGTGCTCGATGGCCTGGCCGGCGCGCTGGTGAAGGACGCGCTCGAGGCGCCGCTTCCATGGACCCGCCGCGGGGTGCTCTTGCCGCGCACCGATCCGCTGCTGGTGGAGATCGTGGCGGCGTTTTCGGGGCAGAAGGTGGGGGCGCTCGCGCCGGGCACACCGCAGCCGCCGCTGGTGCGCGACGCGTTCGAGGAGCTCGCGCGGGCCAGCATCGTTCCCACGCGGGATGTGCAGCGGCTGCGCGTGCAGCTCGCGGGCGCGTCGTCCGAGCCCCCGAAGGGCGCTCTGCAAAGCGCCGTGCTGCACCGGCTGCGCGTGCTCGGCATCCCGGGGTTCACCTTCGTGCGCGGTCCCTCGCTGGCGCGCACGCGAACGGATCTGTCCGAGGAGTGGACGGTGGCGCGCCGCCTGGAGACCGATCCGGCGTTGATCGAGGCCGCCCTGTACGGCGCGACCTTGGAGGGCGCGGCCATCGCCAAGCTGGAGGAGCAAAGCCGCGGCGCCGCGGGCGTGATGGAGCTCGCCGCGGTGCTCGTCGATGCGGCGCTCGCCCGCCTCGAGGCGTTCACGCGGCGAGGGCTTTTGGACATGGCGCGGGTGGTGGCCGCCGAGCCCTCGTTCGCGGAGCTGGGCGGCGCGCTCGCCAAGCTCCTCGCCTTGCGCCGCGGCGATTTCGTGCTCGGCGCCCGCGGCATGGCCGACTTGGACGGCGTCCTGGAGGCGTGCTTCGAACGCGGGCTCTGGCTCTTCGAGGGCATCCAGGGCGCGTCCGCCCCCCTCGACGACGCTCACGTCGGCGCGGTGCGCGCGCTGCGCGATACGCTGCGGAGGGGCAGGGGCGAGCTCGCCCTCGATCCGGCGCGCGCATACGGCGTATGCGAGCGCCGCGCGCGCGATCCCGAGGCGCCGCCTGCGCTTCGCGGCGCGGCGCTGGGGTTTCTCTGGTCGGTACGCGGGGACGACGACATCGGCGAGGACGACGAGGCCTCCGCGCTCGCCATCCTGCGCTCCGCCGCGCGCCCCGCCGCCATGGGCGACTTTCTGGGCGGGCTCTTTGCGCTCGCGCGCGAGCAGGTGGTGCGCGCGCGGCGCCTGGTGCACGCGATCGACGCGGCGCTCGAGGGGCTCTCGCGCGAGGACTTCCTGATCGCGCTCCCCGCGCTGCGCCAGGCGTTCGCATATTTTCCTCCGCGCGAGCGGCTCTCCATCGCCGAGGCCATCGCCCGGCGCGACGGAGGCAAAGCCGATCCCATGGCCTTGCTCGGCGCCAACATCGACGTGGCGGCCGTGCAGCGCGCCGCCACGCTCGAGCGTGCCGCCTCGGAGCTCGCAGCACGCTTCGGTCTCAACGATGTACACGACGCACGCGACGTTCGCGATACAGGCGATACAGGCGATATGCGCGATACACGCGACGGAGACCCGGCATGAGCACGCGCGACGACCGCCTGGTGCGCTGGCGCCTCGTCCTGGGCGACGCCGCAGGATCGCTCCTTGACGGACGCGCCGGGATGACGGCCGACGATCTCGCGGCCGACAGCGCGCTCGCCTGGCTTTACGAGCGCGGCGACGAACGGGCCGAGCGCGATCTCCGCGACCGCGGCGGGGGCTTGGGCGGCGCGAGCCTCCCGGTACCCGACTGGCTCTCCGAGGTGCACCGCCTCTTTCCGAAGGAGACCATCGAGCGCATCGAGCGCGACGCCATCGAAAAGTACCAGATCCACGAGGTGGTCACCGACCCCGAGGTCCTCGCGCGGGTGGAGCCGAACGAGACCTTGCTCCGCGCGGTGCTCCTCACCAAGCACCTGATGAACGCCGAGGTCCTGGCCATGGCGCGGGAGCTCTGCGCCAAGGTCGTTCGAAAGCTCATGGAAAAGCTCGCGCGAAGCGTGAAGACGAGCTTTCACGGCACGCGCGCCCGCGCCCGATCGCGCATCAAGATCGCCCGAAACTTGGACGCGAAGGCCACCATCCGGGCCAACCTCGGGATGTACGATCGCGCATCGCGAAGGCTCTTCATTCGAACCCCGCTCTTCGTCGCGCGCACGCGCAAGCACCTGGAAAAGTGGCAGATCATCGTCCTGGTGGACGAGAGCGGCAGCATGGTCGGATCCATCATCCACGCCGCCGTGACCGCCGCGTGCTTGTGGGGCCTGCCGTCGATGAAGACGCACCTCTGCATCTTCGACACCGAGGTGGTGGACCTCACGGACCGGGTGACCGATCCCGTCGAGGTGCTCATGAAGGTGCAGCTCGGCGGAGGGACCGATATCGGCAAGGCCGTGGGGTACGCGCAAGGGCTCATCGAGAATCCGCGGCGCACCATCGTGGTGCTCGTCACGGACTTCTTCGAGGGGGCGAGCCAGGCCGTGCTCGTCGCGCGCGTAAAGGCGCTGTGCGATCAAGGGGTCATCGTGTTGGGGTTGGCCGCCCTGGACGCGCAGGCGAACCCTTCGTTCGATCGCGAGCTCTCGCAGCGGCTGGCGCAGGCCGGCGCGCACATTGGGGCGATGACCCCCGGGCAGCTGGTGAGCTTCTTGGCCGAGAAGGTCCGCGCGTGAGCCGCCTCGATTTGCTCGCCCTGACCCCAGAGGCGCTCGCCTCGCTTGCCAATGTCGGCTTGGTCAAGCGCGCGCAGCGCGAGCTCGAAGGCGGCGCGGGGCCCGCGCTCGACGAGGCGCCCGACGGCACGGTGAGCGGGACCTTCGAGAACGGCATCGTGGCGCGCCTGCCCCCGAGCACGACGCTCGCAGCCGCCCCTTGCACATGCGGCGCAACCGGCATTTGCCGGCATCGCGTGGCCGTGGCGCTCGCATACAAGCCGTGGCACGAACGCATGCGCACGAACCCGTCCGCGCCGGAGACCTCGTCCGCGCTGCGCGCCGACTCCACACCGGGTACCGAGTCTGCGCCAGGAGCCGAGCCCGCGCCGCGGATCGCGTCCGCGCCGAGGGCCGAGCCCGAAGCGGGCGCCGGGAGCGCGCCGGCGAGCGAGCCACCATGGTCGCCTGCGACCCTCGACGATGCGACGCTCGCGCGCGTGCTCGGTCCGAGGCTGCTCGCGCGCGCGCGGGCGCTGCTTCGACGAGGCCTGATCGCGACGGTGGAGCGCGGCGCGGTGCCGGTGGCGAAGCTCCCATCGTGCACCGTTCGATTCCTCGTCCCCCGCGATATCGCCTATGCGCGATGCGACTGCGCAGCATCCGGCGGAGGTTGCGAGCACCTCGCGCTGGCCATATGGGCCTTTCGCGCCGCCCCCGAAGAGGCCCCCACGGCGGTCGTGGAGCTCGGGGAGCCGATCGGCGCGACCGCTGCGACAGCTACGACAGCCGCGACCGACGCGATCGGCTCCATGGGCGCGACCGGCGCCCGCGCCGCGGTGCTCGACGGCGCCGAAGCGCTCGCGCGCGACATTCTGGCGATTGGCATGGTCGAGACGGCGGTCCCGGTGGCGCGCTTCTCGGAGCTGCGCACCCTCCTCGCGCACGAGGGGATGACCTGGATCCATGGCATCGTGGCCGATCTCGAGGCCGCCCTCGACGGCTACCACCGCCGCAGCGCGCTTCACGGCGCGGGCGAGGTCGCGGCGCTGCTCGTCGAGCTCATGGCGCGCATCCGCGCGGCGCGCACGCCGAAGCTCGACTTGTCTGCGCTGCCCGCCCGCTTCGTCTTGGGCGAGGACGAAGCGCCGGAGACCCGCCTCGATCATCTGCGCCTGGTGTCGCTCGGCGCGCGCATCCGCGCCGACGACCGCGCGCGTTTCGCCGACGTCTATTTGGCCGATCCCGACGCGGCGCTCGTCCTCGTGCTCCGCAAACGCTGGGACTTCGACCTCGCGCGCGAGCCCGACGAGGGACCCCAGCTCGCGCGCCAAAAGGTCGCACCGCGCATCACCCTCGACGCGCTGGCCCGCGGCGATCTCGTCTCGAAGGTGGTCACCCGCCGCGCGAATCGTTCCATCGAGCTCGGATCCGGCCGTATGGCGCAAAGCTCGGTCACCCCGCAGCGCGGCGAATGGGACGCGCTCCCTTTGCCCATCCTCGTGCGGAGCCTCGATGAGCACGAAGCGCGCATCGCACACCGTCCGCCGCGCATCCTCCGCCCGCGCGTGCTCGCCGAGGAGGTCCACGCCCTCCAGGTAACCGCCGTTCACGATGTGACGTACATGGCGTCCGAGCAAAAGCTGATCGCCGAGCTGGCCGATGGCGCGGGCCGGCGCTTTCACCTGGTCGTGCAGCACCGCCGCGCCGCGCCGCATGCCATCGAGGCCGCGGCCAGGGCGCTCGCGCACCGCGTGCGGTTCGTCGCCGGCGATCTGGCACGCGGCCCCTCCGGCTGGCAGCTCGATCCGCTGGCGATCGCGGGAGACGAGCTGGTGGTGCCGGATATCGCAGGTCCCACCCCGTCACCCACCGTGCGCTCGCACACGGTGCGCGAGCCGCTCGATCCCCTCGACCTGGCCATGACCCGCGCCGAGTCGGTGCTCGAGGAGCTTTGCCACGCGGGGCTAAAGGCCCCATCGCGAAGCCTCCTCGCCCGGCTCGAGGCTACCGCCGAGCAGCTCGACGATGCGGGCCTCGTTTCGCTGGCCATGCGCTTCGACGCGCTCAAAAAATGCGCGCGCGAGACCCCCGGTGTGCCAGCCGCTCCAAGGTGGGTCGACGCGGCCGTGCGCCTCGCCGTAACGCGCGCCGCCCAGGTGTCGTCCATTGGCGAAAGGTGACCATGGTCGACCCATCCGTCATGTAACATGGCACGATGCGCCTGATTTCTCTGGTGGTCCTTCTGCCCCTCGCCGCCATTGCCGCCTGCAGTACGAGCAACGACACACCCAACGGTCCCGGCACCCACGAAGATGCCGGCGGCCACCTCGATGCCAGCCTTGACGCCACGATCCAAGGGCCCGCGCCGGGCGGCGACGCCGGAGCCGACGCCTCGCTGGACGCGTCCAGCGACGCCGATGGGGCACCCGATGCCGCAACGTGCCCACAAACATTGCTCGTGGGTGAAATGGCGTTGGCGCCGCAAGGCTGGACCGTTGTAACCATCCCAGGCGGTCGCGCGACCGTGACCCATAGCGCCGACGAGGGCGGTTATGTGCAGCTCGAGACGGGGACCGTCACCGGGGAGCGCAGCGGCGGACAACTGCTGATCACCCGTCCCAACACCTTCGAGCCCGGAAAGCCGTTCAAAATTCAAGTCGTCCTGCGCGTCGTTTCGGTGAACAAGCACAATCAGTTCGACAGCGCCGCCGCCATCCTGGGCTCGCTTCATACTTCGGTCGGCAATGCAAACGATCGAGCCCAGATGATCTATCTCGACAGCAATGCCATAGGATGGGCCGACGATACCGGAACGTTTCCCGTGTCCGTCGTAGACGGTGCGTACCATACCTACGAGCTGTCCGTTGACGCCGCCAATGCCGCGCGTGTGAGCATCGACGGCAAGCCTGCGCTCGTGCGCAACGGATTCACGAGCAATGGTACACTCGCCCTCGGCGATCAAACGAATGACCCGAACGTCGATGCCGTGACCCGCATCCGCTCCGTAACCAAGCTTTGCCCTTAGCGATTTCGCTGGCAAACAATCTGCATACGGAGCGCACTCCGGTATCATCCGAAGCGGGGGAACCCCATGCCGCGCGCATCCGATCCGAACAAACCGCCCTTGTCCCCTACGCCCATTTCGCTGAAAGAGAGCGCAAAGGATCCCTCACGGATTCCGCTCAAGGTGCTCGTCGCCGAAGACGATGCGTCGTCGCGCGAGCTGGTCGTGAAAGCCATTACGCTCTTGGGCTACGAATGCCGGAGCGCGCGCGACGGGCAGGAAGCGTGGGAGATGCACCAAGCCGAGCACGCCGACGTCATCCTGAGCGACTGGCGTATGCCGCGAATGGACGGACTCGAGCTTTGCCGCCGAACGCGGGTCGCCGGCGACGAGGAGGCGTATACTTATTTCATCTTTCTCTCGGCGCTGAGCGATCGGGATCACTTCATTCGGGGGACCGAGGCCGGCGCGGACGATTTCCACTCCAAGCCGGTCGATTTGGTCGAGCTTCGGGCGCGCCTGGTTTCGGCCGGTCGCGTTATTGCACTTCACCGGAAGCTCGCCGAAAAGAACGCCATTCTCCGACGAGATAGTCAGGTGTCGTTTCGTGCCGCGCGAACGGATCCGCTGACCGAGGTCTCCAACCGCCTGCAAATGGATGAAGACCTTGCCGAGCTGGACCGCCGTGTCATCCCGGGTGAGGCGCGTCACTCGATCGCCATCGGCGATATCGACTGGTTCAAAAAATACAATGACCACTACGGCCACATCGCCGGCGACGACGTCCTCCGGCGGGTGGCTCGGATTATCCGCGGCGCCCTTCGCGAGACCGACGGCCTGTACCGTTATGGCGGCGAAGAGTTCGTCCTTCTCTTCCCCGGTCTCTCGCTCGCGCGGGCCGTTCGCGCCGTGGAGCGTGTGCGCCGCTCGGTCCAGCGGCACGCCATCCCCACCCAAGGCGATCTCTCCGTCGTCACGATGAGCTTTGGTGTTGCCGAGCTCGACGCGCGCGCCGATACCTCGCTGCAAGACTGCCTTCGCCGCGCCGATCGGGCGCTCTATCGCGCCAAGGGTGCCGGCCGCAACCGGGTCGAGAGCGCCCGCGTGCCCGAAGCTTCGACCGCCTCGACGTGATCACCCCAGGCGGCTGAACGCCCAAAACAGCGTACCGGCCAGCACGATCGACATGGGCAGGGTGAGCACCCACGCCATGAGCAGGTTGCGCACGGTCGCGAGCTGCAGCCCCGAGCCATTGGCCGTCATGGTCCCCGCCACGCCAGACGACAACACGTGCGTGGTGCTGACCGGAAGCCCGAACAGATCGGCCGCGCCAATGGTCGTCATCGCCACCAGCTCGGCCGACGCGCCCTGGGCGTACGTGAGATGATCCTTGCCGATCTTCTCGCCCACGGTCACCACGATCCGCTTCCACCCGACCATGGTTCCAAGCCCCAGGGCGATGGCCACGGCCACCTTGACCCAAGTTGGGATGAACTTGGTCGCGTCATCGATGTGCTTTTTGTAGTTCTTCACGACGTCGCGGTCGGCCGAGGTCAGGGCCGGCTGCTTCGTTTTGTCGAACAGCCGCAAGGTCTCGCTCACCAAATACATGTCATTGCGGAAGTTGCGTGTCTTGTCGTCCGGCACTTGGGCCAGCTCCTTGAACACCGCCATATCGGCCGCGATATCGCCGATCATCGTTCGGGTCGCGGGGACGGTATCTTGCGTGAGCTTGCGCGTGCGAATGTACCGGGTGACCTCGGCCCGCGCATCGCCGACCACGACCTCGGAGGGCGCGTAGCGGGCCAAGGTCTCCGCGGTTTGGTGCGAGACGGCGATGAAGTCCTGCGTTTGACTGGCGGGGATGGCATGGTTCAACGCGTAGGCCGTCGGCACGGTGCCGATGAGGATCAGCATGATGAGCCCCATGCCCTTCTGCCCGTCGTTGGAGCCATGAGCAAAGCTCACCCCGGTGCAGGTGAAGAGGAGGAGCGCACGGATCCAGAACGGCGGCGGATCGATGCCCTCGGGGGCCTGGTACAAGCGGGCGTTCGTGACGGCAGCCTTCATCACGCGGAGGAGGACGGCCGCGCTCACGAACCCGACCAGCGGCGAGAGGAGCAGCGATTTGCCGATGCTCGACGCCTGCTCCCAATCGACGCCGCTGGTCGCGCTCGGATTGCCCAGGAGCTGATTGGCGAGCCCCACCCCAATGATCGAGCCAATGAGGGTGTGCGAGCTGGACGAGGGCAAACCAAAATACCACGTGCCCAGATTCCAAAGAATGGCGGCGGCCAGCAGGGCAAACACCATGGCAAAGCCCGCGCCGCTGCCCACTTGGAGGATGAGCTCGACCGGCAAAAGCGAGATGATCCCGAAGGCCACCACCCCGGAGGACACGAGCACGCCGATGAAATTCCAAATACCCGACCAAACCACCGCGACATGAGGAGGGAGCGAGTGCGTGTAAATCACGGTCGCGACCGCATTGGCGGTATCGTGAAATCCATTGACGAACTCGAACCCGAGCGCGATGGCCAAGGCGATGCCCAAAAAGACGAAGGGCACCATCGACGAAAAGCGCACGTTGGCGAGATCGCCCGCGAGCTGCGCGAGCACATAGACGACGCCGCCCGCGAGCGCCGTCCCGAAGGCGATGGCGCCCCATTTACCGGGGCCCTTCGATACGCGCAGCTTGGATTCGAGCTTCGAGTCGACGAGATGCCCCGGGGTGGATACGGCCATGACGTCCTCCAGCGCTGGATAGCAGTCCGAAATACATGCGCCTCGCGCACGGCGGACTCGGTGGCAAGTACGTGAACTTTCTCCGACTGGCCACACAGCTAAAGCACAACGGCGCGCCGCGCCAGTGCCGCGAGCACCATGCACGAGCGCCGTCGCGCCGTCCATCCCGAGATTGTAAACTGCGGCGATGGAAACTTCGTTTTGGATCGAGCGCTGGCGAGAAGGACGGATTGCGTTTCACGAGGGCCGCCCCAATGCCTACCTGGCGCGGCACCTCGGCCGCCTCGGTCCTTCGCGGCGTGTGCTCGTCCCGCTCTGCGGGAAGAGCGAAGACATGGCCCACCTCGCTGCCGCCGGGCACCAGGTCATCGGCGTCGAGCTCGTCGAAGACGCCGTGCGCGCGTTCTTTGCCGAGCACGAGGTCGACCCTGCCGTGCGCGAGCACGGTCCGTTCACGGCCTACGAAGCGGATCGGATCACCCTGCTCGCGGGCGATTGGTTCGCGGCGACCCCGGAGCTGGTGGGCCCGGTGGACGCCTTGTACGATCGCGCCGCCCTCGTCGCGCTGCCCTCCGAGATGCGCGCGCGCTACGTGGCCGCCCTCCGTGCGCTCGTGCCCAAAGGATCGCCCGGCATCGTGGTGACCCTCGAGTACTATCAAGCGCGCATCGGCGGCCCGCCGTTCTCGGTGCCCGAGGGAACGTTGCGCTCCCTCTTCGACGGACTCGACGTGCAGCTCTTGGACGAAGGCCCCGCCGACGTGACCCGTTTCCTCGAAGCCGGGATTGCGGCTGTAGAACGATGTTTCCTCATCCGGTTTTGAAGCTCATACTGGTGACATGTACGTGAGCCACGAATCACCGGAGCAAACGCATACGCGCCTTCGACGGGTCCTCGCGGAGGCCGAGTTGAAGACATGGCCAGGCCTCTACGCGTTCGACGAAGTGCCTGCCGCAGAGTTTCCCGCGCACCTCGTTGAAAAGGCCTTTGCCTTCGTACGCGACGAAGACGTGTGGAGCGCCCTCGTGCCTGCTACCCGCCCCGAGCAGGAGCGCTTCGTCGTGTTCTCGTTTCATTTCACGCCCGGCCTGGACAACTCGGGGTTCGTGGGCTGGCTCGCCTCCCACCTCAAAGCAAAGGTGGGCACCGGCGTGATGGTCGTCTGCGGACAAAACTCCGCGCGCGGCGGCATCTTCGATTACTGGGGCGCGCCGGAGTCCGTCGCCGATCGCGTCCTCGCCGAGGTGCAGCGTTTGCGCGGCGAAGACGCGAAGACAGGAGGTGCGCCATGACCACGCGTCTCGATACCTACCGGCAGCTGGGCGAGAGCGGCCTCTTCGTGAGCCCTTTGTGCCTGGGGGCGATGAGCTTCGGCGAGGAGTGGGGCTGGGGCGCGACCGAGGCCGATTCGCTCGCCATCGTGGACCGCTATGTGGACGCCGGCGGCAACTTCATCGACACGGCGGATATCTACACGCAGGGCACGAGCGAGCGCATCGTGGGCAAAGCCCTCTCGGGCCGGCGCGACAAAGTCGTGTTGGCGACCAAGGCCGCCTTGAATGTCAGCACCCGCGATCCCAACGCCGGCGGCACCTCGCGCAAGCACCTCACCCAGGCGCTCGACCGAAGTCTGCGGCGCATGGGCACGGACTACGTCGATCTGTATTGGCTGCACGTGCACGACGGCGTGACCCCCGTGCACGAGACCTTGCGAACCGTGGATGACGCCGTGCGCGCCGGCAAAATCCGATATGTCGGGGTTTCGAACTACCCGGTGCGAAAGGTCGTCGAGTGGCAAATGCTGGCGCGCCAGCACGGTCTCACCCCGATCGTGGCCGCTCAATACGAGTACAACCTCCTGACGCGGGGCATCGAGGTCGAGCACGTGCCCGCGTTCGCCGAGTTCGGCATTGGTCAAGTGCCATGGGGACCTTTGGCGCAAGGAGTCCTGAGCGGCAAATACACGCGCGAAAACCGCCGCCCCAGCGACACCAAGCGCGCCGACGGCGAGCTGACCCAAGGCCGCCTCACCGACCGCGCCTTCGACGTGCTCGATGCGGTCGGCGCCATCGCCCGCGAGACCGGCGAGAGCTACGCGCGCGTCGCGCTCACCTGGCTGCGCGAGCAGCCCACGGTGGTCTCGCCCATCGTAGGGTGCCGCACGCAGGCCCAGCTCGACGATCTGATCGACTCGCTCGGCCTCTCGCTGTCGCCCGACGCGCGCGCCAAGCTCGAGGCGGTGAGCCGCCTCGAGGCCCCGTATCCGTTCTGGAGCTGGCCCGCCGATCAGATGGACAAGAAAATGCGCGGCGGCCTCACCACGGTCCCTTGGCCGTATGGATCGAACCGCACCTCGGCATAATCGTTATTTCTTCGAGAGCACCACCCGCGCAAACGAGGTGACATTGGCGCCGGTGCCCGCGTCGGGGCGCAGATCGCCAATGGGCTCGACCTTGATCTTGCCGGTGTACGTGATGTTCGGCGCCGCCGGATCGGCCACGGGGAAGGGCTCGACCTTGCAATCGGGCGGAGGGATCACCATCACCTCGATCCCTTCGCCCGGGGCGATGTTGTAAATCATGACCGTCGGCGTGACGGCGTCGGCTTGTGTCGTGGTCTCGTTCGAGGGGAGCAGACCCTTGAAGTAGACCACGATGTTGGCATTGGCTCCGGCGTCGGCGCCCGCATCCCCCGCCGCCCCGGTGTCGACGCGGACGGTCGCGCCTCCTTCGGTGGGGCAGGCGCCCTTGAGCAGACCGATGCCAAGGGCGCCCTTGGCGGGGTTGGGGGGCGGCTTTCCGAGCCCCGAGAGCGATTGCACGAGCAGCTCCGTGGCCTGGCGATCGGGCAAAATCGTCTTCGCGCGGTCCGCGTCGCCCGCGAGCTGCCACTCCTGCTCCAGGAGCGACGTGTAACCCGGCTTCGCCACACGCATGAAAAACGGAGCGCCTTTGGCGACCTGAATCGAATACGCGCCCTTGTCGTGTATCTCGCCGGAAGCCGGAGGCCCGCGAGCATGGACGGGCGAACTCGGCTTTCTCTTGGATTGAAATTCGTGAAATAGAAAGAGGCAATCGCGAACGAACGGTCGATTCGAATGGCTCGTTGCACGATAAATGTTTGGGTGTTCGGGGTCGATTTTCGGCCGGCGTCCGTATTGATTGAATATTTATCTGAATGGACCAAATGGCGAAATGGCGCATAAAGAACGAGACGGAGCGCGTTCGATGTGCAAATTTGGCCCCCTGGAGGTAAATTCATGTACGCGATTCACGCTATCGCTCTTGGCTCCATGATCGCATTGGCCGCTGGCGCCACCTTGGATACCGAGGATACGGATGCGGCATTTCGCCTCACGCCCGTATCCACGAACTTTACGGCGACGGGCTCGACGACATTGAAGCAGGGCTCTATGACGCTCCCGTGCACCGCCCATTTCAGCGGGGCCACGGACGCCGCGGGCGGGGGTGCGGTCACGGGCGCGAATTTCTCCGGAGGATCGATCTGCAGCAGCCTCGGTGCGCGCGGCTTTCCGTGGACCATCACCGCGGATTCGCTCACCCAGGTCACCATTCGAAACGTGACCGTCGCCAGCCTCGCGGGCACCTGCGGCCCCAGCACGGTCACGGCCACCTACGACAGCGCGGCAGGCACCCTCACCTTCAACGACGCGCAACTATCGGGCGGCTGTTCGGTGAGCGGCACCCTCACCACGTCGCCCCCGATCACCATCGCGAGCCCGTAACGTGCTTTACGTTCGCGCGTGAGTGTCCGCGCGTGAGCGTTCGCGCGTAAGTGCTCGCGCGCATTCGAGCATGGCCGCCCTCCCGAGGTCGCTTGGCGAGGGCGGTCGTATTTAATTTTGAAGTTTCAATTAACCATTTTGATGAATACCTAACGTCTGCACGGGTCGCTATCGACCTTCATGCCGTGTAAGCTGTCTTCGCCGGTGCATCCGGTGGGTTGCGGAGCGGTCGGCGATTTCCGAGATTGAATGAGCACCTTGTTCGGAGGAACGACATGGGAACGAAAACGCCGTCACATCGACCCGAGAACGACGGTGGGGCCGATCCAAACTCGATGCGAACGGTCGTTGGTGTTCCGCCCATGGAATCGTCGACCAACGAGGTCCATGCGCTCCCTGCAAAGAAGGTCGACCGACCGCTTCGTGTTCCACGGCCGGCGCCCAAGGTCGATGCGACCGAGCGCACCTCGAAGGTGCCGCGCGAAGATCTCGATGCGCGCGCGCTCGGAGACCATGGCGACGACGATATCGACGAACTCGATGATTGGGCGCCCGCCGAAAAGAACGATGAACGGCCGACCTTGCGCGTGCTCACCCCGGCTCGCCCGCCGCGCATGCCCGACGCGCCCATTCCCTTTTACGAGCCCTTGCGAATGGTCGTTCCTCGGCTGCCCGAGATCGTGACCCCCGAGGTGCCGGCCGTCCAATCGAAATTTTCGGCCACGACCATCCCCGCGCCGTCGTTCTCCACGCCCACGATTCCCATACCTCCCATCCCGGGTCCGCCTGCCACGCCCATCCCCGTGTCGGATATTTCCCCGATGACCCTGTCCGTATCGGGATCGGCTATGCGGACCCTCATGGGGGTCGGAGACCCGCCGGGCGAAGGCGGCGCATGCGACGAACCCGCCATGAACCCTGGCGATGCGCAGATCCCGAGCCCGCTCCGCCCAACGGGTCGCGGCGATTCGACGGTGCGCTCCCTCGTTCGGGTGCGCGAAGGCGTGGGTGCAGCGGTATCGCGTGTTCGCGAAGGGCTCGATGCCGCCGTATCCCATGTTCGCGAAGGGCTCCACGGTGCCGGTGCCGGCGAAGCTCCCTATCCATGGCTCGAGCCTGTATTTGAACGCTGGCCCGCGCTTCACCGCGTCCAGGAGGGCCGGCCGCGGCTCCTTTTGCCGGCGCTCGCCGGGCTGGGGCTTTTGGTGTGGCTCTTTGGCGCGGGCATCTTCATCAAAGGAACGATCGCCTTGGCGACCCGCTCGGGCTCGCCGGACGCGCGCACGGCCGCCGTCGATCCCGGCGCGCGCGGATCGATCCCCGCGCCGGTCGCGGCCGAATCGGCCACCGGTGCGGCGACCGGCGAACCCATCGCGCCGCCGTGCACCGTGACGGGCCAACCCAAATCGATCGCCGCGCAAGCGCAGCTGGTGAGCGGGGTCGAGGCCGCGCCCGGTCTGCGTGGAATCGGCCTGGGCTTTGCGCGTGCACCACGCGAGGCCGTTACCTTGCTGCTCGACCCCGCGGCGCTCACCGTGGATTTGGTTCGCGCGTACAACGCGCTCGATCCCGTCCGGCGCACCACGCCCGTTCTCTCCACGGTGCCCGCGTTCCGGGGGCCGAACACCAAAGCGGATCGCATCACCGCCGCCATCTCCACCGACTCCCGCGACGGCGCCATGGAAGGGCGTCGCACGGCGTTTGGTCCATCGCCCATCGATCTGGGGCTGGCGGCAGGGCACCTGGTTTGGGCGCACCGCGATTCGCTCAAGACCAATGCGCTCTGGGCGCTCGACGGCGATTCGCCCGTGGAGGCCTTGCGCGCCGCTCCTCTGGAGCCCGCGGAGAGCGGTTATGCCATCGCATTTCGCCGCGGTGGGGCCATTTGGACGGGCGTCCTCGCCCGCGCCTCCGGCGATAAAGGCTATTTGGCCCGCGGCGAGCTATTGGAGATCCGCGGCCTTGGCTCGCAAGTCGGCTCCCCATCGATTGCCGTGAGCGGCCATGCGCAAATGATCGTTTGGGCCGACCGTGCAAGCTCCGACGAAGCGTGGAGCTTGCGCTATCGACGCATGGATACGAACCTCGGCCAGGTGCCGGAGCCGGCGAAGATCTTCGAGGTTCCATCCGGCGGTTTGGGGGCGCCGTATATGTCCCCCGCCGTCACCTCGCTGGGCGGCGGCCGCTTTCTCGTGGTGTGGACGGAGGGCCCGGTCTCCGGGCATCAAGTTCGCGCCCAAACCATCGGCGCAGACGGCCGCCCGCAGGGCGCACCTCTGACGATCTCCGCCGAGGGCGCCAATGCCGGCCAGGGACAAGCCGCCGTTTTGGCCGACGGGCGAGGCGCCGTCGCCTATCTGGTCGGCACGAACGGTGGCTTCGAGCTGGTGGCGACGTCCGTCGTTTGTCCGTCGTCGCCAGCTCCTACCCCGTAATGCTATCGATGATTCAGCGTCTCACTGCGGAATGGCGTTCGGGTCCATCCAGAACGCCTCCCAGATGTGGCCGTCCGGATCCAGAAAGCTGCGGTTGTACATGAAGCCGAGGTCCAGCGGATCCTTGGCGGGCTTGGAGCCGAGCGCCAGGGCCTTGGTCACCAGCTCGTCGACCGCCTGACGGCTGTCCACCGAGAACGACGTGATCACCTCGACATTCCCGGCCGTGTCGATGATGGACTTCGACGTGAACTCCTTGAACTTGCTCTCGACGAGAAGCATCACGTAGGCGCCCTCGTTGAGGACCATGCAGGTCGCCGTCTCATCGGTGAACGCCGGATTGAAGACGAACCCGAGCTCGGTGAAAAAGGCCACCGACTTCTTGAGATCTTTGACCGGCAAATTGACGAAAAGTTTTCGGGACATGTTCTTTGCTCCGTGGTTCGAAAATAGGGAAACGAGATGTTGGGCAATCGATGATTGAAACGACGTAACGGAAATGCAGTGCTTGAATGCCGTGTTGAAACGCTGTGTTGAATCGCGCAGTTGCCACCGCCGCCGCGCGGCGAAATGCTTCAGCGCGATTCGACACGTCGTTCGAGATGCGCTTCGAGATGCGCTTCGAGACGTGATTCGAGAAAGCGTACGCTCGACGCCACCACCGCTTCGGGGTTCACGAGGATGGCCGAGTGATCGCTCCCGGGCAGCACGGACAATTGACCGTGCGGGAGCAGCCGAACCGTCTTCGCGGCAGGCTCGGGGAGGACCAGATCGCGATCGCCGATCATGAGCAGGGTAGGGGCTTGGATGGATCGAATATCGCCTTCGGACCATCCCTTGAACTCGAGAAGCAACGTTTTCATCTTGGCGACGACCGCCGGCCATCGCTTGGGGTCGGGTGCCGTTTTCGCATAACCATCTTGGAAGACGCTCGGCACCTGTTCCGGGGACATCTGCTCCCAAATCGTGGGAAGCGAGGGGTCCACGTTGTCGTAGGCGACAGGGGCGAGTGCGACCACGTGATCTACGAGATTCGGGTGGCGCATGGCAATGCGCAAAGCGATGTTGGCGCCCAAACTGAACCCGAAAAAGTCGGCCTTGTCGATTCCGATTCGTTCGAGGAGCGCGGTGGTATCCTGGGCCATTTGCTCATAGGTGAAGGGTCGATCGATGTCGCCCGTGTGACCATGCCCCTGCTGTTCGATGGCGATGACTTGGTGCGTCCGCGCGAGGATGGGGATGACCTTCCCAAGGCACACGTCGATGGTGCAAAAGCCTCCGTGAAGGAGCACCAGCGGCCGACCGGTACCGTACGTCTCGTAATACATCGAGAGCCCGTTCACCGATTCGTAACGCCCATTTTGCGAGGTCTCCGCGGAGCCGCCGGGGCCAGGAGACGGGGGCGAATCGTCGTCCGACGCGCACCCCACGGGGCTCAGCGCCACCAGCGCGGCGACCGTCGCCGCAAAACCGATTTTTACGCGCGCCCCAAAGCGACTTTGGTTCCTCCTGAACATAACCGGTCCTTCCTCGTGCTTTCCGAAGCTTTTGCGGGTGGGTGAGCCGCCTCGATGGCCGCTCACTGTCTCGTCGCCTGGCGCCTCTCGGGATCGACACGGGGGCTCATTTTTTTTGCGGGCGCCGTCTTTGCCGTCGATGTTTGCCCCTCGACCATCCGGACGTACACCTTCTTTGCGATAAGCTATCGGCCCATGGACCTTCTCTCGCAATTAGAATCGGCGGGCTCGAACCTCGATGAAGCGCTGCGCGCCGTCCTTCGGCACTTCCAAGCGCAGATCGGTACGATTCACATCCTCCAGGACGATGGGATGTTGCACCTGGCCGCGAGCACCCCCGGCATCCCCGAGCCGGTGCTGGCCGCGTCGCGCTGCATCCCCGTCGGAAAGGGCATCGCGGGGCTCGCCGTGCAGCGCAAAGCGCCCGTCAATATGTGCAATCTGCAAACAGATACCAGCGGCGACGCGCGGCCGGGCGCGCGGGCCACGGGCGCCATGGGCTCCTTGTGCGTCCCGCTTCTTCGCGGCGAGGACGCGGTGGGCGCCCTGGGCATCGCCGTCTTGGGCGAGCGCACGTTTGGGCCGGAGGACGAAGACGCGTTGCTGGAAGCCGGCAGGGTCCTCGCCCGCCTCGATCACCCGGGCGTGCGCGAAAAGGGCCAGCCCGGCGGCCCGCCGCCGACCTGACCGCGGTGCCGCAAAAACGCATCGGCGAGGACGATGGCCATCATGGCCTCGCCCACCGGCACCGCACGAATCCCGACGCAGGGATCGTGGCGGCCTTTGGTGCGGACATCGACCTCGTCGCCAAATCGATCGACCGAGCGCTGCGGCGTGAGGATCGACGACGTGGGCTTTACGGCAAATCGCGCGATGATGGCCTGTCCGGTCGAGATGCCCCCGAGGATGCCGCCCGCATGGTTCGAGAGAAACTCCGGCGCGCCGCCGTTCGTTTCACCGCCCCCGTGGCGCATTTCGTCGGCGTTGGTTTCGCCCTCGAGCGCGGCCACGGCCATGCCGTCCCCAATCTCCACGCCTTTGACGGCGTTGATGCTCATGAACGCACTGGCGAGCTCCGCGTCGAGCTTGCCGTAAAGGGGCGCGCCCCATCCCGGCGGAACGCCTTCGGCCACCACCTCCACGATGGCACCGCACGACGAGCCGCGCTTGCGCACCTCGTCGAGGTACGTCTCCCAGGCGACCGCCGCATGCGGATCCGGGCAGAAAAAGGGGTTCTCGTCGATGGCGGCGTCGCTCCATCGCTGCCGATCGATCGCGTGCGGACCGAGCTGCACCAGCGCGCCGCGAATGCGCACATGGGCAATGACCTTGCGCGCCACCGCGCCCGCCGCCACCCGCATCGCGGTCTCACGCGCCGACGAGCGACCTCCGCCCCGGTAATCGCGGAGCCCGTACTTGGCGTCGTAGGTGAAATCGGCGTGCCCGGGGCGGTAGCGATCCTTGATCTCCCCGTAGTCTTTGGAGCGCGAGTCCACGTTGTCGATGAGGAGCGCCACCGGCGCGCCGGTCGTGACCCGCGTCCCGCTCTCGTCCTCCATCACGCCGGAGACGATGCGCACGGCATCGGGCTCGCGGCGCTGGGTGGTGAAGCGCGATTGCCCAGGCCGCCGCTTGTCCAGGTACTGCTGGATCTCGGGCTCGGTGAGGGGGATGCGCGGGGGGCAGCCGTCGATCACGCAGCCGATGGTGGGACCATGGCTCTCGCCAAATGTGGTGACTCGGAAAAGGTGCCCAAAGGTGTTGTGCGACATCGAACGGGGCGAAGACTACCGCGACCTGACCGAGCGAGCGATGCCCGCGTGCGCCGGCGTACGCCGAAGTCGCTTCGAGCCTCCCGGGAACCTCAGGAGAAGTCCGTCAGCTCGAACACCTGACGAAGCTCGATTTCGCCCACCCCGTTGCTCGAGGGGGTCCGGCCCGCGTCGATGGGGCAGCGCTTGGCCCACTCGATGGCCTCCTCTTTCGACTTGACCTGAATGAGCCAGAACCCGGCAATGAGCTCGTTCGCGTCCGTGAACGGCCCCTCGACCACCGTCCGCTTCCCCCCCGCGAAGCGGATGAGCGCCCCCTTCGACGTGGCGTGCAGCCCCTCGGCCGCGAGCAGCACGCCCGACTTCATCAGCTCTTCGTTGTATTTTCCCATGGCGCTGAGGAGCTTCTCGCCCGGTGGCAAATCCGCTTCGGCGTTCTTGTCTCCCTTGATCAGCATCATGAATCGCATGGTCGTGTCTCCTTCGGGGAGCAGAGCGCTCCATCCAAATGTCGAGCGACGACCCCTTGGATCGACAATGCGATTGTTTTTTCTCGCGGGCCGAGCCCAGTACACGGCTGAGCTCGGCCCCCCCGAGCGTGCAGGGGCGCGCCCGAGCCCTTGGTGCGGCGCAATTCCTGCGCCGTTACGGGCAGGAGCCGGCGCGCTTCAGCGGGATCCGCGCGCTCTGCTCCGGATGGTGGGCCGCCATGCGAAGCGGGGAGGGCGTTCTCGGGGCGCTGCAGGGAACGCCGAAGGTGGTCTCGGCCAGCGCCAAGGTGGCGCCGAGCGCTCGCGTTCGTGCCAATCGTGCTGGACGCCGGAGTGCGAGCACCTTATTTCTTCATACGCAGATCTCGTGCATTCATTTCGACCGGAATACGATATTCCGGCTGGTGCTTCGAGATCGTTTTAGGTGAGTGCTCGCACTACGCCGCGGAACAGGCGAAAGGGTCGGCCTTGTCCAGCCGCCCCGAGCTCCATGCGCGAACCACGAGGTGCGGCCATGTTCGGCAGAGGCGCGAGCTTCGGCTCTTCGGAGCGCGCTCGAAGATCCCGCTCCGGTACGACCAAGCCATTTTTCGTTAAGGGGTTTTCCCGCGTCCTCGATAAATCGATGTCGAGCGCGGAGAAGGCGCGCATCTGGAAGGGAGGCCGTCACGTCGCAGAGCGCACCGCCTGCTCGGACCATTCAGGCTCGGCCGCCGCGGCGCGCGCCGCGAAGAGCGGGCGGAAGGCAGCGCGATGCGCCCACGCGAGGCTGATTTCCAAGGCAACGAGCAAGATCCCTATGGGCAGGCCGGCGGGCGCGAGGACGCTGTGGAAGAGAAAGATGTTCACGTTGATGGGCGCGAGGATCACGAGGGCCAAGGGCACGAAACGGTTCGAGAGCAGAAGCAAACTGCAAATCACTTCGGTCCCTTTGATCAGTGGGATCATGTAGCCGGTCGTGACCAAGGCCCCGAGGAAGGCCTGGCCGCTGTCCGGTATCGGAGGCGGCGGGATGAACTGCAAGAAGCCGTTCAGCCCGAACACGAAGAAGACGAGCCCCAGAAGAATGCGGAGAGCGGTCGGAAGCCAGCGTTGGATCGGTTTCATATCGTTCCTCGATGTCTTTTGCGCCATAGGGCGCCGCTTAGGTCTTTCCGCGATATGCAGATCGTCCGTTACGAATGTGCACCCGCGGGTGGGGTTGCCGCAATGTCTCGAAAAGTGGCAACATCCGCCAACAAATGATCCAAATGAACGAACCGGTGGAGAGCGCGGAGCTGCTCGCGTTCACCAAGATCGTGGAGGCCAAATCGCTGTCCCGCGCGGCCTCGGAGCTCGGTGTGCCGCGCGCCACCATCGGCCGCCGCCTTTCGCGGCTGGAAGAGCGCTTGGGCACCCGGCTCGTGCGCCGCACGACCCGCAGCCTCACGCTGACCGATGCCGGCGATACCTTTTACCGCCACGCGCGCGTCGCGCTGGACGCCGTCCGCGACGCCGAGGCGAGCATCCGCCGCACCGACGCCACCATCCGCGGCGAGTTGCGGGTGTCGGTGCCGCCCACGACCGAGGAGAGCTTCTTCGCGATGATCGGGGCCTTTGCCAAGGAGCACCCCAATGTGCGTTTGCACGTCCACTTCGCGAGCCGGTTCGTCGATTTGCGGCGCGACGGCTACGACGTGGCCCTCCGCGCGGCGCGGGATATCGAGCCGGGGCTGGTCGCGCGCACTTTGTTGCGCTCCAAGCTCATCGCGGTGGCGTCGCCCGAGTACGTGGCGGAGAAGGGGGCCCCTCGCCGGAAAAGCGATTTGAAGAAACACCGCTGCCTCATGGGCTTTGCACACGGCGATTTGCCGCAGACGCATTGGCCGGTCTCCGGCGGCATGGTTCATGTGGAGGGAGCTTTTTTCTCCAACAATATTCGATTACTGGCCGACGCCGCCCTGCGCGGGCTGGGGATCGCGTTCCTCGATGGCCGCATCTTGCAGCCGTACCTTCAGAGCGGGGCGCTGGTGCAGGTGCTGCCCGGCATCATCGAGGCCAATGTGCGGCTCGCCGTCGTCTATCTGGAGCGGGAGCTCGTTCCCGCGCACGTGCGCGCGTTCGTCAACGCTGTCATCGCGTGGGCCCCCGTGCTGGGCAAAGCAGGGGGGCGTGTGCGTCGATAGTCTACTTTGGCGCCTCGTGCGCTCGGCTCCTTTCGGCCGGGCTCGCGCTGGACGCGCCGGTTTTACAATGTGAACATGTATTTTGGTTCATATTTTGCCACGGGCCTTCCGCGCGCCTCGAATCGGCGCAAACGCGGGTGGCGGCATCGGCCGGAGGGTGGGGTTTTGGTGTTCGCCGAAAGGCGGGCGCGAACAAGGTCGTGGTCTATTTGCAAGGTGGCGGCGGCTGTTGCAGCGGGGCCACCTGCGCGCTTCATGACGCGAACCCGGCCAATCCAGTCAAAGATTGGAACATCGTCTACATTCCATATTGCACGGGCGACGTGCAGGGTGGTGCCAACCCGGACGAACAGGTCTCGGTTCCATCTACGATCACCAAGCCTTCACCGGCTCGAGCCATGTCGCCGCGCACCTCGCGCGCAACGTCCCCGCGTTCCCCGGTCCCCGTTTCTCCTCCTCGACGCGGGCCAGCGGCTATCCGACGCGCAACTCGCCCCGTGCCTCCAAGCGCATTGGCGGAGCGTGTGGAAGCTCGCGTTGCCGGCCGACTGCCCCGAGTGCACGAAGCCCGATGGGGAAAGGCTCATCGACGTCGTCGGCCATCTGGGCAAGAAGTATCCGGACGCGCGCGTGGCCTTTCATTCGCGGCGATCGGGATCTCGCGCTCCGCGGGTTTTCGGGCTACGGGCACGTCGGCACCCCGCGCGCGAACGGATTCCACGCGTCGACCCCGCGGTGCGACCGTGCATCTACGCACGGTCGCACCGTGCATTCCTCAACGCTTTTTGGGGGGCGCAGGCCGTCGCATCTAAAAATCTCATCCGTGTTTGACAGACAACCAAAAGAGGTTAACTCGGATAGCAATGGGGTCTTGAGCCTGGCGCAAGCACAATCCTCACAATGTGAGACGAGTGGGGTTGTGCGCCGAAGAAGTCGAGACGCCGTCGGTACGTGCGTCGCGATCTTCCGCGGGGGGCTCGCTTTCGACGATGGTTGACTGCACACGAAAAGAAGCTGTTCGTATGTGCCACCGCGCTGGATGCCTGGGGAGACTACGTCTTCATCGTCTCGGCGAGGGCCGTGCATGAGTATGGCGAACAAAAAATCGAAGGCCGATCGGGTTCCCACGCCTCCAGGCGGTCAGCGTGCCGCCCGGGTGTTTGCCGTCCCCAGTCTCGAGGACGCCGAGCTGCTCGTCGACGGTTGGTCCGAGCGAACCCTCGACATTCGGGTGGCCGACTCCGGCATCGTCACCAATGAGAGCGATCTCGCGGGCGAAAAATGGGCACGTGCGCGCGCCCACCTCGTCAAGCTCGATGACGACGACGATGTCAACGAGGGCGATCGCATCACGCCCGTGTTCCTGGAGACGGTGACGCCGGTCTTTCCGGAGGCCGAGGTCCGGGAGGTGATCGCCCGCGCCGATGCGTTGGAGCGCAAGGCCGCGCTCGCAAAGCGTTCGCCCAAGCCGCCCGCGCCCGCGCCAAAAGCGATGGCGGTGCCCCCGGTCGTTGCGCCGCCGGTGGTCGCGTCGGGCGCGGTGCGGCCGGTGGCTGTGTCGCCCGCCGGTGTGCCTCCGATGGCCGCGTCGCTGGTGGCCGCGTCGCCGGTGGTGTCGAAGATGGCGGCGGCACCCATGGCGGGCGAGGACGAGGACGCCATGCGCAACATCATCAGCCAGGCGGCGTCGCGCGGTCGTCATGTCACATGGATCGTTTTGGTGGCGATGGTTTTGACGCTGGTGGTCATGGCTGCCACCTTGGGCAAGGCGGCCCACGACATTGCTCCGCGCCGGACCCCGGCGCCGGCCGCAGCACCCACGTGATCGTGCTTCGAGTCGGAAGAATCGGTCATCGTGCCGATGCAGGCTGCGCCTCGTAGAGTTGTTCGGCGCGGCGGAACAAGATCCAGCTGGTGGCGATGTATTTGTCGCCGCCTTTGGGGCGGTTGCCGCGGTGGGTATGGGTGAAGGCCGTGGGGGCGATGAGCAGGGAGCCTGCCTTTGGCCTGATTTTGCGCGACTGATAGAGGAACTCGGTCTCGCCCTCGGTGAAGGAGTCATTCAGGTAGAGGGTCCACAAAAGAACGCGGTGGAGCGTCTCGCCGTGATCGTCGCGTTTGGGATAGAGCTCGCAGTGCCAATAGGGATAACCGCCGACGTCGGATTCGTATTTTTGAAGATTGATATCGCCGGGTCGAAACGCTTTGACGGCCAAGGTCGTCAAAAAGCTCTCATCGGTGGTCGCCAGCTCCTCGGCGCGAACGAGCTGGAGGGCGCCGGTGGCCGGGTTGGGCGTTTTGAAGTGCAGCGGCGCCACGATGGCGTGGGCGAACTTCCGCAAGTAGAGGCGCAGACAGCGAAGGGCGATTTGGTTGAGCATCACCGTGGTGGACGACCACTCGGGCGCGTTGGAAATGGACATGTCCCAGCTGTCCTTCAGCTCGAGATCGACGCCGCCTCCCGTCCGGCCCCGTTGCACGCGCTCGCTGGTTTGGAACTGACGGATGATGTTGGTGCATGTGACCAAATCCAATGCGTTCTCGTAGACCTCGATGAAATCGGGGTGTTCCATGGCTGCTGCTCCGTCTCGAAGGTCGAAGGTCGGAGGGTACGTTGTTTCGCCCTGTCGCCCCCGGAACCCGCAGCGGATCGTGCGCATGTTCCCGCGCCGCTGCAAATTCGCTCGAGATGAACGACGAAACGCTCATGTAACATGATTCGGCCTGGCGGGCGCCGAGAATCGACGACCTCGCCCGAGCGAATGTGTGGTGGTACATCGAACTACCTCGCACCTCATTTGATTGTGCCGTTCGTCCGATCGGCGACGGTATTTGATGCGCGCGCCCATAGAGGATTAGGCGTGACACGTTCGTAAAAAACACATTCCACAATCCCCAATCGAGCCGTCGATAGGAGGAGACCCATGAAACGACTCGGCCTCGGTGCAACGAAGGTATCCATCGTCGCGACCGCTCTTCTTTCATTCGCTCCATTCGCTTTTGCTCCGCTCGTTCTCTTTGCGGGCGGATGCAGCGCTTCCTCCGATGAAAGCTGGGAGTCGCGAGGAGCGGCGCTGGGGCAGGGGGTTCGCCCGGCGATGGAAGATGGGCACGCGCCGGTGTCGGTGCTCGTCTATTTGAAGGGCGCCGCGGATCTCGCGCCGCGCGCGGAGCTGGCATCGGCCTCGAAGGAGGCGCGGATCACGTCCGTTCATGCGCGGTTGGTCGCGCACGCCAAGCGCGCGCAAGGACCGCTGCTCGGCTGGCTCCAGCGTCAGGGCGTATCGTATCGGCGCTTTCATATCGTCAACGCCGTGCTGGTGAACGACGCGAGCCCCGGCTTGGTGCGGCACCTCGCGGCGCGGCCCGATGTGGAGCGGCTCGTGCTCGATCGGCCGGTAGCTTTGAAGCGGGTGCAAAGCCCAGGTTCGGAGAGCCTGTCCCCCGAGGCGATCGGCTCGAACATCACCGCCACCGGCGCGGTCCGTGTTTGGAACGAGCTGCACGTCAAGGGCGCGGGGGTGGTGGTCGCGGGGCAGGACACGGGGGTCGATTGGACGCACCCGGCGCTCCAATCGCATTACCGCGGCTGGGACGGCGCCACCGCCGATCATCGATACAGCTGGCACGACGCCATCCACTCCGGCTCCGGAAACCGATGTGGATACGATCTCGCCGCGCCCTGCGACGACGATCAGCACGGCACGCACACCATGGGGACCATCGTGGGGGACGACGGCGCCGGCAATCAAATTGGAATGGCCCCGGACGCCAAATGGATTGCATGTCGAAATATGGATGCAGGGGTGGGAAAGCCTTCGACATACATCGAGTGCTCGCAATGGTTCCTCGCCCCCTATCCGCAAGGTGGCGATCCCGAGACCCAAGGCGATCCTTCGAAGGCGCCCGACGTGATCAACAACTCATGGGGTTGCCCCTCGTCCGAGGGCTGCGAGGGCGCCGAGATCGTGCCCGTTCTTCGATCGCTGAAGGCGGCCGGCATCGTCTTCGTCGCCTCCGCCGGCAACGATGGTCCCGGCTGCAAGAGCATCCGCGATCAGCCGGCCACCGATGGCCCCGACGCGCTGGTGGTGGGCGCGTACAACCATGGCAACGGCGCCATCGCCTCGTTCTCCAGCCGCGGGCCCTCCACCCTCGATGGAGGCCTGGGGCCCGAGGTCGTCGCGCCGGGGGTGTCCATTCGCTCCGCGGTGCCGGGCGGAAGGTACTCCGGCTCCTTCAGCGGCACGTCGATGGCCGGACCGCACGTCGTGGGCGAGGTGGCGCTCCTCCTATCGGCCGTGCCCGCATTGCGCGGCCAAGTCGACAAAATCACGAGCATCGTCACCGGCACCGCCGCACCGAAGACGTCCACGGAGACATGCGGTGGTGTCAGCGGCTCCAGCGTTCCGAACAACACCTTTGGCTACGGCGTCATCGACGCCTACAAAGCCGTCGGATCGCAGCTCGGGCGCTGAGCGTTGAACGCCAAGCGCCGAGCGCCGAGCGTTGAACGCAGAGCGCCGCGCGTTGAACGCGGAGCGCCGAGCGTTGAACGCAGAGCGCCGAGCGTTGAACGCGGAGCGCCGAGCGTTGAACGCGGAGCGCCGAGCGTTGAACGCGGAGCGCCGAGCGCTGAACGAGCACCGCGCGGGTCACACGCCGGCGGCTTTTTTGATCGCCTGCCGGATTCGGAAATAAGAGCCACACCGGCATACGTTTTCGATGGTGTCGATGTCGGAATCGGTGGGGCGCGGCTTGGATGCGAGCAATGCCGCGGCGGCCATGATTTGACCCGCTTGGCAGAAACCACACTGCGCCACGTCGCAATCGATCCAAGCTTGCTGAACGGGGTGCAGCACCCCATTCGTGGCGAGCCCCTCGATGGTGGTGACCGAGGCGCCGGGCGGCAGATCGCCCATGTTGAGCTGGCACGCGGCAAAGGCGGCGCCGTCGAGGTGGCAGGTGCAGGCGCGGCACACGCCGACCCCGCAGCCGTATTTGGGGCCGGTGATTCCGAGCTTGTCGCGCAGGACCCACAAGAGGGGCATATCGGCGGGGGCCTCGACGGTGACCGATTGGCCGTTGAGCGTAAAGTCGTAGGTCGGCATGGTGGTGGTCCTTACCCGGAGATGGGGAAACGGCGAGGGCTCGTACCGGTGGCACGGGCATAGGCATTGGCCACGGCGGCGGCGGCGGCCGGATAGGCGAGCTCCCCGGCGCCGCCCGGCTCTCCGCTGGGGGGCAGAATGTGCACTTCGAACTCCAATGGCGTGTTGCGCATACGCGCATAGCGAAAGTCCGAAAAGCTCCCCTCGCGGACCGCGCCCTTGTCGATGTGCAAACCCGCTTGCAAGGTCACCGAGATGCCATCGGTGGTCGCGCCCATGAGCTGCGCCTCCAGCCCGCGTGGATTGATGGCGCGGCCCACGTCGGCGGCCACCACGGCTTTCGTCACGCGCGGGCCGTTCGCGGCATCCCGGGTGTCGATCTCCACCAGACAGGCGACGCACGATTTGTACTCTTCGTGAAGGGCCACACCTTGGGCCGTGCCGGGTGGCATCGTCCGGCCCCAGTGGCCTGCGCTGGCCACCTTTGCGAGCACCGCCTTGGCGCGGGATGAGGACAAAGTCGATTTGCGGAACGCCACCGGATCTTTTCCGAGGGCGCGCGCGATCTCGTCGACCATGATCTCGTTGGCCACGGCGACGAAACCCGAATAGACCGATCGCCAGCTGCCGGTGTGCATCTCGAGCGGCACCTCGGACAAAAGCTGCGTAGTCACCCCGAAATTGTAAGGGACGTTCTCGGACAGAAGGAAGAAGAGCTGGTTCGGCACCCCGCCGAGGAGCGTAAAGCCAATGGCGGTCAGCGCCTCGCCCAGGCCGTGGCCCAAATCGGTTTTGACGGCGGCCACCCGGTGCTCGTAGGTGAGCACGGATCCGAGCAGGTGTGTGGCTCGGAGCTTATGATGGCTCGCGGGCCGCATCCGGCCATGCCGGGTGTCGTCGTTGCGGCTCCACATCAACTTGACGGGGCGGCCGATGGCCTTGGACACCTGCGCCGCCTCCAGCGCGGCGTCGAAGAAGAGCCGCCGGCCAAACGAGCCGCCGCCGCGCACCACGTGCACGGTCACGGCGCTCTGGGGCATGCCCAAGGTGGCGGCGATGGTCTGCTGCGCGATGATGGGCGACTTGGACGAGCACCACACGTCGGCTTTTCCGCCCCGCACATCGGCCACGGCGCTGAGCACCTCCATGGGCGCATGGCTGACGAACGCAAAGTCGAACTCCGCGTCGACGTGCAGGCTCAGGACCGGCGGGACGGCGAGCGGGAGGAGGGCGGAGGTGAGCTTACGCGTGATGTCCGCGTCCGAGAGCGCGGCGATGGGGCCATCGTTCCACGTGATGCGAAGCGCGTCGCGCGCCATGAACGCCTGGTGAAAGGTCTCGGCGGTCACCGCGATGCCGGTGGGGATCGGGGTGATGGCGAGGACCCCCGGCATCCCACGCGCGGCCGAAGCATCGAACGAGGCCACCGTTCCCTTGATGGTCGGGGGCCGCGCGACCACCGTGGGCATCGCGCCCGGAACGTCCAGGTCCATCGTGTACTTGGCGTTGCCGGTGACGATCTCACGCGCGTCGATGCGCGTGGTGGGCTCGCCAATCACCGTGAACTTGGACGGATCCTTGGGCGCCGGCGAAATGGCGGGCAGCACGATCCGCGAGGCCGCCGCGGAGAGGGAGCCGTAGGTGGCGCGGCGCCCATCGGGCGCGATGACCGAGGTGTCCTTGGTGGTGAGCTTGTCCGCCGGCACCTTGAAGAGCTGCGCGGCGGCCGTGACCAAGCGCGCGCGGGCCGCGGCCGCGGTGGCCCGGATGGGGGTGTAGAGCGAGCGCACCGAGTTGGAGCCTGCGGTGAGCTGGTTGAAGAGGATCTCCGGTTCGGCGTCGCAGAGCGCCACCTCGACGTCGGCCAAGCGCGCGTCCAGCTCCTCGGCCACCAACATGGCGGCCGTGGTGGTGATCCCTTGGCCGACCTCGGCCCGCGGCAAGCGGAGCGCGATGCGGTTGTCGGGTTTCACCTCCAGGGCCAGGTTCCACACGGTGAGCGCTCCGGCGAGGATCAAGGCATCGCCAAGGTCGACGATGTCGGGGATCCCGAGCGGCGCTTGCGATGCACCGGCGGTCTCCGCGGGCAGGGGCGCATCGAGCTGCTCCGAGCGACAGGCCACCGTCAGAATGGGCGCCGCGATCAGGTATGTCAGAAAACGTCGGCGTCCGAGGCCCGCGTCCGTGGGAACATCCACCTCGACGGCCGATTCGTTGCGCAACCGATCGCCGCTCGGATCTTTCTGCATGACTCACCGCCCCTCGATGGAGTGAAATACGAATGGCCGTTTTGCGACTGTACATCAAGGGTATACACTTGTATCGATTTTGAAGTGACGCGTAATGTCATGAACCCGCGAGCGTTCAGCCTCAGGACCGATTCATGAGCACGACCGAATCATGAGCTCCGCGCATAAAAGCCGCGCCGTTCATGCCGTGATCCTGGCGGCGGGCGGCTCGCGCCGTTTGGGACGTCCCAAGCAGCTCGTGGAGCTCGGGGGTGTAAGCCTTTTGCGCAGGGCGGTCGATGTCGCGCAGGCGGCGGACGTGGCCTCGGTGACCGTGGTGCTCGGGGCGCGCGAGGAGGACATGGTGGCGGAGCTCTCGGGGCTCTCGGTTCGGGCGGTGCACAATCCGGATTGGGAGGCCGGCATGGGCTCGTCCATCCGTTGCGGTGCGCGCGCGCTGGGCCCGCTCGCCGAGGACGAAGCGATGCTCTTTTTGCTGTGCGATCAGCTGCGGCTGACGACGGCGCACCTCGACGCCATGGTGGCGACCTTTCGCGCGAGCGAGGCGCGCGCCATCATCGTGGCCAGCGGTTACGCGGGGACGGCGGGGGTGCCCGTGCTCTTTTCCACGGCGTTCGTGGAGGAGCTCACGCACCTGGCCGATTCGGAGGGCGGCAAGCACCTGCTCGCGCGGCACGCGCCGCATGTTCGGGTGGTACCGCTGCCAGATGGCGAGCGCGATCTCGACACGGCCGAGGATCTGCGCCTCCTTCGCGCCCGCGCAAACGAAGACGATTAACGATCGCGCGCCGCGCCGTCCGCGATGCGCCCTCGCGATGGCCGATCCGCGATACGGCGTTCCGCGATACGCCGTCCCGCGATGCGGCTCCCGCGATGCGGCGCCCCGCGATGCGCCATCTCGCGATGCGGCGTTCCGCGATGCGCCGTTCTGCGATACGGCGTCCCGCGATGCGCCATCTCGCGATGCGCCGTTCTGCGATGCGGTGTTCCGCGATGCGCCATCCCGCGATGCGCCATCCCGTGATGCGCCATCCCGCGACGCGGCGTTCTGCGATAGGTCGACGTTAGCCTCGGCGCGATAGTGGCTGCCCGGTCCATCGTTCGTCGACGATGACCGAGGAGATCGTGTAGATGCACACACTATCGCCCCGCCGAAAGCACGTGGGCTGCGAGACCAACGAAGGCGCCCCCACGGCGGCCAGCGCGGCCTTGAGGATCCCTTGCTCCATGATGCAGTGGTGCGGTGTGTTCTTCTCCAGCTCCGCGTGCCCCGGCTCGAAGCGCAGCACCTTCCAGCCGCCGATGCCCGTACCACGGTTGGCGTGCCGGTACATATCGTTGAGGCCATGGATGATGTGATGGGCCGATGTGGCCGAGGCCAGCACCCGCTTCTCGTGCGAGAGCGTAAAGACCATGCGTCCCATTCGGAGCAGCCCGTAGTACCCCACGCGGTCGTCGAGCTTCTCCATCAGCTCCAGGAGCCATTCGATCGGATACCACCGCTCCGGTCGCACATCCGAGAGGCGTCGCACCTCGTCTCCGCCCAGCACCTGCTCCGGCAGCGAGAGCGTGCGCAATACGGAAATGATGTCCGAACCGAGCGTCTCGTGATTCGTACTGGTGTATCCCCGGGGGCGGCGCCCTGAATGATGAAGCGACAACCCCGCGAAGGATAAAGCAGATCCGCTCGTTCGAAAAGCCGGGGCCGCCGTCGTGTCGAGAACGGTAGTTACATAGGTGGTTATCAGCTGCGTGCTGCGCGCAGCTTGGCCGTGTCTACGGCTGGGCTATCGCCAAAGAAACGCTTGAACTCACGGCTGAACTGGGAGGCGCTCTCGTATCCGACATGGCGCGCCGCCACGCTGGCGTTGAGCCCCTCTTGCACCATCAGCAGCCGCGCTTTGTGCAGCCGGATGCTTTTGAGGTACTGGAGCGGGGAGCTCGAGGTGACCGCCCGAAAATGATGATGGAATGTCGAGTGGCTCATTCCGGCCTCGCGCGCCAGTGTCTCCACGTCGAGGTTATCCGAGTACTCCGCGTGAATCCGGCGCAGCACCTTGCTGATCTGCCCAAGGTGACTATGCCGGCTGGCCAGCGCCCGCAGCGCACCGCCACTCTGCTCGCCGCAGAGAACACGATACGTCATCTCGCGCACGATGGACCGACCGAGCACCCGGCGATCGGTCGGTGAGCGAAGGCACTCCAGGAGGCGCACGAGGGCGTCCGAGAGCTCGTCGGTCATGGGGTTCGCATAGATCCCGTGCGCCGTTTCGCCCGCGGGTGGGGTGTCGTCCATTTCCAGGAGCAGCTCGCCCAGCGTGGCGGGATCCACGTGCAAGGAGATCCCGAGCAGCGGCTCGGCGGGCGAGGCGAACGTCTCGCACTCGAAGGGGAGCGGCACCGACAGGACCAGATAATTGTCCGCGTCGTACGTGTACACCTGATCGCCGAGGTAGCCTCTCTTCTGCCCTTGGGCGAGGATCACGATGCTCGGCTCGTAGACGGTGGGCGATCGCGGCAGCGACTCGAACGCGGAGACGATGCCCACGCCGTCCAGACCCGAAGGTCTCATTCCGCAGGACCTCGGTTCATCCCCTCGGGCGACGCACGCGGCGTTGGCGAGCTCCTTCAAGAGCGAGGTCACCCGTTCCCTCGCAGCGATCCAGTGGCTCATCGGGTCATCTTCTCCCTCGCGGACCGAGAGGTCGCATTGCAGAAATGTATTAGGAAAACACTCGAACTTCCACGAAAGATGTGGGGCCTCGGAGGATTGGGCAAGGCTTCCGCACGATCGTGCATTGAGGGGCTCGCGGCGATCCCTTATCTGATCAACTGCCGATCCGACGAAGGGTCACCGCCGCGAGGGCGCGGCCCCAGCTCGGTCGGATGGGTGATCGTGCATCGCTCGAAGGGAGATGATTCGTGAGCAAGACGTCAAGCTACGCAGCACAAAGTGCAACTTCTCCGCTGGCCCCGTTTTCGATCGAGCGCCGCGAGCCCGGTCCGCGGGACATCGAGATCGAGGTTCTTTATTGCGGTGTGTGCCACTCCGATTTGCACATGGTGCGCAACGAGTGGAAGAGCAGCCTGTACCCGGTGGTACCGGGGCACGAGATCGTGGGAAGGGTGAGCCGGGTCGGTGCCGAGGTCAAAAATTTCAAGGCCGGGGATCTGGCGGCCGCGGGCTGCCTGGTGGACTCGTGCCGAACCTGCCCGAGCTGCAAAGAGGGGCTCGAGCAGTATTGCGAGGGCACCTTTACCCTCACCTACGGTAGCCCCGACAAGGACTTCCCCGGCAAATCGACCTACGGTGGCTATTCGGGAAAGATCGTGATCGACCAGGACTTCGTCCTTCACGTGCCGAGCAACCTGGACCTGGCGGGCACCGCGCCGCTTTTGTGCGCGGGTATTACCTTGTATTCGCCGCTCCGGCATTGGAAGGCGGGCCCGGGCAAGAAGGTCGGTATCGTGGGCCTTGGCGGGTTGGGCCATATGGGGGTGAAGTTTGCGCACGCGTTCGGCGCCCAGACGGTGCTGTTCACCACCTCGGCCAGCAAAATCGAAGACGGCAAGCGCCTGGGGGCCGACGAGGTCGTCGTATCCAAGAACGCGAGCGAGATGCGCAAGCACACCGAGAGCTTCGATCTCATCGTGAACACCGTGGCCGTGTCGCACGATCTGGACCCATTTACGACCTTGCTCAAACGCGATGGCACCTTGTGCCTGGTGGGCGCCCCGGAGCACCCGCACCCGTCGCCGAACATCTCGAACATCATCTTCAAGCGCCGCCAGATCGCCGGCTCGCTCATCGGCGGCATCCGCGAGACGCAAGAGATGCTCGACTTTTGCGGCAAGCACGGGATCACCTCCGACGTCGAGGTGATCCCGATCCAAAAAATCAACGAGGCCTACGAGCGCATGCTGCGCAGCGACGTTCGCTACCGCTTCGTGATCGACAACGCGTCGCTGTCGGCGAGCTAGCCGCGCGTCGGGGTCTACCGCTTCTCCACGCGCCCGTCCACGTGGCGGGCGAAGCGGCCTTGGTCGCGCGGGTGCACGGGATCGTCGGCGGGCCACGGCCATCCGCCGAACCGGGTGCGCTGGTAGTCGGCGAAGGCGCGCTCGATCTCGGCGCGGGTGTTCATGACGAAGGGGCCATACTGCACGACCGGCTCGGCGATGGGCCGGCCTTGCAGCAGGAGGAGATCGCATCCTGTTGCCCCGGCAACGATCGGCACCTCGGCGCCGGGATCGAGGCGGATGCTGGCGTGCGAGGCCAAGGTCTCGCCGCCGATGCGCAGATCGTTTCCTTGGAAGAAATAGAGCTGCCGCGCGACCGCGGGGTGATGGGCGCGCGGCAGGGTCCACGCGGCGTGCGGCTCCAGGCGGATGCTCCAGATGGCCACGTCCGTATCGGCGCGCGAGGCCCAGGAGCGGGGCGGGGGTGCGGGGGCGCGGCGCTGGTCGAGGCTCCCGGCGACGACCGTGATCTCGGCCTTGCGACCGTCGCCGTCCACCGCGGTGACGCGGGGGATATCGTGGCTCCAGAGCATGAAGTGCGGCGAGGTGAGCTTGTCCTCGCTGGGGAGATTGAGCCAGATTTGAAAGAGCTCGAGGGTGTTCGGCTGCTCGCGATCGAGGAGCGGGAACATCTCCGAGTGCACGATGCCGCCGCCGGCGGTGAGCCACTGCACGTCGCCCGCGCCAAATCGCGCGGCGGCGCCCAGCGAGTCCGCGTGATCGATGTAGCCTTGCCGGACGATGGTGACCGTCTCGAACCCGCGGTGCGGATGCTGCGGGAAGCCGGGCACGACCTTGCCATGGTACATGCGCCATCCGTCCTTGAGGGTGAAGTCCTCGCCCAAGTTTCGCCCGGCCAGCGAGGCGGCCGGCCCCAGGCGTTCGTTGCCCGCGGGGTAGGTGTCGCGATGATGGACGCAGAACAAGAAGGGGTTGGGCGTCTCCCAAGGAAATCCGAGCGGCCGAACATCCAGTATCGGGCTTTGCATGCGCACGAATCTAGCCACCCCGCGCGGGGCGTCTAGCCGCCCAGCGCGAAGCGTACGAGGGGGGTGTAGCGTTCTCGGGTTTGGGCGCCTTGCGGGGGCGTGCGGCTCTCGTAGAGGGTCATCGAGGTAAAGGGGACGCGCCCCAGGTCGATGGGCGGCATGGCGGCGGCCGCGAAGCGTACATCGCACGGAGGGCGCGCCCGCGCCATGGTCACATGGGGCCGATAGCGCCGGCCCTCGCGGGGAAAGCCAAGCCCGAAGGCGGCGTCTTCCACCGCTGCCGCGAGCTGGGCGCAGGGGCCCTCGTCGTCGAGCTCGAAGACGAGCACATTGGCGCGATCCAAGCGCGGGAAGGCCTCGAAGATCGCGCGGCGAAAGCAGGGCGCGGTGGCCGCCGCGGCGATGGGCCCCAGGGCGGCCTCGATGCCGGCGATGCGCTCGCGCGGGGTGTCGCCCAGGAACTTGAGGGTCACGTGCAGATCGTTGGGCACGACCCATCGAAGGCGGGGCAGCCCGGGGAGGGCGCGTACGGCGGCCATGCGCTCCGTCAAGAGCTCGCGGGTTCGCGGGTCGGGATCGAGCGCGATGAAGGCGCGCGCCGCGTCCTCGGAGCGTGCTTCCTGGCTCATTTTCGCCTCCGCGGCGGGGCGGGGTTTCGCGGGCTCCACGCGCGCCTCAAGCGCGCTACCATCGGCGGATGGACCCCGAGGACGCCGTCCGCTTCTTTCGCGCCCGATTTCGCGCGGAGGGCGATGCCGATCGTGCGCGGCAAGAGAAAGCCTATCTCAAGAGCACCCTTCGCTTTCACGGCGTGAGCATACCCAAAGTTCGCCGGGCCGCCGCCGACTTTGCGCGGGCGCACACGGAGCTCGATCGAAGCGACCTTCGCGCCATCGTGGACGCGCTCCTCGGGACCGACTACCACGATCTGCGCTCGGCCGGCATCGCGCTGCTCGAGCGCCTGCGCGATCGCCTCGACGCGCGCGACGCCGCGTGGCTCCTCGCGTGCGTGCGGCAGTGCCCGGGGTGGGCGCACGTCGACTGGATCGCGACCAAGGTGCTCGGCCCCACCGTGCAAGAGCACCGCTCGATGCCCGGGCTCTTGCGCGCTTGGGCCCGCGATCCCGACTTTTGGGTGCGCCGCACCGCGCTCCTGGCGCAGCACGACGCGCTCCGCGCAGGGGAGGGGGACTTCGCGCTGTTCGAGGAGCTCGCGGTCCCCATGCTGGGCGAGAAGGAGTTCTTCATCCGCAAGGCCATCGGCTGGGTGCTGCGCGAGACTTCCAAGAAGCGCCCCGAGCTGGTGCACGCGTTCGTCGCGCGCCACGGCGAGCGCATGGCCGGCCTCACGCGGCGCGAGGCGACCAAATACCTATCGAGTTGAATCGCGTTGAATCGGATGAGCGATGGATCGCGGGATAGAAAGGAACGAGCCGATGACGACCAAATACCTTCTGAACGAAGATCAGCTGCCGCGCTATTGGTACAACATCCTCGGCGAGCTCTCCACGCCGCCCGCGCCCGTGCTGCACCCGGGCACGCGGCAACCGGTGACCCCCGACGATCTCGCGCCGCTCTTCCCCATGGCGCTCATCGAGCAGGAGATGAGCGCGCAGCCGGAGATCGCCATCCCGGACGAAATTCGGCAATCCTTGGTGCAATGGCGGCCCACGCCGCTCTTTCGCGCGCACCGCCTGGAGCGCGCGCTCGGTACGCGCGCGCATATTTATTATAAATACGAGGGCGTCTCGCCGGCGGGGAGCCATAAACCGAATACGGCGGTCGCGCAGGCTTATTACAATGCGCGGGCGGGGGTGCGCCGGCTGGCCACGGAGACGGGGGCCGGTCAGTGGGGCAGCTCGCTCGCGTACGCGGGGCGGCTCTTCGGGCTCGAGGTCACCGTGTACATGGTGAAGGTGAGCTACGAGCAAAAGCCCTATCGGCGCTCGATGATGCACGCGTGGGGCGCGGAGGTGTTCCCGTCGCCCACGGACCGCACGAACGCCGGGCGGGGCATGCTCGCCAGCGATCCCACGAGCCCGGGCTCGCTCGGCATGGCCATCTCGGAGGCGGTGGAGGACGCGGCCACCCACGCCGATACGAACTATGCGCTCGGCTCGGTGCTCAACCACGTGTGCCTGCACCAAACGATCATCGGCCTGGAGGCGCAGGAGCAAATGAAGCTCGCCGGTGAATACCCGGACGTGGTCATCGGCTGTCACGGCGGCGGGAGCAATTTCGCCGGCATCGCGCTCCCCTTTGCGCGCGACAAGCTGCACGGCAAGGAGGTGCGCCTGCTGGCCGCCGAGCCCACCAGCTGCCCCACCCTCACCAAGGGGACGTACGCCTTCGACTTCGGCGACGCCGTGGGCATGACCCCCATCGTCAAGATGCACACCCTCGGCCACGACTTCATGCCGCCCGGCATTCACGCGGGCGGCCTTCGCTACCACGGGGCTGCGCCGCTGGTCTCGAAGCTCGTGCACGAGGGGTTGGTCTCCGCGGTGGCCTACCCGCAGCTCGCCTGCTTCGAGGCGGCCATCACCTTCGCGCGCGCCGAGGGCATCCTCCCCGCCCCCGAGAGCGCCCACGCCATTCGAGCGGCCATCGAGGAGGCCGAGGCCGCGGATCGCGAGGGCGCGGCGCGGGTCATCCTCTTCAACCTGTCCGGCCACGGGCACTTCGATCTCGGCGCCTACGACGCCTACTTCGCCGGCAAGCTGGAGGACTTTGCCTACCCCGAGGAGGCCGTCGCCCGATCCATGGCGAAGCTACCGCAGGTCTGACGGGGGCGCGCGCTCAACGATCCGGCTTGTTGCGCAAGAAGTCGGCGACCTCGGCGAAGCGGCGTCCGAGGTAGTCGCGCACGTCGGGGTGGACGGTGGGGTGATCGAGCGCCGCCTTCATGCAGCGCAGCCACGCATCGCGCAAGGTGCTCTCGATGGGCACGTGGCCGTGGCGCATGCGCAGCCGCGGGTGCCCGTGGACGCTCGAATAGATCTGCGGGCCCCCGAGCCACTCCACCAGGAAGGCGCCGAAACGGTCGCGAACCTCGCGCGCGACCCGTCCCTGCGCGTCGGTGCGGTGCACGGCCACGAGCTCCGGCTCGTTCGCGTCCATGTGATCGTAGAAGCGGGTCGCGAGCGCGAGGGCTCCGTCGTGGCCAAGGTTGTCGAAGGGGGTATTGCTCGGTCCGATGGGCGATGCCACGCGATGACTGTAGTCGAATTCCGGGCGAACGCAGGAGGTCGGATCCGGTTTCCGGGCGCCGCGCGGGGAGCTCCGCTAGCGGGCGGAGCAGAGCGGGCACGGCTGGCGCCGCTCGTCGATGGTCGGACAATCCATGCATGCTGCACGGAACGCGTGGAACCCCGGATCCTCCGGCGCCACGTGGGTGCGGGCTTTGCTCGCGCGCTTGCCCTCGTACACGACGGTGGCCGGGACGAACGCGGTGGCGGTGAGGCGCTCGCTTCCGCAGCTCGCGCACGCGGCCGGGAGCGGAAAGGCGTTCTCCTCGGCCAGCGCCCGCTCGACCCCACCTTCGGCCTGGCAGCGAGGGCACGCCTGGGCGGAGAAGAGCTCCTTTTTGCAGCTCGCGCACGCGATGAGGTAGGTCCCGCGCACGAGATCCTCCCCCTTGTAGACCCACGAGGGAGCCCCGTACACCTCACCCCCGAGCAGGGGGAGCTTCTGCGCCACCAGCGCTTCGATGGTGACCTTCTTCGTCGGGCAATCGGGGCACCCCGTTTCGACGAGCGCGGAGAAAGCTTCTTCCGAGAGCGGCATGGTGGCGACCATGCCACAAGTTGGCCCGCGCGGCCCTCAGGGATCGCTCGGCGGGCCCGCCTCGGGATCGTCGCCGGGGGTCTCCAGGTCGCCTTGCGCCGCGCGATCGCCTTGCGCGGTACGAGCGCCTTGCGCCGCGCGATCGCGGTCGTCGGGCGCCTCCAGGCTGATTCGTCCCAGGGTGCCGTTTCGGAACTCGTGGACCAGCACGTCGCCCGCCTTGTGCAAGTCGATGACCCCGCCGCTCCGGACGCAGCCGCGCTTTCGTCCAATGGCACGAAGCGTCTCCAGCGGCGAGCCCGGGAGCTCCTCGAGCTTGAAGCGCGCGCGGAGCAGCGGAGCGTAGCGCGCCATGAAAAACTCCGCCGCGAAGAGCCCCACGTGCTCGTAGTCCATGACGGTGTCGGGCACGGCGCCGCCGAGGGCGAGCCGCATGGTCGCGTCGCTGTCGATGTCGCTGCGAGGCCAGAGGATGCCGGGGTTGTCCGAGAGGGTCATGCCGCTCTTGAGGGTGACCAGCTGCTGGCTCTTGGTGACCGCCGGCTCGTCGCCCACCTTGGTGACCTTTCGCTCCATGAGCGTGTTGATCAAGGTCGACTTGCCGACATTGGGGATGCCCACCACCATGGCCCGCACGCTCTTGCCCGGCCCGGTCCGGTGGGGAACGAGCCGCTTGCACAGCTCGGGGATCTTGGCCCGTATTTCACCGGGGCGCGCGGTGGTGAGCGCGATGGCGGCCACCTTTCCGTCCCCGCCCGCGCTCGCCGCCTGCTCGAGATAACGGATCCACGCCTTGGTGACCTCGGGATCGGCGAGATCGCTCTTGCTCAGGATCTTGATGCACGCCTTGTGCGCGCAGAGCTCGCCCAAGACGGGATTGGCGCTGGCGCGGGGCATGCGCGCGTCCAGCACCTCGAGCACCACGTCTTTGGTGGGCAGCGCCTCGGCGATGGCCTTGCGGGCCTTGTTCATGTGGCCCGGGTACCACTGGATGGTCATCGCCCTCCGGTATAGCACTACCTCCTCGGGCACCTAAAGCTTACCGACTCTTCCGTCCTCGGTTGGCATGCGGGAAGACTCGCCGGCGTGCGGAGGGCGCGAGCTTGACACGTCCGCGCGCGACGGCAGTATGTGCCCGTTCGCGAGCAGGCGACCCACGAAGCGAGGAGACGAACCATGATCCGTAAGAGCACTGCCGTGTGGAAGGGGAACGGACTTCAAGGTGAGGGGGCACTCACGACGCAGAGCGGGGTCTTTACCAATCAGCCCTATTCGTTCAAAACACGATTTCAAAGCGAGGATGGTAAAGCGGGCACCAATCCCGAAGAGCTCCTCGGCGCGGCGCACGCGGGGTGTTTCGCCATGGCGCTGTCCTTCGCGTTGACCGACGCCGGCCACGCTCCCCAAGAGCTGCGCGTGGTCGCCTCCGTCGATCTCACCAAGGTCGAAAACGGATTTGCCATCCGAACCATCGCCCTCGAGCTGGAGGCCCGGGTCCCCGGCCTCGATCCCGTAAAGTTCCAAACCCTCGCCGAGGGCGCAAAGCAAAATTGCCCCGTCTCGAAGGCCCTCGCCGCCACCCCCATCACCCTCAACGCAAAGCTGCTTTAGTCCCGTCTAGCCCAAACGCCGTCCGCTATACCCGTACCCGTACCCGCTCCCGTTCCCGTTGTCTCCAGAGAGAAGATCGGGAAAGGGAACGTGTACGGGCGCGCGCGCGCGCGCGAAAACGATTACTTCGCGGTCTTCTTCGCCCCCGAGTCGGCAAAGCCTCGCTTGCGCATGAGCGGCCCGATCCCGGCATCTTTGCCGCGGAACGCGCGGTACGCCTCCGCCGGATCGATGGTATCGCCGGTGGCGAACACGTTCTTGCGCAGCCGCTCGGCGACCGCCGCATCGTACGGCCCCTTGGCCTCCGTGAACGCCTCGTAGGCGTCCGCCGTGAGCGTATCCGACCAGAGGTAGCTGTAGTACCCGGCCGAGTAGTCGTCGCTGGCGAAGATGTGGCTGAACTGCGGTGTGCGGTGCCGCATCACGATTTCATCCGGCATCCCCAGGGACTTCAAGGTATCGCGCTCGAACGCGTCCGGGTCGATGTCCTTGCTCCCAGCCAGGTGCAGCTTCATATCGATGAGCGCACTGGAGAGGTATTCGACGGCGGCAAATCCCGTATTGAAGGTGGACGCCTTCTGGATCTTCGCCAAGAGCTCCTGCGGGATCGGCTGCCCCGTTTTGTAGTGCAGCGCAAATCGATTGAGCACCTCGGGCGTCTCCACCCAGTGCTCGAGCAGCTGCGACGGAAACTCGACATAGTCGCGCGCCACGTTGGTGCCGGAGACGGTCGGATACGTCACGTCGGAGCTCAGTCCGTGCAGGGCGTGCCCGAACTCGTGGAAGAGCGTCTTGGCGTCGTCCCAGCTGATGAGCACCGGCTCACCCTCTTTGGGCTTCACGAAGTTGGAGTTGTTGCTCACGATGGTCGTGATCTCGCCCTTGAAGCGCTCCTGCCGGCGGTAGTCGTTCATCCATGCGCCCGAGCGCTTGCCCGGCCGCGCATAGGGATCGAAGTACCAAAGGCCGACGTGCTTGCCCGTTTGCTTGTTCTTCACCTCCCAGACGCGCACGTCGGGGTGGAACACCTCCACCCCGCTGACGGGGGTGAAGCTGAAGTTCAAGAGCTCGCCCGCCACCCAGAACATGCCCTCGCGCAGCTTCTCGAGCTGGAGGTACGGCTTCACCTCGTTGGCGTCGAGATCGTACTTCGCTTTCCGGACCTTCTCCGCGTAATAGCGATAATCCCAGGGCGCGATCTTCTGCTTCGCCGGCTTCTTGTCCTTCTTGTTCTCTTTGTTGGCGACCGCCAACATGTCGGCCACCTCCTCGCGCACGCGCGCCACCGCCGGCTTCCAGACCGCCTCCATCAGCGCCGTCGCGCGCTCGGGCGTCTTGGCCATCGTGTCGTCGAGGCGCCAGTGCGCGTGGGTCGGGTACCCCAAGAGCTTGGCCCGCTCCGCGCGGAGCTTGAGGATCTCGGCGATGATCTTGTTGTTGTCGTGCGCGCCGCCGCCATCGCCGCGATTGACGAAGGTCTTCCACACCTTCTCGCGCAAATCGTCGCGCGTCGAGTACGTGAGGAACGGCTCCACCGACGAGCGCGTGTTGGTGACGGCCCACTTCCCCTTGGCGCCCCGCGCGGCCGCTGCCGCCGCCGCGCCCGAGCGGACCGAGTCCGGGAGCCCCGCGAGATCGGACTCCTTGTCGAGGATGAGCGCCTCGTTCTCCTCGTCGGCCAGCACGTTCTGGCTGAAGGTGGTGAACAAGGTGGCGAGCCGCTGGTTGATCTCCGACGCCCGCGCCTTGGCCGTGGCATCGAGCTTGGCCCCCGCGCGCACGAGCGTGGTGTAGTGGCGCCACACGAGCCGCTGCTGCTCCGGGGTCAGCTTCGCCTTCTCGGGCGAGTTGTAGACGGCCTCGATGCGCTTGAAGAGCTTCTCGTTCTGGTTGATCTCATCCGAGAACGCCGCGAGCTTCGAGGCCATTTCGCGCTCGATCGCCTGGAACTCGGGGCTGTTCATGTTCGACGACCAAATGTCGTAGATCACCGTCACGTCGTGGAAGGTCCGCCCCGCGTCCTCCAGCGCCGCGATCGTGTTCGCGAACGTCGGCGCCGCCGGGTTGTCCACGATGGCCGCGATCTCGCGGCGCTCCAGATCCATGGCCCCTTCGAGGGCCGGCTTGAACTGCTCGACCTTCACCTTGGCGAACGGGGGCACACCCCCGTATGGGCCGGCCCACTTCGCGAGCAACGGGTTGTTCCCATTGGGCGCCGGCGGCGGCGCGGAGGGCGACGAGCCGCCGGGTGCGGCCGCGGAGGCGCTGTGGGCTGGACCCTTCGCATCTTGCGCGGCCGGTGCGCACGACGCGGAGACGAGAGCTACGGCACCTGCACCGAGGAAAAAGGCATTTCGCATCGACGAACTACTCCTGGACGATAAAAACGAGGAAACCGCGCAAAACGCGGGCAGCGTGCATGATGGATAGGCGTGAACGCGCCCGAACGCCAGGGGTCGCCAGGCGGACGAAAGAGGAATTTTCGCCCGCGATGCGCCCGCGACGGCCCGCGCGGGGCCCGAGGCGCGTATTGACGGACTCGGCGGAGGTTGCACGGGAGCGCGCGCGGGTACGCGTCCGGCCTCCCCGTGGCTCATCGCCGTCCGCGCCGGCGCCTTTTGCAGCGCGCCGACGGCGCCGTCCGCGTTCACCGTCGCGGTGCGAGCAATCGCGCGATGGTCTCCACGTGGGGATCGTCGATCGCGAGCTCACGCAGCGCGACATCGAGCGCGCGCGCATAGTCCGCGTTGGGGCCGCTCGGCCCGTGGCTCCGGTCGATCCAGGCGGCGATGGACGGCTCGTCGAGCGGACCTAAAAAATGCGGATTGGTCATGGGGGCGACATAGGTGAGCCCCTGGGCAAAGGGCGCGGTGCCATCGGGCGAGTCCCACAAATGCAGGTGATGGCGCTCGAAGCCCGCTTGCTCGCGCGAATCGAGCGCCGCGAGCACGGTATCGGCGTGGGCGGGATCGATGCGGTAGGCGGAGCCTCCGCACCAAGCTTTTTCGTCGGCGATCAAGGTGACGACGCGGCCGGGCACCTCCGGGGTGCCGCGATGATCGGGCGAGCCTTGCCAAAAGCGCCGCATCCAGCCCGAAACGAAGGCGCGGCGCTTCTCGAGGTAGTCGAACGAGGGACGAAAGATGAGCGAGCCATAGGCGAAAATCCACACGATGCCGCCAACTTACTCCAACGGGGCCGTTCGGCCAGCCGCCGCGCGCGGGTCCACGGCGCCACGTCCTGGTAGCTCGCACCGATCGCGAGCCCATCGACGGGGCGGGGCACCGTGCTCGCCCTTCGCGCCGTCGCTATTCGAGGATATCGACCACCGACTTGGCATTTGCCACGCGCAGGACCCAACGCTCGAGCACCTTCGGATCCGTTTCGCCCTCGATGCGCGCCCGCGCAAGGTCGTCGACGGCGAGGCCGCGGCCTCCGATCAACGAAAACAGCACCGTGCGCCAGGTTTCGATGGCCCCCGCGCGACGCCCCTCGCGACGCCCTTCGATGGTCCCCGCGCGGTGCTCATCGCGAAGGGCGGCCTCGATGACCTCGTTCTTCTTCACGAGCAGCGCCCGCGCCACGGTCTCATCGGCCATGGCCGCGTCGATCAGGGCGCGCGCTTTGATGGGAACGACCAGGCACGCGTCCTCGATGACGGCATCGGCGGGCATCGGCTGCCAGCCGTCCGTGTGGCGCGACCACTCCAGCACGCGCGGCTGCGCGACCCGCGTCGACTTGACGAGGATGCAGAACACGCGGCGCACCCCCCGGCGAACCAGCTCGCGCGCCTTCTTGCTCGGTACGCTGAGCGCTTGCTCGTTGGTGACCTCGAAGGCCAGCTCCTCGAGCCGGCGGTGACCGCTGGCGTCGGGAGCGCTCGGATAAATGCTCGCGTCCGGCGCAAAGTCGCTGGCGTCGTCCGTGCGTGTCAGGAGGTCGACGGCCGCCGTGTAGCCGGGGCCGACGGATGCGCGAAGCACCATGGCGATGTCGGCGTGGCGCGTCGCGTGGGATGCTTCGGCGGGCGCGGCGAACAACTCGATTCCGTGCAAATACTCCAGGCGCGTCTCCGGCGGGGCGAGCCGCTCGTCGATGCGGGGGGCGCGGACGGGCTCGTCCCGTGCACCCGGCGCCTGCAGCAATTCGTACTTCTTCGAATCCATGCACCCCAATCTAGCACAGACCGCCGCCCCCGCCCCGCCCCGAGCGCCCTTCAGCTTTCACGCCTCGGGCAGCGGAATGAACTCCCGATCGTCGCCCGGAATGAGCGGAAAGCGGCGCTCGCGCCAATCGGCCTTGGCTCGCTCGATGCGCTCCTTCGAGCTCGATACGAAGTTCCAGAAGATGTGACGCGGACCATCGATGGGCGCCCCGCCCACGATCATCACGTCGCCCGCCGTCTTGGCTCGAACGGTGGCGTGCGCGCGCGGGTGCAGCACCAGCATGGTCCCCTCGTGGAGATCGCGCCCGTCGCACTGGAACGAGCCGGTGACGGCGTAGATGGCGCGCTGCTCGTGCTCCTCGTCGATCGCGAGCTCCGCCCCCGCCTCGAAGCGCGCGTGGACGTAGATGGTGGGCGACAGCACGCGCGTGGGCGCCGTTTGGCCGTACGCCGTTCCGGCGATCACGTGGAGCGTGACGCCGGGGCGCTGCAAGATGGGCAAGGTGCGCGCAGGGTGATGCTCGAACGTCGGCGCGCTCTCTTCGTGCTCGGTGGGCAGCGCGATCCAGCTCTGGATGCCGTGCAGCTTGGAGCCGCTGGCCCGGATGGCCTCGGACATGCGCTCCGAGTGCGCGATGCCGCTCCCCGCCACCATCCAGTTCACGTCGCCGGGGCGGATCGCCTGCTCCGAGCCGAGGCTGTCGCGGTGGAGGATCTCCCCCTCGAACAGATAGGTCACCGTGGCCAGCCCGATGTGCGGGTGCGGCCGCACCGTGATGCCGTCGCCGGGCGCGAACTGCACCGGGCCCATGTGATCGAAGAAGATGAACGGCCCGACCAAGCGCCGCTGCATCGCGGGGAGCACGCGCCGGACGGAGAAGCCGCCCAGATCGCGCGCCCGCGCCTCGATGGCGAGGTCGACGGAGGGGGTTTGCACCTGGGTGCACTCGGGCTCGTGATCCGGCAATTGGCTCATCGCGTGGAGTGTACGTGGCCGAACCATCGTGTAAATCGGCAATCGTTTGACGTCGATCATCTGCCGATGAGATGGTCACCGCATGTTCGATCCCTTTACGCTCGACCAGCTTCGCGCGTTCGTCTCCGTCGTCGAGGAAGGGAGCTTCTCCGCCGCCGCGCGCAAGCTCCGGCGCGTGCAGTCGGCCATCAGCACCTCGATGGCCAACCTCGAGAGCCAGCTCGGCCTGCCCATTTGGGATCGATCCACCAAGATCGCGCGGCTCACGGACGAGGGGCAGGCGGTGCTCGCGGGCGCGCGGCGCGTGCTCATCGAGGTCGACGCGCTCAAGCGGCGCACGGCGGGTATGGCCATGGGCCTCGAGGCCTCCGTCTCGCTCTGCGTGGATGCGCTCTTTCCGGTCGGCGCGCTCACCGATGTGTGCGCGCGGTTCGCCGAGGAGTTCTCCGCCGTCGATCTCCGCGTCGACACGCAGCTCCTCTCGGCCGTGTCGAACCGCGTGCTGCAAGGGGCTGCCACCCTCGGCGTGGTGGCGCCGCCCGGGCTCGCGCCGGGGCTCGAGTGCAAGGCCATCGCGGAGGTGCGCATGCTCCCGGTGACCGGACCCGGCCACCCGCTCGCGCGCTTGCGCGCCCCCATTCCCATGATCCGCATGGCGGACGCCGTTCAAATCGTGCTCTCGGAGCGGCCCGCGCCCTCCGACGCGCCGAGCGATCCGCGCGCCGGGACGGGGGTCGAGGATCAAGGCGTGCTCTCGCCGCGCACCTGGCGCGTGGCCGATCTGCATACGAAGCACGCGATGCTGCGCGCGAACCTGGGGTGGGGGAACCTCCCCGAGCACCTCGTGAAGGAGGATCTGCGCGAGGGGAGGCTGGTCAACATCCGCCCCGAGGTCTGGCCCACCGGTGAGCTCATGCTGCGCCTGTTTGCCATTTACCGCAGCGACACCACCTTTGGCCCCGCCCACCGCTGGCTGCTCGAGCAGCTGGAGCGCTCCTGCGCGGGCAGCACGGCGCGACCGAAGCGCCCACGACGGTCCAGCCGGTCATCTCATCGCTAGATGATCGTTATCGATTTTTCATCGATTCCACGAATGGGTGGTGGGTCCTACAGTTTCGGTTCAGGAGGCTCACACATGGCAACGCAGAGCATCGACGTCGCGCATTCCGAGATTGGGTTCGTCGTACGCCACATGGTTTTCTCGAAGGTTCGAGGACAATTCAAGAAGTGGAGCGCCACCCTCGACTACGACGCGGCGGATCCGACCAAGTCGCGGGTCGGCGTCGAGATCGAGACCGCCAGCATCGATACACGCGAAGAAGATCGCGACAAGCATCTGCGCTCGGCCGACTTCCTCGACACCGAGAAGTTCCCCAAGATGATCTTCGCCAGCAAGCGCATCGAGCGCGCCGGCAAAGACCGATACAAGCTCGTGGGCGATCTGACGATCCACGGCGCCACCAACGAGGTGACCCTCGACGTGGAGGCCACCGGCGGCGGCGCCGATCCCTGGGGCAATCAGCGCGCGGGCTTCAGCGCGAAGACCACCATCCTGCGCAGCCAGTGGGGCCTGAAATGGAATCAGGCGCTGGAGGCGGGCGGCGTTTTGGTGAGCGACAAAGTCGACGTCGAGGTGGAGGTCGAGGTCGTGCTCGGCAAGGCCTGAGCGCCCGGCCGGATCACTCGTGGGCGAGCTCCAAGCGCCCTTCGCGGAGCGCTCGCACGACGGCGAGCGCTTCGTCGCGGGTGTTGTAAAGATTGGTCGGGACGTGCAGCTTCATGCCGCGAAGCCGTGAGCCGGTGCGGGTGAGCGGATCGCCGCCGAAGCGGACGATGGTGATGGCACACTCGTCGATCACGCGTTTGACCTGCTTCGCGTTGAAGTCGTTCTCGGTCAAGTTGGTCGAGTAATGCGTGTAGTCGACGACGTAATAAACGCGCCTGCGACACTTCGCGCGCCAGAACTCGATCACCTGATCGAACATTTGCGAGATCTCTTGCCGCGTCTCGAGGTGGAATCCCTCGGGGTAGCTGACGAAGATGATCTCGTCTACGGCGCTGTAGCGTTGAAAGAAAGCCCTGCTCGTCACGGCCTCCAAGGCTCGCTCGGAGCACGGGGCACGTCAACGGCCGCCGTCGACAAACGCTGTGGTCGAGTTCCGTTTCGGCGGATGGCTCACCGTGCCAAATATGGGACAATGGATGCCATTCTTCGCTATGGTGCCGATTCCGGCGTGATCGTACGAGATCCCTCGCAGCGCGCGGCCCTTTTGGCCGCCGCTCGACGAGGAATGGCACATGAATCTCGAAGGTCACAACGTCGTGGTCGTGGGGGGTAGCTCGGGCATTGGATGGGCCGTCGCGAAGGCGGTGCTCGCAAAGGGGGCCGAGGTCGTCCTTGCTGCGCGCAATCACGACAAATTGGAGAAGGCGCGCGCCGAGCTCGGGGCGGGCGCGCGCGTGCGCAGTGTCGTGGCAGACATCGGGCGCGAGGCGGATGTGGCGCGCCTGCTCGAGGAGGCGCGCCAGGGCAGCGCGGCCCAAACCGTTCATCATGTGGTGGTGACGGCAGCCGATCCCGCCTATCAACCCCTACCTACCTTCGACATCGAGGGCGCGCGCCGCGTGATCGACTCGAAGCTCTTGGGGCCCTTTCTGGTGGCCAAACACGCCGCGGGTGTCCTCGATCCCCAGGGCTCCATGACATTCACCTCGGGGATCGCCTTCGAGCGGCCCGCGCCCCAGGGATCCATGGTCGCCGCGGCCAATGGCGGCATTGTATCCTTGGTGCGGGCCTTGGCCATCGAGCTCGCGCCCATTCGCGTCAACACCCTCTCACCCGGGTGGGTCGATACGCCCATTTGGGATCGATTGGCGGGCGATTCGAAGCCCGCGCGGTTCGCACAAATGGCCGAGCGCCTACCCGCCCGGCGCATCGGCCGTCCCGAAGAGCTCGCGCACGCCGCGATCTTCCTCATGGAGAACACCTTCACCACCGGCACCGTGCTCCACGTCGACGGCGGACACCGCATGGCCTAGCGCTCCCGGCGCGGCCGCTCATCCGCGCTTCGCCGTCATCCCGGTCTCTTTTGTTTCTTTTGTCCCGAATGCGCGCGCCGAACGAAGCGTTCTCGTTTGGAACTTCGGGCGAGGAGAAAAGAGAATGCAAGACGATGCAATGCCCCGCGTCGCCGGCGCCGATGTGTCCCTACCGTTCACGGACACGCAGCGCCGCGCGCTCATGACGCTGACCATTGCGCTCGCATTGGGCGTCGCGACGCAGTCCCTCTTTTGGAACACGCGGCTCGGCCTCAATTTTCTCCTATGGGATCTGATGCTCGCCGTCGCCGTCCTCGTGACCATCGGTCCGCGCCGGCCGGTGGCCACGGTCTGGGGGGCGGGGACGGCGAGCGTGCTGTTCGGCGTTTCCATCGCCCTCCGCGCGAGCGCATGGAGCGCGGCCATCGCGGCACCGGTCGCGGTGGCGCTGCTCTGGGCCCTGCCGCTCCTCGCCCGCGAAACGACGCAGCCCTGGGAGCTCCCGAGGGTGCCGCTCCGGCTGCTGGCGCGCCTCGCCAAAGGGCCATCGGCTGCGGCGGCCGTCGTCACGCTTCCGTTTCGGATCGTGGGGGCCTCGCAGAAGACCCGCGCGCGCCGGGTGTTCGTGGGGCTGCTCCTCGGGCTGCCCGCGGCCTCGGTGTTCGTCGTGCTCTTCTCGAGCGATCCGGAGTTTGGTTGGCTCATCCACCGCGCCACGCGCAGCGCCAACCGCGCCGTTTCGTTTGGAGCGTGGTCGCTCCTGACCGCCGCGGGCTATCTCTTCGTCCATGCGCTGCACCGCCCGTCGCCGTCGCAGCAGCCCGCGCGCTCGCCCTTGCCCCCGCCGCCCGCGGTGATCGATCCCGCGCTTCGCCCGCCCCAGTCGTTTGCCTCGGGCGAAGGATCCGCGTACCGCGATTGGATCGCGCCGCCGGCCGCGACCTCGGTTCCGAAGGCGCCGGAGCCGCTCCTCTCTCGTGAAACGTGGGGAACCCTCCTCGTTCCCATCATTGGCGTGTTCGCCCTGTTCGTCGGCCTCAACCTGCGCCATGTGTTCCATGGCCACGCGTACGTGCGCGATGCGTCGGGCCCCAGCTATTCGGACTATTTGCACGCGGGGTTTTATCAGCTGCTGGCGGCGACCATTCTCTCCGTGTGCCTCGTGCGGGTCGGGCATGCGCTGCTTCGCGCGCGCGGCGAGGTCGGCGAACGCGTCCCCGGTGGCGCGCGGATCCGCGCGCTCGAGGTGACCTTGCTGGCCCTCACCGTGCTCACGTTGTTCTCGTGCGTTCAGCGGCTGGCGCTTTACGAAGAAGCGTATGGGGCGACGTATTTGCGATTGGGCGTGGCCGTGATTGCGCTGGGCGTGTTTGGCGTGCTCGGGCTGAGCATCGCCAAATCGATTTGCCGCGGCTGGAGAAATTTCGGAGGCGCGACCATCTTTTGGCTGATCGGCTTGGCGCTGGCGGCCAGCGCGTTCAACGCAGACGCCTACATCGCCATGCGCAACCTCGATCGCGCGGCCATCGGCAAGCCGCTCGACGTCGCCTACCTCTCCGGGCTGAGCGCAGACGCCTTGGTGGCACTAAAACATCCGTACTTGACCTACCCCGGTCATGCCGACCTGCGTTGCGAGCTGGAGCAGGCGTGGCGCTCCGCGCGCCGTTCGCCCCGCGACTGGCGCGAGGCCCGCGGCTTTTGATGGCGCTCGGCGCGCGCTCCGTTACGAGGCGAGCTGGCGACGCAGCCGCAATCCATCGCGCAGCGCCCAGCCGCCGCCGCCCATGAAGACGAGGATGCCGAGCACGAAAAGGGGCGAGAGCGAGCGACCCTCCATGAAGGCCACCACGCTCAGCACCACGCCCCCGACGAGCCCGAGCGTGCCCGTGACGATGCGCTTGTAGGCCACCATTTTTGCAAAGGAGCGATCGACATACTGTGCCATGCGCGCCTTGATCTAGCAGAAGCTGGCCCTCATGACGGGCGACGGCCGATTTTTTCGAGGGTGTTTGCCCGAAGGTGCCGTACAAAGGGCAGAGGAGTCGGGAGCTTCCATGGCGCGCATCCTCGTACTGAACCCCATCGATCGCTTGATCCGGCGCGCGATTGCCGAGCGCCGGCTCTTGAAGCTGACGCTCAACGACCGCGTGCGCATCGTGGAGCCGCACGACTATGGGATCAAAAAAGGGCTCACGCAGCTGCTCGCGTACCAAGTGGCCGGCGAGTCGTCCTCGGGCGGCTTGCCGCAGTGGCGATGGCTGCAGCTCTCGAAGATGAAGAACGTGGAGCTCCTCGACACGCACTTCGCCGGCGGACGCGAGACCGCCACGGGGGAGCACCACGGCTGGGACGTTCTCTTTGCGCGCGTCGAGAGCGCCCCCGAGCACGACGCGGAGACGTAAGCGCCCGCGCTCACGCGGAGACGGGGCGCGCGAGGACGCCGCCGGCGACGGCGTCGTGCGCGCGGTACCACGCGACCTCGTCGCGCAACGTATCGATGAGCGGGCGCGCGCGGAAGCCGAGCTCGCGCTGCGCCTTGGTCGAATCGGCGCGAAGGCGCGCTTGCATCATGCGCACCGCCTCGAGGGTGACCAAGGTCTCACCGCCCGTCAGCCGCGCCCACGTTTGCGAAACGAGCGCGTACGTCCAGGCGATGGCATACGGAAGGCGGGTGCGCGGCGGCGGTACGTCGGAGACCTGGGCGAGGATCTGAACGATGTCCTCCAAGGTCGCGAAGTCTCCGGCCAGAATGTAGCGCTCGCCCGGCCGCCCTTTCTCGGCCGCGCGAATAGCGCCCACCGCCACGTCGCGGGCGTCGACCACGCTGGTGCCGCCCGGAGGAATGGCGGGGAGGGCCTTCGCCAAGTAGTCGCGCACCAATTGGCCGCTGCCCGTCGGTGCGGCATCCCAGGGGCCGAACATCCAACCCGGGAGCACCTGCACGATCGCGAGGCCGGTGCGCGCGCCCACCTCGCGCAGGCGCTCGGCCACCATCACCTTGCTCTTCACGTACAGGTTGTCCTTGGCGAGCGGCGAGGGCGGCGTGCTCTCGTCGCCGGCGCTTCCGTCGGGGCGGAGGCCGATGGTGCCCGAGGAGCTCACGTCGACCAGCCGGCGAACGCCGCGGGCGTGCGCGGCCTCCGCCAGCGCCACGGTGCCGTGCACGTTGATGGCTTCGAGCTTGGGCCAATGATCCCCCGAGCCGTAGTACTCGCGAAAGTACGCGGCCGTGTGAAACACCACGTCGCAACCTTCGAGCGCGTGCGCGAACGCGGGAACGTCCTCCATGTCCCCGCGCACGAGCTCGGCGCCCGTGTCGCCCAGGTAGGTTCGTGCTTTTTCCGTCGAACGAACCAGCGCGCGGACGGTGTGGCCCTCCGCGATGAGCGCGCGAACGAGGTTGTTGCCAAGAAGGCCGGTGGCTCCGGTCACGAAAGCTTTCATCGAACGATCTCCTGCGGTGGATGAATCTGAATGATGTTCAGATAGGCCCCGATCTAAACAGTGTCAAGTCCGAACCAAGCGGTGTTCAGATTGCGGGACGGCCGGCGGCGCGCGCGCTATGCTAGGTGGTAGCGACGGAACGCATGGCGAAGCTGCAGCCGCAAAAGTCGGAGCGGAAGTACCACCACGGCGATCTGCGCCGCGCGCTGGTGGACGCCGCGCTGGCGCTGATCGGGGAAGGGGAGCTCGGCACCTTGTCCTTGCGCGAGGTCGCGCGCCGCGCGGGGGTGACACCGGCGGCGCCCTACCATCATTTCCGCGACAAGACGGAGCTCTTGGCGGCGGTCGCCCAGGAAGGGTTTCTCGCGCTGGGCGAGCGCATGGACGCGGCCGTCGCCGACATCCCCGCGCGGAGCGGCCGGCGCCGCCTCGCGGCCATCGGGCGTGCGTACATCGAGTTCGCGCGCGAGCGGCAAGCGCACTACCGGGTCATGTTCCTACCCGAGATGAAGCAGACCGATCCCTCGCTGGGCATGCACGCCGCGGCCGATGCGGCGCTCGCGCGTCTGATCGCCGCCGTCCAGGCAGCCGGCCCGCCGGCCGACGACGAAACCGCGTGCCGCCGCGCGGTGCTCGCGTGGGCCACGGGGCACGGCATCGTGTCGCTCTGGAACGATGGGCTCCTCGATCACAAGCTGCCCATCGATGCCAGCTTCGTCGACGCGGCCGTCGCGCAAATCGTGGCGGTGGCTCGGGCGGGGTAGTTCAGCCCGTACACGTGTCGAAGAGCGTCAGAGCACCGCGGTGCCGATCAGCGCGTCGCGGGTGACGGCGGCGCCGAGCTCGTCCTCGGTCCATGTTTGGGTCCCGGCGGGGCGGCGGGGGATGACGACATAGCGCAGCTCCGCGGTGCTGTCCCAGACGCGGATCTCGGTGCGGGGATCGAGCTCCACCCCGAACTCGGCGAGCACGCCGCGGGGATCGCGCACGACGCGGGCGCGGTACGCCAAGCTTTTGTACCAGCTGGGGGAGGGGCCCAAGAGGGCGATCGGGTAGCACGAGCAGAGCGTGCACACGATGACATTGTGGACGTGCTCCGTGTTCTCGACGGCGCGCAAGGTCACGCGCGCCCAGTGGCTCATGTCGAGCCCGAGCTCGTCGAGCGCCGCGTTGCCGTCCTGGAGGAGGCGCGCTTTGAAGGCGGGATCGACCCAGGCGCGCGCCACCAGCGCCGCCCCGTTCGACGGGCCGGCCTTGGCCAGAAACGTCACGATGGCCGCGTCGATTTGCTCCTCGGTCACCAGCCCCTTGTGCGCGAGCTTCTCCACCAGCCCGGCCACCCGCGACGCCATCGTCGCGCTGCCCTCGTGGCCATGGCCGTGCCCGTGATCCTGCTCGCCGTGCGGGTGATCGCCGCTCATGGTGCCTCTTCGAGGTATGCGTCCCAGAGATCCGCCGAAACACGGAAGCCCGATGCGCCGTCGCCCCACAGCTCGCGCGCCTCGAAGACGACGCAGTAGATCGCCTGCGGCGCGGCGGCGCGCCCCTCGGCGCGATCGTCGGCCAGCGGGTAGAAGCCTTGCACGCGCTCGATGATGCCCTGGCGCTCCGAGAGAAAATGGGGAAGCCGGGTGTGGCCGGTCGCGCGTGCGGCGCGGGTGCGTACGCGCTGGCCTGGGACGAAGCGCGCAGGGAGCGAAGGAAGCGGGAGCGGGTCCATGGTTACGGCAGCACCCGCTTCTCGGACAGAAGCCGCTCGATGGCGATGAACCACTTTTCGTAATAGCTGGCGGCGCGGTAGGCCGCGGGATCCATGCGCTCGATCGCGTAGCGGAACTCGTCCAGGTTGTAGACCCCCTGCTTCAGCAGCAGCCGATTCAGCGCAAACACGCGGGCCTCCCACTCGTGGTGAAACGGTGGCTCGCCGGCCTCGCGCTCGATGCGACCGAATCCTTCGTCTCCCCCGACGTCGTGCGGTCCTTTCACACCCGCGAGCTTACTTCTCGAACCTGGTAGGCGCCACTAGAGTCGTCGGTCCAAGTCGGAAAGGAATCGCACCATGACCACGACCATTCGACGCATCAACCCGCCTACGCTTGCGACGCCGCGTGGCTACAGCCACATCGTGGAGGCGCGGGGCGGACGAACCGTTTACATCGCCGGCCAAGTGGCCCTCGATCGCGAGGGGAACCTGGTGGGCGGCGGCGATCTGGTCGCGCAAACCGAGCAGGTGTTCGCCAACCTGAAGGCCGCCTTGAGCGAGGTGGGGGCCGACTTTACGCACGTCGTCAAATTCGGCGTCTTCATCACCAAGCCGCTCACCCCCGAGGATCTCGCCGGCGTTCGCGGTGTGCGCGAGCGCTATGTGGGGGCCGGAAACGTCCCTCCCGCGAGCACCTTGGTTCAAGTGGTGGCGCTGGTGCTCCCCGAGCTCCTCATCGAGATCGAAGCGATCGCCGTCGTGCCCGACGCGCCGTAGCCACCCGCCGTCCCGACGCGTCCCCACCTATCCGCGACATCGCGGGGCGCCTTCGGTGTCTCGATGCGCCTTGGCCGCGAGAGAGACAATTGATTGTCTCTGAAACATCGCGCATTATCGCGTTTTCATGGCCTGCGCCCGCCCGCGGGCGCTCCGACGAAAGGTGCGCGATGACCACGAGTGTCCAAGCTCCGAACGGGGGAACGCAGGACAACGCGATTGCACGGCTCGCCCAGCGGTTCACCGTCTGGACCGAACGCTTCCTCCCGGACGCCTTCGGGTTCGTGCTGGTCGGGACGTGCATCGTGTTCGTCTTCGGCCTCGCCACCGGTGAGGCCCTCACCCGCACACCGGAGAACGTGGCCACCGCCACCTCGGGCTTCGGCTTGGTGGACGCGTGGGGCAAAGGCTTTTGGGCGCTGATCACGTTTACCATGCAAATGACGATGATCATCGTCGGCGGCTACGCGGTGGCCATGTCGCCGCCGGTGGCGCGCTTGATCGCGCGGCTGGCGCAGATCCCCAAGACCGCCCGCGGCGCCATCGTGTTCACCGCCGCGGTGGCCATGATCTCCGGCTACTTGAATTGGGCCTTCAGCCTGATCTTCACCGCCGTCCTGGCCCGCGAGATCGCGCGCTTGATCCGCGGCGTCGACTACCGTGCCATCGGGGCCATGGCCTTTCTCGGGCTCGGCACCGTGTGGGCGCAAGGCTTATCGGGATCGGCCGCTCTGCAAATGGCCAGTCCGGCCTCCACCCCGGAGGCGCTCAAAAAGATCATCGCCTCCGCGCGCGGCGGCACGGGTGTGATCCCGCTCTCCGACACCATCTTCTTGTGGCAGGGCATGGCCTCCACCGCCATCATCTTCCTGGTGGGCTTGGCCATGGCGTGGCTCCTCGCTCCGTCCCCCGAGCGCGCGAAGACGGCCGAGGATCTGGGCATCACCCTCAAGCCGCTCCTGGCCGAGAGCGAAGAGGCCAAGATCCGGAGCACGCGGCCCGGCGATTGGTTGGAGCATAGCCCCCTCTTCGCCATCCTCCTGGCGCTCTTGGGCTTCTGGTACATCGTTCGCCATTTTGCGAACGCCACCGGGAGCCCCCTGAATGCGCTCGACTTCAACACCATCAACTTGATGCTGCTGATGCTGGCGCTGGTCCTCCACTGGCGCCCGCTCTCCATGGTGACCGCCGTGCGCTCGGGGTGCACGGCGGCGTCGGGCGTGCTGCTGCAGTATCCGTTCTACGGCGGCATCTTCGGGATGATCGCCTTCACGGGGCTCTCCAAGACCATCGCCGGGTGGCTGGTCTCGGCGTCGAGCACCTTGCTCTTTCCGCCCATCATCGCGCTCTATTCGTGTGTGCTCGGTATCTTCGTCCCGAGCGGCGGAAGCAAATGGCTCATCGAAGCCCCCTACGTGATCGACGCCGCGAACCAGCTCCACGTCAACCAAGGCTGGATGGTGGTCGTCTACGATCTGGGCGAGGCCAGCGCGAACCTGTTGCAGCCGTTTTGGATGCTGCCCACCTTGGCCATCCTCGGCCTGCGGGCGCGCGATGTCATGGGCTACACCTTCGCGATGTTCCTCGCCTGCTTCCCCGTGGTGCTGGTGCTGGTCACCGGCTTCGCGCAAACGCTACCCTTTCCGTAGCGGCGGCCCTCAGCGCGGCTGGACCAGGGCGAACCAGTTGCCCGAGTCGTCCTTGAACACGGTCTCCACGCCGTAAGGACGCTCCTCTGGTTCGCCCATGAACTCGACCCCGCGCGCCTTCAGCTCCTCGTACGTCTTTCGGCAGTCGGCGGTGTGAAAGGCGCCAAAGCCAAAGGTCCCTTTCTCGACCAGGGCCCGCACGGTCTCGGCGGTCTCTGGCTCCCAATGCGTGCCCGGCTTGATCGCCATGAGCGCGATCTGCAGATCCGGCTGTCCCTTCGGCACCACCGTGATCCAGCGGAAGCTGCCGACATGGGCGTCGGTGCGCACTTCGAAGCCCAAGATCTCCGTATAAAAGCGCTTGGCGCGCTCCTGGTCGAGGACGTAGACGCTGGCGATACCCAATCGTTGAATCATGAATGACCTCCGAGGCGTGGGGTACCATTCTCCGCGCGATCCCCGCTTCTTCGAAATTGCTCTTTTGCGCCTCGGTCGTCGTCAGGTCGTGGCGGGCCCGAGGTGCTCGAAGAAACAGAAAGGGATGTACACCCGCACCAACCCTGCGGGAACCTGAACCAGCGGCGCGATCTCGCGATGGTACTGAATGGGCGAGCGCCCCGTGCGTTTCGAGAAGAGCGAGCTGAAGGAGCCGACGCTGGAGAAGCCCACGTCGAAGCATGTCGCGGTGACGGAAGCCCCCGAGCGGGCAAGGAGCTCCTTGGCGCGCGCCATGCGCACGTGCGTGAGGTACTGCCGCGGCGTCATGCCGAACGCCACCTGGAACTCCCGAAGAAAGTGGTAGGGCGAAAACCCCGCCTGCCGCGCCATCTCGCGCACCGTGAGCGGCTCGCCGTACCCGTCGTGAATGAGCTCGCGCGCGCGGCATAGCGCACGAAACGTGGCCTCGGGTACCAGGGGTGGTGAAAGTCGTCGCGGGATCGTCATCGGCGCGCTCGTCGTCCGTTTCTCCTCCCCGGGCAGGCGGTGCGGCAGTGCGGCGTTGCAAAATGCCACGGATGTCGCGCGAGCGCACGCGGTGTGGGGCTCCGCTGCAGCGCCAAAGCATCGGTTCCGGGAACGGCCCTTGCGTTGACCGGGTGCGTCACATGCGGGGTGAGCCCCTGCAATTCTTCATTCGAACGAACGAAAGGACAAGACCATGGGCGAGATCACCACGAACCTGAAGGCGGAGATTCAAAAGGGCCTCTCGCAAATCCAAACCCTCCGCGACGAGGTGCGCGTTCGATTGCACCTGGCGGGAATGGAGGTCAAAGACGAGTGGCAAAAACTCGAGCCGCGCGTGGAGGAGATCGAGCGCCGCGCCGAGGAGGTCACCGACGCCACCAAGACGGCCGTCGAAGACGTGCTGCAAAAGCTCTCCAATCTACGCAAATCGCTTAGTTGACCGCAGCTGACCCACCCCTCCGCCCCACCGACGCCGGCGGTTGACAGCCGCGGCCGCGCCGGGTACGTAACCTGTATGAAGTTGATTACAGGTTACGCGCTCGCCGCGTGCCTCGCGGTGGCGTGTGCCAAACAGCCGGATCGCCTCGCCGCCGCAACATCGGACCTTGCGACCCATGCCTCGACGGCGCCGGCGCCCGACCTCCCAAGGTTGCCCGACCGACCAAGCTTGAAACTCGCCGTGCTGGACGCGCCTTTCAACTTGGGCCTCCGTCCACCGGCGCCCGGCCGCGAGCCCGGCACGCGCCGGTTGGCACAGGCGCTTCGCGCGAACGATCTCGTGGCGCGCTTGGGCGCGACGGATCGCGGTGTGGTGCCGGCGCCCCCGTATGCGTTCGTGAGCGATTCGAAAACGCGCATTTACAATGCAGCCGCCATTCGCGCGTACAGCGAAATACTCGCCAAGCGGGTCCAGAGCATCACCGAGCAGGGCGAGCTCGCGTTGGTCCTGGGGGGCGATTGCAGCATCCTGGTCGGCTCGTTGATGGCGCCCCCGGTGCGCGGGCGACGCGGGCTCGTCTTCATGGATGCGCACACGGATTTTGGCCCGCCGCCGGCGGTGGGCGCCGGCATCGAGCTGGCGCTGGTCACGGGTCATGGCCCCGAGGGGATGCGTGAGTTCGCCGATCGAAGTCCGCTGGTCCGAGAGCGCGACGTGGTGATGTTCGGCCCGCGCGACGAGGACGATTTGCGCGAGCTCCGCGGACAGACGAAGCTGCGCATCCTCGACTTTGCGTCGATCCGCCACAAAGGGGCGAAGGAGTCCGCGCGCGAGGCACTTGCATACCTGCGCGCGCAAGGTGTCGATGAGCTATGGATTCACCTGGACGCGGACGTGCTCGACGATGCCATCATGCCGGCCGTCGACTCCCGCGGCCCGGGCGGCCTCTCGTATGCCGAGCTCCGGGATAGCGTCTCGGAGCTCGTGGCCTCGGGCATGGTCCGCGGCGTGGACGTGACCGTGTTCGATCCCGATCGGGACCCGAAGGGGGATATGGCGCGCGCCTTCACCTCGGCGTTGGTGGAGACGTTTCGCCGCTGAGCGCTCCTCCCGGATGCCACCCCGTGCGCCGCGGAATCCAGCGCGGCACATGGCGCGTGTACTCTGTGTATTCTGCACCGAATCGTTCGACCAGGCCGGGCTCCTCGGACAGCACGAAATAGACATGGTTCACGGCGAAGAACACCGCCGCCCAAATGGAAATGCCGCGCGAGGCAACGAAGAGCGCCTCCCCCACGATCAGGGTGAACACGCCGCTGATCATGGGGTTGCGCACATGGGCATAGGGGCCCACCACGACGAGCTTTCGCGTCGGCTCCCATGGCGCGAGCGTTCCGCGGCCGACGCGCGCGAAGAGCCCAACCGTCCATGCGAGCATGGCCAGCCCCGCAAGGATGAGCGCGGCGCCGGCGGCGGTTTGCAACGTCATCCGCGGGGGCCAGCAGCCCGGCTCGAGGCAGAGCGCCGGAACGAGGATCGCGGCCGACAGAGGCAGCACGAAGGATCGCAGATGGGAGAGCACGATGGTAGCATGCACCTTCGCGCGCTCTTGGGGCACGGATTTCGCAAGTTCGCACGGCGGATTGCGATTCGCGGTTGGCACGCGTCTCGTCGCATCGTCCTTCATCCCTCCGTCGAGGAGCTCGAATGAAACACTACGATTTGGTGGCGATAGGCAGCGGAAACACCGGGCTCGTGGCTGCGTTTCGCGCGGCGGGCGCGAAAAAGAAGGTGGCCATCGTGGACGAAAAGCCGGTGGGCGGGCTCTGTTCCATCGCCGGCTGCAATCCCAAGAAGGTCCTGGTGCGCGCCACCGAGATGCTCGACGAGGTGCGTCGTGCGGACAAGCATGGCATCGCGGCGCGGGACGTGAGCATCGATTGGGGGCGGGTGGTGGACCGCAAAAACAGCTTCACCGATCCGGTGCCCGAGCAAACCGAAGAGTCGCTTCGCTCCAGCGGGATCGATCTCGTGCGCGGGCACGCCCGCTTCACCGGGCCCGATCGCATCGAGGTGCGCGGCGCCGGGCAAACGGAGGAGGTCTCCGCCGAGGCCTTCGTGGTCGCCACCGGCTCGCGCCCCCGCGCCCTCGATTTTCCCGGCGCGGAGCACGTTCGAACCACCGATGACATCCTCTCGCTCCGCCGCATCCCCGCGCAGCTGGTCATCGTGGGCGCTGGCGTGGTGGCCTTCGAGTTTGGCTTCGTGTTCGCGCGCCTCGGCAGCGAGGTCACCCTGCTCGCGCAGGGCTCGAGCGCGCTCGCGGACTTCGACCCCACCTTCCTCGGGCCGGTCCTTGCGCTAGGAGAGCGCTTGGGTTTGCGCGTCCGCCGGCAGACGCGCGTCACGAAGGTCGAGCCAAAGGATGGCGCGCTCGCCGTCTCGGTCCAATCCGATTCGGGCGGCTCCCCCGAGGCGCTGCGCGCCGATTTCGTCCTCAACGCGGCCGGCCGGATCCCGGCCATCGACGGCCTCGGCCTCGACCGCGCCGGGGTCGCCTTCGACAAGCGCGGCGTGCGGGTGAACGAGTACCTGCGAAGCCCGGAAAATCGGCGGGTCTTCGCGGGAGGCGACGCCCATGGCCGCTACCAGCTCTCGCCCATGGCCTCATACGAGGGCCGGGTCATCGCCGACAACGTTCTGCAAGGCGACGTGCGCAAAGCCGATTACACCATCGTTCCGCGCGCCATCTTTACGACCCCGCCGCTCGCGCAGGTCGGTCTCACCGAGCAGCAGGCGAAGAAGCAAGGCGTGGCCGTCGAGGTCCTCGACCGCGACATGGAGACGTGGAAGGTGTTCGCCATCGCCGGCGACGAGCAGGCGCGGGCCCGCTTGGTGATCGACCAGGCCAGCGGCCGGCTCCTGGGCGCCCAGCTCTGGAGCGCGACCGCTGCGGACATCATTCACTTCCTGGCCATGGCCCTGCGCGCCGGCGCCACGCGCAAGGATCTCGCCGAGTTCGTCTATGCTTATCCCACGGCCACCAGCGCGCTCGGCTCCGCGTTCCAGTAGCCCGGGCGGGTCGAGCGCTCATGGCACCCGACGCGCCGGGCCTCCTTTGACGATCATGGCCCGGTCGATCCCCACATCGCCGTCGCCGGTGACGCGCACCGTGCGCGTAGGGGTCCCTTCGGCCAAGGTGGGGTCCGTTCGCGCCCGCGCCGATTTGTGATCGACACGCCGGCGGCGGCGACTTCGAATACGGACCTTACGGCAGAGCGTACGACACGCATCGTACGCTCTGCCGCGCATGACCGCGATGACGTCAGGAAGACGGTGACCTCGGCGTCTCGGGCGTCTCAGGCGTCTCGGGCGTCTCAGGCATCACTGGAGCTCGAGCTCGACAGCGCGCAGGAACGCTTGGCAACCCGTGCGGGTGCCCGCTTCGCTGCCCTTGGTGTCGCCGACGCAGACGACGCGTTCGGCGAGCTCCGGATATCCGAAGTGGAACTCGTCGTGATCGTGATCGGTGTCCGTATAGTCCCACGAGGTGTTTCGGTCGCTCAGGATATTCTTGATATTTCGAGGTGCCGTGTAAACGTGGTACGACTGCGAGCCGCGCGCTTCGGTCCAATCGGATTTGGTCTCCTTGGCGTGGACGGTGATGGTCGCATAGAGATTGGGGCCGCTCCAGTTCAAGGTGACGCTGCCGACGACGTGCGGGCCATGGCCCTTGAACTCGCGATCGCCGCCCACGTGCGGGGGGATGTAAAAGCCCGTGGCGAGATCGAAGACGGTGCAGCGCGAGCCGTCGCAGCTCAAGAGCGATTCGGGGTTGATCGAGGCGATCGCTCGATCGAGGGCCTCGGTGTCGTTCGCGGCCTCGGTGTCGTTCGCGTTCGCGGTGTCGTTGTCGGCCGGGGTGTCGGCGGCGCAGCCGGTCACCGCGGCAAGGCCGAGGGTGGCGGCGAAGAATGGAGCTCGGAGTAGGTTGTTCTGCAGATTCGAAGAAGACGATCGTGCGCGCATGGGCGCTCCTTTCAAAGATGGAATCGAAATAGCGATTCCCGATGTGTGAGTGATATCGAGCCAAAGCGATTTCGCGCCGGCTATATCCCTCTCTACGTGTTGCCGGCTTCGTTCGTTTCGCACGCGGGGCAAAGGCCGGCGCGCGCGCGGATTGCGTCGAGGATGCCGTTTACGCCGGGGCCGCGGAGCCTTCGAGCCGTCGCGCCTCGCGCGGCGCGTTCTCGTTCGGCACGATGCTGGCCACCAGCTCCGCGTGACGGAGCACGCGGGCCAGGGCGTCGCCGATCGACTCGGGGGCGTGGGCTGGAAGCGATGGCGGCTCCGGCAAATGGGGCGGGGGTGCCGTCGGCTGGGCGCGCACGAACGCATCGACGGCCGCCAGCACCGCATCGACGTAGTCGCGTACGGGCGCGATCCGACCCGCGAGGGCGGCCCGTGAAGCTTCGTCATCGAACAGGGTCGATGGCGCGCCCCCGAGCCGAAGATCGAGCGCCGTGAGCGCGCCGGAGAGGCGGCGCGCATAGGTCATGAGCTGCACGGCGTCCTCCGCCCGCTGCTGAAAGCTGCGCGGCTCCGCCAGCATGCGCTCCAGGGACGTCTCGGCCTCGCCCAGCGCGATGCCGATGCTCCGCCGCGCGGCGGTCGTTCGTGCCGCATCCTCGGGGTCCCGCGCGCCCGGCGCGTTCGACGCGTCCTGCCCGTTCGACGCGCGCCGCTCGAGGATGTCGAACATCGTGTGCGCGTAGTGTCCGAGCGAGGCCACCACGGCGGTCATCGCATCGGCCAGCCGCTTTTGTTCGCGGGACGGAAAGAACACGAGGGCCAAGACGATGGCGATCGAGCCGCCGATGAGGGCGTCGCCCACGCGCGCGGCCGCCGTCCACCAATCGGAGCGACCGCGGTCGGCGAAGAGCACGAACACCGGTGTCAAAAAGAACGTAAAGAGACGGTAGCTGCGGGGGCGGGTGACGACGGCGGCCGTCGACAGCGGGAACATGGCGAGCGCCAGCGCCCATGGCTCGTGCAGCACCATCATGAGCACCACCGCCGCCACGCTTCCCAGCACGGTCCCCACCACGCGCTCGATGGCCCGCCCGAGCACCGCACCCGCGTACGGTTGGAGCACGGCGAGGGCGGTGATGCTCACCCACGGGACGTGCGTCGGCGAGACATTGCGCCCGATGACGAAGGCGACGCAGCACGTGACCATCACGCGCGCCGCGTGCCGGAAGATGGGCGAGCGCGGTGAGAAGGCATCGCGAAGCTCCGCCAGCTCGCTTCGCAGGTCGGGGATGCGCGCGCGAAGATCGATGGGCGCCGTGCGCTCCTCGTTGCTCACCGAGACCTCGTCCGGCGCGCAGGCGACCACCACCGCCACCTTGCGGAGCTCGCGCAGCCGGGCCGCGAGCACGGCCACCGGGCCTGCGGCCGCGCGCTCCGGCTCCTCCGGCGGAGAGGACGGGCCCGCGGGCCGCATGAGCAGCCGATCGCGCACCTCACCGTACGAGCTCGCGAGCGCATCGAGCATGCGCGCCATCGCCGCGCGCTCCTCGGGATTGCGCGCGGTCTCCATCTCCTCGCCGAGCGCGATCAACGCAAAGAACGCGAGCTCGGCGTTGCCGATCAGCATGCGCAGGTTGCTCCCGAGCTGGCTCTCGCCCGATCGCCGCGTGCGCAAGGCGACGGAGACCGTGCGCGCGTCCTCGATGGCCGCGCGAATGGCGCGCTGGTGCGTGCGACCGAGCGAGCCCCAGCGCGGGTCTGGCGCGCCGTGCGCGGCCGGCTCGGTGGTGCGGATGCACGCGCCGAGCGCCGTCGCATAGGCCGCGAGCGCGGTGAACGCGTCGCCGACCGCGCGGCGCATGGGCCGATGGGTCCACACCGGCCACACCACCGAGGAGAGCAAGAGCGCCCACGACGCGCCCACGAAGAACAGGAGCGCGTCGCGCGCGGGATCGCCGCCGGTGCTGGAGATGGCGACGGCGGCGGCGATGAGGAGCACCGTCCCTACGCTCGAACCCCAGCCGCCCACGGCGCGCAGCATCGACGTCGCAAACCCAAAGAGCGACAGGACGATGGTCGCCAGCCATGGCCAAGGCGCGACCGCTTGGGCGATCGCCACCGTCGCGGCGCCCACCGAGGCAAAGACGAAGGTGCCCACCGCGCGCACGCGCCGCGCGCCCCCGGGGTCGGCCAGCGAGCCAAGCCAGCCGCCGAGCGCCATCCACACCAGCTCGGGCCGCCCCAGCGACTCCGCCAAGAAAAATGGGACAACGGTGGCGGCGGCAGCGCGGACGCCTCGGGCGATATCGGGGACGATGGCGTCGAGGGTGGCGCGCACCCCTGCATTATGAAGGAATTGGCGGCGCGCTCGCTACCCCATGGCGCGCCTACCACCCCGCCGTGCGCTCGCTACCCGCCGTGCGCCCGCCATCCCGCCGTGCGCTCGCGACCCCGCGGCGCGCCTTAGCGGCGCGCTTCCCAATCGATGCCGGAGATGCGAGCGAGCGCGAGCTGCAGGGCGTGCGTGCCCTTCTTTCCCCAGCCGTTGGCCTGCACCGACAGGTAGAGTTGCTCGGCCAGCGCCAGCCCGGGCAGACTCAAGCCAAGGCGCCGCGCTTCGTCGAGCGCGATCCCCATGTCCTTGATGAAGTGCTCGACATAGAAGCCGGGCTCGAAATTGCCCGCCAGGATGCGCGGCCCATAATTGGCGAGCGACCAGCTCCCGGCCGCCCCCGGCCCCACCGACGAGAGCACCCGCTCCGCGTCGAGCCCCGCGCGGTGCGCGTACAAGAGCGCTTCGCACACGCCGATCATGCCGGTGGCGATCAAAATTTGATTCACCATTTTCGTGTGCTGCCCCGCGCCCGCGTCCCCCTGGCGCACGAAGGTCTTGCCCATGGTGGACCACAATGGCTCGAGCGCCTCGACGATGGCCGCGTCGCCGCCGATCATGATCGAGAGCCGCGCCTCGCGCGCGCCAATGTCGCCGCCGGAGACGGGCGCGTCGATCGCGTGCACCCCGCGCGCAAGGCACGCCGCGTCGATCTCACGCGCCAAGCTGGGCTCGCTCGTGCTCATGTCCACCAAGATTTGTCCCGGACGCGCCGATGCGACCAGTCCTTCGTTACCCAGGAACACGGCGCGTACCTCCTTTGGAAAGCCGAGCATGGTGAACACCACGTCGGCCTCCGCCACCACCGCGCTCGGGCTCTCGGCCCAGCGCGCGCCGCGCTCCAGCAGGGGCTCGGCCTTGCTGCGCGAGCGGCTGGACACGGTGAGCGCGTAGCCCCGCGCGAGCAGGTGCCCCGCCATCGATGCTCCCATGACGCCGGTCCCGATCCATCCGATGCGGGTTTTTCCGGGTGCGATCTCCAGATTGCTCATGGCTTCTCCTTGGTGTCGTTCATTTTCCAGTCTGCCGCCAGGTTTACCCCGTCAGGGCATTTTCGTGCATGTGAATTTGTCATCTTCGAAGTTTGGATGGTCGCGCGTCATGTGACGATGTTTCGAAAATTGAAATGCAATGTTACGAGCGCAATGCCACTATGATGTCCAATGTCATGAACATGCGCGCGAACATTGGATTGTCGGCCATGCTGTTGCTCGCGGGATCGTCCGCCTGCGAGGTGATGACGTCGGGTCCCTCGACCGAGACCGCTCGAGCGCCCGAAGGTTCGGGCGATCGCGCCGTGCGCGCGGGCACGTTCGTCACCACGCTCGATACGCCGGTGGGGTTCGCGTTCGAGATCGACAACGGCAAGGGGGTGCCTCTCTCGGTCCGGCGCGGGCAGACCTTTTACGTCAGCCAGATCGACCTCCGAGCCTCGGTCGAGGCGCGGGCCGACGAGGGCATCCGGGGGCTCGGCCGGGAAGGCGACTTCGCGTCCCTCGACTGGAGCGGCAGGCCCGGCGAGGGGCCCGACGACGAGTCGTTCATCCCCGCCAAGGGCCCGGGCGACACCTTCGTGCGGAGGCGCTTTTACCAGGGCGCGCGGTGGATGCGCGCGCCGAGCATCTTCTCGGTGGAGCAGCTCGACGCCCACGGCCGGAGGACCGCCGAGCCCATTTTTTTGACCATCGACGCCGCCGATTGCGCGAGCGGCGCGGGCGCCTTCTTCACGCGGCGCTTTCGCGCCATCCAATGGACGCACGATTGTGCCTCCGCGTCCGACTGTGCGCGCGCCCAGCGCTTCTCGGAGGAGGCGCTGGTGGAGCTCCGCAACGCGAACCGGCCGGCGCCCACCTCGAAGATGCAGCCCAATACCGTCGCGCTCCGGATCCATTGGTCGCAGAAGCGCGAAGACTACACGATCCCCGTCACGCAGATCGACGCGCCGCGGTGGGACTACGGCTTCGACATGGACATTCAGGCGCTCACGCCCCCGGGGCCTTCGGGGTTCTACGCGCCGGGCCAGCGCGTGACCTTCGAGTTCACGTTGAAGGATGGGGCGGGCAATCCGCTGCACGCGCCGGGGGAGATGCCGAGCTTTCGCGACTTCATGCAAGGAAAGGTCGAATCGGGTATTCAGTATTGGCGGGGGTTCCAGGAACCGAGTGCCTTGTTTTATCGGCGCAAACATCGGGAGAGCCACCTCAACTTCGGTTTGATGGGCCCCATCCACCGGAGCAAACCCATCTACACCACCTTGGACATCGCCAGCCGCATGGATCCGGCCACCGGCATGCTCACCACCGCCTTGCCGAGCACCGATGGAATGTTCGGCCAAGCCACCGCCGTCCCCAGCTTCGCATCGCTCTTCGGCGGACAGCCCGCCTGGTCCAAACCCTCGACCGACACCTGGACCTTCGATCTTCCCCCCGACGCGGAGCCGGGTACGTATTACGTCGTGCTCAAGGCTCGCCGAAAATATTTGGGCGAGGAAGTGCCAATGAGCAAAGTCATGGAGATCCAAGTCGGTAAAACCGAGAGGACCCCGCCGCGCCTCGGCACCGGCGGCTGCGGGAGCTGCCACCGCAACGGCGGCGATTTCAAGCGCGCGCTGCACGGCCTCGGCGTCGAAGCGCGCGCGGCGTGCACCGTGTGCCACGCGCCGATGACCGAAGAGATGGACGCGCCGATCGCCTCGCGCGTGCATTTCATTCATTCGCGCGCGGACAATTACCGCGCGAGCCGCGCGCGCTGCGAGGTCTGCCATCTCACGCGCGAGAGCATCCAGCGGACGAGCAAAGGCGCGTGTCTCTCCTGCCATCGGACGTACCCGGCCGATCACGTGAGCAAGTGGGGACCGATCACCGATTCGTACACGGGCGGCGGTCCCGACGCGTTCGTTTCGTGCGCGAGCGGCTGCCATACGCGGCACGACTTTTACTAGTAGTAACTTGACGGCCGGCGCGCGGGCCCTACCCAGATATGCCATGACGCGTGCTGCTTGGCTGCCTTGCACATTTTCGGTGGTGCTCCTCGTCGCGTGCGGCTCCAGCGCACCGCCCGCTGCGGAGTCTCGCGGCGCGCTCGCGCAGGATCGCGAAGGCCCGTTCGACCCTGTCGAGGCGTCGATTCCCGAATTGCGAGATGCGCTGAATGCGGGTCGTACGACGTCGCGTGCATTGGTTGATTCGTATCTTGCTCGAATTGCTGCTTACGATCAAAGCGGCCCCGTCTTGAACGCCATCTCCGCCATCGCCGCCGACGCGCGGGAGCAGGCGGATCGGCTGGACGAAGAGCGGCGCACCCGCGGTCCGCGGGGGCCGCTGCACGGTATTCCGGTGGTGGTCAAAGACAATTTCGAGACCGCGGATATGCAGACCGCGGCGGGATCGATTTTGCTCAGAGGCTGGACCTCGGGCGAGGACGCCACCATGGTGAAGAAGCTCAGGGCGGCCGGCGCCATCGTGCTCGCGAAGACCAATATGCACGAGTGGGCGTGGGGGTGGGAGACGCGCGGAACGCTCTTCGGGCAGACGCACAATCCGTACGCGCTCGATCGCGTTCCGGGCGGTTCCAGCGGTGGTACGGGCGCCGCCGTGGCCGCGAGCTTCGCCAGCTTCGGCCTCGGGACGGACACCTGCGGCTCGATCCGCGTTCCTTCGGCGAACAACAATTTGGTGGGGTTGCGACCGACCTACGGGCTCACCAGCCGCAAGGGCATCATCCCCATGTCGCACACGCAAGACGCGGGCGGACCTCTGGCGCGGTCGGTCACCGATATCGCGTTTGCGATGGACGTCCTCACCGGTTACGACCCCGCCGATCCGGTGACGAAAGATGGCGCCGGCCGCGCGCCCGCCACCTACACGACGTTCTTGCAGCGCCAGGGGCTGCGCGGCGCCCGCGTCGGGATCCTCGGCAATTTGCTCAGCCGAGGGCCTGCGGATGAGGAGATCGCGGGCATCATCCGCAAAGCCGCCGAGACCATGCGCGCCGAAGGTGCTACCGTCGTCGAGGTGACCATGCCCGCGCTGCCCGATTTCGTCGACGTCGAAGATGGGGCCCCCGCGGATCTGAGCATATCGGAGTTCAAATTCGACCTGAACGACTACCTCCGCGATCACCCCACCGCAAAGGTGCGCACGCTCGCCGACGTCCTCGCGTCGGGAAAGCTGGATTCGAGCATCGAACCTTATTTGCGAATGTCGGAGGCCCAGAAGCAACGCAACTCACCCGATTATCTCCGCCGGGTCGCACAACGCAAGATATCGGGTGCAGCCACCGCGGGCGCCCTCGCCGCGCAGCGCCTCGACGCGCTCCTTTATCCAACCTTGCGCCAGAAGGCGACGAAGCTCGGCGAGGCGCAGCATGGAGTCAATTGCCAACTGAGCGCGCACACGGGCTTCCCGGCCATCAGCGTCCCCGCGGGCTTCACCGCCGATGGCGTGCCCGTGGGGCTCGAGCTCATCGGACCCGCCTGGAGCGAGGGCTCCCTCATCCGGCTGGCTTACTCCTTCGAGCAGGCCACGCGCTACCGCCGCCCGCCTGCGAGCACGCCATCGCTACCGCGCCCGAGCGCGCCCGATCCCCGTCATGCCGCTGACGAATCGCGTCGATCCGTTCGGTGAAATCTTCGCCGATCCGGCGCGGGGTCTTTGGATGGGCAACCGCGGCTGGCTGCACGATCCCTCGCGCACGCTTTTGCGCACGTGGCAGCTGCGCCGGTGGATCATCTGCCAGCTCGAGTTTCGAGGCCGCCACCGCGAGGTGATGAGCCCGCGCCGGACCTGGACCGAGCTATTCTTCTTGGACGAGGCCACCGCGTTCGCCGCCGGCCATCGGCCCTGCGGCGAGTGCCGCCACTCCGCCTACCGTCAGTTCCGCGCGCTCTGGCGCTTGCAAGATCCGGAAGATCCGGCGGGCGCCGATGAAATCGATCACCACCTCCACGCGGAGCGTCTCATCGGCCGCGACACCAAGCGCACCTCGCGCGGCGAGCTCGGAACCTTGCCCGATGGAACCTTCATCGCCGACGGCCGGCGCGCGTGGCTGGTGCTCGACCGGTATCTTTGGGCGTGGTCGCCCGCCGGTTACGTGGAGCGCTGCGCCCGGCCCCTGCACGCGGAGGTCGATGTGCTCACGCCGCCCAGCGTGGTCGGCATCTTCCGCGCGGGCTACCGTCCGCACATCCACCCCTCCGCCGCACCGTAAACGATTCGCGTGCGGCGGCCCGCGTGGGGAGCTCGCCCGCGCATCGGGTCGCGCGCGGCGCGGGCCATGGGATCACTTCAAGCCTTCGACGATGTAGAGCCGCGACAAGGTCTCGCTCGTGCAGTAGGCGTATGAGCGGCCGTCGGCGCTGAGAAAGAGCGTCATGATGGATGCCAGCCCCGGACGAGGTCCGCCGGATGGAAGCGCGAGGTGCTCGGTCACCGCGCCCGAGGTGAGGTGGACGCGGCGGACGTGAACGGGGATGGAGCGCGTGCGCAGGTAGACGGAGGCCCCGTCGTGGTGAAAGCCGATGGCGATGTGATCGGGAAAGCGCCCGGGCACCTCGCCCCGATCCTCGCCGCGCGCTCCGTACAGGTGCATGGTGCCGTCCGCGCCTACGGCGGCGATGCGATCGCCGTCGGGCGAAATGGCGGCGATGGGCGCGACGCCCTCGGCCGTGATCGGGCGCGGCGCGGAGGCGTCGAGATCGTGCACCCAGAGGCGCGGCAGATGGCCGGCGCCCGCGATGCCGCGCAAGAGCAGATGGCGGCCATCGGGGAAGAAGCGGCCATCGAAGAGGGTGGCGAGCGGCGCGATCGAGAGAGCGCGCGCGGTGCCGGCGCCGGTGGGAACGAGCGCCAAGGTGTCGGGCGGTCCCGCGCGTCGGATGGCGGCCCAGCGACCATCGGGCGCGAGGTCGACCGGCGTGCCATCCCCCAGCCGCACGGGCGGCGCGCCGTCGGCGGTCCGCAGATACGCGCCGTAGTCGGGCCCCTCGCTGGCGTCTTCTTCCGCGTACAAGAGGGTGCGTCCGTCGGCGGACATGCCCGTGAGAAACGAGCTGTCCGACCATGTGAGATCGCGCTCGCTGCCGCCTTCGCCCGCGTAGAGCGCGGCGCGATGATCGCGGCGCTCGATCAACGCCCGGCCGTCGGCCGCCACGTCGTGCAGCAGCATGCTGCCGGCGATCCGATCGATCAGGCGCTCGCGCCCGTCTTCGTCGACGGCGTAAAGGGCATATTGTGCTCCGGTGCGGGCGGCCGTAAACCATATTTCCTTGCCGCCGGGGCCAAAGGCCAATCCCCGGGTGCTCGTCCACCCGCGCGACAGCTCGCGCGGCGGCCCGTTTCCATCGAGGATGGCCACCGAGCCCATATCGTCTTTGGGATCGCGGTGGAGCAACAGGGCCACGCGCCGGCCGTCGGGCGCGACGCGGATATGACTCGGCCAAGCTTCGCCCTCGTAGCGAATGGTGCCGATGGGGTACTCCAGCCGGTAGCGCGTCCCGGTCTTGCTGACGGCGGCGAGCTCGTCGCCGCTCGGGCTCCAGTCGGCCTCGAACACGTGCTCGAGCACCGCCCGCGGAGCACCTGCGCCGAGCCGCATGCGCGCCAAGGTGCCGCTGGGCGTGGCCGACTCGAAGAACTGCGGATCGAGCAGCATGGCCAGCTCGCCCCGCGCGGAGATGGCGCGCACATCGGCCTGGATGCCCAGCGGCTTCGTGCCGGGTAGCTCGGTGCGCGTCGTGTAGAGCTGCGGAGGCCCTCCGTCCCACGAGGCGCCATAGACCACCGTGTGGCCGTCGTTCGAATAGCGCGCGGCGAGGATTTGCCCGCGTGCAAAGGTGATGGCGCGGTACGTTGGCGGCTCCGCGGGGGCGGGGTGGATCGCGGTGCGGCGGCCCACGTGAAAGCTGGCGGCGGCGATACCCGCGGCCAGGAGCGCGCCCAATCCCAAGGCGCGCAGGAGACGGCGCGGCCGAGGCGATGGAGGCGCGGCCACCTCGGCGGCTTGGGGCGCCTGCGCCGCACCCGACGTCGTTTCGAGATGAAACGCCAGATCGTGCGCCGACTGGAATCGATCGGCGGGAGACTTCGCGAGGCAGCGGGCGACGATGCGCTCGAGCTCACCGCCGCACGGGGGCGGCTCGTCGCGCAAGGTGGCGGTCATGCGCTCGATGAGGCTGCGGCCGCCAAAGGGCTTTTGCCCCGTGATCATTTCATGGAGCACGGCGCCCAGCGCAAAGAGATCGGTGCGCGGGTCGACCTCTTCGCCGCGGATCTGCTCCGGCGACATGTACCCCACGGTGCCGACCTGCGTGCCGGGCTCGGTGGCCGTCTCCGGGCGGGGCTCCTCGAGCGAGGCCACCAGGCGCGCCACGCCAAAGTCGAGGATCTTGCAGCTGCCGTCGGCGCCGAGGAACACGTTCCCGGGCTTGAGATCGCGGTGAATGACCCCGCGATCGTGCGCCGCACCCAGGGCGCGCGCCAGCTGCGCGCCGATGCGGCGCACCTGCGCGATGGGGAGCTTCCCGCGCGCGAGCCGCTCCTGCAAGGTGGTCCCCGTGAGCCACTCCGTGACCAAGTAGGGGACGCCGTCGTGGGTCCCCGCGTCGAACACGGTGACCGCGTTCGGGTGCACGACCCTCCCGGTGGCCAGCGCCTCGAGGCGGGCGCGGCCCCGGCGGTCGGCGTCGCCTGCGAAGCGGGCCGGCAGCACCTTGATGGCGACGTCGCGCCCGAGCCGCGGATCGCGCGCGCGGTACACGTCGCCCATGCCGCCGCGGCCGGCGAAGGCCACGATGGTGTACGGCCCCACGCGCGCGCCGGCCGCGAGCTCCGCGGGCTTTTCCGCGCGGCCCTCGTCGCGTTGAGCAAACCAGGCCTCGGTGACGCGGGCCACGAGCGCGCAGCACGCGTCGCAGTCACCGAGGTGGCTCTCGAGGTCCGCGCGCTCGCCCGCGGGCAGCCGATCCTCGACGAAGGCTTGTACGAGCTCGTCGGATGCACAGTTCGGCATGGCGTCGATTAACGCCATTCACACGTTCAACGGCGCGAGGGAAGGGGAATTCGCTCCAGACGGAACGGCAAGGTCGGATGGCCGTCCGGGGCCCTCAATTGGCTGATCACCACCCAGGCGCTTCCGCGATAAAGGGCCGATGTCGTGGGCTGGGCCAAGCCGCTTCGAAGGACCTCGCGGCGCCCGCGGGCTCCGTCGATGGTCACCGAGACCACATTGCCCGCACGGTGTTCGCCGATGATCAAGGTGTCGTCGTCCGCCATTTCGATGCCGTCGGGGAATTGCAGCGGCGGGTCGACGGGAATGATCCGGGCCGCCCCGGCGCTGCCGTCGCTCCGGATGGGCACCGACAAAAGATCCCCCGAATCGGATTTGACGACCAAGAGCCGGTGGCGGCGCCGATCGAAGACGATCCCGTTCAGGGTGATGGGGCCCGGTCCGGGTTGGAACAACGGATCGTTCGACCAGGTCTCGAGCTTCGTTCCGCCCGAACGCAGCCGCACGACGGTGTTGGCCGCGGCGTCCGTCGCATAGACATTGCCGCGATCGTCGAGGATCACGTCGTTGCAAAAGCCGTCGACACCGGGCAGCACGTACTTGGCCGTGAGCGCGCCCGTGCGCAAATCGTACCCGTGAAGGTAGGCGGCTTGTTCGGGGAGCAGGTCGTCGTCGGAGACGCACGCCCAAAGCGTCCGTCGCCGCGTATCCACCGTCACCCCTGCGACATAGAAGTTGCTGCGCCCCGCGATGAACGGCTCCGCGGCGTCCGCCCCCGGACGCGCGCGCGCAATGGCCCCCGTTTGAAAGCTCCCGATGTAAAAGCTGCCATCGGGCGCGACGGCGACACCCTCGGGGAAAAAGTCCTCCCCCGGAACGGTGATCCCCGTACGCGAATCGCCGCACCCCGATTGCAGCGGCTCGCGGTCGCCGGAAATCTCCGGGTCGGACATGGCGACGTCGCCATCGGAATTGGCCGCACACGCTGCAAGAAGCGAAGCCAGGGTAAGAGCAAACATTCGAACGATGGTGCGCATGGGACGCTCGACCTCCTACCCCCCTGACACCGCCCGCCCCACCCTTTGCAAAAATAGTCGCCAAGGGTCGTCACTGCGAACGGAGCCAAGGAGCGTCCTCACCCGACGGGAGCCGCCCGCATCAACCCACGCGATTCGAATCCCCGAGAAGCCGCACCAAGCTGATATCGAGCTGGCTCATCACCATGGCGGCAACGCTCTCCGCATCGCTCGGCGCCAGCCGCAGCTCGTCGCTCAACCGGCGCAACGTCGTCTCCGCGATCCGCTCGCGCGCACACGTCAACCAGCGCGACACCGTCGAAAGGTGAACCCGGTAGAGCGCGCCCAGCGCCTCGAGCGCGACCCCCTCGGCGTGGTAAAGGCGCAGAAGCGTGCGATCGCGCGCCGAGAGCTCCGAGACCGCCGCGCGCAGCGCCTCGCCGAACGCATCGCGGTACTGCTCACGCGCGCACGCGAGCTCGGGGCTCAGCGCCACCACGGTGGCCGCGGTCGCGCGCGTGGCATCTTCACGCGCCGACGTCCGCCGCGCCTGCCGTTTCAAATTCAGGGCCGCCCGCACCGCGGCCACACGTACGAATCCGCCCAGCGTTCCACGCCCGCGGTAGGCGGCGATCCCCGGTTCATGCCCATCGCGGCCGGGTGCGAGCAGCGCCACCCGCAAGGTCTGACGAACCTCGTCCGCGAACGCCGGCGTGCGATCGATGTGGGCGACGAAGGCACCGACCGCATCGAGGTGCTCCCTCTCGAAGACGGCGAGCGCCTCCCGATTTCCCTGCAGGCACGCGACCGCCAAATCGAGATCGCGCTCCGAAGGTGACAACCCAGCCATCGAAGGCAATTCTACACCTTTGGCGCCGCTCGCGCGTCCGTTGCGAGGCCGCGAAAGAGAAGATCGAGCGAACGGCGAAGGCTGGTCGCGAAATCGATGTTTGGCGGCGCGAGGCCCGAGAGGTGCATGATGCTCGATGAAGCGAAGCGCCAGATCCGGGTTCTGCGCGAACATGGCGTGGAGCTCCCCGAAGACGTGCATCGAGCGCCCCACGAGCGAGCGCCGTTTGGGGGTGGTCTCCCTGTACGCCACGGGCGGCGCCGTGCCTCTTGGGCGAGTGGCCGCGACCTGACGGCGCGAGGCGTGATCGCGAACCTCCCCGTTGACGCCCGTTCCGCGGACCCTAGATGCGGGGCGCTCGAACGTGAGCGTCGTCAAAAAGGGAGGCATGCGCCCATGAGAGCCTACGATCCAGGGCAGTCTCTTCGCGATGCGCGGGATGTGTACTTCTCCGAGAACGACTTCGGCGCGAACGGCGGTTACGACGAGCCTTGGGCGCGCGTGAAGGTCGGCCCCATCGTGCTGCACTTTCCCAACACCCCAGGGCGCAAGCGCGCGATTCGCTTTCACGATTTGCATCACATCGTCACGGGCTACGACACCAGCCGGGTAGGGGAGTCCGAGATCGCGGGCTGGCAGCTCGGGAGCGGCTGCCTGCGCACGGGCCCGGTGGTGGCGCTGTTCAATCTGACGGCCTTCTTCGCGGGCCTCCTCTTCGCGCCGCGCCGCGTGCTGCGCGCCTACAGCCGCGGCCGTCGAAGCCGGAACTTGTACGCGCGACGCTACGACGATGCGCTGCTCGACACCACGGTCGGCCAAGCCAGGAACGAGCTCGGCCTCGACCCCGCTCCGTCCACCGCGCTCACGCTCGGCGACGCTGCGCACGTGGCGCTGTATGCTCTGCTCGCGGTGCCGGCGCTGCTCGTCTTTCCGCCGATGGTCGCGGTGGTGACCGCGATCGCCCTTCCTCTTTCTTGGGTGAGCGGCCGAAACCGCAGCCCGGCGATGTGATAGAGAGAGACGAAGGAGGCACTTCGTTGCGCGTCGTTTCGCTGCACGTTTATCCGCTCAAATCCGGCGCCGGGCTCGCCCCGGACACCGTCCACGTCGAGCCCTGGGGCATCGCCGGCGATCGGCGCTGGATGGTCGTCGACGCCGAGGGCGTCTTTCTCAGCGCCCGGGAAGAGCCGCGCCTCTTCCATGTGCGCGTGACCCCCGAGCCCGGGGGCGCGCTGCTTCTGCAGGGACCGCACCTCGATCCCCTCCGCGTGATGCCGCCCGCCCCGGCGCCGGTGCCCGTTCGCGTGCAGCGCGATGTGGTGACCGCGACCCCGGCGGGCGCCGAGGCCGATGCTTGGCTGGGCCAACTGCTCGAGCGCACCGATGTGCGCCTGGTTTGGCTGGACGATCCCCGGCGCCGCCCCAGCGATCCAAAGTACAGCGAGCCCGGGGATCTCGTGAGCCTGGCCGATGGCTTTCCGCTGCTGGTCACCACGCTCGCTTCGCTCGGGCGCTTGAACGACTGGATCGCCGAAGGCGCACGCGAGCGCGGCGAGCCGCCGACGGAGTCGCTCCCGATGCAGCGATTTCGTCCCAACATGGTCATCGACCCCGTTCCCGAGCCGTTTGCGGAGGACACCTGGAAACGCATCCGCGTGGGGGACATGGAGTTTCGCGTGGTCAAGCCGTGCGCGCGATGCGTCATGACGACCATTCACCCCGAGACCCTCGCCAAAGGCAAAGAGCCGCTTCGCACCTTGGCGCGCCGTCACAAATGGAACGGATCAGCTTGGTTTGGAATGAACCTCATACCCGTTCGCGAAGGCGAATTGCACCTGGGCGATCCCGTCTCCGTATTGGAGTAAGCCTCCGAGGAGCGTAGTCTCGGACCCGGGATCCTTCATGGATCTTCACGGGCGACGTACGGGCTTCTGCGGGGTTTTGGCGAGGATCTTACTGCCTGTACGGCTTTTACGGGGCCCTAGCGGGGCTTTAACGAGGCTTAACGAGAGAGGTGCTGCGATGAAATCGGTCAATCTCTGGATGGCTGCGGCGTTTGCGGCCTCGTGGGCGTGCGGCTCGCCGCCGGCGGGCTCCGGTGAGTCGGGCGATCATCGCGCGGGCCCGCAAGGGATCAACGTGCCCAAGGCTCCCATCATGGGCGCGCTCGACATGCCCGCGGTGCACGAGGCCGAAGAGCGCGCGGCGGCGGAGCGCCCGGAGTCGCCGGCCCTTCGCCGCCAGTACCTCAATGGCTACTTTCAAACGCGGAACGCGGAGTTCCCGGTCGAGGTGGAGCAAGCCATCGCCGGCGTGCCCACCGACCACCCCGTCATGGTTTGGGCGGGCTCGAACGAGACGCCGCGTCGCCTTTCTCGCTGAGCCGGCGCCGGTAGGACTCGATCCGGCCGACCAGCGCCGGGGCGCTCGCGCCATCGGGAAGCAAGTGGAGCGCGAGGGTCGCCGTCTGCAGCGCCTCGCGAAGCCGGCCTTTCTGATCGAGCATGATCGACGCCGCCGAAAAGCACGGGTAGCAGCTCGGATCCGCCGCGATCGCGCGCTTCTCGTACGCGAGCGCCCGATCCACGTCGTCGTGCACCAGAAGATGCGTCCAGCCCAGTAGATCGAGCTCCGCCGCGGTCTTGGCCAAGGGCTCGAGCTTCTCGGCCACGGGCGTGAGCGCCGCCGGCGGTCGCGTCTTCTGCCCGATGGCGTTCAGCTCGATCCACCCCATGGCGTTGAGCAGCCGAGGATCGTTGGGCCGCTCCGCCAGTGCAGCCTTCAACGTGGCCTCCGCCGCGGCGACATTGCCGCGATCGTTTTCCATGTACGCGGTCAGGATGGCGAGCTCCGGATGATGCGGCTCGTGCGCGCGCGCCTCGTTCATATCGCTGCGCGCCGCCGCGAGCCCGTCCGGTGTTCGCCAGTCGCGAAGCCGCGCCCAGAGCATGTGCACGTCGGCGTCGGAGAGCGTGCGGGTGGCCTCGGCGGCCCTGCGTGCCGGCGTGTACTTCGTTCGGTACGTGATCACCTCGCTCGGCACGAGCGCGTCGGTGTAGTCCTTTTCCAGCTTGCCCTCGGGCACCTTTCCCAAGGTCTCGGCCCACGCTTGCTCGCTCGATTCGCCCTTGAGCAGACGCTGGCGGTAATCCTCGAAGGGCGTGCGGTAGTCGGGGTGGGCCATCAAGAGGTGCACCAGGGTCCACGCGCCCGCGTAGTGCGCGCTCATTTGCTGAACGGCCTTGAGCCCTTCGGGCGTGCTCACATCGCGATTGGAGGCTCCCTCGAACGCCACGGCATCCATGGACAAGAGCGCGCGGGCGGTGGGGGCCTCGCTCATGGGGATCATCCACGTGTACTCGCCGTCGACGAGCTTTGCGCTCCACGGCCCCTTCCAAAACCGAGAGCTCCGCGGCGCGCGCCCGAGGACGGCCATCTCGCCATCCAAGTCCAGCGATTCGTAGTAGTCGGCCAGGCCCTCGTTGAGCCAGATGGGGGCCTGCGGATAGTACGCGTGCACGAAGAAGTGGGTCAGCTCGTGCTGCACCAGCTCCTTGGCGCGTTGGGTGAAATCCCCTTGCAGGATGGCGATATGGCCGCGCTCGAAGTCGCCGCCCTCGCGCCCGAACACGCCCGCGGTCGCTTTGGGCGCGACCTTCTCGTACTCCTCGCGGTGCCGGAAATACACGATGTCCAGCCGCGTTCGCACATCGAGCGGGGGCTCGAACCCGAGATCGGCGAGGGCCGAAAAGCGGGTCTCCAGCTCCGCCGAAACATGGCGTGCGACCTCGGGCTCCAGATCGGTTCGAAGGGTGAAGTGCGTGCTTTTTACCTCGCTCCAGGCCGCGCCGCCCTTTTCCGGGCAGGTGAACGGCCTTCGGGCGAGCGTCCCCCCGCATCCGCCGGCCGCCACGGAAGCAAGCCAAAAGGTGACGGCGGCCATCGCGGTTCGTTTCATCGACATGAAAACGATACCAGAGTCTCCCCACCGCCGAGAATCGCTCTAAAAGATAAAACCATGTCGTCTCCCTCGAATGCCGCTACCGCGCATTGGTGGCAGCGCGGTGTCGTCTACCAAGTTTACCCGCGGAGCTTTCTCGACACGAACGGCGATGGCATCGGAGATTTGCGCGGCCTGATCGCGCGGCTCCCTTATCTTGCGTGGCTGGGGGTCGATGTGGTGTGGGTATCCCCATTTTACCCATCGCCCATGGCCGACTTCGGTTACGACGTCAAAAACTACACGGACGTCGATCCCATCTTCGGCGATCTCGGCACCTTCGACGAGCTGGTCGCGACCGCCAAAAGCCACGGCATTCGGATCATCGTCGACTTCGTGCCCAACCACACGTCGCACGAACATCCATGGTTCCTCGCGGCGCGTACTGCGCGCACCAGCGACAAGCGCGATTTCTACGTTTGGGCCGATGCGCGCCCCGATGGCTCGCCCCCCAACAACTGGGTCAGCGTGTTTGGCGGCTCCGCTTGGCAATGGGACGAGGCCACCGGGCAATACTACCTTCACACCTTCTTGCCGGAGCAGCCCGATCTCAATTGGCGCAACCCCGAGGTCGTCGCCGCCATGCACGAGGTGATGCGCTTCTGGCTCGACCGCGGCGTGGGCGGCTTTCGCGTCGACGCGCCGCTGCCGATGATGAAAGACCCTGCGATGCGGGACAACCCGCCCAACCCCGGGCGCCCCACATTTCACCGTCCGTTCGGCGACTACGACACGCTCATCCCGCTGCACAACCAGGGGCACCCCGACATTCACGGGATCTTTCGCGGCTTCCGCCAGGTGCTGGAGGCGTACGGCCGCGAGGATCCGAGGGTGGCCATCGGTGAGATCTACGAGTTCGATTGGTCGGCGTGGGCGTCCTATTACGGTGTGGACCTCGACGAGCTGCACATGCCGTTCAACTTTGGCCTCCTCGGCATTGCATGGAAGGCCAGCGCGGCGGCCCGTCTGGTGGCGGACATCGAGGCAAGCCTCCCCACCGGCGCATGGCCCAACTACGTGCTCGGCAACCACGACGAGCCGCGCATCGCGAGCCGCCTTGGCTCCGAGGCGCGTGCGCGGGTGGCCATGATGCTGCTGCTCACCCTGCGCGGTACGCCGACCCTTTACTATGGCGACGAGCTGGGCATGCCCAATGTCCCCATCGCGCCCGAGAACGCGCGCGATCCCTTCGAGCACCGCGTCCCCGGCCTCGGCGTGGGCCGCGATCCCGAGCGCACCCCCATGCTCTGGGATGCCTCGCCCAACGCGGGATTCTGCGCGCCCTCGGCCACGCCTTGGCTTCCGGTGGGCGACGCCTACACGCAACGCAACGTGGAGACGCTCCGCGCCGATCCGCGGAGCATCCTGACCTTGACCCGCACCTTGCTCATCTTGCGCCGCCAGATCGCCGCGCTCTCGGGGGGCACGTACCGCGCGCTCGTGGAGGGCGACGACGACGGCTTCGTCTACCTGCGCGAGGCGGCAGGCCGCCGTTACCTGGTCGCCCTGAACTTCGCCGACACGGAGCGCACGCTCACGTTGACGGGCGTCGCGGAGGGGACGTTGCTCGTCTCCACGTACCTCGACGGGGGCGAGAGCCTGGGTGACGGAGGTGGTTCGAGCGCGCCGCGCGATCTGCGCACCCTTCGCCTGCGCCCCGACGAGGGCTGCATCTTCGAGCTCGCGTGACGTTACGATCCCGGCCCGAGCCATGTGCTCGCGCCGGACTCGCGCGCGGCCCACGCCATGGGTGACTCGGTGGCGGCGCTCATGGCGGTGGGGCTCATCACGATGATGCTGCCATTCTTGCCGCCGACGAGATCCACCGCGCGCTTCGCCGCTTGCTCCGCGGGGATCCCGGCGGCGAGCCAGTCGTAAACGTGGCGCGCGAGCCCCACGTCGATGATGCGCTCCCCGGTCCCCGTGGCCGCGACCGCGCCGTGCACACCTGCGAAGAGCCCTGCGCCCGGGATCGGCACATCACCGACCCGCCCGCGCAATGTGAGCGCGGTGCCCCCCGTCGACAGCGCCACGCCAAAGCGCCCATCGGCCGCGCGAACGGCGACGCCCACCGTATCGCTTCCCGCGTCCACCTTGCCGCCTGCGGGCACCTTGCCGTCTGCGGGCACCTGGCCGCTGCCGCCCGCGCTCCCCGCCGATGCGCCCTGGGACAAGCCGTGCTCGAAGTTCCAATGCCGCCGCCAGTCGAAGCGCGCCCACTCGGCGGGCAAGGTTGGATCGCGGGCCAAGAGCCGCTTTTGCAGATCGCGCGCCCGCGCGCGCCCGTCGTCGGTGGTCGGATCGTACGGCGGCATCCCCAGGGTCCGCGCGAAGCGGGTGGCGCCGTCGCCGGCCAGGAGCAGGTGCGGCGTATCGAGCACGGCCCGCGCCACGCACACCGGATTTTTCACCTGCTCGATGGCCGCCACGCCACCGAAGCGCCCGGCCGACGTCATCACCGCCGCGTCCATCTGCACGGTGACCCCATCGATCCGAACGCGCGATCCGGTCCCCGCGTTGTAGCGGGGATCGTCCTCGAGCACGACCACGCCGGCCACCGCGGCGTCCACCGGCTCGCCCCCCGACTCGAGCACGCGGAGGGCCGCATCCACCGCGGCGCGGCAGCCATCGGACACGCTCGCCGGACTTCCCTGACCCCCGTGCGCTATCGCCGCCGCCCGCGCTCCACGCATCCTTGGAGCATATCGCAACTCACCCCAAGATCCGTTCGAGCACGTCCCCGAGCACATGGGCCGGCGTCTCCACGCCCCCGCGCGCTCGAAACGCTACGAACCCATCGGGTCGGACCAAAACGGCTCCGCCAGCCTCGATCCCCGCCGCGTCCGTCCACGATGGCTCGCATCGAAAATCGCCGCCTTCGCCCAAGGTGTAGGCGGCGAGCGGCACGCGCGAGCGCGCCCCGAACGCGCGGGCCGCATCGCAAAAGCTCGCGCCGTCCGGCCCGGTGAGCAGCACGAACGAGCTCCCGAACAGGTCGAGGGTCGAGGTGCGCTTTCCCTCGCGTTCGAGCCAGACATGGGGCGCGCGCGTCCCCGGGCGCCCGTCGAGCTCCTGGCAAGCCACCTCGCCGGGTTGCGCTCGCGTTCCGTCCTCTTCGCTCCTTTCGTCCTTCTCGTCCGCCTCGGCGAGCACGGCGGCCGAGTGGTAGCGAAAGCCAACCGGCGCAAAGTTCTCCTTGAAGCTGCCGGCCCATTTTTCCGGCGACACGATGCCGGTGCGGTCGCCCATGTTCCCCGATCGCTCCGCGGCCAGGCGCGCGACCGGGCGGCGTTCGACGTCGTAGGTGGACAAGAGCGAGGGCGCCGCGCGCCCATCGAGCACGGCGGCGAGCTTCCACGCGAGGTTGTGCGCGTCTTGGATGCCGGTGCTGGCCCCCATGCCTCCCCAAGGCGGCATGAGGTGCGCCGCATCGCCCGCCAAAAACACGCGACCATGTTGAAAGCGCTCCGCCACCGATACGGTGGCCGCCCACGGCAGCACGCTCCGGATGGTGATGGCGATATCCGGTATACCGAGCGCGGTGCGGATCAAATCGACGCAGCGCTCGAGCGGATAATCCTCCGGCTTCTCCCCCAAGCCGGGATGGTAAATCGCGTGGAAGACCCAAAGGTCCGTGTTGTTGATCGAGGTGAAAATCCCGCGCACCTCCGGGTGATCGACGGTGCAAATGCTGAACTCGCGCCCCTTCACCAGCTCGCTCAAGTCCGCCTGAAAGTAGATATTGAGCTGGTGCGATATCTCGCCCCGTCCCTCCATCGCCACCCCGAGCCGGTTGCGGATGGGGCTCTTCGCGCCGTCGGCCGCGATCATGTAGTCGGCCCGCACGGTGTGCGTCTCGCCCGTGCCGCGGTCCAAAAGGGCGGCGGTCACCCCCGAGGCGTCTTGCTCGAAGCTCACGAGCTCCATGTGAAACCGCAGATCGCCGCCGCGGGCGCGCGCGGCCTCGAGGAGCACTGGCTCCAGCCGGTCTTGGGGGCAGCGCGCGGCCGACGTGGGGCTCGCATCGCTCGGCGCGAACGCGAGCCCGAACGGGGAGGGGGAGGCTCCGCCCGTCGCGCCAGGCGCCGGCATGCGAAAGGCCGTCCCCTCGCCGGAGAGCACGCCGAGCAGCGTTTTGCCCATGAGAAAGCCGTTGCTCTTCGCCAGCTCCGCGCCGGCGCGGCGGATGGCATCCTCGAGGCCCAGGCCTCGAAAGAGCTCCATGGTGCGCCCGCTCACGCCGCGCGCCCGCGGGTGAATGCAGGTGGTCGGATGCCGCTCCACCAGAAGATGCGGCACGTGGTGGTGGGTGAGGAACAAGGACGAGGAAAGCCCAACGACGCCCCCGCCCACGATCAACACGGGAACCCGGATGTCAGCCATGTGTGGCTCCTATAAAAATGTGGCAGCAAAAATTATATAGTAACTATAAGTTTGGCGCCGCCCCAGTCAAGCGCCGCTGCGCTAGACTCGGGCCAGCATGTCCAAGCCGGAGGGCCTTCGAGAGCGCAAGAAGCGCAAAATGCGGGAATCCATCGCCAACGCGGCCGCGCGTTTGTTCACGCGACGGGGCTTCGAGACGGTCACGGTGGCCGAGGTGGCCCGGGAGGCCGAGGTGTCGGAGCAGACCGTGTTCAACTACTTTCCGACCAAGGAAGACCTCGTCTTCGACCGCGATCTCGAGATCGAAGAGGGTTTGGTGCGGCTGGTGCGCGAGCTCAAACCGGGCGGAAAGCCGCTCGCGGCCATCCGCGAGTACACTTTGCTCTTCCTCGACCAGCTCGGCGAGGTGCCCCCCGAGAACCACGGTTTCCTGCATCTCGTATCCGAGAGCCCGGCCCTGCAGGCCCACGGCCGGGAAATGCGGGCGCGGCACACGGCCTCGCTGGCCAAGGCGCTGGCGGAGCGCATGCAAAGGCCGGACAGCGATACCGAAGTATGGACCGTGGCGGAGATCCTGATGGTCACCCAATCGTCGTTCATGCGCTCCTTGGTGCAGCACATGCTCGGCGGCAAGGACAAGAAGCGCGCCCTCGCCGCCGTCCGCGCCGAGATGGATCGGGTCTTCGAGCTCCTCGGCGAAGGTTTCTCCAAGTACCGCGTCCCGTGAGCCACGCGCCATCGTAGCCGCGCCATGGCCTCCCGCGGGCGAAGGCGCCTCCGTCTGGAAAGACGGCTGCCGCCGCAGGCGAAGGCGCCTCCGTTGGGAGACGACGACGGCTACGGCCGCGGCCGAAAGCGCCTCCGTCTGGAAAGACGGCTGCCGCCGCAGGCGAAGGCGCCTCCGTTGGGAGACGACGACGGCTACGGCCGCGGCCGAAAGCGCCTCCGTCGGGAAAGACGGCTGCCGCCGCAGGCGAAGGCGCCTCCCGCCGAGCCGAAAGACGGCTGCCGCCGCGGGCGAAGGCGCCTCCGTCGGGAAAGACGGCGCGGGCGAAGGCGCCTCCCGCCGAGCCGAAAGACGGCTGCCGCCGCGGGCGAAGGCGCCTCCGTTCGGAAAGACGGCGACGGCTACGGCCGCGGACGAAAGCGCCTCCGTCTGGAAAGACGGCTGCCGCCGCAGGCGAAGGCGCCTCCCGCCGAGCCGAAAGACGGCTGCCGCCGCGGCCGAAGGCGCCTCCGTTGGGAAAGACGGCGACGGCTACGGGCGCGGGATCACGGCGCCTTTTTCGTCGACGTTGTTGGTCCAGTCCACGAGCTCGGGGTGATCGGTAATGTCGAGCGGACCGTAAATCCAGATGCGATCGATCCGGTTCTCGCGAACGGTCGCGCGCCCCGAGCCGGTGAGGTGATAGATGCGCACGGGGTATGCGCCTTGGGCGTGGATATGATTGTGCTCGATGAGCCAATCACCGACCTCGTCGCCCACCTCGTTCTGGAGCAACGCGGCGTTGGCGCCTGGCGTGGTCACATCGAAGTACGAATAGCGTACGGTCACGTGGGCGACGGAGCCCATGTCGCTCTGCAGGCCATCGGCGTGCGCGTAGGGGAGCGTCGGGTGATCGTATTGAAAGACGCTGTCCTCGATGACGAGGTTGCTCCCCACTTTGGCCGAGTCGCCATAGCCGTCGGAGGTGCCGCGGAAGATGGATGCGATAACCTTGGCCGGCTGCGCGGGGTCGGCCGAGTAAATGGCCGGCAGGGCGTCGGCAAAGTCGTTCCGTTCGAAGATGACGCCGGCCGTCCGCAGATCGTCGAAGTCGGCCGGGTCGAAGGCCCAGTGGTTGTCGCCCTGGGTCGTCACCCATTTGCAATTGCGAAAATGGACGCGGGCGTGTCGGATTTTGGGTTGGGAACGGAAGACGAGATTTTCGATGAGCTGTCCGTCGCGGCTCGTCACGAAGTTCCGCGGTGCATCGCGGAGGGTGACCCCGGGGGCAATGCCCGGCGTCACCCGCGGACCGTATGCCGTACTGCCCGGCGGTGTTTGGGAGCGCGCGTCCGTCTCGGACGGCGCATGGTTCGGAGAGGGATTCGTAGGCGAGGCATCGTCGGAGCTGCAGGCTACGAGCCCGAAGCCCAGGGCAACTGCGAAAGCAAGGTTTCTCATGCTTGCGCACTGTGCCCGGAAGACAGGCGCGCAACATGGCCCCACACGCCAACCGTGCGACGGTTCGCGACAGACTCCTTCGCCGTTCGAACCCCCCTCGAATTCTCCTCCGTGACGGTTATGGCGTGGTGGCCGGCAATGTCCAGCCGATGTCCTTCATCAAGGCCGTCGTGAGATCCAACCCGTGCGTCAAATCCCCATTGATGACCGGCTCCATCAACAGATTCGGCGACAGCGATTTATCCCAATGCGAAACGGAGGACCCCGATTCGAACTTCGCCGGCGTGTACAGGAGCGGGGTAGGGGTGGTGGACGACAGGATCTCCTTCGCCGCCGCCGTGACGGCCGGCCCCTCCCATCGCACGTTTCCATTGTTGAGGGCCGAGGACTTGCGCTGGTTGTCGGTCAGCTGCGTCCACGGTTTGTCTTGCGTCGCATCGTGCAGGAACGTCTCGTAGATGTCGGGGCGGCCGCTCATCTCTTTTCCGGTGGTGCCATCCACGAAGGTGAGAAAGCCCAGCCCGTGCCCGAACTCGTGCAAGAGCACGGTCAGGAAGTCGATGCGCTTGCCGTGATTTCCGTCGAATCCCATGTACCAGCCGCCGCGGCTGGAGAGGCACCCGGGCTTGCCCAGCTCCGAGTTGAATTGAGCTTGGATGTCGGGTTGGTTGGTATTCATATCGCGGTTGGCCAGCTGGTTCGCGAGCGCGACCGGATACCACGCCGAGGCGTTCGGAAACCTCGGGTTGTAATAGGCCGACATGGGCCCCGCCGATCCGAGCGTGCCGTACGTCTCGCTGCACTGAAGCGGCGCAAACGACGCAAGGACCTTGACCTCGACGGTGCCGCTCAGGGCGGAGCCCCAGATCTCGGCCGCCTTCTTGAACACGTTGAGCGCTTGTTCGCCCTTGGTGGTGCCGGGGTTGTCGCCCACGGGGGTGACCGGGGTCGGATCGTTGAATCCCGTGTTGGCACCGTCGTTGTTGATGATCGTAATCGTGACGGCCTTGGCGCTCCCGGCGATGGAAAAGACCGCCAGCGCGCCCAGGGGGCCCGCAATCCTTCGATGGCTCATTGGCTCAGTCCTTTCCGTTTTGCCCGTTCAGCGGGAGCCGGAGCTTGATCCCAATATTCGCCGCGAAGAACGCATTCGCCTGCGGCGCCGAATCGACGCACGCCTCGCTGACCGTGCCATCGGCGTTGATGCGCGCCAACATGGCATTCTGAAACCCACCATTGAAATGGGCACTACCGCCGCCCTCGACGACGCTTACCGTCACATTCGAACGATCCAACATCGGGGCAATCTGCTTCGTCGCCTCATCGACGTCTTTTGCAGTCGGCTCGGCAACGGCCTGGGGCGACGGCGCCTGAAGATCCGTCTCTCCCGTGCTACAGCCGACCAACGAGAACACACCAACGGCTGCTGCGCCCCAGATGAATGAATTCATCCAGGACCTTCGTCGTGATTGCATACATCCTCCCTTGTTCGCCTACGGGGGGTTGATAAGTTTCGGGTGAAGCCGGTCCACCATATCGCGACCTGCTCGCGATGAGTTGCGAATTTAATGAAACTGAAATCAATTGTCGTACAAGTCAGCACCCTCACCCAAAAGGCCGTTGACACGCGGCGAACCCGCAACGCTTCGGCGGTGTCGGAGAAGTTGTTCGGACGTGCGCGGTGGCGTCTCGGCCTGACGGCGCTCGGGCCAAGGAGCGATGCCGCACCCCGCGGCCCGGGGGAACCCGCAACACGCTCGCGCCAAGTCGCGCCGCTGCACGGCGCCCCGTTGGGAACCCACAACACATTCGCGCCAAGTGCGCCGCTGCGCGCGGCGCGGTAGGCGATCGCGTGCACGAAAAATGCGGTTGCTGCTGACAACGTTGTCTCTATGCATTAGTTAAAGCGAGGAGGTCACGGCGCAGGATCGTTCCGGTACGGCCTAGCTCGCGCATATGTCCAAGCTGTCGACAAATCGGCCGACGATGAATGATGTGGCGGCCGCCGCAGGCGTCGCGCTGAAAACGGTTTCCCGCGTGGTCAACGATGAGCCGGGGGTGAACCCGGCCACCGCCGAGAAGGTCCGCGGCGCGATTGAGGCGCTTGGTTTTCGCCGGAACGATGGCGCGCGCACCCTGCGTCGAGGTCACACATCGAGCATTGGCGTCATCGTTCGTGACCTCGCCGATCCGTTCTATTCGACCCTGACGCGCGCCGTCGAAGAGGTGGCGCTGACGCATGGCTTTCTGGTCTTCACCGGATCGTGCGATGAGAGCGCCTCGCGTCAGCGCGAGTTGGCGCTCGCCTTCTGCGCCCGCCGCGTCGATGGAATCATCATCGTCCCCGTGGGCGACGATCAGCGGTACCTCGAGCCCGAGATCCATGCGGGCGTCGCCGCCGTGTTCGTCGATCGCCCGGCCACCAACATCGACGCCGACTCCGTGCTGGTCGACAACGTGGGGGGCGTGCGCAAAGGGATCGAGCACCTGCTCGCCCGCGGCCATCGCCGCATCGGCTACATCGGCGATGCGCCCGAGATTTTTACGGCGGGCGAGCGCGTGCGCGGCTACCGCGAGACCCTGACGGCCGC